>NZ_DATKFQ010000034.1:0-112956 GCF_035511235.1 Dokdonella sp.
GCAGCGTGTGGTAGCCGTCGGGGCGGCGGCCGGTGACGTGCAGGAACAGGTTGAGCTTGGCCGGCGCCGGCCAGATCGACCAGCCCTCGCCGGCGAACGCGTCGGCGTCCATCGCTACGGCTGCTGCCAGCGCTGGATCGCCAGGCGGACGCGGTAGTCGCCCTGCTCGGCGAACAGCTTGCGCGGCATCGGCGGATCGGCCTGGTCGTAGTCCAGATAGCGCACGGTCCAGCCGGCCTCGCGGATCTCCTGCGGCAGGCCGTCGTCGCGGAAGCTGATCTGTGCGGCCGGGCTCGCCCGCAGCGCGCGCACCCAGTCGACCAACTGCGCGACCGGCACGCGCCAGCCGAGCGCCTCTTGCAGCAGCGTCTCGGCGCTGTCGCCGTGCAGAACCTCGGCGCGCAGGCCGGAGAGCTCGGCATGGCCCTCCTCGCCGCGCAGTTCCCAGGTCTTGCCGGTCACCGGCGCATGCACCCGGAACCGGTACGCGCCGCCCTGCTGGGTCCAGTTCAGCGTACCGCTGCCGCTGTCGCGGCCGTCGGAGACGCCGAGCCGCGCGGTCAGTGCCCAGTCGCGCTCCGGCGACAGCGCGGCCTCACGCTCGGCCTGGACGGCCAGGCGGGCTGCGTCGGGCCGGATGCCGGTGCTGACGCAGCCGGTCGCCAGCAGCACCAGCACCGACAGCCCGGCGCGCCGCCACCGCATCAAAGCGCTCACGAATCGAGCCGCCGGATCGTCTCGGCCAGCGTCGAGTTGTCCGGATCGGCGCGCCGCGCCTCGCTCCAGACGCGCCGCGCTTCCTCGCGCTGGCCGCTGACCCACAGCACTTCGCCCAGGTGTGCGGCGATCTCCGGATCGGGCAGCCTCTCGTAGGCGCGGCGCAGCGTCGCCACCGCCTCGTCGAGCCGGCCGAGCCGGTACTGCACCCAGCCCAGGCTGTCGATGATCGTCGCCTCGTCGGGCTTCAGCGCGATCGCCTGCTCGATCAGCGCGAGCGCCTCGGCCCAGCGGTCGGTCATGTCGGCCAGCGTGTAGCCGAGCGCATTGAGCGCGGTCGGATCGTCCGGATCGAGCGCGATCATGCGGCGCAGATCGGCCTCGGCCGCGGCGACGTCCTCCAGTTCGATCGCCAGCATCGCCCGCGCGTACAGCAGCCGGCCGTCGTCGGGCAGGCTGTTGAGCCCGCGCTGGTAGGTAGCCAGTGCCTCGGTCTTGCGGTCGCGCCGCTTGAGCAGGTCGGCCTCGATCAGGAACACGCTGCCGAGCTGTTCGGTGTCGTCGGCGACGTTCGGCTCGAGCGCGCGCAGGCGCGTCACCGCCTCGTCGGTGCGTCCGGCCTCGTCGAGCAGAATCGCCTGGCGGGTCTGCGCGTCGAACCAGCGCTCGTCCTCGCGCGGCACCTCGCGATACCAGTCGCGCGCCTCGGCGGGCTTGCCGGAGAGCTCGGCGAGCTGGCCGAGCAGGTACAGCCGCAGGCCGCCGCGCGGCGCCTTGTCGGCCTGCACCTCGCGATACAGCGCGGCCAGGGTCTTCTTGTCGTCGGCACGCGCCGCATAGGCCGCGCGCGCCGCGAAGATCGTGTCGTCCTGCGGACCGGCCGCAAGCACGCGCGCGGCGCCGGCGTTGTCGCCGGTCTCGGCGAGCAGGGCCGCGTAGCCGCCGCGCAGGCGCGTGTCGGCGGGACTGCGCCGGACGCCTTCGGCGAACACCGCGCGGGCGCGTTCGCGATCGCCGCGCTCGAGCGCCAGCCGCGCCTTCCAGCCGTAGGCGTCGGCGCTGTGGAAGCGCTCGACGGCCTCGTCGGCGAGCCGGTCGGCCAGCGCACGATCCTCGAGCTTGAAGGCCAGCTGGCTGACCGCGAGCCAGGCGGTCTCGCGACTGCCGAGCCGTTCCGGCGAGGCCAGACCGGCCAATACGCGCGCCGCTTCGGCCTTGTCGCTCGCGGCCAGCAGGGTCTGGGCGACCATCCGCCAGGCCTGCTCGTCGCCGCTGCCGAGCAAGGCGAGCAGATGCGCGGTGGCCGCTTCGGTATCGCCCTCGCCGAGCGCGATCCAGGCTTCGGCCTGCAGCGGACCGGCTGCCGCCGGTGCGAGCTGGCGCCAACGCAGCAGCGCCGAGCGCGCCCGGCCCCAGTCGCGCGCCGCCAGCGCCAGCTGGGTCGCCTGTTCGGCGACGGCCGGATCGGACGACAGCTGCACGGCCTCGGCGAAGCGCGCCGCGGCGGTCGCCAGATCGCCGTCCTGCGCGGCGAACTGGCCGGCGATCAGCTTCAGCAGCAGATCGTCGGCCGGCGCGACCGCCGTCACCGACACCGGCGGCCCTGCGGGCGACGGCGTGCGCGAAGCCTGCGGCACCGTCGCACACGCCACCGGCAGCAGTGCGAGCACGGCCGCGGCGAGCGGCCGCCAGCCCCGACTCACGGCGACGAGGACGCGCAACGGACGGAATGAGAATCGCATGCAAGGCCTTGTCGGAACTGGAATAGCGGCTTGAAGTGACAGCGCGGCGCCCGCACAATTCCCGCCGGTCGCAGCAGGACTCGCCACTCGCAGCATCCCCAGCGGACATGCGTGGACGGCGCCAGGTCGGACGAACATGCGGGCTCGCCGGACCTAGCTTAGCTGATTGCCGCATCTGTCATCGTTAGCGGATAGTGCAAGTGGATTTCCTCGCTGCGGTTCATTTCGTCCTGGCGCTGCCGCGGCTGGCGGCCACGCCGGCCGTGCGTTTCGCCGGAGCGGTCCGCATCCTCAATACGGTGGGCTACGCACGCATGGAAGACCCCGCGGTACTGCATCGCCGGGCCGGCAACCGTCTGCTGCTTCCGGCGGCCGTGACGGCCGGGCCGGGCTCGCTGCGTTTGAGCCAGATGGCGCTTGCGCCGCTGTCCGCAGCCGTGCTCCGGCTGATCGCGGTCGCGATCCGGGTGACGGTCGACAGCCACCGGTCCTTCCGCACGGCCGCCGCGGCGATGCCGCAGCCCCGACCAGCCCCGGCTTCGCGATGGCGCTGATCGCGCTCGGCCTGAACCATCTGACCGCGCCGGTCTCGCTGCGCGAGCGCGTCGCGTTCGCGCCGGACGCCACGCCCGAGGCGCTGGCCGATCTGTCGGCGCTGCCGGGCGTGCGTGAGGCCGCGATCCTGTCGACGTGCAACCGGACCGAGCTGTATTGCACCGTCGAGCCGGGTGCAGAAGGACAGCCCGGCGAATGGCTGCACCAGCACCATCGCATGGCCGGCCGCAAGCTCGACGAATTCCTGTACCGCCACGACGATGCCGAGGCGGTGCGGCACATCTTCCGCGTCGCTACCGGCCTGGAATCGCTGGTGCTCGGCGAGCCGCAGATCCTCGGTCAGGTCAAGGACGCCTATCAGATCGCGCGCAGCTCGCAGACGCTCAAGGCTCCGCTGGACCGGCTGTTCCAGAACACGTTCGCGGTCGCCAAGCGCGTGCGCAGCGACACGCGCATCGGCGCCCATCCGGTCTCGGTCGCGTACACGGCGGTGCGCATGGTCGAGCGCCTGTTCGCCGACCTGTCCAAGGCCTGCGTGCTGCTGATCGGCGCCGGCGAGACGATCGAGCTGGCCGCGCGCCACCTGGCCGAATCGAAGGTACGGCGCACGATCGTCGCCAATCGCACGCTCGAGACCGCGCAGGCGCTGGCGACCAGCGTCGGCGGCTACGCGATCTCGCTCGAGGACATTGCGCGCCACCTGCCCGAGGCCGACATCGTGATCAGCTCCACCGCCGCGCGCGAGCCGATCCTCGACCGCGCCAAGGTCGCCGCCGCGCTGGCCTCGCGCCGGCACCGGCCGATGTTCCTGGTCGACATCGCCGTGCCGCGCGACATCGCCGCCGACGTCGCCGAACTGGAGGACGTGTTCCTCTACACGATCGACGACCTGCGCCTGGTCATCGACGAGAGCCTGCGCAGCCGCCAGGCCGCGGCCAAGGAGGCCGAGGCGCTGATCGAGCTGCAGGTCGAGCACTTCATGGGCTGGTGGCGCGCGCTGGAACTGCGTAATCCGGTCGGCGAGCTGCGCCGCAGCGCCGAGAGCCATCGCGACGAAGTGCTCGACAAGGCGCGCGCGCTGCTGGCGCGCGGCCGCTCGCCCGACGAGGCGCTGGCATTCCTGGCCCATACCCTGACCAACAAGCTGCTGCATGCGCCCAGCGCGAACCTGCGCAACGCCGCCCTGCGCGGCGACGTCGACCTGCTGAGCGCGGCCGAGCGCCTGTTCGACGCCCCTTCCGATCCCAGCGAATGACGCCTTCGATCCGCCGCAAGCTCGAACAGCTCGCCGAACGCCACCAGGAACTCGAACATCTGCTCGCGTCGCCCGAGGTGCTGGCCGACGCCCGGCGCCTGCGCGAGGTCTCGCGCGAGCACGCACAGCTGGCGCCGCTGGCCGCCGGCCTCGCCGACTACGATCGTACCGACCGGGCGATCACCGCCGCGCAGGGCATGCTGCACGATCCGGAGCTGCGCGAGCTGGCCGGCGAGGAGATCGCCGAACTCGAACGCCGCCGCACCGAACTCGACGCCGAGCTCAACCTGCACCTGATCCCGAAGGATCCGCGCGACGAGGCCAACCTGTTCCTCGAGGTCCGCGCCGGCACCGGCGGCGACGAGGCGGCGATCTTCGCCGGCGATCTGCTGCGCATGTACGCGCGCTACGCCGAGAGCCGCCGCTGGCACGTCGAAGTGCTCTCGGCGAGCCCGGGCGAGCACGGCGGCTACAAGGAAGTCATCGCGCGCATCGAGGGCCAGGGCGCCTATTCGCGGCTCAAGTACGAGTCCGGCACGCATCGCGTGCAGCGCGTGCCGGAGACCGAGGCGCAGGGCCGCATCCACACCTCCGCCGCGACCGTGGCGATCCTGCCCGAGCTCGACGACATCGACGAGGTCGAGATCCGCGAGGCCGATCTGAAGGTCGACACGTTCCGCGCCTCCGGCGCCGGCGGCCAGCACGTCAACAAGACCGATTCGGCGATCCGCATGACCCACCTGCCAACCGGCATCGTCGTGGAATGCCAGGACGAGCGCAGCCAGCACAAGAACCGCGCCCGCGCGCTGTCGCTGCTGAAGGCACGCCTGCTCGACGAGGAGCGCGCACGCCAGAACGCCGCGCAGGCCGAGTCGCGCCGCCTGCAGGTCGGCTCGGGCGACCGCAGCCAGCGCATCCGCACCTACAACTTCCCGCAGGGCCGCGTCACCGACCATCGCGTCAACCTGACCCTGTACCGCCTGCCCGAGATCGTCGCCGGCGACCTCGACGAGCTGATCGACACGCTGACCCGCGAGGACCAGGCCGATCAGCTGCAGCAGTTGTCCGCATCGGCCTGAGCCCGCACCGCGGCGTGCGCCATGGCATGCGCGGACGCGGGTGCGCGGCGCGATCGATGGCGAGGCTGGCGTCGCGGACCGGGGTGGTTTAGCGTGGCGCGATGAACGCCTCCTTCTCCCCCGTCACGAACGATCCCCTGTCCGCGATCGCCGACCGGCTCGAGGCCGGCGACGCCGCCGGCGCCGAAGCGCAGGCCGCGGCCCTGCGCGCCGCCCAGCCCGACTCGGCCGAAGCCGCGCGCCTGCACGGCATTGCGCTGCTGCAGCTGGGGCGGCCCGGCGAGGCGCTGGCCGCGCTCGAATATGCGGTCGAGCGTGCGCCCGCGTCAGTCGCGGCTCAATGCAATCTCGGCAGCGTGCGCATCGCGGCCGGCCGCCTCGACGAGGCGATCGAGGGCCTGCGCGTGGTGCTGCGCCAGAATCCCGGACACGCCGCGGTGCTGATGACGCTCGGCAATGCATTGATGGCGGCCGGCCGCTATGTCGAGGCGCAGCGATCGTTCGCGACGGCTACCTACGGCGCGCCGCGCCATCCGTCGATCCTGATCAACCTGGCCGCCGCCGAACTCAAGCTGGGCCATCATGCCGAGGCCGAGGCCTGCATCCGCGACGCGATCAGTGTCGACAGCCGCAACCTCGCCGCCTACCTGCTCTACGGCGACGTGCTGATCGGTCAGGGCCGCCACCGCGAAGCCGCGACGGTCTACGCGCACGCGCAGAAGCTTGCGCCCGAGGCGGCCGCGCCGGCCTATCAGCGCGGACTGGCGCTCGATGCGCTCGGCGAACTCGAGGACGCCGCCGCGGCGTACGGCGAGGCGGTCGCGCGCGATCCGCAGCTGTATCCGGCGCTCAGCCAGTGGGTCTTCGCCAAGCGCCGCCTGTGCGACTGGGACGATCTGGACCGGCTGTCGGCGCGTCTGGTCCAGGGCGTGCGCGACGGCGCCGACGGCATCACGCCGTTCGCATTCCTCGCCGAGGACGCCGGAGCCGACCTGCAGCTGCGCTGCGCGCGCCGCTTTGCCGATGGCGTCGAGGCCGAGGTCGGCGTCCGCCGCGCCTACCTCGAGCGACCGGAACGCTCGGCGCCGAACACGCCGCTGCGCGTCGGCTTCGTCTCGAACGGTTTCGGCGAGCACCCGACCGGTCTGCTGACGGTGGCGCTGTTCGAGGCGCTGGCCAGCCGGCCGATCGAGGTGCACCTGTTCGCGACCGGTGGCGGAGACGGCCCGATCCGCCGGCGTCTGCGCGCCGCGGCGCATCGCTGGCACGACGTGGCCGGCGCGACGCCCGATGCGCTTGCGCAGACGATCGCCGCCGCCGGACTGGACCGGCTGGTCGACCTGCGCGGCTGGGGCGAGGGTGGCAGCGGCGAGGCGCTGGCGCTGCGGCCGGCGCCGGTGCAGATCGGCTGGCTGGCCTATCCGGGCACCTCGGGCGCGCCGTGGATCGACTACGTCATCGCCGATGCGGTGGTCGTGCCCGAGGCGGCGCAGGCCTCGTTCTCCGAGCGCGTGGCCTATCTGCCGCGCTGCTTCCAGCCGTCCGACACGGCGCGCCGTGTCGCCGCCCCGCCCGACCGCGCCGCCTGCGGCCTGCCCGAGACGGACGTCGTGCTGGCCTGCTTCAACAACGGCTACAAGCTCAACCCGGCGAGCTTCGCGCGCATGCTGACTGTGCTGCGCGACGTGCCCGATGCGGTGCTCTGGCTGCTGTCGGGTCCGGGCTTGGCCGATGCGCGGCTGCGCGAAGCGGCCCGCGCCGGCGGCGTCGACCCGGCGCGGCTGATCTTCCTGCCGCGGCTGCCGCATGCCGATTATCTGACGCGCTTCGGCCACGTCGACCTGTTCCTCGACACCGCCCCGTACAACGCGCACACCACCGCCTCGGACGCGATCTGGGCCGGCTGCCCGGTGCTGACCCTGCCCGGCGACACGTTCGCCTCGCGCGTCGCGGCCAGTCTCAACACGCACCTGGGCCTGACCGACCTGATCGCTGCCGACGAGGCCGACTTCGTGCGCAAGGCAGTCGCGATCGCATCCGATCCGGCTGCACGCGCCGCGCTGCACACCGAGCTCGCGCATCGGCGCGAGTCCAGCGGCCTGTTCGACATGGATGCCTTCGCCGACGATTTCGTCCGCGTGCTGACCGACCTGACGCCGCCCGGCGACGCGACGTCCACGCTTCGCCAGGAGGCGTCCGCGTCATGACCGCGCAAGCCGATTTCATCCCGCTGGATCTGTGCGTATTGACCGTATCGGACACGCGCACGCCCGATCAGGACACCTCCGGCGATTTCCTGGTCCTGTCGCTCGGCCAGGCCGGCCATCGCCTGCACGAGCGCCGCATCTGCCGCGACGACCGCTATCTGATCCGCGCGATCGTCGCCGGCTGGATCGCCGAACCCGGCGTCAACGGCGTCATCGTCACCGGCGGCACCGGCTTCACCGGCCGTGACTCGACGCCCGAGGCGATACGGCCGCTGCTCGACAAGGAGATGCCCGGCTTCGGCGAGACCTTCCGCGCGCTGAGCTACGAGGACATCGGCACCGCGACGATGCAGTCGCGCGCGTTCGCCGGCCTGTCCAACGACACCTTCGTGTTCTGCCTGCCGGGTTCGACCTCGGCCTGCCGGCTGGCCTGGGACAAGCTGCTGCGCGACCAGCTCGATGCACGCACGCGCCCGTGCAACCTGCCCGGCCTGATTCCGCGGCTGCGCGAGCGCTGAGGACGCAGTCATGAAGAAGAAGCGATACGAGGAACGTCTCGAGCACCTCTACGACGAGCTGGTCGATCTGCAGCACTGGATCATCGGCACCGGCCAGCGCGTGATCGTCGTGCTGGAGGGTCGCGACGCCGCCGGCAAGGGCGGCGTCGTCAAGGCGATCGAAGCGCCGCTCAACAACCGCTACGTGCGCACCGTCTCGCTGCCCAAACCGAGCGAGCGCGAGGCCGGCCAGTGGTACTTCCAGCGCTACGTCGCGCACCTGCCGGCCGCCGGCGAACTCGTGCTGTTCGACCGCAGCTGGTACAACCGCGCCGGCGTCGAACACGTCATGGGCTACTGCAGCCCGGACCAGTACCAACGCTTCCTGAGCGCCTGCCCGGCCTTCGAGGCGCTGCTGACCGCCGACGGCATCATCCTGCTCAAGTACTGGCTGACGGTCGACCAGGCACAGCAGGAGGAGCGCTTCGCCGAGCGTGCCGACGACCCGCGCAAGCGCTGGAAGCTGTCGCCGGTGGACCTGGAAGCACGCAAGCGCTACGCCGAGTACGGCAAGGCCCGCGACGCGATGCTGCAGGCCACGCACCGCCCGAACGCGCCGTGGGCGCTGGTCGACTTCAACGATCAGCGGCGCGGCCGGCTCAACCTGATCCACCACCTGGTCCACCGCCTGCCCGAGCGCCTCGGGCCGGACAAGCCGTTGAAGCTGCCGAAGCTTGCGCGCAAGCCGGCGCTCGACGTACCGGCCGACGGCAGCCTCTGGGTGCCCGATACCTGCTGAGTCGCGCCGGTCAGCGCACGCCGAAACCGGCCGGGGTCGGCGCTGCCGCATCGGCATCGATGTCCTCGGCGTGCAGCGCATCGACGCGCGCCGCCGGCGGCCCCCGCCGCAGCCACACCTCGAGCGCGGCCAGCGCCTCGCTGCTGCCGCTGGCGAGCACCTCGACACTGCCGTCGGCGAGATTGCGGGCATGACCGGCGATGCCGAGCGCGAGCGCACGATCGCGCGTCGAGGCGCGGAACGACACGCTCTGGACGCGACCGGTCACGCGGTAGCGACGTAGCGGCACGGCGTCAGCCGGCGCGATGGCCGGCGATGACCTGCTCCAGATCGCGCCGCGTCACCGGCCCCATGAACTTTTTGGCGACCGTACCGTCCGGCGCGATCAGATACGTCGTCGGCAGGCCGCGCGGCGCGCCGAAATCGGCCGGCGGGTCGCTCATCGGCACCTGCGCGATCGGATAGACCACCGGGCGCTTGGCGAGGAACGCGTCGACCTCGGCACGCTCCTCGTCGCCGATCTCCAGGCCGATCGCGACGACGTCGTCGCGCTCGGCGACGAAGGCCGAGAACTCCGGCATCTCCTTGATGCACGGCGCGCACCAGGTCGCCCAGTAGTTGACGATGACCCACTTGCCGCGCTGATCGGCCAGCGACCAGGGCTTGCCGTCGAGCGTGGTGACGGCCAGGGTCGGCCGCGCGCCGGGGGCGGCGGCGTCGCCCGCGGGCGCAGCGGCCGCAACCGGGCCGCTCGCCAGGGCGGCCAGCAGCAGCGAAACGATCAGGTGTTTCATCTGGATTCCTCGGAAGCGGGCGCCGCGGCCGGCGCCGGAGACGGAAAGATGCGGCTCAGCGGCACGGCCAGCTCGCGCGCGAGATCGCGCGTGGAGCGCTGCACGAGATCCTGCGCCGGCCAGGTGAAGTCGGAGGCCAGGCCCACCGGCGGCAGGCGGTAGTCGCCGGCCTCGTAGAGGTCGCGGACGCTGAGGCCGTCGAGGCTGCGCGTCAGCACCCATTCGCCGATCTCGGTCCGCCGCACCATGTTGATGTGCTGCAGGTCCTTCAGATAGCGCTGCAGCAGATCGTCGGTCAGGAAGGCCTCGCGCTCGCGCAGCGCGCGCGTGGTCAGGCCATGCCCGGCGTGCTGCGCCTGCGCCAGATGGCCCACGACGCGCAGCAGTCCCGCGAACGCGTGGCCTTCGGGCAGGCGCTGCGACGGCGGCCGGTAGTCGAACGCGCTCAGCGACGCGGTGATCGACGCGCCGAACAGCACGATCAGCCAGGACAGATAGATCCAGAAGAAGAAGATCGGCACCATCGCCAGCGCACCGTAGACCTTCTGGTAGCTGGCCAGATCGGTCACGTAGTACGCGAAGCCGCGCTTGGCCAGATCGAACAGCACCGCAGCGATCAGCGCCCCGATCAGCGCGTGCCGGAAGCGCACTTCGCGGTTCGGGATCACGACGAAGGCCGCGACCAGGGCGGTCCAGACGATCAGGAACGGCAGCAGGCCGAGCACGCGCGCTCGGATCGAGAACTGCGCCTCGGCCACGTCGATGAACGGCAGCGCGAACAGATACGAGCTGATCGCCAGCGCCGCGACCAGCAGCAGCGGGCCGAGCGTCAGCGCGGTCCAGTAGATCACGAAGCGCGACACCGGGCGCCGTCCGGCCTGGACGCGCCAGATCCGGTTGAACGCGTCCTCGATGCTCATCATCAGCGCGACCGCGCTGAACAAGAGCACCAGCACGCCGATCGCGGTGGCCTTGCTGGCGTTTTCGGCGAACTGGGTGAGGTACTCCTGCACGGTGTCGCCGGCCGCCGGCACGAAGTTGCTGAAGATGAAGGCCGTGAGCTGGCTGCGCCATTCGCCGAACACCGGAAACGCGGCGAGGATGCCGAGGACCGCCGCGGTCAGCGGCACCAGCGCGAACACGCTGGTATAGGCCAGCGCGCCGGCTGCCTGGGTGCAGCGGTCCTCGAGAAAGCGCGTCAGCGTGAAGCGCAGGAACGCCGAGACGCGCTCGCGGTCGTAGCGCTGCGTGACAAATCGGGGCATCGCGCGAATCATGAAGGGGAGCGTACGACGGAAAGCCCGATGAGCGAAATCCTGGTTCTTCATTACAGCCGCACCGGCAAGGTCGCCCAGCTGGCGCGCCTGGTCGCGCGCGGCGTCGCCGAGGTCGCCGGCATGCAGGCGCGCCTGCGCAGCGTGCCGCCGGTCGCGCCGGTGACGACGGCGGCCGAGCCGCCGGTGCCCGACGAGGGCGCGCCCTACGTCACGCGAGAGGACCTGCGCGACTGCGCCGGACTGATCCTCGGCAGCCCGACCCGCTTCGGCAACATGGCCGCGCCGCTCAAGCATTTCCTCGATACCACCGGCGCGGAATGGGCCTCCGGCACGCTGGCCGGCAAGCCGGCCGCCGCGTTCACCGCGACCAATACGATGCATGGCGGACAGGAGACCACGCTGCTGTCGATGATGCTGCCGCTGCTGCATCACGGCATGCTGATCGTCGGCCTGCCGTACACCGAGCCCGCGCTGAACCGCACCGTCAGCGGCGGATCGCCGTACGGTGCCAGTCACGTCGGCGGCGCCGATGGCGCCCACGCGCTCAGCGAGGATGAGCGCGAGCTCGCGCGCGCGCTCGGGCGGCGCGTCGCCGACGTCGCGGCACGCCTGGCGCGCGGCGCATGAGGGCGACCCGTCTCGGCCTCTTCGCCTGGATCGGCCTGATCGCGCTGCAGCCGGCCTGGTATCTGTGGCTGGCACCGCCGGCCAACGGCCAGGGCCTGCTCGCGCTGGGCCTCATGCTGGTTCCGCTGCTGCTGCCGCTGCTCGCGCTGCGTTCGGGCTACGGACGGATGCTGACCTGGATCGGCATCGTCAGCCTGTTCTACTTCGGCCATGGCATCGTCGCCGCCTACGCGGTGCCGGCCACGCGTGTGCCGGCTCTGCTGCAGGTCGCGCTGTGCCTCGGCCTGATCGGCGCGCTCGGCTGGAGCGCGATCAGCGCGAAGCGGCGCGCGCGCCGTTCGGCGCCGCCGTAACCGGCGACACGGCCGGCGCGCCCGCTTCGATGCAGCGCTCCGGCAATGCGCGCGCCTGGGCCGGCAGCGTCTGGGCGAGGTAGTCGATCAATGCCCGCACGCCCGGCAACAGGCCGCGCCGGCTCGCGTAGACGAAGTGGATGATGCCCTGCGGCGCGCCCCATGCCGGCAGCAGCGCCTCGAGTTCGCCGTGGGCCAGTGCCGCCGCGCAGACGAAGTCCGGCAGCAGCGCGACGCCGAGACCACGCCGTGCCGCCTCGTGCAGGACGACGAAGTCGCCGCAGACCAGCCGCGCGTCCATCGCCACCTCGACCGCCGCACCGTCCGCATCGAGCAGCCGCAGGCGCTGCACGCTCTCGTTCTCGTGCGGCGACAGCAGCGGATAGCCGGCCAGATCGCGCGGCGTCTGCGGGCGGCCGTGCCGATCCAGGAATCCCGGGCTGGCGACCAATACCGCGCGGGCCGGACCGATCGTCCGCGCCACCAGGCTCGGCTCGGCGTCGTCGCGCTCGCGCACGCGCAACGCGACGTCGATGCCCTCGCCGATCACGTCGACGCGCCGGTTGGTCGCGATCAGGCGCAGCGCGATCTTCGGGTGGCGTTCCAGGAACGCCGGCAGCACCGCGGCGAGCAGGGTCTGCGCCAACGTCACCGGACAGCTCAGCCGCACCGTGCCGCTCGGCTCGGCGCGCAGTGTGTCGACCGCGTCCTGGGCCGCCTGCGCCTGCTCGAGCATCGCCCGGCAATGGCCGTGGAAACGCTCGCCGACCTCGGTCAGCGCGAGCCGCCGCGTGGTCCGCTGCAGCAGGCGCACGCCGAGCCGCTGCTCGAGCAGCGCGACGCGCTTGCTGAGGCGCGACTTGGGCACGCCGAGCACGCGCGCGGCGGCCGAAAATCCGCCGTGCTCGACCACGGCGGCGAAGAAGCGCAGATCGTTGAGGTCAGCCAGACCGTCGTGTCGCATGATTGTTTCTCTATGGAAACGATGCATGTCGATATTGCGCTCTTTGACGATCATCGTCCATGCCCAAGCTACGAGATGCCGACTCACCGGCACTCTTCGAGGCCTGTCATGAACCTGCTTCATATCGATTCCAGCGCCCTGGGCTCCCGCTCGGTCTCGCGCGAACTGACCGCCGCGATCGTCGCGGCCTTCGCCGGCCGCGATCCGGACCTGCACGTCACCTATCGCGATCTCGCCGCCGCGCCGCTCGGCGACTGGTCGCCCGAAACGGCCGCCGACACGGTGCTCGAGGAGTTCCTGGCCGCCGACGTCGTCGTGCTCGGCGCGCCGATGTACAACTTCGGCATTCCCTCGCAGCTCAAGGCCTGGATCGACCGCATCTGCGTGGCCGGACGCACGTTCCGCTACGAGGCGGGCGGACCGGTCGGGCTGGCCGGCGGCAAGCGCGTCGTGATCGCGTCGACGCGCGGCGGACTGTATGCGACGGGCGCGGCCGCCGCGCTCGACTTCCAGGAGCCGTACCTGCGCAAGGTGCTCGGCTTCATCGGCATCACCGACGTCGAGGTGATCCGCGCCGAAGGCCTCAACCTGGACGAGGGACACCGCACGCAGGCCCTCGCCACCGCACGCGAGGCGGTCGCCGCGCTGCCCGCGCGCGCCGCCTGACGCGAATGCGCCGGCGCGCGCAGCGGCGCGCCGGCGCTACAATCCGCGGCTCCCTCGGCTGGCCCTCCGCACATGCAGCATCTGACGATCCTCACCACCGGCGGCACGATCGACAAGATCTACTTCGACGACAAGTCCACGTTCCAGATCGGCGAGCCGCAGATCGGCCAGATCCTGACCTCGCTCGGCGTGAGCTTCACGTTCGACGTGCAATCGCTGATGCGCAAGGACAGCCTGCACATGGACGCGGCCGACCGGGCGGCGATCCGCCAGGCGATCGAGACGCAGCCGCACCGGCACGTCCTGGTCACGCACGGCACCGACACGATGGTCGACACCGCGCGCGCGCTGGCCGGGCTCGCCGGCAAGGTGGTGGTGCTGACCGGCGCGCTGAACCCGGCGCTGTTCAACCGGTCCGACGCCGTATTCAACATCGGCTGCGCGGTCGGCGCCGTGCAGACGCTGCCGGACGGCATCTACATCGCGATGAACGGCCGGATCTGGAATCCGGCCCAGGTCCGCAAGAACCGCGAGGCCAACCGCTTCGAGAGCGACCAGTAAGCGGCCGCGCGTGCCGCGGCGTGCGCAGCCTCAGCCGCCCTTGCCTTGCTCGTACTGCTGCTGCTCCTCGAGCAGTTGATCGATGTCGACGTCGTCGGTGCCCTGCAGCCGTTCGATGATCTCGACCGGCGGCTGTCCGTCGTAGATCTCGTAGAGGCGGCGCTGGCGATAGGCGTCGCGGAAGAACACGTACGGGTCGTAGACGCCTTCGAGCAGGCCCTCGGCGTCGATCGCCGACGAACGCAGCGTGACCAGATACAGGAACTGCGGCAGGTACTGGGCGTTGTGCTTCAGATCGTGCTCGCGCGCGTACCAGGACACCGGATCGAAGTAGTAGCTGTCCACCGGGGTGCGCCAGACGTCGCGGCCGGTGGTCGGACCGAGCAGCGGCAGCACCAGGTACGGGCCGTCCGGCACGCCCCACTTGGCCAGCGTCACGCCGAAATCGTTGGAGTCCGGCGGCAGGTTCATCTCGCTGGCCGGATCGAACAGGCCGAGGAAGCCGAGTGTCGTATTGATCACGAAACGGCCGGTGTTGCGCCCGGCCTGCCCGGGCTTGCCCTGCAGCAGGTCGTTGGCGATCGTGATCGGCATCTTGATGTTGGCGAAGAAGTTGCTGACCACCCGGCGCATGTTCGGCGTCGTGATCTTGCGATAGCCGACCGCCACCGGCCGGATCGCGACCCGGTCGACGGTATCGTTGAACTTGTACATCTTCCGGTTGAACCGCTCGTACGGATCGTCGGTGCGCGGTGGCGCGATCGTGCAGGCGGACAGCAGCGTGATGATCAGGGCTGCGGCGACGATGCGCAGGCTGTTCCGGAGCGGGTTTTTCGACATGAGATGACGGCTTCCCTGGCGCGACGGCGCGCCGAACGGTTCCCCCGGCCCGCCCAGGGCGCGGCGGGGCGGAGCAAGGTACACGAAATACTGCACGGTTCCCTAACAATTGGCGACTGCACGGGGAGGCCGGCTGCGCCGCCCCGGGCAGTCGCCCATGCGGCAGCATGGGTACGGAGCCCGGCACTATCAAGCGTCCCGGCCGCCGGGCAGCCGTACGCGGCGCCGGGATCGTCCTGCCGGCGCTGCGCGCGCCATGTTTGCACCGCACAATCGGCGACCGCTACAATGCGGCCAGATAACGCCATGAATTGGCGCCAGTTTTGATGTCGAGGATAAACGATGGCCCGTATCACCGTTGAAGATTGCCTCGAAGTGGTCGACAACCGCTTCGAACTCGTGCTGATGGCGACCAAACGCGCCCGTCAGCTGGCCAAGGGCGCCGACAGCGTCGTCGACAGCAACAACGACAAGCCCACCGTCGTCGCGCTGCGCGAGATCGCCGAACGCAAGGTCGACCAGCCGATGATCGACGAGATCGACCGTCTGGCACGCGAAAAGGCCGAGCGCGAGGCGCTCGAATGGGCCGCCGCCGAGGTCGACGACGACCTGTCCAAGGGCGGAGACGACCTGTGAGCCGACGCCCGCCGTGTAGCGCCATGCGCTGAAACGAGCGGGCGACCATCGTGGACGCTGCCGCCAAGATCCCGCCCGCCGCGCCCGGCGCCATGCCGCCGGACGTGGTCGCGCTGGAACAGCGGCTGGCGACCTACCTGCCCGCGGAGCAGGTCGCGCGCGTCCGTCTGGCCTACGTCGCCGGCGACCATGCCCACGCCGGCCAGACCCGCAAGAGCGGCGAGCCGTACATCACCCATCCGGTCGCGGTGGCGACGATCCTCGCCGACCTCGGCATGGACGCCGAGACGATCATCGCGGCGATCCTGCACGACACCCTCGAAGACACGCCGCTGACGCGCGAGGAACTGGTCGAGCAGTTCGGCGAGACCGTGGCGGAGCTGGTCGACGGCGTCACCAAGCTCGACAACGTGCGCTTCCGCACGCGCCAGGAGGCGGCGGCCGAGAGCTTCCGCAAGATGCTGCTGGCGATGGCGCGCGACCTGCGCGTGATCCTGATCAAGCTCGCCGACCGTCTGCACAACATGCGCACGCTCGGCTCGATGGCGCCCGAGTCGCGCCGCCGCATCGCGCGCGAGACGCTCGACATCTACGCGCCGATCGCGCAGCGCCTGGGCATGAACAAGTTCAAGTCCGAGCTGCAGGACCTCGGCTTCCGTGCGCTGTATCCGGACCGCCACCGCATCATCGGCGCGCGCGTGCGCGCCTCGGCCGGCAACCGGCGCGAGGCGATGAAGCGGATCGAGTCCGAGCTGGAGACGCGGCTCGGCGCCGAACGCATCCAGCACCGCATCGTCAGCCGGATCAAGTCGCCGTACAGCGTCTACATGAAGATGCGCAACGACGCCAAGTCGTTCGCGCAGGTCATGGACGTGTTCGGCTTCCGCGTCGTCGTCGACAGCGTCATGGAGTGCTATCACGCGCTCGGCACGATCCACGCGCTGTACAAGCCGCTCGACGGCCGCTTCAAGGATTTCATCGCGATCCCGAAGGCCAACGGCTACCAGTCGCTGCACACCGTGCTGTTCGGGCCGTTCGGCATGCCGATCGAGATCCAGATCCGCACCGAAGACATGAACAGCGTCGCCGAGCGCGGCATCGCCGCGCACTGGGCGTACAAGAACGAGTCGGGCGCGTCGAACAACGCGCAGAACCGCGCACGCGAGTGGCTGTCGGGCCTGGTCGACGAGCAGCGCGTGATCCCCTCGTCGATCGAGTTCATCGAGAACGTCAAGGTCGACCTGTTCCCGGACGAGGTCTACCTGTTCACGCCCAAGGGCCGCATCCTCGCGCTGCCGCGCAACGCGACCGCGCTCGATTTCGCCTACGCCGTGCACACCAACGTCGGCGACCACGCCGTGGCCGCGCGCATCGACGAGCGCCTGGTGCCGCTGCGCACGCGCCTGGTCAGCGGCCAGGCGGTGGAGATCATCACCGCGCCGTCGGCGGCGCCGAGTCCGCAGTGGCTGGAATGGGTGGTCTCCGGCAAGGCGCGTACCGCGATCCGCCATCACCTCAAGCGCCTGCAGCACGAGGACGCGGTCGACTTCGGGCATCGCATGCTCGACCGCGCGCTCGACGGCCTCGGCGCCTCGCTCGACCTGGTGCGCCGGCCGGTGCTCGAGCGCTTTCTCGCCGACAACCGCTTCAAGCGGCTCGAGGAACTGCTCGCCGACATCGCGCTCGGCAACCGCATGCCCGATACCGTCGCGCGCAGCCTGCT
The DNA here is from genome assembly GCF_035511235.1 of Dokdonella sp. GTDB lineage: Bacteria > Pseudomonadota > Gammaproteobacteria > Xanthomonadales > Rhodanobacteraceae > Dokdonella. The sequence continues at coordinate 17,293 of NZ_DATKFQ010000034.1, forward strand.
GATGCTGCAGGGCCATCCGGCGATGACCGCGCACACGGTCAGCGAGAAGATCCTGATCACCGGCACCGAGCGCGGCGTGCTGAGCTTCGGCAACTGCTGCCATCCGGTCCCGGGCGATCCGATCATGGGCTATCTGTCGGCCGGCAAGGGCGTCGTCGTGCACCGGCTCGAGTGCCCGAACGTGCCCGAGTTCCGCAAGTCGCCCGAGCGCTGCATCGAGATCGACTGGGACCGCGAGGTCGCCGGCGACTACCGCGTCGAGCTGCGCGTCAGCGCGCACAACCGGCCCGGCGTGCTCGCGCAGGTGGCCACCGCGATCGCCGACTCGGCGTCGAACATCGAGAACGTCGAATACCAGGAGCGCGATCTGATGAACGCGATGCTGGTCTTCACGATCGAGGTCAAGAACCGCAAGCACCTGGCCGACGTGATGCGCCACGTGCGGCGCCTGGGCGTCGTCAATTCGGTCCATCGCCACCCGGTCTGAGCGCGTCGCGGGATCGCGTTGCGGGATAATGCAGCCACGCCGCCGTCCGGCGGCGCCCCCATCAGCTCACCACGAACACCATGCGAACGATCATCCAGACCGACGCGGCACCCCAGGCCATCGGCCCCTACTCCCAGGCCGTGCGCGCCGGCGACACCGTGTATCTGTCCGGCCAGATCCCGCTCGATCCGGCCACCGGCACGCTGATCGACGGCGACATCGCCACGCAGACGCGCCGCGTCTTCGACAATCTGCGCGCGGTCTGCGAAGCGGCCGGCGGCTCGCTCGCCGGCCTGGTCCGCATCGGCATCTATCTGACCGACCTCGGCGACTTCGCGACCGTCAACGAAGTCATGAAGGACTACTTCAGCGCACCGTATCCGGCACGGTCGACGATCCAGGTCAGCGCGCTGCCGCGCGGCGCCAACGTCGAAGTGGACGCGATCCTCGTGCTCGGCTGAGACGCGCCGGTCGCGCGCGATGGCCAGCGCCGCCAAGCCCCGGCCGGGATCGCCCGATCCCGGCCTCGCGCCGATCACCGACCTGCCCGGCGTCGGACCAGCGCTGGCGCAGGCGCTCGAGCGGCTGGGCCTGACGCGTATCCAGCATCTGTGGTTCCACCTGCCGCTGCGCTACGAGGACCGCACCCGCGTCACGCCGATCGGCGATCTTCGTGCCGGCACCTCGGCGCTGATCGAGGGCCGCGTCGAGGCGGTCGAACGCGGCTTCCGCTACCGCCCGCAGTTGCGCGTCGCGATCGGCGACGGCAGCCGCGCGACGCTGATCTTGCGCTTCTTCCATTTCCGCGCCGCGCAGATGGCCCAGCTCGCGCCGGGCACGCGCCTGCGCTGCTACGGCGAGGTGCGCCAGGGCGGCAGCGGCCTGGAGATCGTCCATCCGCAGTACCAGCGCCTCGCCGAGGACGAGATCGGCGGCGTCGAAGCCTCGCTGACGCCGATCTATCCGACCACCGAGGGCCTCGGCCAGAAGCGCTTGGCCGGCGTCGTCGCGCGCGCGCTGGAGCGGCTGCCGCCGGTCGACGAGCTCGAACTGATCCCGGTCGATCTGCTCGCGCCGCTCGGCATCGCCGACCTGCGCCAGGCGCTGCTGACCGTGCATCGCCCGCCGCCCGACGTCGACCGCGATCTGCTCGCCGCGGGCATCCATCCGGCCCAGCGGCGGCTCGCGTTCGAGGAGCTGCTCGCGCAGAACCTGATCCTGAAACGCCTGCGCGCGCGCATCCGCAGCCAGACCGCGCCACGGCTGGCCGGCCCCGGCCGTCTGCGCGCGGCGCTGATCGAGCGCCTGCCGTTTCGGCTGACCGGCGCGCAGCAGCGGGTCGATGCCGAGATCCAGGCCGACCTCGGCCGCACCCAGCCGATGCTGCGTCTGGTGCAGGGCGACGTCGGCTCCGGCAAGACGATCGTCGCCGCACTGGCCGCGCTGGGCGCGGTCGAGGCCGGCCAGCAGGCCGCCGTGATGGCGCCGACCGAGCTGCTCGCCGAGCAGCACCTGCGCGCGTTCCGCGGCTGGCTCGAGCCGCTCGGCGTGACACCGGTCTGGCTCGGCGGCAAGGTCGCCGGCAAGACGCGCGCGGCCGCGCTCGAGGCGGTCGCATCGGGCAGCGCGCTGGTGATCGGCACCCATGCGCTGATGCAGGAAGGCGTGCGCTTCGCGCGGCTGGGCCTGGCGATCATCGACGAGCAGCATCGTTTCGGCGTGCACCAGCGCCTGGCGCTGCGCGACAAGGGACGCAGCGCCGGCCACGTGCCGCATCAGCTGGTGATGACGGCCACGCCGATTCCGCGCACGCTGGCGATGACCCAGTACGCGGATCTGGACGTATCGGTCATCGACGAGCTGCCGCCCGGCCGCACGCCGGTGCAGACCGTCGCGATCTCCGACGCGCGCCGTCACGAGGTCGTGGAGCGGATCCGCGCTGCCTGCATCGACGGCCGCCAGGCCTACTGGGTCTGCACGCTGATCGAGGAATCCGGCCAGCTCGAGGCGCAGGCCGCCGAGGTCGCGCACGCCGAGCTGACGGCCGCGCTGCCGGGATTGCGCGTCGGCCTCGTGCACGGCCGCCTGAAGCCGGCCGAGAAGGCGCGCGCGATGCAGGCGTTCGCGGCCGGCGAGCTGCACGTGCTGGTCGCCACCACCGTGATCGAGGTCGGCGTGGACGTGCCCAATGCCAGCCTGATGGTCATCGAGAACGCCGAGCGGCTCGGCCTGGCCCAGCTGCACCAGCTGCGCGGCCGGGTCGGGCGCGGCAGCCGCGCGTCGAGCTGCGTGCTGCTGTACCGGCCGCCGCTCGGCGCGCTGGCGCGTGCGCGCCTGGACACGATGCGCGAGACCTGCGACGGCTTCCGCATCGCCGAGCAGGATCTGCGTCTGCGCGGTCCGGGCGAGGTGCTCGGCACGCGCCAGACCGGCCAGATCGAGCTGCGCGTGGCCGACGTGGTGCGCGATGCCGGCCTGCTGCCGGACGTGCATCGCATGGCCGACCGGCTGGCCGAAACCGCGCCGGATCGCGTCGAGCGGCTGATCGAACGCTGGGTCGGCGGTGCCGCGCGCTACGCCGGCGCCTGAGATGCGGGAACCGGACATCGACGACATGCAGGGCCTCCGGCGACGCGGGCGGGCCTGACGACGCCGCTGGGCCGGCCCTCGCGCCGTACGATTCCGCCGCGCGCGGGGCTTTCCAGCCCGGCCTTCGGGCCGGCACCGGTCGATTGCGCACCGGAACGGCAGCCGCTATCATGCGCGGCTCTCTTTCAACCCGGTCCGTCCTGGAGCCGCACGATGAAACCCGACGCCCATCCCAAGTACCAGTCCGTGGTCTTCCAGGACCTGGCCAGCGATTTCTCGTTCCTGACCCGGTCGACGATGACCAGCAAGGAAACCGTCAAGTGGGAAGACGGCGAGGAGTACCCGCTGATCAAGGTGGAAATCTCCAGCCACTCGCACCCGTTCTACACCGGCAAGCAGAAGGTCGCCGACGTCGGCGGTCGCGTCGACAAGTTCCGCAAGCGTTACGCCGCCGGCAAGGCCTGATCGGCCGCAGCCCGCGCGGTCCCGGCGCATCGCGCCGGCCGCGCTTCGCTTGATCCCTGCTCCGCCCGGACGCTCGCGCGTCCGGGCGTTTTTGCGTGCCCGGCGCCGGCCGATGCGTCCCGATGTGGCTGCGCACCATCAAAACGCCACATTCAACTGTGAGATAATCCCGCTCCGCGATCGGCACCTTTCCCGCGGTACCGCGGGCGCTGCCGATCGACGCCAGGGCTGTCGATATCGAGGCCACCCGTCATACCGGGTCCGCTTGTTTGCGTCGCAACATGCCGGCGGACCCTCAGCAGCGAGGAACTCCCGTGTCCGAACCTTCCGTCACGCTCACCGATGCCGCCACCAGCAAGAGCGTCGCGCTCCCGGTCGTCTCCGGAACCCTGGGTGATCCTGCCCTCGACATCGGCAAGCTGAACAAGGAAACCGGCTACTTCACCTACGATCCCGGCTTCGTCTCGACCGCTAGCACGCGCAGCGCGATCACCTACATCGACGGCGACCAGGGCATCCTGCTCTATCGCGGCTACCCGATCGAGCAGCTCGCCAAGCAGTCGAGCTTTCTCGAGGTGGCCTACCTGCTGATCAACGGCGAGCTGCCGAACGGCGAGCAGTTCCGCGGGTTCGAGCATGAGGTCGCGCATCACACGATGATGCACGAGTCGCTGAAGAACTTTCTCAACGGCTTCCATTACGACGCGCACCCGATGGCGATGCTGTGCGGCTCGGTGGCGTCGCTGTCGGCGTTCTACCACGACACGCTCGACATGAACGATCCGGAGCAGCGGCGCCTCGCCGCGATCCGCCTGATCGCCAAGGTGCCGACGATCGCCGCGGCGGCGTACCGCTACGGCATCGGCTGGCCGTTCCGCTATCCGCGCAACAATCTCGAGTACGTCACGCGCTTCCTGCACATGATGTTCGAGGTGCCGAGCGAGCCGCTCGAGCTCAATCCGGTCGTCGCCAAGGCGCTGGATCTGCTGTTCATCCTGCACGCCGATCACGAGCAGAACGCGTCGACCTCGACGGTGCGCCTGGTCGGCTCGACCGGTGCCAATCCGTATGCCTGCGTCTCGGCCGGCATCGCCGCGCTGTGGGGACCGGCCCACGGCGGCGCCAACGAGGCGGTGCTGAAGATGCTCGAGGAGATCGGCGACGCCAAGAACGTCGCCAGCGCGGTCGCCAAGGCCAAGGACAAGAACTCCGGCTTCCGCCTGATGGGCTTCGGCCACCGCGTCTACAAGAACTTCGATCCGCGCGCGACGATCATCCGCGAGATGACCCACAAGGTGCTGGCCGACCTCAACGTCAGCGATCCGCTGCTCGACGTCGCGGTCGCGCTCGAGGAGGTCGCGCTGAAGGATCCGTACTTCATCGAGCGCAAGCTCTACCCGAACGTCGATTTCTACTCGGGCATCATCTACAAGGCGCTGAAGATCCCGACCGAGATGTTCACGGTGATGTTCGCGATCGCGCGCACCGCCGGCTGGGTCGCGCACTGGCTCGAGCAGCACGTCACGCCGGACGCGAAGATCGGCCGTCCGCGCCAGATCTACACCGGCTCCGTGCAGCGCGACTACGTGCCGGTTTCCAAGCGCTGACCGGCCGTCCGCGCGCGGGCATGCGCGCATCGCCACGTACCACGAGCCCCGCCCACCGGCGGGGTTCGTCGTTTCAGGCCAGTACCTCGACCGGATCGCCGACGCCGATGCGCCCACCTCCGCGCGGAATCAGGTTCTGGCCGAACGTCACGCCGTCCGGTCCGCGCCGATAGCCGATCAGGGTGCGCAGCGGCTCGCCGTCGGCGTCGCGCTCGCCGCGCTCGAAATCGACCGTCGTGAACACGCAGCGCGTGCATGGCTTGACCACATCGAAGGCGACCTCGCCGATGCGGATGCGCTTCCAGCCGTCCTCGACATGTGCCTCGGTCCCGTCGACGACCAGGTTCGGCCGGAAGCGCAGCACCGACAGCGGACGCGCGAGCCGCGCGTTGAGACCGTCCATCGCCGCCGCGGAGATCAGCAGCAGCGGAAATCCGTCGGCATAGCTGACCGCAGCGTCGCCGTAGTCCGGATCGACCGGACGCAGCGCGGCCTCGTCCATGTGCACGAAGCGCGCGGGCTGATCGAGAAAGCGCGCGATCCAGGCATCGGCTTCGGGCGCGGCCGGCAGCGACGCGACCGTGCTGCCCCATACCGTAGCGGCGACGCGCGCGCGGTCGCGCATCGCCGCAAGCCGCAGCGACGGCATGCCCGGTGCGTCCAGCTGCAATGCATCGGCAGCGTCGGGCCGGGCGCGGATCAGCGTCAGCCGCGGCTGCTGGCGGCCCGTCACGAAACGGCCGGCAGCGTCGACCACCATCCAGCGCCGGTCGCCGGCCAGGCCGCGCGGCTCGACCGTCGCGACCGGCTGCGCCAGCGGCGCGCAGGATTTGAGCGGATACAGGTACAGACCACGCAGTGCGATCGCCATGCTCGAACGAGGTGTGGCCGGAGCGGACATACAATGTTAGCGTGCGCGGCGCATCCTGATGCCGATCCGCTGCCCGCCGGTCGCGGCGGCACCGGCCTGCGCACCGGATGATCTCGATGACGGCGACTGGGGAGCCCAAGCACGATACCGGCTGGCACGCGTTGATCGCCGGCGCGGACCGCCGCGAGCGCGTGGCACTGGCCTGGTCGTTCGTGTTCTTCTTCTCGCAGCTGTTCGGCTACTACATCCTGCGCTCGGTGCGCGAGGCGCTGATCAGCGCCGACGGCGCGCGCATGATCCCGACCGTGTTCACGTCGGTGTTCGTCTGCATGCTGCTGCTGACGCCGCTGTACGGCGCATTGGTCGCGCGGGTCGCGCGGCGGCACTTCATGCCGGCGATCTACGCGTTCGTGATCGCGATGCTGGTGCTGTTCGCACTGCTGGTCGGACGCGACATGAGCCCGCGCGTCGCGATCGGCTTCTCGATCTTCCTGTCGGTCATCAACCTGTTCACCGATGCGGTGTTCTGGAGCTTCATGGCCGACATCTTCGTCAACCAGCAGGCGCGGCGCTTCTATGCGGTGATCGCCGCCGGCGGCACGATGGGCGCGATCCTGGGACCGGTCGCCTCGCTGGCCCTGGTCCGCCACGTCGACGCCGGCGGCCTGATGCTGGTCTCGGCCGCGTTCTACGGCGTGTGCCTGGCCTGCCTGCTGCGACTGATCCCGTGGGCGCGCCGTCAGGAGGCGCTCGAGGGCCGCGAGGACGGCGACCGCCTGATCGGCGGTTCGATCATCGGCGGCGCCAAGATGGTGTTCCGCAGCCCGATCTTGTTCGCGCTGGTGCTGCACATGTTCTGCGGCGTCAGCATCGGCGTGCTGCTCTACAGTTCGCAGGCCGACACGGTGCGCGCGCTCGGCCTGGACTACGCGGCGCGCAACCAGTACTTCGCGATGATCGACCTGACGATGAACGTGGTCGTGCTGCTGGCCCAGCTGCTCGTCACGCGCGTCCTGCTGGCGCGCTACGGCGTCGGGCCGCTGCTGCTGGTGCCGGCCGTCGCGGCCGCGATCGGCCTGGGCAGCCTGGCGCTGGCGCACGGCGCGCTGCTGCTGGCGGCGATCCAGATCGGCACGCGCGGCATGTCGTTCGCGTTCGTCAAGCCGGCGCGCGAGACGCTGTTCACGCTGGTCGACCGCGAGGCGCGCTACAAGGCCAAGAACTTCATCGACACCGTGGTCTATCGCGGCGGCGACATGCTCTCGAGCTGGACCTACATCGGCCTCGGCGCGATCGGCTTCAGCATCGCCGCGCGCGCCGGCCTCTGGGTGATCGTCGCGCTGCTCTGGCTGGCCGTCGCGCTGTGGCTGATCCGGCTGCAGGCGCGCCTGCGCGACGCGCGGCAAATCGACGCAGACGACGCATCGAGGACCGGCCCGGAATGATCCGCACGTTCGCCCTGTTCGTCGTCACCGCGCTGGCCGAGATCGTCGGCTGCTATCTGCCGTGGCTGTGGCTGCGCAAGGGCTGGAGCGCCTGGGTGCTGATTCCGGCCGCGTTCGCGCTGGCCGCGTTCGTCTGGCTGCTCAGCCTGCACCCGACCGCGGCCGGGCGCGTCTACGCCGCGTACGGCGGCGTCTATGTTGCGGTGGCACTTGCGTGGCTGTGGCTAGTCGATAGCGTTCGGCCATCGGCGTGGGACATCGTCGGCGCCTCGATCGCGCTGACCGGCATGGCCGTCATCATGTTCGCTCCCCGCTCCGTCTGATTCTCCAACGAGGCCGTACCATGACATTCGAGACGATTTCCGAGCAGCGCTGCTTCGGCGGCATCCAGGGCTTCTACTCGCACGAATCGCGCGAGACCGGCGGCACGATGAAGTTCGCCGTGTACCGGCCGCCGCAGGCCGAGTCGGGCCGGGTGCCGGTGCTGTACTACCTGGCCGGGCTGACCTGCACCGAGGAGACCTTCATCATCAAGGCCGGCGCGCAGCGCGTGGCCGCCGAACTCGGCCTGATGCTGGTCGCGCCCGATACCAGTCCGCGCAATACCGGCATCGACGGCGCCACCGGCGACTGGGAGTTCGGCGAGGCCGCCGGCTTCTATCTCGACGCGACCACGCCGGCGTTCGCGCCGCGCTTTCGCATGTACAGCTACGTCACGCGCGAGCTGCCGGCGCTGATCGGCGCCGGCTTCGCGGCCGCCGACGCCGCGCGTACCGGCATCTTCGGGCACTCGATGGGCGGCCACGGCGCGCTGACGATCGCGCTGAAGAATCCCGGCACGTACCGCTCGGTCTCGGCGTTCGCGCCGATCGTCGCCCCCTCGCAGGTGCCGTGGGGCCTCAAGGCGCTGCCGCGCTACCTCGGCGAGGACCGCGAGACCTGGAAGCCGTACGACACGGTCGAGCTGCTGCGCAGCGGCCATCGCTTCGACGGCACGCTGCTGGTCGATCAGGGCGACGCCGACAAGTTCCTCGAGCCGCAGCTCAAGCCCGAGCTGCTGGCGGCCGCGGCCGAGGCGGCCGGACAGCCGCTGACGCTGCGTCTGCAGCCGGGTTACGACCACAGCTACTACTTCATCCAGACTTTCATCGAAGACCATCTGCGCCATCACGCGCAGGCGCTCGGTTGAGCTGCGAGCGGGCGCCGCGCCGGCGGCGCCCGCAGTCAGGCCGCGCGGCTCAATCGTGGCCCCACGGCGGCGGCGGCGCATCGACCGGCCGCGACAGGTCGAACTCGATCCGGAAATGCCGGTCCGGGCGGCGCAGCTCGTAGGCGAGCCGTTCGCCCGGCTCGACCTCCAGCGCCCAGATGTTGTCGACCGAGGCGGTCAGGCCGGCCTGCAGGAACAGCGCCTTGGATTCGGCATCGGCCGGAAACGCCTGGCGCGTCGCGGTGCCGCTGCCGCCGTCGAGGCTGTCGCCGCCGTACCAGGTCAGCCGGTCCTCGCTGCCGTCGCGGTGGCGATGGTCGTGCTTGAGCCGCAGGCCGCCGTCGACGCGGCTGACGACCCAGGTGCGCGAGCGGTCCTCGCCGACGTGCAGCGGAATGCGGATTTCCGCGTCGCTGCATTCGCGCACGTGCGCGACCGGCGTGCCGGCGAAGGTTTCGCGGTCACGCGCGTCGGAGACGGTCAGCGCGCCGGCATAGGCCTGTCCGCACAAGGTGCTAAGCGCCGCGAAGAACGCGTCGGCCGGCGTCGAGACCGGCACCGACGTCACCGCCGGCGGATCGTCGCGGCGTTCGCAGCCGCAGAGGAGGATCGGGAACAGGCTCAGGACGAGCGGCAGCAGAGGCGTACGCATCGCCGCACCGTAGCGGCGTTCGCGACCGGTCGCAAGCCGGCCGTCCCCGATGCGCTCAGTGATCGCTGCCGCGGTATTTCTTCTCGCCGGCGGTGACCGCGAGCGCGAGCCGGTTCTCCGGCGGTGCGAGCGGACAGGTCGCATACGGCGTGAACGCGCACGGTGGGTTGTAGGCCTTGTTGAAGTCGAGCACGACGATCCCGTTCTCGGCCTTGTCGGCGTAGAGGAAGCGCGCGGCGCCGTAGGTCTCCTTGCCGCTGGTGCGATCGGCCAGGATGAAGAACAGCTGCGTCGCGTCCGGATCCTCGACGACCGGCAGCAGCTCGTAGCGGCGGCCGTCGCGCTCGAACACCGCCTTGCCGGGCACGGTCATCGCGTCGACCGTGCCGATGATGTTCGGGATGTCGAGCGTCTGCGGCGGATCGAACGGGACCCATTTCGCCTCGACGCGCCAGGCCGCATCGATCGGGTACTGATCGATGCCGAGGAAGTGTTTGCGCGTGGCCGCCTCGCTGTCGCGGACGCGCAGCGCGTAGCGGTCGCCGCGCTTGATCACGAGGAAGCTCGCGCTGCCGAAGCGCACGACGCTCGGCTGCTCGGCGCTGTCGTCGCGCAGCAGCGCGCGCGTGGCCGGCGCGCCGTCCACGGTCGCGTCGGCGGCGGGGTCGAGCTCGAGCGTGGCGCGGCCGTCGGCCAGCGTCGCCAGGCCGAGCCGCGCCGGACCGGCCTTGAGGACGATGTCGTTGTCCTCGCCGCTGCCGATCGTGTTGCGGCCGGGCTGCAGCCAGTCCAGTCCGATCAGGCTGAGCCAGCCGTCGGCGGCCTGCAGCCGCTCCAGACGCTTGGCGCGCCAGGTTTCGACCTGCTTAACGTAGTCGGGCGGTGCGGCGGATACGGCGGCGGACAAGGCGGTCACCAGGGCGGTCACGAGTACGAACGGGCGGCGGATCATGGCATCGGTTCCGGAGAGCGGCATGCGCGGCGAGCTTACCACCGGGCCCCGCGCATCCCGGCGGCCCGTCGGCATGAGGATATGCGCGCGGCGATCGATCTCAACGGCCGCGCAGGAACAGGCGGTCCAGATCGCCCATGCCGAGCAGCACCGTGGTCGGCCGGCCATGGTTGCACTGGCCCGAACGCTCGGTGCGTTCCATCTCGCGCAGCAACGCATTCATCTCGGGCAGACCGAGCCGGCGGTTGGCGCGCACCGAGCCGTGGCAGGCCATCGTCGCGAGGATCTCGTTGCCGGCTTCCTCGATCCGGCGCGAGCTGCCCTGCGCGAGGAAATCGGCGATCACGTCGCGGACCAGGCGGGCGACGTCGGAGCCTTCGAGCAGCAGCGGCACGCGTCTGACCAGCGCGCCTTGCGGGCCGCTGCGCACGACCTCGAAGCCGAGCGCGGCGAAGCGCTCGGCATGTTCCTCGACTGCGGCCGCTTCGCGCTCGCTGAGCGCGAGCGTCAGCGGCACCAGCAACTGTTGCGCGCGTATGCCCTCGCCGGCCTGGGCCTGCTTGAGCTTCTCGTAGGTGATGCGCTCGTGCGCGGCGTGCATGTCGACCAGGACCAGACCCTGCGCGTTCTCGGCGAGGATGTAGACGCCATGCAGCTGCGCGAGCGCGAAGCCGAGCGGCGGTATCCCGGCGTCGCCCTCGCTCGCGGCGGCGCCGTCGACCGCGACAGCGCCGTCATGCGGCTCGAAGCGGCCGATCCGGTCGGCGGCCGCCGCATCGAACGATCCGCTCGCGCCCGAAGGCGTCGCGCCGAGCAAGGCCGCGTAGTCGGCCAGCGGTTCGCGCACACCGAGTCCGAGACCGCCCTGTTGGCGATAGGGCGGCCAGGCCGACGCCACTGCCGGCGCGGCCGCGGAAGCCGCCGCCGGCGTCGGCAGCGCATGGCCGGCGCGTGTCGCCGACAGCGCCTCGTCGAGCGTGCGGTACAGGAAATCGTGCACCAGCCGCGATTCGCGGAAACGCACCTCGTGCTTGGCCGGATGCACGTTGACGTCGACCAGAGCGGGATCGAGCTCGAGAAACAGCACGAAGGCCGGATGGCGGCCGTGGAACAGCACGTCGGCATAGGCCTGGCGCACCGCGTGCGCGACCAGACGATCGCGGACCAGGCGGCCGTTGACGTGGAAATACTGCTGGTCGGCCTGGCTGCGCGAGGCGGTCGGCAGACCGACCCAGCCGTGCAGACGCAGGCCGGCCGCGGCGTGGTCGACGCGCAGGCTCTGCTCGACGAAGCCGCTGCCGAGCACGTCGCCGACGCGGCGCTGCCAATCGCCCTCGCCGCGTACCGGACGCAGCAGGCGCAGCGGCTTGCCGTTGTTGACGAGACGGAACTCGACCTCGGCGCGCGCCAGCGCGATCGAGCGGATCAGATCGTCGATGTAGCCGAACTCGGTGCGCTCAGCGCGCAGGAACTTGCGTCGTGCCGGCACGTTGTAGAACAGGTCGCGCACCTCGACGACGGTGCCGACCGGATGCTGCGCGGGCTTGGGCGGCGACGGCCGGCCGCCGTCCACCTCGATGCGCCAGGCCGTCGTACCGGCGGCGGTGCGCGAAGCCAGCGCGAAGCGCGAGACCGACGCGATCGACGGCAGCGCCTCGCCGCGGAAGCCGAGCGTGCCGACGCGTTCGAGATCGTCGAAGCTGGCGATCTTGCTGGTCGCGTGCGCGGTGATCGCGAGCGGCAGGTCGTCCGGGTCGATGCCGCCGCCGTCGTCGCGCACGCGGATCAGACGGGCGCCGCCGTCCTCGATGTCGACCTCCACGCGCGTCGCGCCGGCGTCGAGGCTGTTCTCGACCAGTTCCTTGACGACCGACGCCGGCCGCTCGATGACCTCGCCGGCGGCGATCTGGTTGACCAGTTCGGGGGGAAGCGCGTGGATGCGTCGCATGAGCACGGACGGCGAGACGTCCGTGCATCATAGCCCAAGCGGCCGCTCAGCCGGCCGGGATGTCCAGTACGTCGCCGACGCGCAGGCTGTCGCTGGCGAGCTTGTTCGCGCTGCGCAGCTTGCCCGGCGTGACGCCGTGCCGCTCGGCGATGATCGCCAGCGTCTCGCCGCGGCCGACGACGTGGCGCGACGGGCGGAACCTGTCGGCATTGGCGGCGAACCAGGTGCCCTGCGGCGGCATCATCCGGAAGTAGTTGCGCGCACCATCGATGATCGCGGCGGCCAGCTTCTCGCGGTGCGCCGAATCCTTCAGCCGCTTCTCCTCGGCCGGATTGCTGATGAAGGCGGTCTCGACGAGGATCGACGGCACGTCGGGCGAGCGCAGCACGACGAAGTTGGCGCGCTCGACCTGGCGCCGGTGCGTCGGTCCGATCTGGCGCAATGCGACCAGCACGTGCTCGGCGACCGCGTTGCTGGCGTCCATCGTGGCGCCCTGCTGCAGGTCGAGCAGCACCGCCGCGAGGCTGTCCTCCTTGTCGTCGAGCGAGACGCCGCCGATCAGGTCGGCGCGGTTCTCGCGGTCGGCCAGTCGGCGCGCCGCCTCGCTCGAGGCGCCGCGCGTGGACAGCACCCAGACCGAGGAGCCGCGCGCGGTCTCGCACGAACCCGGACAGGCGTCGGCGTGGATCGAGATGAACAGGTCCGCTCGCGCCTCGCGCGCCTTGCGGTAGCGGTCCTCGCGCTTGACGTAGTAGTCGCCGTCGCGGGTCAGGATAGCGCTCATGCCGGGCTCGCGGTCGATCTGCCGCTTGAGCTCGCGCGCGACCTGCAAGGTGATGTTCTTCTCGTGCGAGCCGGTCGCGCCGAGCGCGCCGGGGTCCTCGCCGCCGTGGCCGGCGTCGATCGCGATCACGACCGGGCGCGGCTCGCCGGGCAGCACCTGCTTGACGGTCTTGACCGGCGCCGGCTTCTGCTTCGGATAGAGGTCCACGACCAGGCGGTAGCCGAGCTTCTCGGCCGGCGGCAGCAGGAAGCTCTTGGGCCGCACCTCGGCGCCGAGATCGAGCACGATGCGCGCATCGTTCTTGCCCTGCTTGCCGATCCGCACGGCCTTGAGCATGCCCTTGGCGCTCGGCGCGCCGAGTCCTTCGGCGATGCGGCCGTCACGGACGTCGATCACGATGCGGCCCGGATCGCTGAGCTCGAACAGCTTGTAGTCGAGCGGGCCGCTGACGTCGAACACGGCGCGCGTGTAGTCGGGGCCTTCCCAAATCCGCAGCGCCTTGATGTCGGCCGCCTGCGCGGACGCGGCGGCGCCGAGCAGCAGCGCCCAGGTGGTGAGAATGCGCGCTGGAAGTCTCCCCAATCGCATAGGTCGCGATTGAACTCCAGGATTCGCAAAATTTCAAGCTATTTTTCTTTTCAAATCCATAAGCTGCAGGACATTCCTGACTAAAGATTCAGGTCTGGACCGCCGCATCGAGGCCTGGCGCGATCCAGTCCGCCCCACGGGCGCTGGCCGGCGTGAGGCTGAAATCGCGCCGCGAACCGGCATGATCGAGCCGCACGACCAGGTCCGGCGGCGGCAGCGCCGCGCCGCCGCGCTCGGGCCACTCGACCAGCAATAGCGCGGCCGGATCGGCCAGATCGGGCAGTCCGAGCCACTCCAGCTCGCCCGGATCGGCGATGCGGTACAGATCCAGGTGATGCAGTGCGCGCTCGCCGACCTGGTAAGACTCGATCAGGCTGTAGGTCGGACTCTTGACGCGCTGACCGACACCGAGTGCACGCAGCAGCGCGCGCGCGAACGTGGTCTTGCCGGCGCCGAGATCGCCGCGCAGATGGACGACGCCGCCACCGCGCAGCGCCGGCGCCAGCGCCGCGGCCAGCGCGGTCAGCCCGGCCTCGTCGACCGACCCGCGCAGCGCCGCGATCACGGCGCGAACCGGTTGACGAGCAGGCGCAGCGGATCGAACAGATCCGTCGCGAGCAGGCCGCGCGGCTGCACGCCGGCGGCCCGATCGCCGGCGCGCGCGTGCAGCGCCACGCCGAATCGCGCCGCGTCCCAGGCATCGAGCCGCTGCGCGAGCAGCGCCGCGATCACGCCGGTCAGCACGTCGCCCATGCCGGCCGTGGCCATGCCGGGGTTGCCCCACGGACAGACCGCGACGCGGCCGTCCGGATGCGCGATCAGGCTGCCGGCGCCCTTCAGCACGACGACCGCGCGATGCTGCGCGGCGAGCCGCCGCACCGCGGCGTAGCGATCGGCCTGGATCTCGGCCGCCGCGCAGCCGAGCAGGCGCGCGGCCTCGCCCGGATGCGGCGTCAGCACGCTGCCGGCCGACACGGCGGCCGGCTGCCGCGCGAGCAGGTTCAGCGCGTCGGCGTCGATCACCGCCGGCCGCGCCGAGGCGAGCGCACGATCCCACAAGGCGTGCGACCAGGCGCCCTGGCCGAGGCCGGGCCCGAGCGCGATCACGTCGGCGCGGTCGAGCAGCGGCGCCAGCGCCGGCAGGCCGTCGACGCCGTGCGCCATCAGCTCGGGACGCGCGGCATTGATCGCGCCGACCTGTCCGGCGCGCGTGGCGACGCTGACGCGGCCCGCTCCGCAGCGCAGCGCGGCCTCCGCGGCCAGGCGGATCGCGCCGCCCATGCCGTGATCGCCGCCGATCGCGAGCACATGGCCGAAGCTGCCCTTGTTGACGTCGCCGGCACGCGGCGGCAGCCGGCCGGCGATGCCTGCGTCGAGCAGCTGCGCGTCGGGCTCGACGCCGGCATAGGCGGCATCCGGCAGCATCAGCGTGGCCAGTTCGCGTTCGCCGCCGCAGTCGGCGCCGGCGGCCGTGAACAGGCCGCGCTTCCATCCGACGAAGCTGATCGTCGCCGTCGCACGCACGGCCGCACCGAGCGGCTGGCCGGTATCGGCCGACAGTCCCGACGGCAGATCGAGTGCGAAGACCGGCCGCGCGGATGCGTTGAGCCGTTCGATCCAGGCCGCCTCGGCGCCGGCCGGCGCGCGGTCCAGCCCGGTGCCGAACAGGCCGTCGACGTAGACGTCGGCCTCCGGCAGCTGCGTCGCGGCGTCGCCGACGAAACGGCCGCCGGCGGCGGCATACGCTTCGCGCGCGCGGCAGGCGTCCTCGCCGCGCGACGGCCGCGGCAGCACGGCCTCGACCGACAGACCGGCCTGCAATGCCGCGACGCCGACCAGCAGGGCATCGCCGCCGTTGTTGCCGGTGCCGGCGAACAGGCACAGGCGGCGCGCATCCGGCCAGCGCCGGCGCAGCGAGGCGAACGCCGCCGCCGCGGCCCGCTGCATCAGCGTGTAGCCGGCGATGCCGCAGCGCTCGATCGCGGCACGGTCGAGCCGGCGGACCTGATCGGCGGTGTAAAGCGCGGTGACGGCGGGGTCGGCCATGCAACGATTATAGTGATCCGATGCCAGCCCCCGGCCAGCCCGCCATCGACTACGACGCGCTCGCGCGCGACGTGCGTGCATGGGCGCGCGAGCTCGGCTTCGGCGATGTCGGCATCAGCGGTACCGAGCTCGGCGAGGACGAGGCGCATCTGCTGGCCTGGCTCGACGCCGGCCACCACGGCGAGATGGCCTACATGGCCAGTCACGGCAGCAAGCGCAGCCGCCCGGCCGAGCTGCAGCCGGGCACGCTGCGCGTGATTTCGGTCCGCATGGACTATCTGCCGGCCGCCGCGCGCGACGGCTGGGACGTGCTCGCCGACGCCGAGCGCGGCTACGTCGCGCGCTACGCCCTCGGCCGCGACTATCACAAGCTGATGCGCAATCGCCTGCAGAAGCTCGCCGAGCGCATCGAGGCGGCGGCCGGTCCGTTCGGCTACCGCGCCTTCGTCGACTCGGCGCCGGTGCTCGAGCGCGCACTGGCACGCAACGCCGGCATCGGCTGGATCGGCAAGCACACCTGCCTGATCGACAGCCGCGGCGGTTCGTGGTTCTTCCTCGGCGAACTGTTCACCGACCTGCCGCTGCCGCTGGACCCGCCGGCGACTGCGCACTGCGGCAGCTGCACGCGTTGCATCGAGATCTGCCCGACGCAGGCGATCCTCGGTCCGAACCGGCTCGACGCGCGCCGCTGCATCGCCTATCTGACGATCGAGTCGCGCGGCCCGATCCCGCTCGAGCTGCGCCCGCTGATCGGCAACCGGATCTTCGGCTGCGACGACTGCCAGCTGATCTGTCCGTGGAACAAGTTCGCGACGCCGACGACCTCGCCGGACTTCGCGCCGCGGCATCGCCTCGACGACAGCCGGCTGGTCGATCTGTTCGCGTGGAGCGAGACGGACTTCCAGCAGCGTACCGAAGGCTCGCCGATCCGCCGCACCGGCTACGCCGGCTGGCTGCGCAACATCGCGGTCGCGCTCGGCAATGCGCCTTACTCCGACGAGACGCTGCGCGCCCTGCAGGCGCGCCGGGACGACGCCTCCGACCTGGTCCGCGAGCATGTGCGCTGGGCGATCGGCGAGCAGCTGCGCAAGCGCGATCAAGGCAACGTCAGAACGCTCCCAGCGCCTGTACCTCCATCGCCCGCACGTACAGCTTGACCGTGCAGTTCTCGGCCGGATTCGCATCGAAGACCAGCCAGGCGAGCGGCGGCGAGGCGGCCGCTTCGGCTTCGGCGGCCGCGAAGGCCGGCCCGAGCCGCGCCTGCAGATCGGCGATGATCCGGCCGAATGCCTGTGCACGCGCCCCCGGCGCGAACCGCTGCTGCCACAGCAGATAGACGGCCGCCTTCTGCAGGTCTTCGCCGAGCGCATACGGCAGATAGCTCGGCCCGCCGTTGAGGTCGCGCGCGCCCGAGTAGGCCAGTCCCGCGGCGAGCACGCCGTCGGCGACGCCGGCCTCGACCAGATCCTCGACCAGCACGGGGGCCTGTTCGCGATAGCGTGCATACCAGTCGTGCCAGGCTTCGCCGAGCGGGGTGGGCGCGTACTGCTGCGGATCGACCAGATAGCACAGCTTGGCCTGCAGGCTGCCCTGATCGATCGCCCGCTGCAGCATCTGCGCGGCCGTCAGCGTCGCGTCGGCGCTACCGAGCGTCTCGCATTCGCTGCGCACGGCATCGACGCGGTCGAGCATACGGCGCGCCATGTCGTCGAGCGTCGGCGTTTCGGCGCCGGACTCGCCGGACGACACCGTCACGTGCGTGCCCTGCTTGAGCTGCATGACCCGTTCGGCATCGGCGAGCAGGCGGTCGATGTTGCGGCAGCGGTCGATCTTGCCGGCGAGTTCGAACGAGGCCTCGGCATCGCCGCCGTTCGATCGCGCGGCCAGGCCGGCCAGGTCGGACGGTGCCGGCCCGGATCGCGCCGGTGCAGCTGCGTTCGCGGTTGCGGTTGCGGTTGCCGATGCCGACGTCGCCGCCGGCCCGCTCGACGGCACGCGCGCGGCGGCCGTGGCCGGCCCGGTCGCGGGGGCCACATCGGGCGGCGACGGCATCGCGGTCGGCACGACCGCCGCCGCGGTGGACGCGGGCGCGTCAGCCGTCCCGGACGATGCGTGCTGCCAGCGATACATGCCCGCGAAGACGGCAGACGCCAGCGCGATCCCGATCAACACCCGAGCCGCGGCTCGATTCCGTCGCATCGCCTCTTCCTCCTCCGGGTCCGCCGGGCGCCGGCACCCTGCGCGTCTGCCCGATCGTAATCGCAGCCGGCCGGCTCGGATACTGCACGGACGACGACTCGTGGCGCAGGCGGTGTACGGCGCCGCGGCGACGCCCGGCCGAGTCGATCCCGCGCGGGCGCCTACGGAGACCGGGTATCCGAACGGCTGCCGCGCGCCGCGCGGATCGCCGCCACCAGCGCGCGCGTCGGCGGATCGAGTGCCGTCTCGTCCGCGCCGTCTGCGCGCAGTGCCGGCAGGATCGCCTTGGCGACGGTCTTGCCGAGTTCGACGCCCCACTGGTCGAACGCGTTGACGTTCCAGAGCAGCGACTGCACGAAGACCTTGTGCTCGTACAGTGCGAGCAAGGCGCCCAGCGCCGTCGGCGTCAGCGAGTCGAGCAGGATCGTCGTGCTCGGCCGGCTGCCGGGGAACGTGCGCTGCGCGGCCAGTACGGCGCGCGCGGCAGCGTCGGTTTCGCCGGCCGATTCGGCCCAGGCCTCCTCGTAGCTCTTGCCGCCGGCCAGCGCGGCGGCCTGCGCCAGCATGTTCGCAAGCAGCGCGGCGTGGTGATCCGGCAGGCCGTGGTCGGCCGTGGCGACGCCGACGAAGTCGACCGGTACCGTATCGGTGCCCTGATGCAGGGCCTGGAAGAACGCGTGCTGCGCATTGGTGCCGACATGGCCCCACAGCACCGGCACGGTCGGCTGATCGACCGGCGCACCATCCGGCCGTACCGACTTGCCGAGACTCTCCATCTCCAGCTGCTGCAGGAAGGCCGGCAGGTTCGCCAGCGCGTCGCAATACGGAATCACCGCCAGGCCCGGGAAGCCCAGCGCATTGCGGTTCCAGACGCCGGCAAGCGCCATCAGCACCGGCAGGTTGCGGCGCCACGGCGCGTTGCGGAAATGGTCGTCGACCAGGGCCGCACCACCGAGGAAGTCGTCGAACGCGCGGTGGCCGATCGCCAATGCGAGCGCGAGCCCGACCCCCGACCACACCGAATAGCGCCCGCCGACGAAATCCCACATCGGCACGATCCGCTCCGGCGCGATGCCCTGCGCGCACGCGGCCTCGACGTTGGCGGTCACCGCGACGAAATGGCGCGACGCCGCGCCCGCATCGCCCGCATGCGCCTCCAGCATCCAGGCGCGCAAGGCTTCGCCGTTGAGATGGGTCTCCTGGGTCGTGAAGCTCTTGGAGACCAGCAGGACCAGGGTCCGGCGCGGATCGAGCGTGCGCATCAGCCTGCGGACGCTGGTTCCGTCCAGATTCGCGAGGAAATGGCTGCGCACGCGGCCGCGGTTGGCGAGCGCCTCGACAGCCAGACGCGGGCCGAGGTCGGACCCGCCGATACCGACGTTGACGACGTCCTCGATGCCGACCGGCACGCCGCAGTCGCCGCTGCCGTCGAGGACCGCGTCGACCAGGCGCGCGAGGCCGTGCCGGGCGTGCGCGGCCGCCTCGAGCACCGCCGGCGGCGCCAGCGCCGGGAGCTGAGCACGATGTGCGCGCAGGGCGGTATGCAGCACGGCGCGCCGCTCGGAGGTGTTGATCGGCTCGCCGCGGAACATCGCGTCGCGGCGGCCCTCCCAGTCGAGCTCGGCGAGCATCGCGCCGAGCGCGTCGAGCGCGGCATCGTCGATCCACTGCCGTGAGAAATCGACCAGCAGCGGACCCAGCCGATGCGACCAGGCCTCGAACCGGCCCGGCTCGGCGAGCCGGTCGCGCAGTGGTCGCAGACGTACGCGCGCGGCCTCGCCGCGCAATCGGGCAAGCTGGTCAGGCGTCATCGGGAACAGACGGCGTCATGGCGATCGCCGCATCATACGGAACGCTCAGGCGGCCTGCTTGGGGATCGACTGGCTGGTGCGCGCGAGCCGGTTCTCGGGATCGACGTAGACCAGCATCGGCTGGTGCTGGGCCGCTTCGGCGGCATCGAGCACGCCGTAGGCGCAGATGATGATGATGTCGCCCGGCTGGGCGCGATGCGCGGCCGCGCCGTTGATCGAGATGATCCCCGAGTGCTCGTCGGCGCGGATCGCGTAGGTCGAGAAGCGCTCGCCGTTGTTGACGTTGTAGATGTGGATCTGCTCGTACTCGCGGATGCCGGAAGTGTCGAGCAGGTGACCGTCGATCGCGCAGGAACCTTCGTAGTGCAGTTCGGCGTGGGTCACCGTGGCGCGATGGATCTTCGCCTTGAGCATGTTGAGTTGCATGGGCTTACCTTGGGGATGTTGCGCACGAGCAACATTACGTCCGCAAATTATACGCCGATGCCGTTTGCGCACTGCAACAGTGCGCCCGCCCGTCCGGAGACATGACAACAACTCATTGATCCTTAAGTTATTTACAGAATCCTCAGGGCAAAAAAAACCCTCGCAGCGATAAACGCGCGAGGGTATATACGGAGTGACGACTACCTTACAATGCGCCCTGCTGCTGCAGAAGCCCGCGCCTTGCGTTGCGAAAACCCCTACAGCGGTGAGAAGAATACCACAGGTATCGACAAAAAACCACACCTGGCAGCGAACCGTTTCACATTCTCTCCCGGCCCGGACCGCCCGGCGGCCGGACCCGCTCAGCCGAAGCGCAGATTGTCGATCAGCCGCGTCGAGCCCAGACGCGCCGCGATCAGCGCGATCGCATCGGCGGCCGAGGCGCCGGCCTCGAGCGGCTCCAGGTCCGCCGCGCGGCGGATCACCGCGTAGTCGGGTTCGAAGCCGGCCTCGGCCAGCCGCTGCCGCGCAAGCGCCTCGACCCGTGCCGGTTCGGCGCCGCCGAGCGCCTGCTCGCGCATCCAGACCAGCGTGGCGTGGATCGACGCGGCCCGTTCGCGCTGCCCGGCATCGAGATACTGGTTGCGCGAGCTCAGCGCCAGGCCGCTGGCCTCGCGCACGATCGGCGCGCCGACGATGCGGATCGGCAGCGCGAGATCCTCGACCAGCCGCTCGATCACCAGCAGCTGCTGATAGTCCTTGCGGCCGAACACCGCCACATCCGGCTGCACCCGGTTGAACAGGCGCGTGACCACGGTCGCGACGCCGTCGAAATGGCCGGGCCGGCTGGCGCCGTCGAGGATGTCCGACAGGCCCGGCACGTGGATGCGCACGGCCGCTTCGGCACCGAACGGGTACAGATCGTCCACCGCCGGCGCGAACATCGCGTCGCAGCCGTGCTGCGCCAGCCCCTCAGCATCGGCGTCGGGCGTGCGCGGATAGCGTGCGAAATCCTCGTTGGGCCCGAACTGCGTCGGATTGACGAATACGCTGGCGACGACGAAATCGGCATGCTCGCGCGCCAGCGCGATCAGCGAATGATGACCGGCGTGCAGGTTGCCCATCGTCGGCACCAGCGCGATGCGCCGCGCCGCGCGCCGCTGCTCGGCCAGAGCGGCGCGCAGCGCCGCGGTGTCGCGGAAGATGTCCATCGTCAGTAGCCGTGCTCGGGACCGGGAAAGCGACCAGAACGCACCGCCTCGGCATAGGCGGCGAACGCCGCCTCGACCGAACCCGATCCGGCCAGAAAGTTCTTCGCGAAGCGCGGCAGCCGCCCCGGCGTGACGCCGAGGAGGTCGTGCATGACCAGGACCTGGCCGTCGCAGTCCGGTCCGGCACCGATGCCGACCGTCGGAATCCGCAGCGAGCGCGTGATCTCGGCGGCGAGCGCGCTCGGCACGCATTCGAGCACCAGCAGGTCGGCACCGGCGCGCTCGACCGCGAGCGCGTCGGCCTTGAGTCGTTCGGCCGCGGCGGCCTCGCGGCCCTGCACGCGATAGCCGCCGAGCTTGTGCACCGACTGCGGCGTCAGGCCCAGATGCGCGCAGACGGCGACGTCGCGCTCGGCCAGCGCGGCGATCACCTCGAGCGTCCAGCCGGCGCCCTCGAGCTTGACCATCGCCGCGCCGCCCTCGGCGATCAGACGCGCACTGCTCGCCAGCGCGTGCGCTACGTCGCGGTAGCTCATGAACGGCAGATCGGCCACCAGCAGCGGGCGGCGCGCGCCGCGCGCAACGCAGGCGCTGTGGTAGACCATGTGATCGAGGCCGACCGGCAGGGTGCTCGAATGGCCTTGCACGACCATGCCGAGCGAGTCGCCGACCAGGATCAGGTCGACACCCGCCGCCTCGGCCTGCGCGGCGAAGCCGGCGTCGTAGGCGGTCACGCTGACGATCTTCTCGCCGCTGGCCTTCATCTCGCGCAGGCGTGTCACGGTGACCGCGGGTCGCGACTCGGAGGCGGATTGAGCGTACATGTGGAGAACCCTCTCGACGGCCGCGGCATTATCGGATCGGCGCCCGCGTGCGCCTAGCCGCAGATGCGGCGTCCGTTCGCCGCATTCAATCGCCGATCGCACGGCATTGCGCGGCGTCCTCGGCGACGGCGGCGAGCAGGGCCTCGACCGGACCGAAGCCCGGTACGTCCAGCCCCGGATCGAGCTCGGCCAGCGGCACCAGTACGAACGCACGCCGGTGCAGATGCGGATGCGGCACGGTCAGCCGCGGCTGCGCGATCTGCGCGCGGCCGTACAGCAGCAGGTCCAGATCGAGCGTGCGCGGCCCCCAGCGCAGATCGCGCGCGCGATCGCGGCCGTGGCGGCGCTCAATCGCGAGCAGCGCGTCGAGCAGCGCCAGCGGTTCGAGCGTGGTCGCGATCCGCGCCACGGCGTTGACGAAAGCGGGCTGATCGGTCATGCCCCACGGCGCCGTGCGATACAGCCGAGACTGTCCGCTCAGTAGCGTCGAGGGCAGATGCGCCAGCGCATCCAGTCCGCGCTCGACCGCGGCCACCGGATCGGCCAGATTGCTGCCGAGGCCGATCCAGGCGGCAATCGGTGCGGTCATTCACCGGCGCCGGTCTGTCCGCCCTGGTCTCCCGCGGGCGCGCCGGAGGACGCCTTGCGCCGGCCACCGCGGCGGCGCTTCTTGCGACGCGGCGCATCGGCCGTCGCGGCCGGCGGCGCGACCGGCGTGGTCAGCCGCTCGGCGAGTGCGGCCTGATCGACCGCCTGCGCCTCGGTCCACCACTGCGCGAGCTCGGCCAATGCCGGATCAGCCTCGGCACGCAGCAGCAGGAAATCGTAGGCCGCGCGAAAACGCGGATGCGCGAGCAGGCGGAAGACGCGTTTGCGCACGCGCTGTTCGAAGCGCGGCTGCAGCGCCCAGATATCCTCGATCGCGAAACCGAAGCGGCGCGGGATCGCGACCCGCTCCACCTGGGCGCGCATGACCTGATCGGACGCCTGGACCCAGGCCGAAGTCGCATCGACGCCGTGCGCGATCAGTCGCTGCACCTCGTCGCAGACCGGCTGCCAGAGCAGGGCGGCGAACAGGAACGCCGGCGTGACGCCCTTGTCGGCACGCACGCGCTCGTCGGTGCTGCGCAGCGTCGCCTCGAGCAGGCGTCGGAACACTGCGCCGTGCGGCCCGGCCAGGCCGAGCACGGTCGACGGGAACACCTCGGCGAGCAGACCGTGCGCCTCGAGCGTGCGGAAGCCGGCCAGGCCGTGACCGGCGAGGAACAGCTTGAGCGTTTCGTCGAACAGGCGCGCGGGCGCTGCGTCGCGCAGCAGCGGCGCGAGCTGCGCGAACGGCGCGGCGGCCTCCGGTGCGATCGAGAAGCCGAGCTTGGCGGCCAGGCGCGCCGCGCGCAGCATCCGCACCGGATCTTCGCGGTAGCGCAGCTCCGGATCGCCGATCAGGCGCATCGTGCGCTGCTCCAGATCGCGCATGCCGCCGACGTAATCGCGCACGCTGAAATCGGAGATGTCGTAATACAGCGCATTGACCGTGAAGTCGCGGCGCACCGCGTCTTCCTCGATCGTGCCGTAGACGTTGTCGCGCACGATGCGGCCGTCGACGACATGGCGATCGCCGCTGCCGTCGTCGCTGCTGCCGCGGAAGGTCGCGACCTCGACGATCTCGCGGCCGAACACGACGTGGGCCAGCCGGAAGCGCCGGCCGATCAGGCGGCAGTTGCGGAACAGCGAGCGGATCTGCTCCGGTGTGGCATTGGTCGCCACGTCGAAATCCTTCGGATGGCCGCCGAGCAGCAGATCGCGAACCGCACCGCCGACCAGGAACGCTGCGTAGCCGGCTTCGTTGAGGCGATACAGCACGCGCAACGCGCCGTTGGAGATGTTCTTGCGGGATATCGCGTGGTCGGCCCGGGCGATGACACGCAGTTGCGGCGTGACGTCGCCGACGAGGTTCGCTTCGGTAGAATTCATTCAGTGATGGCTTGATCCGCGACGGGCGCACCGGCGATCCGGCTCGAAAAACTTTCGATTGCCGTGCGTTGGGTTTCCGTTATACTACGCGCCCCCTGCGGAACCCAAGCACCGCGCTCCCTTCGTCTAGTGGTCTAGGACACCGCCCTCTCAAGGCGGGAACACGAGTTCGAACCTCGTAGGGAGCGCCATTCCGCTGCTTCTCGATACCCCGCCAGCCGCCCTCGCACGCCATGCCCTTCGTCGTCACCGAGAACTGCATCAAGTGCAAGTACACCGACTGCGTCGAGGTCTGTCCGGTCGACTGTTTCCACGAAGGCGCCAACTTCCTCGTGATCGATCCGGAGGAGTGCATCGACTGCACGCTCTGCGAGCCGGAATGTCCGGCCAATGCGATCTATCCCGAGGACGACGTCCCCGCCGGCCAGGAGCCGTTCATCGCGCTCAATGCCGAGCTGGCCAAAGGCTGGCCGGTCATCACCGAGCGTCGCGAACCGCTCGAGGACGCCAAGGACTGGGACGGCAAGCCCGACAAGCTGCCGCTGCTCGAACGCTGAGACGGACGGCCGCGCCGCCGCAAGGACGGCGGCGCCCCTGTGCCAATGTGTCGCAACGGGACGAGCCGATCCTGGTTTGAGAATGCGGCGGTGTCCGCATCGCGACGATGCCGGACCGGGATGCGGCGGGCCGCAGCGGCGACGGCGGGAATCGAATCCGGCGTCCATGCCGTTTCGCGTCGAGGCCGCCGCGGGCTCGATGATCGCCGCGCGATCGATCGCGGTCCGCGCGGCCTGCGAGGATGCGCTGCGCCGCCCGCGGCGCAGCGGCGCGCTCAGGACAGACGCTGGCGCAGCGTCTCGAGCACCTGGCGGGCGGCCGCGCGGCCGGCCTCGTCGTCGGCGCCCTCGATGCGAACACGGCTGCCCTCGCCCTCTTCGCTGACGTGGACCTTGAGGCGGACCGGCGCCGAGACCGTGCCCTTGGCCTTGCCGAACGTGATCGCACGCTTGAACCAGCCGGGCTTGCTGACGACTTCGCCGGCAGTCTCGATCTCGTAGCTGGCCGCGGCCTCGTCGCGCGCGACGATCGTCGCGGCCCCCGAACGCTCCAGCGCCAGACCGACGCGGCGCCAGGTATTGGCAGGAGCATCGGCGACCAGCAGCCCGTCTCCGCCGAGCGCGACGCCCGGCGCCGGCGGCACCGTGGCCGAGGCCTGCGGCGAGTCGGCCGGCGGCGCACCGAGCACCAGCGCGCCGTCGGCGCGCCGCACCGAGCCGGCCGGATCCGACGCAGCGGAACGGACTTCCGGAATCACCATGGCACCCGAGTTGGCCGGCGCGTCCAGATCGGGCGGCACCTCCAGCGGGCGGCTCTCGACGGCCCGCTTGTATTCGTCCTTGGCGCTGTCGCGCGAGAAGTACTTGCATCCGCCCGCCAGCAGCAGCAACGGCATGATCACCAGCAGCGCAATCGATCGTTTCACGGTTCGGGTTCCTGTAGCGCAAAGCCTCAAGCGGTGGCCCGCTGCGGTTCGGCGAGTCCGACCGCTGCCAGGACCGCTTCGGCCTGAGGATGATGGATGGCCGACAGCCGGAGCAGCGGCAGACGGAGTTCGGCGCTGCCGAGGCCGAGCCGCGCCAGACACCACTTGACCGGAATCGGATTGGGTTCGGCACCGAGCAGGACGTACAGATCGCCCAGGCGCGCATCGAGCGCCTGGGCACGCTCGTGCTGGCGCTCGGCGCAGGCCGCGGCCAGCGCCTGCAGCGCGGCCGGCGCCACGTTGGCGGCCACCGACACGACGCCGTCGGCACCGGCCAGCATCGCACGCGCGAAGGTCGGATCGTCGCCCGAAAGGACGGCGAAACCGTATTCCGGCCGGATCGCCAGCAGCCGCGCCATGCGCTCGGGCTCGCTGCGCGCTTCCTTGATGCCGACGATGCGTTCGTGGCCGCTCAGACGCTCGACGGTCTCGGGCAGCAGATCGCAGGCGGTGCGGCCGGGCACGTTGTAGAGCACGACCGGCAGGCCGCCGCGTTCGGCGACCTCGACGAAGTGACGGTACAGGCCTTCCTGCGTCGGCCGCACATACGGCGGCGTGACCACGAGCGCCGCATCGGCACCGGCCTCGGCCGCGCGGCGGGTCTGCTCGATCGTCTTGCGCGTGGACTGTTGTCCGGTACCGGCGAGCACCGGCACCCGCCCGGCGCTGCGCCCGACCGCGAAGGCGACCAGGTCCGAGAACTCGGCGTCCTCGAGCATCGCCGCTTCGCCGGTCGAGCCGGCCGCGACGAGCGCGCGCGTGCCGCCTTCGATCTGGTAGTTGATCAGACGGCCGAACGCATCGAAATCGACGGGAAACCCGTCCTGGTTGCGGAACGGCGTCGCCAGCGCGCAGATACTGCCGGAGAGGTTCAAGACGGACGAGAACGCATGGTAAGGAATCGCTCGATAGTACCGGCTGCGCCGGCCGCCAGTCCATCCTGCATGGCGCGGCGCCGGCAGCCGTCAGCGGCCGTTCACGGCCGCTGCGGCGGCGCGGCTCGATCGCGACGCGGCCCGGTTGCGACTGCAGGAAGCGGCCAGTATGCTGGCCCGGACGCCGCTTCGGTGCTGCGCCCGCGCCGGCCGCAGCACCGGTCTTCGCGAGACGATCAGGAAGACAGACTTTGAGCGAAACCGCACCGCGTCCCTCTTCAAGCGACAACTTCCTGCTGATCCACGCGTTCGGCAAGCCGTCCGGATCGCCGCTGCTGGCGATCAGCAAGCGCATCGCCGACGCCGGCTGCAACCTCGCCGAAGCACGCGTATCGGCGCTCGGCAGCGAGCTGTGCGTGCTCGCGCTGGCCCAGGGCTCCTGGGACGCGATCGCCAAACTCGAGAACGCGCTGGCGCGGCTGGAACGCGACGGCGATCTGCGGCTGGGACACTTCCGCACCAACGCGCACCAGCCGCAGCCGACGCTGCTGCCGTACGTGATCGAGGTGATCGCCGCCGACAAGCCCGGCGTGCTGTTCCAGCTGGCCGAGTTCTTCGCGGGACGCAATATTTCGATCGAGCAGCTGCATTCCTCGCGCTATCGCGCGATGCAGACCGGCGCCGACATGTTCTCGGCACAGATCACGATCGGCATTCCCAACACGATGCACATCGCGGCGCTGCGCGACGACTTCCTCGAGTTCTGCGACGGCCTCAATCTCGATGCGATCATGGATCCGATGAAGTTCTGATCATGCAGCCACGCGCGGCGCTTCACGACGATCGATGCACGAACCGGAGCGGACCAGGATGATCGAGGTCGGCGCAGCGGTTCCCGATCTGGCGGGGACGATCCAGGACGGCTCGACGCTGCGGCTGCGCGACCTGCGCGGCCGGCACGTGGCGCTCTATTTCTATCCGAAGGACAACACCGCCGGCTGCACGCGTCAGGCGCAGGATCTGCGCGACCTGCACGCCGAGCTGACGCGCGCCGGCTGCGTCGTCGTCGGCGTCTCGCGCGATTCGGTCGCCAGCCATCGCCGATTCGCCGAGAAGCAGGCGCTGCCGTTCGCGCTGGTCGCCGACACCGAGGAGACCTGGTGCCGCGCCTTCGACGTGATCCACGAGAAGACCCTGTACGGCCGGCGCTATCTCGGCGTCGTGCGCAGTACCTTCCTGATCGCACCGGACGGTACGCTGGCTGCGGCCTGGCGCAACGTCAAGGTGCCCGGCCACGCGGCCGCCGTGCTGGACCAGCTGGCAAACGCGTGAGAGCACACCGACTCCCCGCTCCCCACGCGCGGCGCGCCGCGCGACGCTCCACCCTCCCCCGTCCCCGCATCGAGAGCCTGGCATGACCCGAGGCAAGCGCATCTACGTGCTCGACACCAACGTGCTGATGCACGACCCGACCTCGCTGTTCCGCTTCGAGGAACACGACGTCTTCATTCCGATGACCGTGCTCGAGGAACTCGACGCGGCGAAGAAGGGCACGTCCGAAGTCTCGCGCAACGCGCGCCAGGTCAGCCGCTTCATCAACGAGCTGATCGAGCACGGCAAGGGCGGCGGCATCGCCGAAGGCCTCGACCTCAACCTGCCCCAGGGCATCCGGCTCGAGCGCGGCAAGCAGGCCGGCCGCCTCTACTTCGAGATCCGCTCGATCGAGAACGGCGCCGACGGCGGCGGCCGCAAGCGCGGGCTGCCGGACAATCTGATCCTGGCCTCGGTCCTGCACCTGCGCGAGCAGCGCCCGAAGACGCCGGTGGTCCTGGTCACCAAGGACATCAACCTGCGGATCAAGGCCTCGATCTTCGGCGTAGCCGCGGAGGACTACGAGAACGACCGCGCGCTCGACGATTTCAGCCTCCTCTACGCTGGCCACACCGAGCTGCCGCGCGACTTCTGGGACCGCCACGCCGAGGTGCGCTCCTGGTCCGAGCGCGGGCACACCTACTACGAGGTGAAGTGCCGCAAGGACGAGCAGTGGCACCCGCACGAATGCCTCTACCTGCCCGGCGACGACGAGGTGGAGATGCGCGTGCTGCGTCTGGACAACAAGAAAGCGACGCTGCAGATCCTCGACGACTACGTCAACGGATCGCACTCGGTCTGGGGCATCCACGCGCGCAACCGCGAGCAGAACTTCGCGCTGAACCTGCTGATGGATCCGGACGTCGATTTCGTCAGCCTGCTCGGCACCGCCGGCAGCGGCAAGACCCTGCTCGCGCTGGCGGCCGGGCTCGCGCAGACGATGGACCAGCAGCGCTACCGCGAGATCATCATGACGCGCGCGACCGTGTCGGTTGGCGAGGACATCGGCTTCCTGCCCGGCACCGAGGAAGAGAAGATGACGCCGTGGATGGGCGCCCTGACCGACAACCTCGAGGTGCTGACCAACCCTCAGGAAGGCGGCTCCTGGGGACGCGCCGCGACCAACGACCTGCTGGCGTCGCGGATCAAGATCCGCTCGATGAACTTCATGCGCGGCCGCACGTTCCAGAACCGCTACGTGATCATCGACGAGGCGCAGAACCTCACGCCCAAGCAGATGAAGACGCTGATCACGCGTGCCGGCCCGGGCTGCAAGATGATCTGCCTCGGCAACGTCGAGCAGATCGACACACCGTACCTGACCGAGACCACGTCGGGCCTCACCTATACCGTGGACCGCTTCAAGACCTGGGAGCACAGCGGCCACATCACGCTGCGCCGCGGCGAGCGCTCGCGGCTGGCCGATCGCGCCTCGGAAATGCTCTGAGGCCGGATTCGGCACGATGCGACGGGCGCCACGGACGGCGCCTGCGGCAGTCGCCGCGGCGGAATCGTCGAATCGGAATCGCGTCGATCGCGACGCGGTGCGGCGGTCGCGCCGTCGATCGGACGGCGCCTTGCGGCTAGAAGCGCAGCGCCCAGAGCGCCTCGAACTCGACGCGGCTCGCCGAGGACAGGCTGCGATGCGTCGGCAGGCCGAGGATGTAGGGCTGCGGCGCGTAATTGGCGACGAAGGCCAGGCGCGAGCTGGAGCCGGTCGGACGCGCCCAGCCGAGCGAGATCGCGTAATCGGCGACGTCCGGCTCGAGCGCGCGGCGCAGCAGCGCCGACGTCGGCTCCGGCTGCTGGCGCGTCGAGTAGCGCAGCTGCACCTCGCCGATCAGGCGGTTGCGCCAGGTCGAGCCGACGCTGTAGACGGTCAGGTCGCGCCACGCGAACGTCGGGCTGAGGCCGTCGCCGAGCAGAGCCAGCACGCGGTTCGGCAGGCCGTTGCTCGTGAACGGCGTGACGCCGCTGTAGAGGATGCGGTCGACGCCGAGATCGAAGCTCAGCGACGGCACCAGCGCATAGGACAGGCCCAGACTGGCCTGTGCCGGGATGTCGAACTGGCCCGGATCGGAGTACACGCCACGATAGTTGGAGAACGCGTCCATGTTGACGCGCGTCTGATAGCCGGCGCTCCACTCGAAGCGCTCGCCGAGCCGGTACGCGGCGTCGACGCGCACGCCGCTGCCGGAGGATGTCTCGCCGGCGGCCCAGCTCGGCGGGTGATACAGACTCTGCCCGTCGAGCAGGCCCAGGCCCGGACTCGCGAAGCGCTGATAGGCCAGCAGGGCCGAGATGCCGACGGCGCCGTCGTTGCCGACGCGGAACGTCATCGACGGCGCGACCACGGTGCGCTCGAGCCCGGACTGCGGAAGATCGAGCAGGCGCTGCCCGGCCGGCGTCGGCCGCGCAGCGGTCTCCGACACCGTTCCGGTGGCGATCGACAGCGACAGACGCGCTGCCGACGAGGACGCGCCGACCAGCGACGGGAACAACGAAGGACGGACGGTGACCAGTGCGTCGGTCACGCGGGGGATGGAGGCTTCGGCGGTGGGCACCAGAGCCCACGAGAAACGCGGTGTCACACTCGCGAACGCGTAGCTGCGCCAGCGGTCGAGCGCCGACCCGGCCTGCCCGTCGGATTCGGCCGCCGCGGCGTCCGTATCGACCGGCGAAGCGGCCTGCGCAAAAGAAAGGGGGAGCGCCAGTGCGATACTGAGCGCTCCCGCCAATCTGCCTGTAGTCGCTGTTACCCGCTGCATTGCCCTGTGCTGCGGTCCCTGGAGTGTGAGTGCTGTTGCGGCTTGAAGCGACGCCATTATGGGAAAAACGCAACAGCGTGTCAACTACGCAACACGATGACCCGAGCCGGCGGAACTCGTTGAGATGCAGCAAGAAAAATCCGGCCGTGCCGAGACCGCCGGCCGCGCCCGCCACTGTCCCCTTTCCAACTGTTGCCGGAACACAACATGACGATCTCCGCTTCCCGCCGCCGCCGCGCGCCCCCCGCCGTCCTGACGATCGCCGGCTCCGATTCGGGCGGCGGCGCCGGCATCCAGGCCGACCTCAAGACCTTCGCCGCGTTCGGTACGCACGGCCTGTGCGCGATCACCGCCGTCACCGCACAGAACACGCGGACGGTGGCGGCGATCGAGCAGATCTCCGCCGGCCTGCTGCGCGGCCAGATCGGTGCGGTCTTCGACGACTTCGCGGTCGCGGCCGTCAAGATCGGCATGCTCGGCAGTGCGACCGCGGTCCGTACCGTCGCCGAGGCGCTTGAGGAGCGGCCCGGGGTTCCGCTCGTTCTCGATCCGGTCATGGTCGCGACCAGCGGTGCCGCGCTCGCCGGCAGGACGATGACCGCCGCGCTGCAGCGCCACCTGCTCGCGCGGGCCGATCTGCTGACGCCGAACCTGCCCGAGGCCGAACGCCTGCTCGGCGCGCCGATCGTCGACCGTCGCGGCATGCGCGAGGCGGCGCGGGCACTGCGCGCACTCGGCTGCCGGGCGGTACTGCTCAAGGGTGGCCATCTGCCGGGCCGCCGGATCGGCGATCTGCTGCTCGACGAGCGCGGCGAGTCCTGGTTCGAGCACGCTCGCCTTGTCGGAGAAGGCCATGGCACCGGCTGCACGCTCGCGGCCGCAGTCGCCGCCGGCCTGGCCTGGAAGCGGCCGCTCGGCGAGGCGGTCGGCGCTGCGATCGACTACGTGCATCGCGCATTCGCGGCCGGCTACCGGCCCGGCCGCGGCACGCTGGTCGTGCTCGACCACGGCGTCCAGGTCCCGCCCGCCGATTGATCGGCTTATGATCGGACGGTTCGCCGCGCCCGGTTGCGCTGTACAGGAGATTGCCGCATGTCCCCGTTCCTTCGTGCCGCCCGGCACCTGCCCGGCCTGATCACGTGGCTGGCGATGCCGGTCGCCGCATTCGCCGTCCAGCCCGAACAACTGCCGCTCGGCGGTGCCGGCGCGCCGGCCAAGACGATCGCCCCGCTCGCCGTGCCGCCGCCGCAGCTGGCCGGCACGATCGCCGTGATCGATGCCGACGGCCAGGTCGCACTGCAGTGCCGAGAGGTGCCGAACCTGGAGGCGCGCGCCACCTTTCTCGAGCGCGCCGAGCGGCGCCGGCTGCAGGAACAGGAGAACGTGCAGTGACCGCCCCGTACCCGATCCGCCGGCTCGGCTGGGCTCTGGCGGCGCTGGTCTCGATGCCCGCCGCGGCCGCGCCGTCGATTCCGCTGTCCTCGGGCACGCCGGCCACGTTCGCACTGCAGGGCAATTCGTTCACGACCTCGTACTACCTCGACGTGCCGGCCAACCTCGCCCAGGGCACGCAGCTCAGACTGCAGCTCTCGGGCACCGGCACCGCCGACGCCGACGTGTTCGTGCGCTACGGCACCCCGTTCGCCGACCGGTCGCTGCACGGCGCGAATGCGGATTTCGATCTGTTCCGACGCTATGCGCACTACGCCGCGATCAGCGGCACCTCGACCGAATCGCTCGTGGTGCGTGCGTCGAGCCGGCAGCCGCTGCGGCCGGGCCGCTGGCACATCGCGGTCGTCAACCTGTCGCCGCCTTCGACGCAGCTCAGCCTCACCGCGACGCTGCAGTCGGCCCCCGCCGACGGCGGCATCCAGCTCGAGTTTCCGACCGCGACCAGCGGCACCTGCAGCGGCGCGCCCTGGAACGACAGCACGCCGGCGACGCCGACCGGCGGCAACCCCGGCACGACGCTCGGCCAGCAGCGCCGCAATGCGATGCAGCGCGCCGCCGAGCTGCTGGCCGCGCAGATCAAGACGCCGGCACCGATCCGCATCCGCGCCTGCTGGCGCGATCTGGAAGCGAGCGCGACGCGCGCCGTGCTGGCCCAGGCCGGGCCGACCAATCTGACGCTGCACGAGGTGGATGAGCCGGCGCCCTGGCTGCCCAACCGCTACAGCTGGTACGCGATCGCGGCGGCCTCGCGCCTGGCCGGCACCAGCGCCTGCGGCGTCGTCGGCGGCGCCTGTACGCAGCCGGACATCGTCGCCACGTTCAACTCGCGCATCGGCGCCAGCGACGTACTCGGCGGCCGCACGTTCGACTACGGCTACACGCCCGCCGGTACCGGCACGAATTTCGACTTCATCTCGATCACGATGCACGAGATCGCGCACGGCCTGGGCTTCCTCGGCCTGGTCAACATCGAGGCGGCCGACGGCCCGCTCGGCGCGCGCTTCTCGGGCGAAGGCGCGACCGGCTACTCGGGCACCGGCTACAACGACGTCTATGGCGAGAACGCAGCGATCCTCAACGCGAACGCGGGCACCTGGAAGCCGTTCCTCGACGCCGGCACCAGCGATGCCGAACGCGCCGCCGCGCTGGTGTCCGGCAACGGCCTGCGCTGGTGGGGACCGGCGGCGGTCGGCTCGCCGCTGAACAACCTCGCCGCGCAGCCGCCGCCGTTCAACCTGCCGATGCTGTACGCGCCGTGCAGCGGTTCGCCGTGCGCGCCGCAGGGCGGCTCGACGCTGTCGCACCTGGTCCAGGCCGGCGACCTGATGAACGCGAGCTATCAGGTGCCGGGTCCGCGCACGCTCGGCCTTGCCAAGCCGATGCTCGATGCGGTCGGCTGGAGCGACGCGAACGCGCCCGCGCCGGTCTTCACGCAGCCGATGTCGAGCTGGTGGTTCGACCGCAACCACAGCGGCCACGGCCTGGACCTGCAGCTGGCGCGCCGCGACGCCAATCTCGGCGACGTCTACAACGTGATCTTCTATACGTTCGACGCAACGGGCCGGCCGGAGATCTACACGTCCACCGGCAACCTCGTCGACGGCGTCTTCGTCGGCGGGCGCGATCAGAACGGCAACGGCATGCAGCGCGTGCGCTACGACGCGGCGACGCGGACCTCGGTGCTCGACGGCTCGGTCGGCGGCGATCTGATCATCGACTTCAACGCCGCGGCCTCGGCACCGGCCTGCCGCAGCGTCGCCCACGCGGCGCCGCAGCTCGGCGTGATGAGCTGGCGCGTCGGCACCAGCCGCGGCCAGTGGTGCATCGAGCCGCTGGTCACGCCCGATTCGCATCCGACGCCGGACCTGAGCGGCCAGTGGTACGGCGGCAACGACAGCGGCTGGGGCATCGGCACGCAGATGGTCCGCCGCGGCGGCGCCGCGCCGTTCTCGACCAATCTGATCTACTACCCGGCCGACGCCAGCGGCACGCTGCGCTGGGCGGCGGCCGACTTCGAGAGCTACGCGGCGGGCGCGACGACGAGCGTGTATTCGGTCACCGGCTACTGCCGCACCTGCACGCCGGTGACGACGACGTTCACGGCGATCGGCTCATTGAGCCTGACGCTGACCGAGCCGACCGTCGGCGGCCAGCCGACCGGCGTCAACCGCGCGAGCTTCTCGCTGACGTTCCCGGGCTCGGGCTACACGTTCTCGCGCACCAACGCGCCGGTCACGCTGCTGACGCTGCCGGCCGGCGGCCAGTAGCGCGGCCGCTGCGCGGACGGGACCCGGGTTCCGTCCGCGCAGCCGGCACGGCTCAGCCGTCGAGGCGGGCGGCGATCGCCTTCGCGAACTCCGCGGTGGTGCCGACGCCGCCCAGATCGGGCGTCAGGCGATCCTGCGCGATGATCGTCTCGCGGATCGCGTCGCGGACCCGCGCGGCCGCCTCGATCTGGCCGAGATGGCCCAGCATCTGCACCGCGCCGAGCAGCAGCGCGCACGGATTGGCGATGCCCTTGCCGGCGATGTCCGGGGCCGAGCCGTGGACCGCCTCGAAGATCGCCGCGTCGCTGCCGATGTTCGCGCCGGGCGCGAGGCCGAGCCCGCCGACCAGGCCCGCGCACAGGTCGGAGATGATGTCGCCGAACAGGTTGGTCGTGACGATCACGTCGAACTGTTGCGGGTTCATGACCAGCTGCATGCAGGTGTTGTCGACGATCATCTCGTTGCAGGCGATATCCGGATACTCGGCCGCGACGTCGCGGCCGACCTTCAGGAACAGGCCCGAGGTGGTCTTCATGATGTTGGCCTTGTGGACCAGCGTCACCTTCTTGCGCCGCTCGCGCCGCGCCAGTTCGAACGCGTAGCGGATGATGCGTTCGGAACCGTGGCGCGTGATGCGGATCACGCCCTGCGCGGTCTGACCGTCCTCGGACAGCGTCTGCCCTTCCGATCCGTAGGCGCCCTCGGTGTTCTCGCGCACGGTGATGATGTCGATGCCGTCGTAGCGCGCGCGCGTGCCGGGGATCGTGATCGCCGGGCGCACGTTGGCATACAGATCGAAGCGGCGCCGCAGCTCGACGTTGAGCGAGCTGAAGCCGCCGCCGATCGGCGTCGTCAGCGGCCCCTTCAGCGCCACGCGATGGCGGCCGATCGCGTCGAGCGTGGCCTGCGGCAGCAGTTCGCCGCAGCGCGCCTGCGCCGCCAGCCCGGCATCGACGAAGTCGTAGGCGAGGCCGAGGCCGAGCGCGTCGACGACGGCGAGCGTCGCATCCATGATCTCAGGGCCAATGCCGTCGCCGCGGATGACCGCGATCGTCTTGTTCATCGGATTCAAACTCCTGGAACGGGGGGAGGAAAACGAAGGGGGCGCCACTTGAGGCGCCGCGCGCAGACGCGCATTATCGCCAAATGAGCGTTTTCCGCCCACTGCGCCGATCCGCGCGGGCCTTCCTTGCGGCCGCGTGCCTGGCCGTCGCGCCCCCGTACGCGGCCGCGCAGGGTTCGATGGAGCTCGCGCTGGAATCGCCGTCGACGAGCTCGCCGATGCTCTCGCCGAGCCTGCGCATCAGCGGCGTCTGGCCCGACAGCTGCGTACCGCGCATCCAGAGCACGCGCCTGGCCGGCGCCGAGATCGACATCGTCGCGCGCACCGCGACGCTCGGCTGCCGCAGCGGCGCGACCGCTTACGAGCAGCGCGCCAACCCGGCCCTGCAGGCCGGGCTGCTGCATCTGCCGGCGCGCGTCTATGCGGTGCGCGCGTATCTGGCGCGCGGCACGCAGACGCCGGTGCTGAGCCGCTTCACGCTGCTCGACGCGACCGAGAACGATCCGGCGCCCGTGGTCGAGAACGGCTTCTGGTGGACCGTCTCGCTCGGCGACGAGGCCGTTCCGGCGCTGGCCGGCAGCGGCATCAGCCTGGAACGTCAGGGCGATCAGCTCGCGGTCGGCCTGTTCGGCTTCGACGACACCGGCAAGGCGACCTGGTTCTTCGGCAGCGCCCGGCTCGAGGGCCGCATCGCCCGCGTCGCCCTGGTGCGGCTGCGCGACGGCGAGGAACCGTTCGGACAGGTCTCGGCACGGCCGGTCGCCGAGAGCGGTCCGGAGCTGCTGATCGCGTTCGAGGGACCGGCCCAGGCCAAGGCCTGGCTGGTGCGCCCGTCGCCGACCGGCGCGAGCGATGCGATCGACGTGCGTCCGCTGGTCCTGCAGCGCAGCGCCTTCGGCAACGGTGCGGCCGGCCAGGGCTGGCTCGGCCGCTGGGTCGCGGTCGGCGATGCCGACCGGTCGCGGGTGCGGATGTTCGATTTCAGCCGCCTCAGCAGCGAGGACGGCGAGAGCTTCCGCGTCGAGGACGCGCAGTCGGGCCTGTCGCTGTCTTGCCGGCTCGGCCTGCGCCCAGCCGAGCAGCCGCCGGCGACCTGCACGCTGTACGAAGCATCGACCGTGGTCGCGGTGTTCGACCGGATCGGCATCGACCGCCTGGAAGGCCGCAGCGCCGACGGCGAGCGGCTGCGCCTGGTCCGCGTCGCCGATTGAAGCAGCGCGCCGCGGCGTCGGCCGGACGCCGTCAGCCCGCGATCAGGCCTTCGAGCCGTCCCGAACGATCGGCCGCGACGAGATCGTCGAAGCCGCCCACATGCGTGCCGTTGATGAAGATCTGCGGCACCGTGCGGCGCCCGCCGCTGCGCTCGAGCATCAGCATGCGCTGCTGCGGATCGGTGTCGATGCGCACCTCGCGATAGCTCAGGCCCTTGCGCTCGAGAAACTGCTTGGCGGCCACGCAGTAGGGGCAGATGGCGGTCGAATAGATTTCCACATCGATCATGGTCGCTTTCCAGATGAATCGCGGCTGTCCGCAACGGTAGCGCGCTGGCAGGGGGAACCTCGCTGCGCTATGGTGGTCCGAACCGAGCGCGCTCGGCGCCACCTC
The DNA here is from genome assembly GCF_035511235.1 of Dokdonella sp. Lineage (GTDB taxonomy): Bacteria > Pseudomonadota > Gammaproteobacteria > Xanthomonadales > Rhodanobacteraceae > Dokdonella. Next base: position 54,326 of record NZ_DATKFQ010000034.1, read on the forward strand.
GTTCAACTGCCTTCCATGGTCGTGGTCACCTTGAGCAAATTCAACTGGCTACCGGTCACCGCCCTGGCCGTCTGCGCCGGGCTCGCCGGCGCCCGCGTCGACGCGCACGAGACCAGCGGCGTCAAGCTGCCGGACATCGGCAGCTCGGCGGGCGAGCTGGCGATGCCGCGCGAGATGCAGGAATACGGCGCCAGCATGCTGCACGAGATGCGGGCGATGAACTACATCCTCGACGACCCGCTGCTCAACGACTATCTCGACGGACTCGGCCACCGCCTGGTCGCGCAGAGCGATCGCCCGGACCTGCCGTTTACGTTCTTCATCGTGCGCGACAACGACATCAACGCGTTCGCGGCGCCGGGCGGCTACATCGGCGCCAATGCCGGCCTGATCACGGCGATGAACCGCGAGGACGAGTTCGCCGCGGTGATCGCGCACGAGATCGCCCACGTGACGCAGCAGCATCTGCTGCGCGCGTACGAGGACATGAAGAAGTCGAGCATCCCGATCACGCTGGCGATGCTCGGCCTGATGATCGCCGGTGCCGGCCGCGGCGACGACACCGCACCGGCCGCGCTGATGAGCGGCACCGCGCTGATCCAGCAGCGGCAGATCAACTTCACGCGCAAGGACGAGATCGAGGCCGATCGCATCGGCATCCAGACGCTGGCCCGCGCCGGCTTCGACCCGGTGGCGATGGCCGATACCTTCGCCACGCTCGGCCGGACCATGCGCGTCAACGGCATCGACGTGCCGGAGTTCCTGCGCACGCATCCGATCGACACCAATCGCATCGCCGACGCCAAGGCGCGCGCCGGGCAGATGGACACCTGCGGCTACGTCAACGGCGTGCTCGACCGCTGCGTCGGCGACGGCGCGGACGCCGCCGCGGCAGCGGCGACCGCACCGATCCGCACGCCGTTCGGCCCGGCGGCCGCGTCGGTGGCCTCGGCCGGCCCGGTCACGATCAGTCCGAACCTGTCGCGGCTGGACCGCAGCGGCTCGCGCGACACGTTCCTGCTGATGCGCGAGCGCGTCCGCGTGCTGTCGGCACGTTCGCCGGCCGCGATGGTCGGCTACTACGCCGACAGCCTCAAGGCCGACCCTGCGTTCGATACGCCGGCCAACCGCTACGGCTACGGCCTGGCGCTGACGCGCGCGCGCCAGCTCGAGCGGGCGATCGCCGAGCTGCGCAAGCTGGCCGACGCGCAGCCTGGACAGGCGACGTTCGAGCTCGCGCTGGCCAATGCCGAGGACCACGCCGGCCGTCACGCCGATGCCGAGAAGCGCTACGCCGAACTGCACGAGGACTACCCGGGCAATCGCGCGATCAGCCTGGCCTACGCCGGTTCGCTGCTGTCGCGCGGTCAGGACAAGAGCGCGCGACAGGCGCAGAACCTGCTGCGCCCGCTGCTCGACAGCTACAGCGACGATCCGGACCTGCAGACCAGCTACGCGCGCGCCTGCGAGCTGGCCGGCGATCCGGTCCGCGCCGCCGAGGCCTATGCCGAGGCCGCCTGGCTGAAGGGCCGCGCCGAGGATGCGCTGAACCAGCTCAAGGCGCTGACCAGCAAGGAAGAGCTCGACTACTACCAGCGCGCCCGCGTCGAAGCGCGCATCACCGCGATGACGCCGCTGGTGCTCGAGCTGCGCCGGCGCGGCACCAAGCCCGGCGACGGCCAGCAGGGCGGCTCGCTGACCGAGCCGGCGCTGTCGGTGTCGCGGCCGCGCGAGCCGCTGTCATCGCGCCGTAACACTTTCCCGTTGCAATAATCGCGTCATGAACGCCGATTCCGGCAGCGACGGCAGCGCAACGTGCAGAAGAACATCCTGATCGTCGAAGACGAACCCGCCATCCGCGACATGGTCGCCTTCGCGCTGCGCAAGGCCGGCATGGACGCGATGCACGCCACCGACGCCCGCACCGCGCAGAGCGCGATCGGCGAACGCGTGCCGGACCTGATCCTGCTCGACTGGATGCTGCCCGGCATCAGCGGCCTGGATCTGGCGCGGCGCCTGCGCAAGGACGAGCTGACGCGCGAGGTGCCGATCATCATGCTGACCGCGCGCGGCGAGGAGACCGACCGCGTCAGCGGCCTGGACGCCGGCGTCGACGACTACGTCGTCAAGCCGTTCTCGACGCGCGAACTGGTCGCGCGGATCCGCGCGGTCATGCGCCGCACGCACGGCGAGGACGTGGAAGGCGTCATCGAGCTCGGCGGCCTGCGCATCGACGGCGCCGCGCACCGCGTCTACGCCAACGACCAGCCGCTGCAGATCGGGCCGACCGAGTACCGCCTGCTGCACTTCTTCATGACGCACGCCGAGCGCGTCTATACGCGCAGCCAGCTGCTCGACCACGTCTGGGGCGGCGGCGTCTATGTCGAGGAGCGCACCGTCGACGTGCACATCCGCCGGCTGCGCAAGACGCTCGAGCCGAGCGGCCACGACGCGCTGGTGCAGACCGTGCGCGGTGCCGGCTACCGCTTCTCGACCAGCGTGTGAGCGCAGCCTTCGCGCGAGTCCCGCTACGATCGCCCGGCGGCCGCGGCCGTCACGCCTGCCCGGCCGACGGCGGCACCGGGCGCCGCTCGCGCAGCGGCCCGTACCGGCGGAGGACGCGCCCGTGCTGAGCGGCGCCTGGCGCGCCGGAGTGTGGCGCCTGCTCGCCCTGGTCGCGGCCGCGATCGCGATCGGCGCCTGGTTCGGCCAGCCGGCCGCGGCCGCGCTGATCGTCGTCGGCGCCTGGACCGCGCTGATGCTGCACCGGCTCTACCGCCTGTGCCGCACGCTCGACTCGCGCACGCTGCTGCGGCCGGCGTCCGGACGCGATCTGTGGAGCCGCATCGGCCAGAACCTCGCGCAGCGCCAGCGCGCCTCGCGGCGCACGCGGCGGCGCCTGATCGAGCAGCTGCGCAGCTTCCGCGACGCCGCCGCGGCCCTGCCGGACGGCGTCGTCGCGCTCGACGCCGAGCGCCGCATCGTCTGGTTCAACGCCGCCGCGCGCGACCTGCTCGGCCTCGATCCGCGGCACGACGGCGGCGCCGAGATCACCCACCTGCTGCGCGCGCCGCGCGTCGTGCAGTGGTTCGCCGAAGGCGCCGAGGCGCCGCTGACCGACGTCGCATCGCCGGCCGACGATCACGTGCGCCTGAGCCTGCGCAGCATTCCGTACGCGGACGCGCGCAGCCTGCTGGTCGCGCGCGACATCAGCCAGCTGCAGCGGCTCGAACAGGTCCGCCGCGACTTCGTCGCCAACGTCTCGCACGAGCTGCGCACGCCGCTGACCGTCGTGCACGGCTATCTCGACATGATCGAGCCGGAGAGCCTGCCCGAGTACGAGCCGATCCTGCGCGAGCTGCGCCTGCAGTCGCGCCGGATGACGCAGATCGTCGAGGATCTGCTGACGCTGTCGCGGCTCGAGGCGCAGCAGAGCACGCCCGACGAGCGCGTGATCATGGCCGCCCTGCTCGAGTCGCTGCGCCGCGAAGGCGTCGCCCTGAGCCAGGGACGCCATCAGATCGTGCTCGAGCGCGTCGGCGACCGCGATCTGGCCGGCTCGACCAAGGACCTGCACAGCGCGTTCTCGAACCTGCTCAGCAATGCGGTGCGCTACACGCCCGACGGCGGACGCATCGTGCTGCGCTGGGAGTGCGACGAGAGCGGCGGGCGCATGACGGTCAGCGACACCGGTCCCGGCATCCCGGCCCAGCATCTGCCGCGCCTGACCGAACGCTTCTATCGCGTCTCGACCAGCCGTTCGCGCGAGAGCGGCGGCACCGGCCTGGGCCTCTCGATCGTCAAGCACGTGCTGATGCTGCATCAGGCACATCTGGAGATTCACAGCGAGGTCGGCGTCGGCAGCCGCTTCGTCTGCGTGTTCGGCCCCGAGCGCCTGCTCCCGGCCGCGCTGCCGCAGGCATCGTGATGCGCGCAGCGGCGTGGGTTCTGGCTGCGCTGCTGACCGGCACTGCCGCGGCGGCCGAACCGCTGGCCGGCACACTGACCAGCGCCGGCTCGGACACGCTGAGCGCGCTGTTCGCGCACTGGTCGCGCGATTTCGCGCGCGCCCATCCGGGCGTGCGGATCCAGGAGCAGGGCCTCGGTTCGACCAGCGCGGTGCTCGCCCTGGTCGAGGGCGCGGCCGACCTCGGCCCGATGAGCCGGCCGATGAGCGCCGAGGAGGAAGCGCTGTTCGAGCGGCGCCACGGACACCGCCCGTCGCGCATCGTGATCGCGCACGACGCCGTCGCGGTGTTCGTGCATCCGGACAATCCGCTGCACACGCTCGACCTGGCGCAGCTCGACGGCATCTACGCGGCCCGGCCGCAGTGCGGCGGCGAGCCGCTGCGCCACTGGGCCGAGGCCGGCGCGGACGGACCGCTGGCGGCGCGGCGGATCCTGCCGATCGGCCGCAACGCCGGCTCGGGCACGGCCGCGTTCTTCCGCGACCGCGTGCTGTGCGGCGGCGAGTACCGCGCCGACGTCGTCGCCTGGCCCGGCAGCGGCGCGACCGTGGCCGCGGTCGGCGCGCAGCGCGCCGCGATCGGCTACGCGCCGGTCGGCCTCGTCAACGCCCAGGTCCGCACGCTGGCGCTGACGCCGGCGCACGGAGCGCCGGTCCCGATCGACGCGCAGAGCGTGCGCTCGGGGCGGTATCCGCTGTCGCGCGCGCTGTACGTCTACTACAACCGCATCCCCCAACGCCCCATGCCGGTCCTGCGCAGTGCCTTCCTGGCTTACACGCTTTCGTCAGAAGGACAGGCTATCGTGGCCGAGGAAGGGTTCATCCCGCTGGACGCCGACGCGGCGGCCGCGCAACGCCTGCAACTGGAATGAGCATGTCGACGAACGCCGCGCCGGATCTGGCCGATCCGAGCCTCTATCTCAATCGCGAACTGGCCCAGCTCGAGTTCAACTTCCGCGTGCTGGCGCAGGCCGAGGACGCGACCGTGCCGCTGCTCGAGCGCCTGCGCTATCTGTGCATCTCGTGCACGAACCTCGACGAGTTCTTCGAGGTGCGCGTGGCGATCCTCAAGCACCACCACGCCTTCGGCGACGTGCGGCCGGGCCCGGACGGCATGTCGGCCAGCGACGTGCTGACGCGCATCCGCGAACGCACGCTGGCCCTGGTCAAGGCCCAGTACGACTTCTTCAACGACGTGCTGCTGCCGGCGCTCGACGCCGAGGGCATCCGTTTCGTCGCGCGCGACGCCTGGAGCGCCAAGCAGCGCGGCTGGCTGCAGGGCTACTTCCGCAACGAGATCCTGCCGGTGCTCTCGCCGCTCGGCCTGGATCCGGCGCATCCGTTCCCGCGCATCCTCAACAAGAGCCTGAATCTGGCGGTCGTGCTGAAGGGCAAGGACGCGTTCGGCCGCGACGGCAACATGGCCCTGGTCCGTGCGCCGCGCTCGCTGCCGCGCATCATCCGGCTGCCGGCCGAGGTCGCCGACAAGCCGTACGATTTCGTGTTCCTGTCCAGCATCCTCCACGAGTTCATGGACGAGATGTTTCCGGGCATGAAGGTCCGCGGCGCGTACCAGTTCCGCGTGACGCGCAACAGCGAGCTGTTCGTCGACGAGGAAGACGTCGAGAACCTGGCCCTGGCGCTGCGCGACGAGCTCAACACGCGCGGCTACGCCAAGCCGGTGCGGCTGGAGATCACCGAGCAGTGCCCCAAGCCGATCGCGCGCATGCTGATGCAGAACTTCGAGCTCGGCGAGCAGGACATCTACCGCTGCGGCGGTCCGGTCAACGTCAGCCGCATCAACACGATCTACGACCAGGTCGACCGGCCCGACCTCAAGTTCCCGACCTTCGTGCAGCGCATCAGCAAGGCCGTCGCCGACGAGCGCAGCCTGTTCGAGGCGATCCGCGAGCGCGACGTGCTGCTGCACCATCCGTTCGAATCGTTCGCGACCGTGCTCGAGCTGCTGCGCCAGGCCAGCGTCGATCCGGACGTGCTGGCGATCAAGCAGACGCTGTACCGGGTCGGCAACAACTCGCCGATCGTCGACCACCTGATCGAGGCCGCGCGCAACGGCAAGGACGTCACCGTCGTCGTCGAGCTGCGCGCGCGCTTCGACGAGGAAGCCAACCTCAAGCTCGCCAATCGCCTGCAGGAGGTCGGCGTGCAGGTCGTCTACGGCGTGGTCGGCTACAAGACCCACGCCAAGATGCTGCTGGTGGTCCGCCGCGAGCGCGGCGCGCTGCGCCGCTACGTGCACCTGGCGACCGGCAACTACCACCAGATGACCTCGCGGATCTACACCGACCTCGGCCTGATGACCGCGCATCCGGAGATCGGCGAGGACGCCCACCAGCTGTTCCTGCAGCTGTCGGGGCTGGGCACGATCGTCAAGCTCAAGCGGCTGCTGCATTCGCCGTTCACGCTGCACGCCGGCATCATCGCGCGCATCCAGCGCGAGATCGACCACGCGCGCGCCGGCCGGCCGGCGCGCATCGTCGCCAAGATCAACGCGCTCAACGAGGAAGACGTGATCGAGCTGCTGTACCACGCGTCCCGCGCGGGCGTGCAGATCGATCTGATCGTGCGCGCCGCCTGCACGCTGCGTCCGGGCCTGCCGGGCATCTCCGAGAACATCCGCGTGCGCTCGATCGTCGGACGCTTCCTCGAGCACAGCCGCGTCTACTGGTTCCAGAACGGCGAGGATCCGGAGATCTGGTGCGCCAGCGCCGACTGGATGGAGCGCAACCTGCTGCGCCGGGTCGAGACCTGCTTCCCGCTGCTCGACCCGATCATCGCCCGGCGTGTCCACGAGGAGGCACTGATCAACTACCTGGCCGACAACCAGCAGGCCTGGCGCCTGCTGCCCGACGGCAGCTACGAGCGCATCACGCCCGGCGAGGACATGCCGCACTCGGCCCAGCAGTCGCTGCTGGCCAAGATCTGCGGCTGAAGACCCGGCACCCGCGCCTCTTCCGACCTCCCCGGCCGCCGTGCCGGCCGATGCACAGGCATCGGCCGGTCTGCCACAATCGGCCCTCATTCCCGCCTGCGCCCGCCGCGTGACCGACGCCAACGACATCCGCAACGGCGAACTGCTGGCAGCCGTCGACATCGGCTCCAACAGCTTCCACATGATCGTGGCGCGCTACGAGCACGGCGAGCTGCGCGTGATCGACCGCCTGCGCGACAGCGTGCGCCTCGCGATGGGGCTGGGCGCCGACGGCAGCCTGGCGGCGCCGCAGCGCGAGCGCGCCCTGGCCTGTCTGGCGCAGTTCGGCCAGCGCCTGCGCGGCCTCGCGCATGGCCGCGTCCACGCGGTGGCGACCAACGCGGTGCGCCAGCTGGCCAATCCGCAAGCGTTTCTGATGCCGGCCGAGACCGCGCTCGGCCATCCGATCGAGATCGTGTCCGGCCGCGAGGAAGCGCGCCTGATCTATCTGGGCGTCGCCAACGGCCTGCCGCGCGGCACGCAGCGGCGGCTGGTCGTCGACATCGGCGGCGGCAGCACCGAGTTCATCATCGGCCAGGATTTCGAGGCGCTCGAGCGCGAGAGCGTGCAGATCGGCTGCGTCGCCAGCACGCGGCGCTTCTTCGAGGACGGCAAGCTGACGGCCAAGCGCTGGCGCCAGGCCTCGACCGAGATCGCGGTCGAGCTGCAGCAGTTTGCGGCCGACTACCGCAGCCGCGGCTGGGCCGAGGCGTTCGGCTCTTCCGGCACGGTGCGCGCGATCGGCAGCATCGTCCATGCCAACCGCTGGTCCGATTCGGGCATCACCGCCGATTCGATCGACCGCCTGCGCGACGCGCTGATCGCGGCCGGCAGCATCCAGGCGCTGGAACTGCCGGGCCTCAGCGACGAGCGTGCGCAGGTGATCGCCGGCGGCGTGGTGATCCTCGAGGCGGTGTTCGCGGCGCTCGGCGTCGAGCAGATGGGCGTGTGCGAGACCTCGATGCGCGAGGGCCTGCTCTACGACATGCTCGGCCGCGCGATGCAGCGCGACCCGCGCGCCGGCGCGATCGCGGCCCTGGTCGAGCGCTATGCGGTCGACCGCTCGCAGGCCGGGCGCGTCCACGAGACCGCCCTGCGCTTGTTCGATCAAGTCGCCACGGCCTGGCATCTGGAGCCGATCGATCGCGACGTGCTCGGCTGGTGCGCGGACATCCACGAGATCGGCCTGGCGATCGCGCACAGCCAGCATCATCTGCACGGCGCCTACATCGTCGCGCATTCGGACCTCGCCGGCTTCAGCCAGCAGGGTCAGCAGCTGCTCGAGACGATCCTGCGCTCGCACCGGCGGCGTCCGCAGCGCAGCGCGTTCGAAGCCCTGCCCGAGCGTCTGCGCACGATCGCGCGGCGCCTGACCGCACTGCTGCGCCTGGCCGTGCTGCTGCATCGCGGCCGCACCTCCGAGCCGCTGCCGCCGCTGTCGCTGCACGCCGGCGCGCGCGCGCTGCGGCTGGACCTGCCGGCGCTGTGGCTCGACCAGCATCCGCTGACGCGGGCCGATCTGGAACAGGAAGGCGACTACTTCAAGCCGCTCGGCCTGAAGCTGGAGATCGGCACGCGCTGACGCGGCTCAGGCCTCGCTGCCGGCGGCGACGCCGAGCTTGTCCATGCGCCGGTACAGCGCCTGCCGCGACAGACCCAGCTCCGCCGCGGCCTGGCTGATCACGCCGCGCGCGCGCTGCAATGCCGATTCGATCGCCTCGCGATCGGGCTCGACGTCCGCACCGCTGCGGCCGGCCGGTGCGCGCACCGACGCGAGGCCGAGATCGCGCGCGGTGACCACGCCGTTGCTGCAGAGCAGGCTGGCGCGCTGGATCGCGTTCTTGAGCTCGCGCACGTTGCCGGGCCAGGCGTGCGCGACCAGCGCGGTGCGCGCGCTCTCGTCGAGCACGGCGCGGCCTTCGAGGAAATATTCGGCCAGCGGCAGCACGTCGTCGCTGCGCTCGGCCAGCGGCGGCACGCGCAGCTCGATCACGTTGAGCCGGTAGTAGAGGTCCTCGCGGAACCTGCCGTCGCGGATCATCGCCGGCAGATCGGCATTGGTCGCGCTGACCACGCGCACCTTGACCTGGCGCGTGCGGCTGGAGCCGAGCCGCTCGAACTGGCCGCTCTCGAGCACGCGCAGCAGCTTGGCCTGGCCGGCCAGCGGCAGATTGCCGATCTCGTCGAGGAACAGCGTGCCGCCGTCGGCGGCCTCGAAGCGGCCCTCGCGCGCGCGGTTGGTGGCGCCGGTATAGGCGCCCGGATCGGCGCCGAACAGCTCGGCCTCGATCAGCTCCGAGGGCAGCGCGCCGCAGTTGACGGTCACGAACGGGCCGGACTTGACCGCGGAATTGGCCTGCACGATCTCGGCGATGCGTTCCTTGCCGGCGCCGTTCGGGCCGGTGATGAGGATCGGCACGTCGGCGCGTGCGACCTGACAGGCCAGCTCGATCGCGCGCTCCATCGCGGTGGACGCGTAGACGATGCCGCGCAGGTCGTAGCGGTCGTCGAGTTGGCGGCGGCGGCGGCGGCGCTCGTCGCGGTGCCGCGTGACCTCGCGCGTGGCCTCCGACAGCTCGAGCAGGTTCTCGGCGGTCGCCAGCAGCTTGTTGTCGTCCCAGGGCTTGCCGAGGTAGTCGGCGGCCCCGGCCTTGACCAGCTCGACCGCGGTCTCCAGCCGCGTCCAGGCGGTCAGCAGGATGATCGGCAGGTCCGGATGGCGCTCGCGGATCGCGCGGAACAGCGCGACGCCCTCCTCGCCCGAGGTCGTGTCGGCGGTGAAGTTCATGTCCTGCACGACCAGGTCGACCGCCTCGCGCTCGAGCAGCGCGAGGCCGGCCTCCGGCGAGGAGGCGGTCAGCGTGCGGATCTCGCGCAGCCCGAACAGGACGTCGAGGGCCGTCCCGACCGAGGGATTGTCGTCGATGACCAGGATCGTGCGCATCGGCTTTCGGGGAGAGGTCGGTCGGCGCATACCCTGCCTGGATGCAGGGCAGCGCCGAAGGGTTGCATTCTTACACGCTTCGCGTCGCGACGGCCGGCGGCACGCGCGAGGCGCGCAGCGCCGGACCGAGCACCGCGAGCTGGCCGAGCGCCCACAAGCAGACGAAGCCGATCGGCACGTAGTGCCACGGCAGCCGCGGCGCCTGGTAGCGGTCCATCAGCCACAGACTGAACGCGTAGGCGAGGATGCCGCCGGCGATCAGGCCGACCGTCGTGATGATGAAGTTCTCGGTCTGGAAGTAGCGCAGGATGTCGCCGCGCGTCGCGCCGAGCGCGCGCCGCGTGCCGATCTGGCGCGTACGCTGGGCGACCCAGAAGCTGGCCATGCCGACGATGCCGAGCGCGGTGATGCCGAGCAGCGCGACGATCACGCTGCCGAGGATGATCGTCATCGCGCGATCCTCGGCGTAGACCTGGCTGCGCCGCTCCTCGGTGCTGCGCAGGCCGCGCAGGATGCGGCTGCGGTTGGCGGTCGCGAGCTTGTCCTCGACCTCCTTCATGACCTCGTCGCGGCGGCCCGGTTCGGCGCGGACCAGATAGGTCGAGGAGCTGCCGCCCGACAGCACCGACGGCAGCAGCAGCGTGTTCTCGACCATGCTCGCGCTGACCCACGGCGCCTGCAGCCGGTCGATGATGCCGATCACGGTCGCCGGCTCCGATTCGTCGTCGCCGCCGAAGTAGAACGTCTGGCCGACCGGGTCGGCCACGTCCGGAAACATCTGCTTGGCCAGCGCGCGCGTCATGATCGCCACACGCGGCATCGCCTCGTCGTTGGGCGTGCGAAAGCCGATCTCCTCGGCCTTGAAGTCGCGTCCGGCGACCAGTTCGGCGCCGTACGCGGACACGCCGCTCTCGTCGACGAAGTAGAACGCCGTATTGGCCGTGGACGTGCGCTGCCCCGGCGCGAGGCTGAGGCCGCTGCTCCAGCCGCTGTTGCTGAGCGGGAACGCATTGGTGGTGGTCGCGGCGGCGACGCCGGGCAGCGACCGCAGCAGGTTCAGATCGGCGCTGATCGCGGACTGCACGTCGAAGCCCTGGCCGAAGCCGATGCTGCTGATCGAGAACGTGTCGGCCTCGTTCATGCCGCTCGGCCGCTTCATCAGGTCCAGGCGCTGGCCGATGATGAACAATGCGTTGCAGACGATCGCCAGCGTCAGCGCGACCTGCAGGCCGATCAGGATCATCGAGACCTTGCTGCGCATCAGTGCGGACAGAATCGGACGGATTTCCATGGTCGTTCCCCTCACATCTTCAGTTGCGCGGCGGGCTGCACGCGGCAGGCACGCCAGGTCGGATACAGGCCGGCGAGGATCGCGGCGAGGATCGCCAGCGCGATCGTCGTCATCACCATCGCCCAGTCCAGATGCGTCACGTTCGCGTACTGCCGGTACAGGCTGCGCACCGCGACGAGGCCCAGGCCGGTCAGCACCAGGCCGATCAGGCCGCCGCTGAGGCCGACCACGCCCGACTCGATCAGGAACTGCATGAACACCTGGCGCCGGCTGGCGCCGAGCGCGCGGCGCAGGCCGATCTCGCCGGCGCGGCGCGTGAACTTGGCGAGCAGCAGGCCGATCGTGTTGATCAGGCACACGACCAGGAACGCGAACGCAAGACCGACCTGCACCTCGACGTCGCGCGAGACGACTTCCTGGTCGGCCATCCACTGCTTGACGTCGGGCAGGCGATTGTTGAGCGGACGCGGGAAGCGGCCGAGCTTCTTCTGTTCCTCGACGTAGCTGTTGAGATAGGCCATGTACTCCTCGACGCGCGCCGGCGAGTCGAGCTCGACCCACATCTGGATCCACACGCAGTCCGAGTCGAGATAAGCCTCCCAGCCGGCACCCGGCGAACGCCAGCAGCTGTTGTTGCCGGTCGAGCGGCGCTTAGTCTCGATCGCCGTCGTGAACGGCAGGAAGAACTCTTCGGGATTGTTGAACGCGCCGTTGGTGAGATCGTAGTACTTGATGCGCAGCTCCCACTTGGCGAGCACGCCGACCACGGTGTAGTCCACGCCGTCCATGCGCACGGTCTTGCCGACGCTGTCGACGCCGCCGAACAGCGTCTCGTTGGTGTCGTGGCTCAGCACGATCACGCGGGCGTGCTGCGCATCCTGATCGCGGCCCCACGGCTGTCCGTACGCGAACGGCGGCTCGAACATCGCGAAGAAGTCCGAGTAGGTCGCGCGGCCGAGCGCCATGAACGGCTTGACGTCCGGATTCTCCGGCTGCACCGGCAGCGAGATCTTGTACATCGCGGCCTGGCGGTCGGCCTTGCCGGCGGTCATCAGCGCGACCGCGTCGCGATAGGTCACCTGATCGGGCGGGCGGCCGTCCGACCCGGCGCCCTCGTCGGGGCTCCAGTTGTCCAGCTGCACGTAATGCAGCTTGCTGCTCTTCCACGGAATCGGATCGCTGCCCATCAGGTAGAACACGGTCAGCGTCGTCATGCTGGCGCCGATGCCGAGCGCGATGCCGAGCACCATCAGGGCGGTCAGGATCGGGTTGCGGCGCAGGCTGCGCAGGCCCAGTTGCAGGTAGTAGGCGAACATCGGGCGTCCTCGATCAGACCGCTGCGGCGTGGTCGGGATGGGCCGCCTTCTGGCGGCGCAGGCTGACCTCGTCGCCGAGATCGGTGACCTGGCCGTCCATGACGTGCACGTTGCGCTGCGCGCGCGCGGCCAGCTCCGGATCGTGCGTGACCATGACGATCGTCGTGCCCTGGCGGTTGATCTCCTCGAGCAGCTCCATGACGCCGCGCGCCATCAGCGAATCGAGGTTGCCGGTCGGCTCGTCGGCCATCAGCAGGCGCGGCGAGCCGGCCAGGGCGCGCGCGATCGCCACGCGCTGCTGCTGGCCGCCGGACAGCTCGGACGGATAGTGCTTGATGCGCGAGGCGAGGCCGACGCGGCTCAGCGACTCCTCGATGCGGTGCTTGCGCTCGGCCGCCGGGAAGCCGCGGTAGCGCAGCGGCACGTCGACGTTGTCGAACAGGTTGAGATCGGGAATCAGGTTGAAGCTCTGGAAGATGAAGCCGATCTTCTCGTTGCGCAGCTTCGAGCGTGCGTTGTCGTCGAGGCCGCGCACGTCGACGCCGTCGAGCCAGTACTCGCCGCCGGTGAATTCCTCGAGCAGGCCGGCGATGTTGAGGAACGTGGTCTTGCCCGAGCCGGACGGTCCGGTCACCGCGACGAATTCGCCGGCGCGCACGTGGATCGAGAAGTCGCGCAGCGCGTGGGTCTCGATCAGGTGGGTACGGTAGACCTTTTGCAGGTGGTTCATCTTCAGCATGGCGAGGTGTCCTGGTCCGGAAGGAGGCGTTCGGGCGCGATGGATCGGGGCGGAGGATCGTGCGCCGCGCGGCCGGAAGCCGCGCGGCGGTGGCGGCGAGTCAGCGCGACAGCGCGATGCGCTGGGCGCCGTTGAACTGGTCGGTGCCGGAGATCACGATGCGGTCGCCCTGGGCGAGGCCGCTGACGATCTCCACGGCGTTGAGGCTGGTCGCGCCGACCTGGATCGAGACGCGCTCGGCGACGTCGTCGCGGACGCGGTAGGCGACGCGGCCGGCGCCGGAATCGAGGAACGGGCCGCGCTCGACCATCAGCACGTCGGGCCGCGAATCCATCAGGATGCGCGTGGTCAGGCGCTGGTTCTGGCGCAGGCCGGCCGGCTTGGCGTCGCCGAAGCGGATGCGGCCGGTGACCTGGCCGTCGATGACCTCGGGCGAGACCGCGCGGATCTCGGCGCCGTACTTGCCGCTGGCGTCCTGGATCTCGGCCGGCATGCCGATCGCCAGATCGTGCGCGAACACTTCCGGCACCTGCACCTCGACCTCGAGCGCGGTCAGGTCGACCACGGTCAGGATCGCGGCGCCGGCGGCGACGTTGGCGCGCTGCTGCACGATCAGCTGGCCGACCTGGCCGTCGACCGGCGAGCGCATCTTGAGCTCGTCGACCTGGCGCTGCAGGTCGGCGGTCAGCAGACGCTGGCGGTCGAGCGCCAGGCGCTTGGATTTGAGGTCGAAGTCGAGCGTCTCGATGTCGAGCTTCATGTCCTGCTCGGCGTTGGCGACGTCGATGTCGGCCTTGGCCAGCGCGTCCTTGCCGCGCAGCACGTCCAGCTCGGGCATCGCACCGGCCTTCCAGGCCTTCTCGGTACGCTCGACGTCGCGCGCGGCGGTCTGGCGGTCGATGCGCGCCTGGTCGAGCAGCTTCTTGGCGGCCAGGGCCTGCTTGCGGTGGTCGAGGCTGGCGCGCTGCACGTCCAGTTCCAGACTCTGCAGCGTGGCCTGCTCCTGCTGCAGCCGGTTGCTGAGCTCGGGGCTGTCGATCTCGGCCAGCACGTCGCCCTTCTTGACCTGGTCGCCGGCCTGCGCGATCAGGTCGACGGTGCCGGCGGTGCGCGCGTACAGCGTCGGACTGACCGCGGCGACGACGCGGCCCTGTACCGATACGTCCCGCGTCAGCGTGCCGCGCGTGACCTCGGCGATGCGCAGGCGGCTGATGCTGGCGGCCGAGTCGGCCGAGAACAGACGGGCGGCGGTCGGTACGATCAGCGCCAGGCCGATCACGGCGGCCACGCCGACGCCGATCCAGGTCAGCATGCGGCCCCGGCGCGGGGCGGCGGTCATCACGCGGTCCTGGGCGGAAGTGTCACGAATCATGCGAGGGTCTCCTGCGGTCGCCGGACCGCGCAAGCCTCTTTCAAGCAAGTCCGATGCCAACCTTCAACACATTGATCTTCCGTCGTTTTCTGTCCGGATCGCGGCCGGACGGCCGGTGTCCGCCGCGGCCGCCCGGACAGGCGGACAATGCGCCGGCCGGCACCGGCGTCCGGCCGGACGCGGCGCGGCGGCACCCGCTGCGACCGTTCGGCATCCCCGCGCATCCGGGATCGACGTGAGCACGCACTCGTTCCAGATCGAGGTCCCCGACACCGTGATCGCCCGCGCCCGGCGCGGCGAGGTCGCCGCGTTCGAACAGATCTACCGCGCGTTCGAGCGCCCGGCCTATACGCTGGCGCTGCGCCTGACCGCCGACGCCGAGCTTGCCCGCGACGTCGTCCATGACGCGATGCTGCGCGTGTTCGACCGGGTGCGGCAGTTCCGCGGCGATGCGCCGTTCTGGGGCTGGCTGCGCCAGATCGTGCTCAACGAGGCCCTGATGCGCCTGCGCCGCGGACGCGCATTGACGTTCGAGGACGTGCCCGACGACGAGACCCTGCCGAGCGATGCGCCGGCGCCGTGGCTGCACGCCGATACGCGCCTGCTCGAAGGCGCGCTGGCGCGACTGCCGGCGATGACGCGCAGCGTGATCTGGCTCTATCACGTCGAGGGCTATACGCATGTGGAGATCGCCCAGATGACCGGCATGACCACGAGTTTCTCCAAGTCGCAGCTGGCGCGCGGCACCGCACGCCTGCGCCAGCTGCTGCAACCGACCGCCGAGGTGGCGCCATGCTTGACCGTGCCCGCATGAAGTTCGATCCGGACGACGCCAGTCTCGGCGCCGCGCTGCGCGGCCTGCCGGCCGCCGAAGCGCCGGCCGATCTGTGGTCGTCGATCGCAGGCGACCTGTCGGACCGCCGGACCGTGGCGCGGCGGCGCGGCATCGCCGTGCCGCTGGCGGCGGCCGCCGCACTGCTGGCGGCAGTGCTGCTGTGGCTGCCGTCGCGGCCGCCGGTCCCCGATGCCGGCGTGGCCGGCGGCACGTCGGCCGCGACCACGGCCGATGCCGAGACCGCGCGCCTGCGCGCCCGCTCGCAGCGCATCGAACAGTGGCTGGCCGCGCTGCCGGCCGCCTCGCAGCAGGACGGCCGCAATCTGATGGCAACCGTCGAGACCGAAGACCTGATCGCGCTGGTCGACATGCAGCTCGGCGCGGCACGCAGCGCCGAGGAAGCGCTGCCGCTGTGGCGCCAGCGCGTCGCCCTGCTCGAGGACCTGGCGGTCATCCGCAGCACCCCTTACGGCCTGACCGGCGATCGCTCGCTGGCCGACGCCTCCACCGGCGACGTCACGTCGCTCTGATCCATCGCCACGATGTTCGAGGTCACCCCGATGAAGACTCCCCTCCCGCTGCTGGTCCTGGCCCTGGCCTGCGCCCAGGCCGGCGCCGCCGAACCACCCGCAGCCGCGGCCGATCCGGATGCCACGCGCAAGGAGCTCGGCGAACTGCGCCAGCAGATGAGCGATCTGTCGCGGCGCATGGCCGAACTGTCGCGCGAGCTCGGCGACACCGGGCCGCGCGCCTATGCGCTGCGCTATCTCAACGAACCGGACCGCGCGATCATCGGCGTCGTGCTCGGCGGCAGCGACGACGGCGGCGTCCTGGTCACCGGCGTCACGCCGGACGGACCGGCCGCGCGCGCCGGCCTGCGCAGCGGCGACGTGATCACCGCGATCAATGGCCAGAAGATTCCGAAGCAGGATCCGGACGCCTCGCTCGCACAGGCCCGCAGCCTGCTCGACGGCCTCACGGCCGGCCAGGAGGTACGCCTGGGCTGGCGCCGCGACGGCAAGGCGCAGTCGGAACTCAAGCTCGCCGCCGAGCGGCGCGAGGCCGCGCAGTGGTCGCGCCTGTTCGTCGACCGCAGCGAAGGCCCGGACGGCACGCGCCTGCGCATCGAGGACGGCGGCCTGCCGCCGGACCTCGACGCGAAGGTGCGCCGCGCGACCGCGCATGCGCGCCTGGCGGCGGTGGACGCCGGCCGGCACGCCGAGCGCGCGCGCGTGGTCGCGATCGACGCCGGCAAGCGCGCCGATCTGGCGCGTCTGGACATCGTCCGCGATGCGATGCCGTGGTGGAACATCAACCTGGCCTCGCTGAATCCGGATCTCGGCCGCTACTTCGGCACCGACGAAGGCGTACTGGTGCTGCAGACCGGCGAACGGGCCCTGCCGGGCCTCAAGCCCGGCGACGTGATCCAGTCGGTCGCCGGCAGGAAGGTGGTCCGGCCCGAGGACGCGCTGCGCGCGCTGCGCGACCAGCCGGCCGGCAGCGACGTCGACGTCAGCGTGCTGCGCGACCGCAAGACGCTGGCGCTCAAGACCAAAGCGCCCGAGTACAAGGCGATCTTCGACGTCGACTTCAACGCGCCGCCGGCACCGCCCGCGCCACCGGCGCCGCCGTCTGCACCGGCCACACCGCCGCCGCCCGCTGCCGCTCCGCCGGCCGCGCCGAGCGCGCCGGCCGCGCCGCCGGCACCGCCGTCACGCCGCGGCGGCACGACGTACTGAGCGAACGCTGCCGGCCGCTCAGGCGGCCGGCAGCGCGGCGTTGTGGTAGACCTCCTGCACGTCGTCGAGCTCCTCGAGCCATTCGAGCAGATCGACCAGGGTCTCGGCCGCCTCGCCGCTGACCGCGACCCGGGTTCCCGGCCGCATCACGACATCGGCGCGGATCGGCGCGAAGCCGGCCGCCGCCAGCGCTTGCTTGACCGCCTCGAACTGGTCCGGCGCGCACAGCACGGTGCTGCTGCCCGCTTCGCTCTGCACGTCGTCGGCGCCGGCCTCGAGTGCGACCTCGAGCACGCGGTCCTCGGCGCCGTCCGCGCCGGTGTCGACGACCAGCTCGCCGGTCCGTGCGAACTGGAACGCGACCGAACCGCTGGTGCCGAGGTTGCCGCCGTTCTTCGACAGCGCATGGCGCACGTCGGCGACGGTGCGCACCGGGTTGTCGGTCATGCAGTCGATGATGAGGGCGACGCCGGCCGGGCCGTAGCCCTCGTAGCGCAGCTCCTGCATGTTGTCGGCGCCGTCGGCGCCGGAGCCGCGCTTGATCGCGCGCTCGATCGTGTCCTTGGACATGTTGGCCGACAGGGCCTTGTCCACGCCCATGCGCAGGCGCGCATTGGTCGAGGGATCGCCGCCGTTGCGCGCGGCGATCGTGATCTCGCGGATCAGCTTGGTGAAGATCTTGCCGCGGCGCGCGTCTTCGGCGTTCTTGCGGCCTTCGATACTGGGGCCTCTGCCCATGGGAATTCCTGCCTCGATACGGAGTTGAGGGCGCCCGGCGGCACGCACGCGCGTGCCGGCGCGCGGCACCGTTGGTTGCGCAAGCGTATGCGAATCGGCGCTCGATCGGCTACTGCGCGGGCCCGCGACAGTCGCTGCCGGCGCTGGCCGCGGCGCCGGGCGCGCCGGCTCGGCCGGTGATGCGATCGGTGCCGCGCGGACCTTGAAGGGCCGTTCGGCGGCATCCGGGCGATCGGTCCAGCCGCCGCGCACGAGCCGCCGCAGCGGCCGCTCAGTGCAGGCTGACCGCGATCGGGCAGTGGTCCGACGGATGCTCGGCCTCGGGGACGCCGTAGGTGAACTCCTCGAACGAGCCGGGCCGCAGGCGCTCGGCGGCGGCCGGGCCGAGCACGATGTGATCGATGAAATCGCGGTAGCGCTGCTTGCAGGTCGCACTGCGTCCGCCAGCCGCGTCGACCAGCGCGCGGTCGTCGCTCAGCGACGTCCACACCGCGTCGCCGGCCAGGCTCATGCGGCGATTCCAGTCGCCGAGCAGCGCGAAGTCGGCGCCCTCGGCGCGGCGCGCGTCGATCCAGCGCTCGAGCACCGGCACCTGCTCGAACAAGGTCGGGCAGGCCTCGTTGCGATCGCCGGTCGAGCAGCCGCTCTTGAGGTGCAGCGCGAGCAGACGCAGCGGCTGGCGGCCGCGCACGGTTATGTCCACACCCCAGCGCAGGTCCGGATTGCCGAGCGCGATCTCGCGCAGATCCGGGTGGCGCGTGTACGGCACGCCCTTGCGGATCGCGAAGCCGACGCTCTGGCGCCGGATCTGCAAGCCGGCCTCCGGACCGCCGCGGCGGCAGTAGCCGCGATTGCCGCTGTCGGGGCGCTCGGAGAACACGATGTCGTAGCGGTCGGCCGGGAACACGCGGCGCGCCGCGCGCGCCGACTCGACTTCCTGGAACGCGATCACGTCGGCGTCGAGCACGTCGGCGTAGCGGCGCAGCGCGGCGTAGTCGGCCTCGCTGCGCGGCCGGCAGCCGCTGCCGTCGGCCTCGGCGAGATGTTCGAGATTCCAGGTGGCGATCTTCAGATCGGCGTCGCGCTGCGACGGCGCGCTGCCGCAGCCGGAGAGCGCCAGCACGACGGCGGCGAGCCAGCAGCGGAACAGGTGGGACCACGGGCGAGACGGCTTGTGCATCGGCGATATCGGTGCGGCGGGGGCCGTCCAGTATCGCGCAAGCGCGCGCCAGGGTGACGTGCCGATCGGCGGCGGCGGGCCGCGCCGCCGACCGTGGCCTCCTCGCCGCGCGTCAATCCTCGTCGGCGTGCGGACGCCAGGCACCGGCGAGCTGCCGCTGCACCTGCGCCGGCACCGCCTCGTAGTGGCTGAACTCCATCGCGTAGCGGCCGCGGCCGGCCGTCATCGCCTTCAGCTCGGTCTGGTAGCCGACCACCTCGGCCAGTGGCACCTGCGCCTTGATCGTGCACTCGCCGCCGAGCCGGGCGTCGGTGCCGTGAATGCGCGCGCGCTTGCCGGCCAGACCGCCGGTGACGTCGCCCATGTGGCCGTCGGGCACGGCGATGTCGAGGTTGACGATCGGCTCGAGCACCACCGGCTGCGCCTTGGCGACCGCATCGATGAAGGCCTTGCGGCCGGCCGCGACGAATGCGACCTCCTTGGAATCGACCGGATGCGAGCGGCCGTCGTAGACGCACACGCGGATGTCCTGCATCGCGAAGCCGGCGACCGCACCGGCCGCCAGGCCCTGGCGCACGCCCTTCTCGACCGCAGGCATGAACTGGCCCGGGATCGCGCCGCCCTTGACCTCGTCGACGAACTCGAACCCGCCACCGCGCGCGAGCGGCTCCACGCGCAGGTAGACCTCGCCGAACTGGCCGGCGCCGCCGGTCTGCTTCTTGTGGCGGTAGTGGCCCTCGGCCGGCGCCGCGATCGTCTCGCGATAGGCGATCCGCGGCGGCCGCGTCGCGACCTCGACGCCGTAGCGCTGGCGCATCCGCTCCAGCGTCAGCCGGACGTGCAGGTCCGACAGGCCGCGCACCACGGTCTCGTTGAGCTCGGCATCGTGCTCGACGCGCAGGCACGGGTCTTCCTCGGACAGCTTGGCCAGCGCGTTGGCGAGCTTGGCCTCCTGGCCCTTGTGCGCCGGCTCGACCGCGAGGCCGAACATCGGCTGCGGAAACGCCAGCGGCGCGAGATGGATGTGGTCCTCGTCGTGGGAATCGTGCAGCACCGCGTCGAAGTGGATGTCCTCGATCTTGGCGACCGCGGCGATGTCGCCGGGGATCGCGCAGTCGATCTCGACGTGGTCCTTGCCGTGGATCCGGAACAGATGCCCGACCTTGAACGGCTTGCGGCCGTCGTCGACGAACAGCTGCGTGTCGCGGCGCACCGTGCCCTGGTAGACGCGGAAGATGCCGAGCTTGCCGACGAACGGATCGTTGACGATCTTGAACACGTCGGCGATCACGTGCCGGTCCGGATCGGGCTCGGCGCGCAGCGGCACCGCGTCGGCGCCCTGGCCCTTGACGAACGGCGGCGCGTTGCCCTCGGCCGGATTCGGCAGCAGGCGCTCGATCAGGTCGAGCAGCTCGGCGACGCCGGCGCCGCTGCGCGCCGAGCAGAAGCAGATCGGCACCAGGTGGCCCTCGCGCAGGCATTGCTCGAATGCCGCGTGCAGGTCTTCGCCGGCCAGGCCCGCCTCGCCGACATCCAGATAACGTCCCATCAGGTTCTCGTTGATCTCGACCACCTGATCGATGATGCGCTGATGCGCCTCGGCCACCGACGAGAAGTCGGCGGCGCCGGACGGCCGGAAGAAGCAGTCGACGACGCTGCGGCCGCCGTCGGCCGGCAGATTGATCGGCAGGCATTCGCTGCCGAAGGCCTCGCGCAGCGACTCGACCAGACCGGCCAGGTCGATGCCGTCCTGGTCGATCTTGTTGATCACCAGCAGCCGGGCGTCGCCGCGCAGCCGCGCGTGCTCCATCAGCCGCCGCGTCGAATGCTCGATGCCGGCGCCGGCGTTGACGACGATCGCGACGGTCTCGACCGCGTCCAGCGCCGACAGCGCCGGCCCGCGGAAGTCGTGCAGCCCGGGCGTGTCGATCAGATTGACGTGACAGCCGCCGGGACGGTCGATCGCGGCGATCGACGCCTGCATCGAGTGGTGGCGCTCCTTCTCCATCGGATCGAAATCCGACACGGTCGTGCCGCGCTCGACCGCGCCTGCCGCTCCGATCGTGCCGCCGGCGAGCAGCAGGGCTTCGAACAACGTGGTCTTGCCGGCGCCTGCGTGTCCTGCCAGGGCGATGTTGCGGATGTCTGCGGTGCTGTAGGCCATGATCGATCCTCGTCCGGAAAGAAGACGGATCGTCGCGGGGCGGCGCCGGCTGCGGCCGGCCGCCCACCGGCCGGCGGACGATCCTCGGCATCCGCCGCGGCCCGCAGCAGCCGACCGGCCGGCGCGGACGCAGCGGCATCGACGGCCGCGGCCGCAGCTTGGCGGCGGTCGCGGGCCGCGCATCGAGGTCGCCGGTCGGTATCCGTCACGGTCCGTCCGCCCCGGTCGGGGCGCGCGCGGCGGCGATCGCGCATCGCTCGACCGCCGTCGCGACGGGGTCCGGCCGGCACCCATGGTGCGGCATCGATGGCTGGCCCTAGACTTCTCCGGTCGCCGCCGAGGGTCAAGACGCAATGCAGGAAAGAACGCCGCTGGTGTGCGTGCACGGAGCCGGGGCCGGCGGCTGGGAGTGGGCGATCTGGGCCCGCGTGTTCGCCGCGCGCGGCCGCGCGGTGATCGCACCGGATCTGATGCCGGCCGATGCCGGACTGGCGGCGACGCATTTCGCCGACTACCGCGCCCAGGTCGTCCACTGGTGCGGCGCGGCCGGCGCCGCGCCGATCCTCGCCGGCGCCAGCCTCGGCGGCCTGCTCGCCTTGTCGGCGGCAGCCCAGCTGCGGCCGGCCGCCCTGGTGCTGGTCAATCCGCTGCCGCCGGCCGGCGTGCTGGCGCGGCCGCTGCGGCGCGCAGCCGGCCACGTCCAGCGCGAGCGACCGGGCGCGATCGTGCCGTGGGGCCGCTCGCGCTCGCTCGGCGGCACCCGGCGCGCGCTCGAGGGCTGCGACGACGCCGCCTGCCTGTATGCCTACCGGCGCTGGCGCGACGAGTCCGGCACCGTGCTCGCCGAGGCCCGCGACGGCGTCGCCGTCGAGCCGCCGCGCTGCCCGATCCTGGTGCTCAGCGGCGGACGCGACCAGGAGGTGCCGCCGAGCGTCGGTCGCGCCCTGGCGACGCGGCTCGGCGCCGATTTCGTCTGTACGCCCGCTGCCGGTCACGTCGATCCGCTGCTCGGACGCATCGCGGCCGGCTGCGCCGAGCGCGTGGCGGCCTGGCTGTCGCTGCGGCTCGACGGCGCGGCGGCCCCCATGCGCTGAGCATGGCGCGACACGGCGGCGCCGCTGCCGTCAGTCCAGTTCGATCCGGCCGCGACCGGCGCTGCGCCCGAACGCGAGTGCGCCGGTCGCGCGCCGCGCAGCCGCGCCCAGCGGCGTGCCGGCGGCGGCGCAGGCGGCGCCGATCGACAGCGACACGGCCGCCTCGGACCGGTCGGCCGCGGTACCGCCGACGGCACGCATCAGCGTCTGCGCGCGCTGCCGCAGCGCCACCGGCGTGCAGGCCGGCACCAGCACCGCGAAGCGGTCGCCGTCCCAGCGTCCGATCAGCGCGCCGGCGCCGGCGCGCCGGCGCAGCTGCCGCGCACAATCGGCCAGCGCCGCGTCGCCGGCGGCATGTCCGCAGCGCTCGTTGAGGCGGCGCAGGCCTTCGATCTCGCACAGCAGCAGGCCGTAGCCGACCGCATCGGCCGCGAAGACCTCGGCATGGCGCGCGATCAGCGACTGCCGCGTCAGCACGCCGGTCAGCGCATCGCAGCGGCCGAGCCGTTGGAGGCGGCGGCCGATCCGCACGCGCTCGGTGACGTCGGTGAACGCGAGCGCGCAATGCGCGGTGCCGGCGTCCTCGCAGCGCGCGGCGTCGATGTCGAACCAGCGTGCGCGGCCGTCCTTGCGCAGCAGCTGCACGCGCAGCGTACGCGCCGCGGCCGCACGTACGAGGCGGTCGAGCCGCGCGACCGGCGCGCGCCGATCGTGCGCGCAGGCGCGTTCGAGCCAGCTTCGCACCTGGCCGATGTCTTCGCAGTCGTAGCCGAGCTGCTCGCCGAAGCGGCGGTTGACGCGCCGGCAGCGTCCGATCGTCGGGCCGGCCGCGCTGCCGGTATCGAGCGCGGCGATCAGCAGGGCCACCGGCATCGGGTCGATGAGACGCCAGGTCGTGGTCATGTCGGTCCTCTCCTTGGATGGGTGTTGCGCGTCGCTCACCGGCCCCACCGGCGATCCGAAAGTATTACTTTCCAAACATCGTTTGCAAGCGATATGAACGCCAGCCCCTCCGCCAGCGCGCTATACAGGCGCGCCAACCCTGGGCAGGTAGGGCGTGAGCACTCTGTATCGACGCATTCGCGACGCACGCGCGAGGATCAACCTCTCGCAGGAAGCGCTCGCGCTGGATCTGGGCGTCTCGCGCAGCGCGGTCGCGCAGTGGGAGCGCGTCGACGGCACCTGTCCGAGCGTCGAGAACCTGATCGCGCTGGCGCGCCGCACCGGGCTGGCGTTCGAGTACCTGGCAACCGGGCGCGGCCCGAAGATCCACGGCGATCCGATCGACCTCGTCGCCGAGGACGGCGACCGCTACGCGATGCTGACGCCGCAGCAGGCGGCGCTGATCGAGTGGTTCGACGGACTCGGCAAGCGCCAGCAGGCCGGCCTGTTCGACCTGGTCGGCATCGGCAAGCGCGGCGGCACTCGGGGCTGATCGCCGCGGCACGTCGGCGCCGGCGCCCCCGCCGGTCCGGTATCCGCAGTTAACCGCGGCTTTAGCCGCAGCCTCTTATGCTTCGGCGTCGGTTCATCTTCACCGAGGCCTGCCATCGCTCCGCCCTCCCCGCCGCCCGGCGCTCCGCCGGTACGGCCGCTCGATCCGGATCTGCACGCGTTGTCCGCTGCGCCGAGCGGCCCGTGGCAGCGCAGCCTGCGCCGCCGCGGCCGCGAGATCAGCGGACGCGGCATCGCGCTCGGCGTCGCGATCGCCGTGCTGGTGACCCTGGTCGAGCTGGCCGGCTTCGCGGTCGGCATGCAGCGTTCGGTCCGCCGGGCGGCGCCGGACCGGCCGATCGCGGTGACGGTGATCGACCTCGCCGCGAGCGAGCCGCTGCCGCCCGAGCCGGAGCCTGCGCCGATCGTCGCGCGGCCGAGCCGCATCGCGATCGCGCCGCCGAAGGCGCCGGTCGCACCGCCCCCGCCGCTGCGCACCGAGGCGCCGACGACGACGCAGGGCCGCATCGGTGCCGGCGCGGCCGCCGGACTGTTCAATCCGGACGGCTCGGTGCGTCTGCCCGATCGCCCGGTCGCGCCGACGCCCGAACCGGCCAATCCGCAGCAGGCCGGCCAGCAGCGCTGGGCCGAGCTGCAGCGGCGCGGCGAGAATCCGCTCGACTGCCAGCGCACGCGCTTCGCCCAGGCGTTCCGACGCGACGAGTCGGCCGGCGACGAGGTCGCGCGCAAGTATCTGGCGTGGATCGGCCTGGCCAATGCCGAGTCGATCGAACGCAACGCCACCCGGCGCGGCGAGCGCGCGGCGGACGGCTGCGACCCGGCGCGCTGAACGCGCCCCGCCGCCCGCGATGACGCCCTCCGCCGGCCGACCGGGCCCGCGCGCGGCATCCGCCGCCCGCATGCGCAAGCAGCGCCTCGAACCCGGCGAGCGGCAGCGCCGCCTGGCCGCGCTGACGTTGGCGCTCGTGCTGCATGGGCTGTTCGCGATCGCGGCGTATCGCGCCGCGCAGCTGCACCGACCGGATGCTGCGCCGGCGCCGCGCACGGCCGACGAGGTGATGCATCTGCGCCTGATCGATGCAGGACCGGATCCGATCGCGGCACCGGCGGTACCGGCGCCACCGCCATCGAGTGCAACGCCGATGCCGTACGTATCGGCGCCAGCAGCGCCGCGCGCGGCCGCGGACGACACCGCCGCGGCACCGCTCGCAGCCGACACCGGCGCAACGCCCGAGCCGGATCGCACCGATCCGGCGCCGCGCTGGATCGAGCGCGACGGTACGCCGCGGCTGCCGGCACCGGTCGCGGCGCCGCGCACGTTCTCGAACCGCCCGCTACGCGAGGCCGGCGCGCCCGATCCGCTCGCGCATCGCAGCCCGCTGCCATATGCGCCGACGCGGTTCGAGAAGGACTGGGCGCCGCGCGACGAGACGCTCGGCGGGCAGTGGCTGCGCGAGCATACGGTCTCGCGCACGGTCGACCTGCCGCAGGGCTATCAGGTGCGCTGCACGTGGATGCTGATCCTCGGCGGCTGCGGCTGGGGCAAGGCACCGCAGGC
Organism: Dokdonella sp.; assembly: GCF_035511235.1. Classification (GTDB taxonomy): domain Bacteria; phylum Pseudomonadota; class Gammaproteobacteria; order Xanthomonadales; family Rhodanobacteraceae; genus Dokdonella. The sequence goes on from NZ_DATKFQ010000034.1 coordinate 79,710, forward strand.
AACGATCGAGGAACTGCGCGCGATGCGCGCCGATCCGCCGCTGCCGCGCAGCCTGGCCGGCCCCGTCGACGCCGTTCCGGCTGTGCCGGCGCCGACGACCGATCCACGCGCGCCGGCGCGGCCGCTCGACCTCAGCCTGCCGCCGCCGCTCGCGGTTCCCACGCCGGCGCCCGGCGGACGATAATGCGGCGGTCGCCGCCCGCATCTCGCTGCGGACGATGCTGCCGCGCCGCAGGGGCTGGCGCGGTGCCACCACCATCAGGGGAATCGTACCGATGTCATCGATCCTGCGCGCGATCGTCCTGATCGCCCTGCTGCTGCCGACCGCCGTGCGTGCCGAGGAGGCGTCGGGCAACGCCCAGCTGCAATCCTTCCTCGACGGCCTGCGCTTTGAATCGGGCACGATCGCGCTGCCCGAAGCGCATGCGACGCTCAAGCTGGCGCCCGAGTACGCCTATCTGCGCGCCACCGATGCCCAGGCCGTGCTCGAACAGCTCTGGGGCAATCCGCCCGATTCGGACGTGCTCGGCCTGATTCTGCCGCAAGGCCGGCAGAGCCTGCTCGACGAGGCGGGCTGGGCGGTCGTCGTGACCTATTCGGACGACGGCCACGTCTCCGATGCGGAAGCCGCGACGATCGACTACGCCTCGATGCTCCGGGACATGCAGGCCGCGACGCGCGACGCCAACGAGCAGCGCCGGCAGCACGGCTACGACACCGTGGAGCTCTCCGGCTGGGCCGAACCGCCTCACTACGACGGCGCCCGCAACTCGCTCTACTGGGCCAAGGATCTGGTCTTCGGCGGGGAGGGAGCGGCGCACACGCTCAACTACGACATCCGCACGCTCGGCCGCCACGGCTACCTGAGCTTCAACGCGATCGCGCCGCTGGACGCGCTGGGCCAGGTGCGCGGAGACATGCAGGCCTTGCTGGCGATGGCCGACTTCGATGCCGGCTACCGCTACGCCGATTACGATGCGACCACCGACCGGGCCGCCGCCTATGGCGTCGGCGCTCTCGTGGCCGGCACGCTCGCCGCCAAGTCGGGCCTGTTCGCGAAGATCGGCCTGGTGCTGCTGAAGTTCTGGAAGCTGATCGCGCTCGGCGCGGTGGCGCTGGCCGGCGCGGTGCCGAAGCTGTTCAAACGCAAGACCTGAGCGCAGACACGACGCGGCCGCGTTCGCCGGGCCCGGTCACGCGGCCACGCGGTCACAGCATCCGCATCAGCTCCGGCCGCAGCGGCAGCCGGCGGATGCGCACCGTCGTCGCAGCATGGATCGCGTTGGCCAGCGCCGGCGCCGCCGGCGTGATCGCGGCATCGTAGGCCGGTGCCGGCGCCGCGTCGGACGGCACGATCACGATCTCGACCTGACGCGGCGCCTGCGTGCCGTCGAGCAGGCGGTAATCGCCGAAATCCCGCTCCTGGACCTGCCCGTCGCGAATGGTGACGACCTGGTCGAGCGCGCAGGAGATGCCGTCGAGCATCGCCGCCGACAGCTGCGACTCGGTGTTGAGCGGATTGACCATGCGGCCGATGTCGGCCACGCAGATCGCGCGGTGGATCACCAGCTGGTCGCCCTCGACCGACACGTCCATGCCTTCGGCGACGTAGCCGCCGTCGGTGAAGTGGCAGGCGATGCCGAGGCCGCGGCCGTCGCTGCGCCGCACGCCCCAGCCCAGCCGCGTCGCGCAGGTCTGCAGTACGTGCGCCATGCGCCCGGTGTCGAAGACCGGACCGCCGGCGCCGCCGTACGGCAGCGCGCGCGGCTCGCCGAGCAGGCCCAGGCGCAGCTTGACCGCGTCCTGCCGCGTCGCCACGGCGATCTCGTCGACGAAGCACTGCTCGGCGAACGCGCTGAAGCTGTGCGCGCCGCCCGGGAAGTCGCCGCGCCGCACCCCGGCCGCTATCGGCTGGAAGGTCTTCTCGACATGCTCGATCAGGCCGGCCGGGAAGCCGTCGGCCTCCAGGCAGCCGGCCCAGGCCGGCTGGCCGGCCAGACGCGGATCGCCGTCGTTGCGCGGCGTCGCCGCGCAGCGGTGCGACCAGCCGGTGATGCGCGCGCGCCGGTCCAGCGTCGCCGCCAGCTGATGCACGCCGAGCGGGCGGTACCCGTCGTGGCGCAGATCGTCCTCGCGGGTCCAGACCAGCTTGACCGGCTTGCCGGCGGCCTTGGCGATCAGCACCGCCTCGGCGACGAAATCGTTGCGCAGGCGGCGCCCGTAGCTGCCGCCGGCGCGGGTCAGGCGGATCTCGACCGCGCTGCGCGGCAGGCCGGTCAGGCGGCTGACGATCGCCGAGGCCTCGTCGGGGTTCTCGAGCGAGGCGATCAGCAGGGCGCGGTCCTGCTTGAGCTCGACCAGGGCGCCGGGCGGCTCGTCGACCGCGTGGGCGAGGAACGGCATCTCGTAGCGCGCCTCGATCAGGCGCAGCGCCTGGCGCCGCGCGCGTTCGAGATCGCCGTCGCGGCGCAGCTCGAGCGTACCCTCGCCGCTGTCGAGCGCGGCGTGCGCGGCGGCCATCAGGGCCGTACTCGATTCCTCCTGCCAAGGCCCGGGCTTCCAGGTCACGCCGAGCCGGGCGCGGCCCTGCAGCGCGGCCCAGGTCGTATCGGCGAGCACGGCGACGCCGGCGGCCTGATGGCCGTCCCACGGCGCGCCGGCCGGCGGCGGCTCGAGCACGACGATCTCGCGCACGCCCGGCACCTTGCGCGCCTCGGCGTCGTCGTGGCCGTCGAGGCTGCCGTCGCGATACGGACAGCGCAGCACCACCGCGATCAGCGCGTCGGCGCGATAGGCGTCGCTGCCGAAACGCGCGCGGCCGGTCACCAGTTCGCGCGCGTCGGCGATCCGCGTCGGCCGGCCGATGATCGTGTAGCGCGCCGGATCCTTCAGCGGCACCGGCTCGGCCGGCGCCGGCTGCGCCGCGGCGCTGCGCGCCAGCGCGGCATAGGTCAGGCGCCGCCCGTCCGGCGCGACGACCTGGCCGGCCTCGGTGCGCAGCGCGGCCGCGTCCAGCTGCCACTCCTGCGCGGCGGCCGCGACCAGCAGGGCACGCGCGGTGGCACCGGCGCGGCGCAGATCCTCGCGGTCCTCGTCGACGCGGCCGGGTCGGTCGCCACCCTGCGGGCCGTAGCGGTCGCTGCCGGCCGCGCCGTCGCCGGCGTAGCCGTACGGCAGCTGCAGCACGCGCACCTGGCGCCAGTCGACGCCGAGTTCCTCGGCGATCAGCATCGGCAGCGAGGTCATGACACCCTGGCCGACCTCGCAGCCGGGCGCGCCGATCACGACGCGGTTGTCGCGCTCGATCCGGATGAACGGGCCGAGCGCGGTCAGGTCGTCGCCGAGCAGCTCGGTCGGGAAGTCCTCGGGGAACTGCGCGGCGGCCGCCTCGCGGAAGCCGACCAGCAGAGCGCCGCCGGCACCGAGCGCGATCGTCAGGAAGCGCCGCCGCGCACGATCGACCGTGCTCATGCGCCGGCCGCCCGCATCAGCTCGGCGGCGCGCGCGACCGCGCGGCGTATGCGCGGATAGGAGCCGTCGCGGCAGAGCACGGCCAGGCCGGCGATCTCCTCCTCGCTCGGCCGGGGGTTGCGCATCAGCAGACCGACCGCCGCCATGATGACGGCCGGCTGGACGTAGCCGGTCGGCGAGACGTCCTCCTCGATCCAGGCCTGCTGGACCGGATGCAGCGCGCCCTCGTGCAGACCCTCGATCGTCACCACGCGCTTGCCGATCAGCTCGCGCATCGGCGTGCGGCAGGCGCGTGCCGCACGGCCCTCGACCAGCAGCGTGCAGACGCCGCCGCAATCGGCACCGTCGCCGCAGCCGCCGGTCTTGGTGCCGGTCAGGCGCAGCACGTCGCGCAGGAACCACAGCAGCGGCATGTCCGGGTCGCCGCCGTGGAAATACGGCTTGCCGTTGATCGTCAGCGGGATCGCATCGGCGTCGATCGGCTGGATCTTCCGATCACGGGCGGTGGCCAGACGTTGGGTGGTGTCCTGCATGCCGGTTCCACGGAGTGCGCGCGAAACCCCGATTGTCGCACCGGCGCCGAATTTGGCCCATAGCCGCGGCGGGCGTCGCCGCCTGCGCCGTTCAGACGACGTGCCGGTCGCCGCCGCGGCGGTCCTCGTGAGCCGGCATCCGCGGGCGCCGGATCGATGCCGCGGATGCGGCGGCGAACCGGACGAGCCCGCATCGCGATGCGGAAGCCGGCCCCCGGGCGCCGGGCGAACGATGCCTACAGGTCGCCGTGCAGCGCCTGCAGCGCGGCGATCGCGGCCAGGCCGGCGGTCTCGGTGCGCAGGATCCGCGGCCCGAGCCGCAGACCGTCGAAACCGGCCTGGCGCAGGATCGCCAGGTCCTGGTCGGACAGGCCGCCTTCGGGCCCGACGACCAGCGTCGCCGCCTCCAGCCGCGGCAGATCGGCCGCGCGCCGATCGCCGGCCGGATCGAGCGCCAGCCGCCGGCCGGCGTCGGCGCCGAGCGACGCGGCCCAGTGCGCGAGCCGCACCGGCGCGGCCAGCTCCGGCAGGCGATTGCGTCCGGATTGCTCGCAGGCGCCGGCCAGCACCGCCTGCCAGTGCGCGAGGCGGCGCTCGGCGCGGTCGGCGTCCAGACGCACCTCGGTACGCTCGGTGATCAGCGGCACGATGCGCTCGACGCCGAGCTCGGTCGCCTTCTGCAGCACCCAGTCCATCTTCTCGCCGCGCGCGATGCCCTGCGCCAGCACCAGCCGCAGCGGACTCTCGCGGTCGGTCCCGGCACGGACGTCTCCGACCTGCACGGTCACGCCGCGCTTGGCCAGCGAGGCGATCGTCGCGGCGTACTCGCCGCCGTCGCCGTTGAACAGCACCAGCGGATGGCCGCGCTCCAGGCGCAGCACGCGGACCAGGTGTTCGCCGGCCTGGGCCGGCAGATCGATCTCGCGCCCGCTGACCAGGGCGCCGGCGACGTAGACACGGGGAATGCGCATGACGCGGGCAGTGTACGAAAATCGCCGCACGCCCGGCATCGCCGCATCAGTCGGCGCCCTCGAACTCGGCCAGATCGGCCTGTGCGTCGCGCAGGCTGCGGCCGGCCGCGTCGCGCTCGAACGCGGTGCGGAAACGCAGCGTCAGCCAGCCGACGAGCGCCGCCAGCGCGAGACCGGCGGCGAGATTCCAGCCGACCACGGCCGGCCGGGTGGACCAGACATCGAGCCCGGCCGCGGCGAGCAGCGCGAACACGAACGGCACCCAGACCACGAAGCCGGCGATCAGCAGCCAGCGATCGGCGGTCACGCGCAGGCGCCGCAGCGCCAGCAGCTGGCGCTGCACGGCCAGCACCGGCGCGCGGTAGTCGATCCGCACGAGCGCGGCCAGCTGCGTGCCGGCCGCGACCAGCAGCCCCAGGCCGTAGAGATGGATCGCGATGCCGTAGACCGCCAGATGCGGCTGATCGAGCCGCGCCCACCAGTAGCTGCCGGCGCTCAGCACGATGAGCACACCGATCGCCAGCTGCACGAGCTGTCCCAGCGACAGCAGGCGCAGCCGGGCGCGCGCGGCGCCGAGTGCGTCGCGGCGGCGCTGCCGGTCGATCGACAGCTGGCAGCGGTCGAGCCGCTCGCCGAGTCCGCGCCAGGCCTGTTCGAGTTCGTCGTAGTTCATCGCGTCTCTCCTTCGTTCCGGGTGGCCGCGCCGGTCTGCCGGCGCAGGTGCTGCTTGATGCGGCCCAGCCGCGTCGCGACGTTGCCGTCGCGGATGCCGAGCACCTCGCCGATCTCGCGATGGCTGCAGCCGTCCAGGTGCAGCAGCAGCAATGCGCGGTCGAGCGCGCCGAGCGCGCGCATCGCGCGCTGAACCAGGGCCAGGCGCTCGCGATCCTCGGCGTCGACATCGTCCAGGCCGATCAGATCGGCATGCTCTTCGCCGAGCGGATCGTGCGCGGCCAGCGGCCGCTCGCGGCGCTGCTGCGTGATCGCGACGTTCAGCGCGATGCGGTACATCCAGGTCGCGAACGGACGGCCGGGGTCGTAGCCGGGCCAGGCGCGCCACAGCTGCAGCGTGATGTCCTGGATCAGATCGGCACGGTCTTCGGCGCTGCGGCCGTAGCTGGCCGCGACCTTGAACAGGATGCCGCGGTGCGCCTCGACCCGATCGGTGAACTCGGGCGACGCGGTGCGTGGGGTGGATGGGATCGGCACGGGCAATGGGCTGGCTGGGGGTCGAGGAGTGATTCGCGGCACGGCGGAAAATCTCACACGCGGGCGGCCGGCGCCGAACCCGACCAGCGAAACAGCGGCCCGGCGGCGTCGCCCTGCCGCCCGGCGGCCGCGCGATCGACCGGATCGAACCGGGCCCAACCGCGAACGGAGGTGCCGTGCGACCGCCGTGGCGGCCGCAGCCTCGCCCGTACGCGGCGCGACGTTCTATGCTGGGCGCCCTGCCCGCCGCCGACACATGGAGCGCTCCTGGACATTCGCCGCGACGACCTGTCCGATCCGCGCACCGTCGCGCTGCTGCGCGCGCATCGCGCCGATCTGGCCCGGCATTCGCCGCCCGAGAGCGTGCACGCGCTCGACGTCGACGTCGCCGCGCTGCGTGCCGCACCGATCACGTTCTGGAGCGTCTGGGACGGCGAGCACCTCGCCGGCTGCGGCGCGCTCAAGGCGCTGGAACCGGGCCACGGCGAGATCAAGTCGATGCGCACCGTCGATGCCTACCGCCGCCGCGGCGTCGCGGCTCGCCTGCTCGAGCATCTGATCGCCGAGGCGCGCGGGTGCGGCTGTCGACGGCTCAGCCTCGAGACCGGTTCGGGGCCCGCGTTCGCACCGGCGCATGCGCTGTACCTGCGCTTCGGCTTCACCGATTGCGCGCCGTTCGGCGACTACGCGCCCGATCCGTACAGCCGCTTCCTGACGCGGGCGCTGTGACCGCGCGAGGGCACGGTCCGGAGCGCGGCATGCCGGCGTGACCTGGACGCCGGACGCCCGAACCGGGCGCCGCCCCGGAACCGGGCAGGATCGCGCGAGGCTGGACGGTTCCGTCGGTGCCGGACGCTCGATGCGATCGTCGCCGGGCCAATCGACGCCGCACACCGGCCGCACGGTGTTCGCGCCGGCGAGGCGCGCCGGAACCGCCGCAGGTCCGCATCGTCCCCAGGCGGCGACCCGACACCGCCATCGGCGGCGAGCCGGCTCAATCGGCGGCGGCGCGCTCGATGCCGGCCGCGGCGACCGCGACGACGCGGTCGATTTCCTCGGGCGTGATCACGTACGGCGGCATGAAGTAGATCACGTCGCCGAGCGGCCGCAGCACGACGCCGTGGTCGAGTCCGTGTCGATAGACGCGCAGGCCGCGCCGCTCGCCCGGCGCGAACGGCGTGCCGTCGGCGCGGACCAGATCGAGCGCGGCGATCATGCCGGTCTGGCGGATGCCGGCGACGTGGCGGTGACCGGCCAGCGCCGCCAGCTGCTCGGCCAGGTGCGCGGCCAGCGCGCGATTGCGCTCGAGCACCGGCTCGTCCTCGAAGATCGCCAATGTCGCGCAGGCGGCGCGGCAGGCCAGCGGATTGCCGGTGTAGCTGTGCGAATGCAGAAATGCCTTGCCGCTGGCGTGCTCGGCGTAGAACGCTGCGTAGATCGCCTCGGTCGCGAGCACCGCGGCCAGCGGCAGGGTGCCGCCGGTCAGGCCCTTGGACACGCACATCAGATCCGGCGCGATGCCGGCCTGCTCGCACGCGAACAGCGTGCCGGTGCGGCCGAATCCGGTCGCGATCTCGTCGGCGATCAGATGCACGCCGTGCGCATCGCAGAGCGCGCGCGCGCCGGCCAGATACGCCGGCGGATACATGCGCATGCCGCCGGCGCATTGCACCAGCGGTTCGACGATCAGCGCGCAGATCGACTCGCCGTGGCGCTCGAGCACCTCGCGCAGCGCGTCGAGACAGCGCGCGGTCTCGGCCTCGGCCGACTCGCCGGGCCGGCGCGTGCTGCCGTCCGGCGGCGGCACCAGGAACGGCTCGAGCAGCAGCGGCGCATAGGTGCGCCGGTACAGCGCGACGTCGGTCACCGACAGCGCGCCGAGCGTCTCGCCGTGGTAGCTGCCGTTGAGCGCGACGAAACGCGTGCGCATGCCGCGGCCGAGGTTGCGCCAGTAGTGGAACGAGAGCTTCAGCGCGACCTCGACCGCGCTCGAGCCGTTGTCGGCGTAGAACACGCGCGCCAGGCCCGGCGGCGCGACGCGCACCAGCGCCTCGGCGAGCGCGACCGCCGGCTCGTGCGTGAAGCCGGCCAGCATGACGTGGTCGAGGCGGTCGAGCTGGTCCTTCAGCGCGGCGACGATGCGCGGATGGCGGTGACCGAGCACGTTGGTCCACCATGAGCTGACCGCGTCGATCCAGCGCCGGCCGTCACAGCCGTGCAGCCAGACGCCCTCGGCACGCTCGATCGGCAGCATCGGCAGGGTTTCGTGGTCGTGCATCTGCGTGCACGGATGCCAGACCACGGCGAGGTCGCGCGCGGCCAGCGCGGCGGAGCGGGAAGCGGACATGGCTTGCTATGATCGGCGCCACCTCGCATCCGCACAAGTAGCCGACCATGCGCCTGCTTCCGTTCCGATCCTCGCGCCGCGCGCGCGGCTTCACGCTGCTGGAGATCATCGTCGTCGTCGTGATCATCGGCATCCTCGCCGCGATCGTCGTGCCGCAGTTCATGGACCGCCCCGGCGAGGCACGCATCACGCGCGCGCGTCAGGACATCCAGGGCATCGTCACCGCGCTCAATCTCTACAAGCTCGACAACTTCGCCTATCCGAGCGCGTCGCAGGGGCTGCAGGCGCTGGTCACGCGGCCGTCAGGCCAGCCGGAGGCGCCGAACTGGAAGGGCCCCTACCTCAACCAGATGCCGAAGGATCCGTGGGGCCGTCCTTACCAGTACCAGATGCCGGGTCAGCGCGGCGCCGTCGACGTCTACAGCTTCGGCGCCGACGGTCGCGCCGGCGGCGAGGGCGAGGCGGCCGACGTCGGCAACTGGGAATCCTGACCGGCGCGATGCGCGCGCTCCGCAGCGGCCGTCATCGGGCGCCGCGTTCGCGCGCGGCGGGCTTCACGCTGATCGAAGTGCTGGTCGTGATCGTGATCGTCGGCGTGCTCGCGCTGGCGGTCACGCTGGCGGTCGGCGGCTCGGCCGAGCGCCGCCTGCGCGGCGAGGCCGAGCGCTTCGCGGCCCTGGTCGCGCATGCCTGCACGCAGGCCGAGCTCAGCGGCCGCGATATCGGCGTCGCCGTGCTCGCCGGCGGCTACGGCTTCAGCCGCTTCGAGCCCGAAGGCTGGCAGCCGCTGCCGGACGCCGGCGAGCTGCGCCGGCGCGTCTGGCCGGAGGGCCTGCGCGCCGAGCTCGGCCGCGACGGCCGGCCGCTCGCGCGCAGCGCGTCCGGCGACCGCCCGCAGCTGGTCTGCTTCGCCTCCGGCGAGCTGACGCCGTTCGATCTGGTGCTGCGGCTCGGCGATGCCGGCGAGGCGCAGCGCGTGCGCGGCGAGAGCGACGGCACCGTCGCTGTCGAGGCGGTCGCGTCACCATGAAGGCGCGCAACGACATGAGGCGCGCGCAGGCCGGCTTCACGCTGCTCGAGGTCATGATCGCGCTGGCGATCGTGGCGATCGCGCTGCTCGCGCTGACGCGCGGCGCGGCGCTCGAGGTGGCCGCGTTCGACGCGCTGCGCGAGCGCACGCTGGCCGGCTGGATCGCCGCCGACGTGCTGACCGAGACGCGCCTGACCACGGCACTGCCGCCGACCGGCCGCCGCGACGGCCGGCTGCGCTATGCCGCACGCGACTGGCGCTGGACGCTCGAGGTGCAGGCCACGCCCGACCCGGCGATCCGCCGCCTCGACGTCGCCGTGTTCGCCGACGGCGCGGACGCCGCGTCGGCGACGCTGACCGGCTTCGCCGCGCAGGAGCCGCAGCCGTGAGCCGGCGCGCCGCGGCGACCGGCTTCACGCTGGTCGAGCTGCTCGTCGCGCTGACGGTGTTCGCGGCGCTGGCGGCGATCGCCTACGGCGCGCTCGACCGCATCGTCCAGGTGCGCGGCGCGCTCGCCGCCGAGCAGGACCGCTTCGGCGCCGTCGTGCGCAGCGTGTCGGACCTCGCGCGCGATCTGCGCCAGGCGATCGCACGGCCGGTGCGCGGCAACTACGGCGAGCTGCGCCCGGCCCTGGTCGGCACGCCCGATCACGTCGAGCTGACGCGGCTGGGCTTCGCCAATCCGCTGGCGCTCGCGCGCAGCAATCTGGAGCGCGTGGTCTGGGGCCTGGACGATCGCCGCCTGCAGCAGGGCCGCTACGCGGTGCTCGACCGCGCGCCGACCACGGCGCCGGCCACGCGCACGCGCCTGCACGACGTCGACGCGCTGCGCCTGCGCTATCTCGGCGGCGACGGCGCCTGGCGCGACTACTGGCCGCCGGACGGCGCCGATCCGGCGCTGCTGCCGCAGGCGGTCGAGCTGCGCCTCGCGCTGCCGGACCTCGGCGAGCTGCGCCGCGTGCTGGCGCTGCCGGCGTCGCTGCCGCCGCTCGCGCCCGGCGCGGCCCCGGCCGACGCGCCGGAGGCGCCGTGATCGGGCGTCGCGCGCCGGTAGCGGCGGCACCGCGCGGCGTCGCGCTGATCGTCGCGCTGCTCGTCGTCGCGCTGGCGGTGATCCTGCTGGCCGCTCTGCTCGATCGCGGCGAGCTGGCGCTGGCGCGCGCGCGCAACGTGCTGCGCGGCGAACAGGCGCAGGCCTACGCCGGCGGCCTCGAAGCCTACGCGGCCCAGGTGCTGCTGCGCACGCGCAGCGAAGGCCCGCGCGTCGACCATCACGGCAGCGCCTGGAACGCGCCGATGCCGGCGCAGCCGGTGCCGGGCGGCGTCATCAGCGGCCGCCTGCGCGATCTCAACGGCTGCTTCAATCTCAACAATCTGATGCCGGGCCGGCCCGACCTCGCCGCCTGGCAGCGCGTGTTCCGTCGGCTCGCGCTGGTGCGCGGCGCCGATCCGGCGCTGGCCGAGGCGCTGAGCGACTGGCTCGGCGGCGGCGCCGGCAGCGACGAAGGCGCCTACCTCGCCCAGCCGGTGCCGTACCGGCCGGCGCGGCGCGCGTTCGCACATGCCTCCGAGCTGCGCCTGGTGCGCGGCGTCGGAAGCGACAGCTATGCACGCCTGGCGCCGTACGTCTGCGCGCTGCCGGCCGGCACCCGGCTCAACGTCAATACCGCCAGCGTACCGCTGCTGATGGCGCTGGCCGACACGGTCACGCAGAGCGTCGCCGAGCGCGCCTGGAGTAACGGCCAGGCGCGCTGGACCGACGTGGCCGCGTTCCAGACCTTCCTGCAGGGAGCCGGCGTCACGCTCGATCCCTCGACGCTGCGCCTGCTCGGCGTCGACAGCCGCTATTTCCTCGCGCGCGGCCAGATCCTCCTCGACGACCTGCCGTTCGTGTTCACCAGCCTGATCGAGTATCGCGAAGGCAGCGGCATCCGCGTACTCGCGCGCAGCCGCGGCGCCGACGATGCCTGGGAACTGCCGCTGGCCGCACCGTTGCCCGACGATCTGGCGCGGCGCTGAGCGCATCGGGACCGGTTACGCCGGACCGGCCGGCGCGGCCGGCTCGTCGCCTTCCAGCCGCGCCAGCCGGTAGCCGACCCGCGGCAACGTGTGGATCAGCTTGACTGGGAACGGCCCGTCGACGCTGCGGCGCAGCTCGTAGACGTGCGAGCGCAGCATGTCGCCGTCCGGCGGCATGTCGCCCCATAGCGCGTGCTCGAGACGTTCGCGCGTGACCGCGGCCGGACTGGCCTGCATCAGCACTTCCAGCAGCTTGCGGCAGGCCGGATACAGATGCAGCGCGCGGCCGCCGCGCGAGACCTCGAGCGTGGCCAGGTCCAGCCGCAGATCGGCGATCTGCAGCACGCGGCTGCGGCCGCGGCCGTGCGCACGCGCGACCAGCGCCTCGAGCCGCACCTCCAGTTCCGGCAGCGCGAACGGCTTGGTCAGATAGTCGTCGGCACCGGCGCGGAAACCGGCGATCTTGTCGGGCAGCTCGTCGCGGGCGGTCAGCATCAGCACCGGCGTGTCCAGACCCTGCTCCTCGCGCAGCGCGCGCAACACCTGGCGGCCGTCCAGACGCGGCAGCATCCAGTCGAGCACGATCGCGTCGTAGGTCTGCGTGGTCGCCAGATGGAAACCGGTCGGGCCGTCCGGCGCGGCATCGAGGGTGTGGCCGCGCGCCTCGAAATACTCGAAGAGATTGGCGACCAGGCTGCGGTTGTCTTCCACGACCAGTACGCGCATCGGCGGCGGACTCCTCGCGACATCGGGCGGACCATCCGCCGCGCGTCCCGACAGCGTCGCCATGCCCGTGTCGGAACGCGGTCGGAGCGGGCCGATTGTGGCACGCCGCGTTCACGCTCCGGCAACATCGCTCCGACCATATTCCGACGCCGCCGCGCCGAACATGCCGCCGCGCCGCCGATGGCGCGCCGACCGCCGTTTCGCGCCATGCCCCCAGCCGACCACCCAGCGACCCCGCTTGCCCCGGATGCGGGGCCCGCGCCAGCGCTCGATCGGGCGTTCTACCGGCGCATGCTGGTCCGGCCGCTGCTCGCCCTCGCCGCGGCGAGCGTCGTGTTGTGGACGTTCGGCGGCGACCGCTGGCTGGCCGACCGGCTCTACGCCTGGGAAGGCCATGCCTGGACGCTGAAGTCGCACCCGCTGACCGCGGCCGTGCTGCACGACGCCGGCAAGCACGCGACCACCGCGCTGTGGCTGGCGGTCGCGGCGGCCTGGCTGACCGCGACGATCCGGCCGCGGCTGTCGCCGTGGCGGCGGCCGCTGGCCTACCTGACGCTGACGACGCTGGTCGCGACGCTGCTGGTGTCGTGGATCAAGTCCTGGTCCGACGTCGACTGCCCGTGGGATCTGCTGCGCTACGGCGGCGAGCGGCCCTGGCTCGGCCTGTTCGCGGCGCGGCCGGGCGGCGTGCCGCGCGGCGTGTGCTTTCCGGCCGGCCATGCCAGCGCCGGCTACGCCTGGGTCGCGACCTACTTCTTCGCGCACGCGACGCGGCCGCGCTGGCGCCGGGCCGGTCTCGCCGCCGGACTCGGCCTGGGTCTGGCATTCGGCGTCGCCCAGCAGCTGCGCGGCGCGCACTTCCTCTCGCACGATCTGTGGACGCTGGCGATCTGCTGGCTGGTCGCGCTGGCCGGCTACGCGCTCACCCTGGACCCGGCGCGGCGCCGCGACGCGCCGCCCGTGGTGGAGGCGCGATGAGCGCGGTCGTCCAAGGCGCCGTGCCCGGCCACCGGGCCGGCACGGACTGGACGCGTCCGCAGCTCGGCAGCGAGACGCTGGCGCTGCTGGTCGCGGCCTACCTGGCGCTGGCTTGCAACGGCGCGTTCTGGAGCGCGGTGGAGGCCAGCGGCAGCCTCGGCGGCGCGGCCGCGATCACCGTGATCAGCCTGTTCGTGATGCTGACGGCCGCCAACTGGCTGCTGCTGTGCCTGCTCAGCGGCGGCCGCGCCGCCAAGCCGGTGCTGGCCGTGCTGCTGATCGTCAGTGCGATGGCGGCGTACTACATGCGCACCTACACGGTCTATCTGGACCCGGACATGGTCCGCACGATCCTGCATACCGATGCCAAGGAATCGCGCGAGCTGATCGCACCGGGCATGCTCGCCAGCGTGCTGACGTTCGGCGTACTGCCGGCGCTGGCGCTCTGGCGCGTGCGCATCCGCCGCCGGCCGCCTGGCCGCGCGCTGCTGATCCGCGCCGCGGTCCTGATCGCGGCGCCGGCGCTGCTGGCGGTGGCCGCGCTGGTCTCGTTCCAGGACGTGGCCGCGCTGCTGCGCAACCACCGCGAGATCCGCCATCTGGCGACGCCCGGCAACTATCTGGTCTCGCTGGCGCGCGTGCTCGCCGAGGACGGTGCCGCCAAGAACCGCAGCCGCGAGCCGGTCGGCACCGACGCGCGCGTGGTCGCGGCGGCGAAGCGCGAGCCGCGGCTGCTGGTGATCGTCGTCGGCGAGACCGCGCGCGCGCAGAACTGGGGGCTCGGCGGCTATGCGCGGCAGACCACGCCCGAGCTGGCGCGGATCGCGCCGATCAATTTCGGCGAGGTCACCTCATGCGGGACGAGCACCGAGGTGTCGCTGCCGTGCATGTTCTCGCCGTACGGACGCCGCGACTACGACAAGGACCGCATCAGGCATTCCGAGTCGCTGCTGCACGTGCTCGATCATGCCGGCATCGCAACGCTCTGGCGCGACAACCAGACCGGCTGCAAGGGCGTCTGCGACGGCCTGCCGTTCGAGTCCTACGAACACGCCGACGATCCGGCGTTCTGCGACGCCGAGGGCTGCCATGACGAGGTGCTGCTGCAGGGCCTGGAGCACCGCCTCGACGGGCCCGGCGATCAGGTTCTGGTGCTGCACCCGATCGGCAATCACGGGCCCAGCTACTACCGCCGCTATCCGGCCGGATTCGAACGCTACACGCCGGCCTGCCGCGACGCCGAGCTCGGCCACTGCAGCCGCGAGGCGATCGTCAACGCCTACGACAACGCGCTGCTCTACACCGACCACGTGCTGGCGCGCGCGATCGGCGTGCTGGCGGCGCGTCCGGACCGGGCGAGCGCGCTGATCTACGTGTCCGACCACGGCGAGTCGCTCGGCGAGAACGGCCTGTACCTGCACGGCGTGCCGTACGCGATCGCACCGCGGACGCAGACGCATGTGCCGATGATCGCCTGGCTGTCGCCGGCCTGGCTCGCGCAGGGCGGCCTCGATCTGGCCTGCCTGCGCGAGCGCGCGCACCAGCCGGCCAGCCACGACAACCTGTTCCACAGCGTGCTCGGACTGCTCGAGGTGTCCACGTCGGTCTACGACGCCCGGCTCGATCTGTTCGCCGGCTGCCGGCGGCCGGCGCTCGCGGCTGCTGCGGCGCCCTGACCGGCCGGCATCCGGGCCGCTATGATCGGCGCCATGCCCGGTCCGAGCGGAAACCGACGATGAGCGTGCGCTGGGGACTGCGCCGCCGCATCACGCTGGGCCTGATCGCCTATGCAGCGCTGCTGTCGATCGGCGTCGCCGTGCACGGCTTCTACGTCAACGAGAATGCCGAGCACCTGGTCTGGGAATCGCTGCTGCGCGCCGAGATGGACCACTTCCTGAGTCGCCGCGCGCTCGATCCGGACTACCGCTGGCCCGATACGCGCACGCTGGAGCTGCTGACCTTCCCGCCCGGCGTGCCGGTGCCGCCGCCGCTGGACACGCTGCCGCCGGGCGTGCACGACGAGTTCGTGCTCGACGGCCGCGAACGGGTGATCCTGGTCCGCGACGTCGACGGCCAGCGCCTGGTGCTGGCGCTCGACATCGGCGATCTGGAACGCCGCGAATACGACCTCGGCTGGGCGCTGCTGGCCTCGGCGCTGGCGATGGTCGCGGTGATGGCCGGCCTGGTCGCCTGGGGCGTGGGATCGCTGACCCATCCGCTCAGCGCGCTGGCCGGGCGCATCGCGCGCCTGCAGCCGCAGGAAACCGGTCAGCGCCTGCAGCTGCCGCCCGGCGCCTCTGCCGAACTGGTCGTGATCGCCGATGCGCTGAACGACTACCTCGCGCGCAACGAGCAGTTCGTCGCGCGCGAGCGCGCCTTCGTCGACAGTGCCAGCCACGAGCTGCGCACCCCGGTCGCGGTGATCGCCGGCGCCGCCGAGATCGCCGCAGCCACGGCCGACCTGCCGCCGACGGTGCGCGGCCAGCTGGCGCGCATCCACGGCACCGCGCGCGACGTCGAGCGGCTGATCGGCCTGCTGCTGGTGCTGGCCAAGGATCCGGCGCGCCTGGCCGAGATCAGCGACCGCATCGCGCTCGACCAGCTGCTGCCGGTCATCGTCGCCGACCACCGCCACCTGTGCCGCGACAAGGATCTGGAACTGACGCTGGCGCCGCTGCCGACCTGCGTGCTGGTCGCGCCGCTGCACATCGTGCAGGCGGCGATCGGCAACCTGCTGCGCAATGCGATCGAGAACAGCGACCGCGGCACGATCGCGATCGGCCTGAGCGCACGCGGCGTGGTCACGATCGACGATCCCGGCCACGGCATGTCGCCCGAGGAGATCAGCGCGATCCATACGCGCCTCGCGCGCGGCGACCATCGCGACGGCGGCGGCATCGGTCTGGCGCTGATCGCGCGCATCTGCGACCACCTCGGCTGGACGCTGCGGCTCGATTCGCGGCTCGGCCGCGGAACCCGGGCCACGCTCGACCTGGGCGCCTCGCTGGCGCCGTCGCCGGTCACCGCCGGCGGCGGCCCCGGTGCTGCCGGGCCCGCCCCGGTCAGCCGCCGGTGAAACGGGGCTTGCGGCGCTCGAGGAAGGCCGCGGTGCCCTCGCGTGCATCGGCGGTCGAGAAGCACAGGCCGAAGGCTTTGGCCTCGTAGGCCAGACCGTCGTCGCTGCCGAGATCGCCGGCGGCGAGCACGGTGTCGAGGATGCCGGCCAGCGCGTGCGGCGCGGCAGCCGCGAGCTGGGCGGCGGTCGCCTCGACTTCGGCATCGAGCGCTTCGGGCTCGACCACGCGGTTGACCACACCCAGCGCGAGCGCACGCGCCGCATCGATCGGCGCGCCGAGCAGGCACAGCTCCAGCGCGGCCGCGCGGCCGGCCAGCCGCGCCAGGCGCTGGGTGCCGCCGAAGCCCGGGATCAGGCCGAGATTGATCTCCGGCTGGCCGATGCGCGCGCGCGTCGAGGCGATGCGCAGGTGACAGGCCATCGCCAGTTCCAGCCCGCCGCCGAGCGCGTAGCCGCCGAGGCGTGCGATCACCGGCTTGCCGAGCCGCTCGATGCTGCAGGTCATGCGCTGGCCGGCCTGCGCGAAGCTCACCGCCTGCAGCGGCGTCAGCGACGAGAATTCGGCGATGTCGGCACCGGCGACGAAGGCCTTCTCGCCGGCGCCGGTCAGCACGACCACGCGCACGGCATCGTCGTGGCGCGCCTGGTCGAATGCGATCTGCAGCTCGGCGATGGTCTGCCGGTCGAGCGCGTTCAGCTTGTCGGGCCGGTTGACGGTGATCGTGCGCACGCCGTCGCGATCGGCGGTCAGCAGGTTGCCAAAGCCCATCGTGCCTCTCTCCTAGCGGGATGTTCAGGAAGGGCGCGGATCATAGCAGGGGCGTCCGGCGGCCCGGCCGCGCGCGGAACCTTCCGCATTGGAGCGGGTCCCGTAGTCGGGTACACTGGACCGCTTTTACGCACCGCTCGGTCGCATCGGTCCGGGCGTTCACCCCCATTTCCGGAGGCAGGCATGAAGTTCGGTTGGTCGCTCGCGTTGGCGGGCTTGGTCGTGGCGGGCGCCGCTTTCGCGCAGGACACCTCGACCGACAAGGGCAAGGTCTCGTACGCGGTCGGCTACGACCTCGGCGCCAAGATGAAGGCGCAGTCGGGCACGGATCTGGACATCAACACCGTCGTCAAGGCGCTGCAGGACGGCTTCGCCGGCCGCGCCACGGCCGTGCCGGAAGACCAGCTGCGCACCGCGATGGAGAAGTACGCCGAGAAGAAGAAGGGCGAGGCCGAGCAGGAGCTGGCCGCCAACAAGCGCACCAGCGACGCGTTCATGGCCTCCAACCGCAGCAAGAAGGGCATCCTCGCGCTGCCGTCGGGCGTGCAGTACCAGGTCATCGACGAGGGCTCGGGCAAGCAGGTCACCGCCAATGCCGAGGTCACGATGCACTTCCGCATCTCCAAGACCGACGGCCAGGAGCTGCGCAGCACGTTCGCCGGCCCGCCGCCGTCGCTGAAGACCGCCGAGCTGACCCAGGTCTCGGGCAACGGCAACCTCGCCGAGGTCGTGCAGCGCATGAAGGTCGGCGACTACTGGCGCGTGTTCCTGCCGCCGGACCAGAACACCAACAACCTCGTCGTGATCTGGGAAATCAAGATCGTCGACGTCAAGTAAGGCATCGTCACGCGCCTGTCCGGACGCCGCGGCCCTGCCGCGGCGTTCGCGTTTCCGGCGGACGCGAATGCCGGACTAGAATGACGCATCGCTCCCCGTTCGCCCCGATGTCCTCCGCGCCGCCGATCCGACCTGTCGCAACGATCCCCAGCCCGTGCACCGGCGTATGCCGGCTCGACGCCGCCGGGCGCTGCCTGGGCTGCCTGCGTACCGGCGCCGAGATCGCCGGCTGGCTGTCGATGTCGCCGGAGGAACGCCGCCGGCTGATCGACGTGGTGCTGCCCGCGCGCCGCAAGGCTGCCCCGTGAGCGCGGCACCGCGCGTTTCGACGCTGCTCGACGCCGACCGGCTGCGCCGCGTGCTGCATCCGCTCGACACGCCGCCGTGCCTGCCGGCACGCCGCCTCGGCGACGATGCCGCGCCGACCAGCGCGGCCGCGGTGCTGGTGCCGCTGGTCCACCGCCACGACGGCCTCACGCTGCTGCTGACGCGGCGCACCGACACGCTGCGTACGCATGCCGGCCAGGTCAGCTTCCCGGGCGGGCGCGTCGAGCGCGCCGATGCCGACGCAGTCGGCGCGGCGCTGCGCGAGACCTTCGAGGAAACCGGCATCGACGCGCGCTTCGTCGATCCGCTCGGCTATCTCGACGCCTTCGACACGGTCTCGGGCTTCTGCGTCTCGCCGGTCGTCGGCTGGGTCGAGCCCGGCTTCGAGCTGGCGCCCGATCCGGCCGAGGTCAGCGCGGTGTTCGAGGTGCCGTTCGACTACGTGCGCGCACCGGGCCGGCTGCAGGCGACCGAGATCCAGTGGCGCGGCGAGCGCCGCCATATCCACGAGTTCCACTACGAGGGCCATCGCGTCTGGGGCGCGACCGCCGCGATCATCCTGAACCTGATCCGCCGCCTGGAGGCTGCGCCATGACCGCCGTGATCGTCGATCCGCCTACGCTCGCCGAACGCCTCGCCGCAGGACCGGTGCTGGTGGTCGACGCCCGCGCCGATCTGGCCGATCCGGCCAAAGGCCCGGCCGCGCATGCCGCCGCGCACGTCCCGAGCGCGGTCCATGCCGATCTGGAGCGCGACCTGTCGGACCTGTCGCGCGCGAACCTCGGCCGCCATCCGCTGCCGACGCGGGCGGCGTTCTCGGCGCTGCTGTCGCGCTGGGGCTGGCGGCCGGACCTGCCGGTCGTGGTCTACGACGATGCCGCCGGCGCACTCGCGGCCGCCCGCGCCTGGTGGCTGCTGCGCGCGGCCGGCAGTGCCGACGTCGCCGTGCTCGACGGCGGCTTCGGCGCCTGGCGCGCGGCCGGCCTGCCGCTCGAATCGGGCGCCGCGCCGCCGCGCAGCCCGAGCTCGGTCGAGGTCGACTTCGATCCCGCGCTGCACCTGGATGCCGATGCACTGGCCGCGGCGCTCGGCGCTGGCGCGGTCGTGCTGCTCGACGCGCGCGCGGCGCCGCGCTACCGCGGCGAGGTCGAGCCGATCGACCCGGTCGCCGGCCACGTGCCCGGCGCGCGCAATCGCCCGTACACCGAGAATCTCGACGCGGCCGGCCGTTTCAAGCCGCCGTCCGTGCTGGCGGCCGAGTTCGCCGCGCTGACCGGCGGCCGTGCGCCGCACGAGGTGGTCCACATGTGCGGATCGGGCGTGACCGCCTGCCACAACGTGCTGGCGATGACGCATGCCGGCCTGCCCGGCTCGCGCCTGTTCGCGCCGTCGTGGAGCGGCTGGATCGCCGACCGCTCGCGGCCGGTCGCGACCGGTGCCTGAGCGGCCGCCTCAGCCGTTCTGCACGACGATCTTCGGGAACGCGATCGACTTGTTGCGCGGCCGCAGCGACAGCTGCGCGGCGGCGTTGCGCGCGATCGCGCGATAGCGCGCGGCGAGGTCCGAGTCCGGCATCGCCGCGACCGTCGGCGTGCCGCCGTCGGCCTGCTCGCGGATGCGGATGTCCAGCGGCAGGCTGCCGAGCAGCGGTATGCCGTACTGCTCGGCCATGCGCGCGCCGCCGCCGTCGCCGAACACGTGCTCCTCGTGGCCGCAGGCCGAGCACACGTGGGTGGCCATGTTCTCGACGATGCCGAGCACCGGCACCTTGACCTTGTCGAACATCTTCAGCGCCTTGCGCGCGTCGAGCAGGGCGATGTCCTGCGGCGTGGTCACGATCACCACGCCGGCCACCGGCACGCGCTGGCTCAAGGTCAGCTGGATGTCGCCGGTGCCGGGCGGCAGGTCGACGATCAGGTAGTCCAGCTCGCCCCAGCGCGTATCGCCGAGCAGCTGCTGCAGGGCCTGGGTCACCATCGGTCCGCGCCAGATCATCGGCGTCTCCTCGTCGACCAGCAGGCCGATCGACATCGTCGGCACGCCGTGTCCGAGCGGCGGCTCGATCGTCTTGCCGTCGGGCGAGTCGGGGCGGCCGGAGACGCCCATCATGCGCGGCTGGCTCGGGCCGTAGATGTCCGCATCGAGGATGCCGACCGCGGCGCCCTCGGCCTTCAGCGCGAGCGCGAGATTGGCCGCCACGGTCGACTTGCCGACGCCGCCCTTGCCGGACGCGACCGCGATGACGTTCTTGACGCCGGACAGCGGCTTGAGGCCTTCCTGCACCTGATGCGCGTGCACGCGCGTGCCGATGCCGACCGTCGCCGCGGCGATCGCCGGATCGGCGAGCAGGCGCGCGCGCACGCGGTCGGCCAGCTCGGCATGCCAGCTCGCCGCCGGATAGGCCAGCTGCAGGTCGACCGAGACGCGATCGCCGTCGACGCCGACGCCGCGCAGCGCACCCGAGGCGATCAGATCGCGCCCATCGTGCGGATCGACGATCGTGGACAGCAGCGTCTTGACGGTATCGGCAGTGGCGGCGTTCATCGGGCGGCGGCTCGAAGCGGAAACGCCGATTGTAGCGAAGCGCCCCGCGCGGCGCCGGAGCGGCGGGCCCGCCGTGACATAATCGACGGCCCGCCCGGCATCGCATCCGCATGAGTCGTCAGCTCCTCGTCACCGCCGCCCTGCCCTACGCCAACGGCCACCTGCACCTCGGTCACCTGGTCGGCTACGTCCAGGGCGACATCTGGGTGCGCGCGCAGCGCATGGCCGGGCACGTCGCCCACTACGTCTGCGCCGACGACGCGCACGGCACGCCGATCATGCTGGCCGCCGAGAAGGCGGGCCTGGCGCCGGAGGACTTCATCCGGCCGATCCAGGCCTCGCACGAGCGCGACTTCGCCGATTTCGGCGTCGCGTTCGACCACTACCACTCCACGCACAGCGCCGAGAACCGCGAGCTGGCCGAGGCGATCTACGGCCGTCTGCGCAACGGCGGCTACATCGCCAGCCGCGCGATCGAGCAGCTGTACGATCCGGTCAAGGGCATGTTCCTGCCGGACCGCTACATCCAGGGCGAATGCCCCAATTGCGGCACGCCCGACCAGTACGGCGACAACTGCGAGCATTGCGGCGCCACCTACGCGCCGACCGACCTGCGCCATCCGCGCTCGGTGATGTCCGGCGCGACGCCGGTGCTGCGCGAGTCCGAGCACTATTTCTTCGAGCTGCCGAAGTTCGAGACCTTCCTGCGCGAATGGCTCGGCGGCGCGCTGAGCGGCGGCACGCCGGTCGCGCACCCGGGCGTGATCGCCAAGCTGCGCGAGTGGCTCGACGCCGACGGCGGCCTGCGCGACTGGGACATCTCGCGCGACGAGCCGTACTTCGGCTTTCCGATTCCCGACGCGCCCGGCAAGTACTTCTACGTCTGGCTCGACGCGCCGATCGGCTATCTGGCCAGCTTCAAGGCCTACTGCGCGCGCGCCGGGCTGTCGTTCGAGGACTGGCTGCAGCCCGACGGCGCGACCGAGCTGCATCATTTCATCGGCAAGGACATCGTCAACTTCCACGGCCTGTTCTGGCCGGCGATGCTGCACGGCGCCTCGCTGCGCGTGCCGACCGCGCTGCACGTCAACGGCTACCTGACCGTCAACGGCGCGAAGATGTCCAAGTCGCGCGGTACCTTCATCCAGGCGCGCACCTATCTGGACAGCGGGCTGGATCCGGATGCGTTGCGCTACTACCTGGCGGTCAAGTCCTCCGGCGGCGTGGTCGACATCGACCTCAACCTCGAGGACTTCGTGCAGCGCGTCAACGCCGACCTGGTCGGCAAGTTCGTCAACATCGCCAGCCGCTGCGCGAAGCTGCTCGAGACGCATTTCGAGAACCGGCTGATCGCGCCGTTCTGGAACGCCGCGCCCGGTGCACCGCAGCCGCCGCAAAGCCACGAGCTGAAAGCGATCGAGGCCCTGGCCTGGGCGACCGACCAGCTGCGCCGTGCGGTCGCGCTGTACGACCGCGACGAGTTCAACAAGGCGCTCGCCGCGATCATGCAGGTGGCCGACCGCGCCAACGAGTACATCGCCGAAGCCGCGCCGTGGGCGCTGGCCAAGGATCCGGCGCGCCGGCACGAGCTGCACGTCGTGCTGTCGGCCGGCCTGAACCTGTTCCGCGCGCTGGCCTGCGCGCTCAAGCCGGTGCTGCCGCGCATCGCGGCCGACGCCGAGCGCTTCCTGGGACTGCCCGATGGATTCACCGGCTTCGGCGACCTCGCCGCCCACCTCGGCGACCATCTGCTGCAGCCGTACGCGCCGCTGCTGACGCGCGTCGATCCCAAGCAGGTGCAGGCGATGGTCGCCGCGTCGACCGAATCGCTGGCACCGACGCAGGGCGCCGCCGCACCGGCCAAAGCGAAGACCGAGCCGCAGGCGTCGCCCGCGGCCTCGTCCACCGCAGCCGCCAGCGACGCCGCCGCACCGGCGACGATCGGCATCGAGGATTTCGCGCGCGTCGATCTGCGCATCGGCAAGGTGCTCGAGTGCGGCTTCGTGGAAGGGTCCGACAAGCTGCTGCGCTTCCGCCTCGACGCCGGCGAGCTCGGCGAGCGCCAGATCTTCTCGGGCATCCGCGCCGCCTACGGCGATCCGGAAGCCCTGGTCGGCCGTCATGTCGTCTTCGTCGCCAACCTGGCGCCGCGCAAGATGCGCTTCGGCGTGTCCGAGGGCATGATCCTGTCGGCCGGCAGCGGCGGCAGTGACCTGTTCCTGCTCGACGTCGACAGCGGCGCCGTCCCCGGCGCCACGGTGCGCTGAGCGCCGCGCCGGCGATGCGCTGCGTCGACTGGACGGCGGAGTATCGGCGCGGAAGGATCGTCTTCGCGCGCCTGCGCGAAGCCGCCGAAGCGGCCGGCGCCTGAGCGATGACCGCCCTCGACCCATCGCTCGCCGAGCGCATCGACGCCGCCCTGCCACAGACGCAGTGCACGCGTTGCGGCTATCCGGCCTGCCGGCCGTATGCCGAGGCCGTCGCGCGCGGCGAAGCGGCGATCAATCAATGTCCGCCCGGCGGCGAGGACGGCGTACATGCACTCGCTGCGCTGACCGGACGGCCGGTGCTGCCGCTCGATCCGCACTACGGCCGCGAAGCGCCGCCGCTGCTGGCGCTGATCGACGAGGCGGTCTGCATCGGCTGCACCAAGTGCATCCAGGCCTGTCCGGTCGATGCGATCGTCGGTGCGTCAAAACGCATGCACACGGTCATCACGGCCGAATGCACCGGCTGCGAGCTGTGCCTGCCGCCGTGTCCGGTCGACTGCATCGATCTGGTCGCGGCCGTGCCACAGCCGCTGACGCGCGGCGAGGTGCTGGCGCGAGCCGCGCACGCGCGGATGCGCTACGAGGCGCGCAATGCGCGGCTCGCGCGCGAGCGTGACGCCGCCGAGCGGCGCCGCCGCGGACCGGCGCAGGCCGAGGCGCCGGCCGAAGCGGCATCCGCACCCACCGCACCGACTTTGCCGCCGATCACGCGCAGCGCGGTGCTCGATGCGATCGCGCGCGGCCGCGCGCGGCGCAACGGAGGCGGCACGTGAAGCGCGCCGACGTCGTCGAGCTGTTCAGCCGCCTGCGCGAACTCGATCCGCATCCGACCACCGAGCTGGAATACCGCACGCCGTTCGAACTGCTGATCGCGGTGATCCTCTCGGCGCAGGCCACCGACGTCGGCGTCAACAAGGCGACGCGGCGGCTCTACCCGGTCGCCGCCACGCCGCAGGCGATCCTCGATCTCGGCGAGGACGGCCTCAAGCGCTACATCGCGACGATCGGGCTCTACAACGCCAAGGCCAAGAACATCATCGCGACCTGCGCGATTCTGGTCGACCGCTACGGCGGCGAGGTGCCGCGCTCGCGCGAAGCGCTCGAGGCGCTGCCGGGCGTCGGCCGCAAGACCGCCAACGTGGTGCTCAACACGGCGTTCGGCGAGCCGACGATCGCGGTCGACACCCACATCTTCCGCGTCGCCAACCGTACCGGCCTGGCGCCCGGCAAGGACGTGCGCGCCGTCGAGGACAAGCTGATCAAGGTGGTGCCGGCCGAGTTCCGTCAGGACGCGCATCACTGGCTGATCCTGCACGGCCGCTACGTCTGCAAGGCGCGCAAGCCCGACTGCCCGCGCTGCGTGATCCGCGACCTGTGCCGCTGGCCGCACAAGACCGAGGACTGAGACGAGGCGACGAAAGCCGACGGCACGTGGCCGCCGGCTTCATGCGTCCGCGGAGGTGGCCGACGCCGGACGGCGGACCGGTCAGCGGCTCTCGGGAATGCTGACGCGGCCGGAGACGTCGCTGTGCTGGACCGATCCGCTGCGCTGCGACTCTACCGTCAGATCGCCGCGGACGCCGCGCGCGATCACGTCGCCCGAACCGATCGCGCCGACCGAGACGCTGCCGCCGATGCCGCGCACCTCGACGTCGCCGGAACCGACGCGCTCGATGCGCACGTCGCCGGTCACGTCCTCGAACGTCAGATCGCCCGAACCGACGCGGCCGACCTCGACGCCGCCGCGCACGCGCTTGGCGCGCACGTCGCCGGAACCGGCCGAGTGCAGCGTCAGCGCGCCGATCGTGTCGAGCTCGACGTCGCCGGAGCCGACTTCGACGCCGACCTGGCCAGCCACCTCGTGCGCTTCGAGATCGCCCGAGCCGGACGTGAACGTCAGCGCGGCGACGCGGCGCACGTCGGCGTCGCCGGAGCCGGCGACGATCTCGGCCAGCAGCTCGGCCGGCACGCGCGCGGTCAGGTCGATATAGGCGTAGCGCGAGCCGAACCAGCCGCCCGGCCGCGCGGCATCCTCGACGCCGATCGTCAGGCGGTCGCCGGCGCGCGCCTGCGACACGCTGAGGCCATCGAGCGAGGCCTGATCGGACGCGCAGGCGCGGCCGCGCACTTCGATGCGGGCCAGCCCCGGCACGCCCTCGAGCTCCAGATCGTTGGACCCGAGCCGGAACAGCGCGGTCTTGAGGCCGGCGGCGTCGACCTCGACGTTGCGCGTGGCGCTGAACGCGCACGAATCGGCCAGCGCACTCGACGAGGCGGCAGCCAGCAGCAGCGGAAGCAGGAGACGCATCGGATCACTCCTCGACGGGGACAATACGGCCTTGGATACCGCGGGGCGCGCCAGGGTTTACAGCGGCCGCGAGAATCGCCGGCTGCCTCGCCGGCGGCACCGCGGCGGCGGGGCTGCGGCCATGGGTCGTGCGCCCTGGGTTCGGGCGCCGATGCAGGCCGGACCTTCCGCATCCGGGCGCCGGGCGGTTGGGCGCACCGCGATGCGGCACAGGCGCTCCGGCGAGCGCGCCGCGCGCACGCGGTCACGCTCGCTCAGCGATAGCGCTCCTCGAGCAGGTCGATCTCGCGCACCAGCTTGCGCGCACTCTCGTCGGACAAGGCACGCTCGCGCGCGAGCCGGTAGACCGCATCGCGCTCGGCACGCAGGCCGGCCAGGCGCAGCTCGCGCTCGATCGCGTCGCTCTTGCGGATCCGCCCGGCCGCCTCGCCGGTCGGCGCCTGGCCGTCGATGCGGCGGCGGTACAGGTCCATCACGCGCGCCGAGGCGTCGGCGTGCAGGTCGGCATCGGCCTGGCCCTGCGCGAGCCGGTGGCCGGTCTCCTCGACCGCGTGGATCGCCGCCTGCGAAGCGACGACGCGCGCACGGTCCTCGTCGGCCTCGTGCTCGGGCTCGGCCGGCAGCTCCAGGTCGCGCAACAGCCACGGCAGGCCGATGCTGGCGACCAGCAGCGACAGGATGATCACCGCAGTCGCCAGGAAGATCGCCAGATCCCGCGCCGGAAACGGCGAGCCGTCGTCGAGCGCCAGCGGCAGCGTCAGCACACCGGCCAGCGTGATCGCGCCGCGCACGCCGGCCAGCGACATCGCCAGGATCAGGCGCCAGCCCGGCCGGCGCACGGCCTCGCCACGCCGCGTCGCGCGGAACAGCGTGAACTTCAGCGACAGCCAGACCCAGAAGAAGCGCAGCAGCGCCAGGCCGACGTTGATCGCCAGCACGTAGACGACCAGCCACCACGGCGAGTGGTGTCCGGCTTCCTGCACCGAGGCGACCGCGCCGGAGAAGATCCGCGGCAGCTGCTCGCCGAGCAGCACGAAGATCACGCCGTTCAGCGCGAACTGCACGGTGTCCCAGACCGCGGTGCGCTGCATGCGCGTGGCCGCGAGCGCGCGGCCGCTCAGCTCGGCGTAGCTCATCGTCACGCCGGCCGCGACCGCCGCGAGGATGCCCGAGCAGCCGGCGTGTTCGGCCAGCAGGTACGCGCCGAACGGGATCAGCAGGCTGACCAGGATCTGCGAGCCGGCCTCCTCGCCGTAGCGGCGGCTCAGCGCGTTCTTGGCATGGGTCACCGCCAGCGTGACGCCGACGCCGATCGCGATGCCGCCGATCGCCAGCCACAGGAACGTCAGCGCCGCCGCCGGCAGCGAGAAGCTGCCGGTCAGCGCCGCGGCGACCGCGAAGCGGAAGCAGACCAGGCCCGAGGCGTCGTTGAGCAGCGACTCGCCTTCGAGCACGTGCATGATGCGCTTGGGGATCGGCACGCGCGCGGCGATCGCCGAGACCGCGACCGGATCGGTCGGCGAGACGATCGCGGCCAGCGCGAACGCGACCGCCAACGGCATCGCCGGGATCATCGCGTGGATCAGCAGGCCCATGCCGACGACCGTGAACACGACCAGGCCGAGCGCAAGCTCGAGGATCGTGCCCTTGTCGCGGAACAGGCCCTCCTTCGGGATCCGCCAGCCGTCCAGGAACAGCAGCGGCGGCAGGAACAGCAGGAAGAAGATCTCCGGGTCCAGCGTCACGCCGCGGTGGGCGACCAGGGCGATCGCCGCACCGAGCGCGATCTGCAGCAGCGGCAGCGGGATCGGCACCGGCACCATGCGCACCAGCAGGCCGCTGGCGACCACCGCCAGCAGCATCGCCAGCACGACCGCGATCGATTCCATCGCGCTACCCGCGCTCTTCGGCCTTGGCGCGGTCCCAGAGCCGCTCCTGCGCGTCCAGCGGCAGGCCCGCCAGGCTGCCGCCGGCTTCGGCGGCGAGCGCCTCCATGCGGCGGAAGCGCCGCTCGAACTTGGCGTTGGCGCGGCGCAGCGCGGTGGAGACGTCGACGCCGGCGTGGCGCGCGAGGTTGACGCAGACGAACAGCACGTCGCCGATCTCGTCGGTCAGCCGCTCCGGGCCGGACTGCGCATCGACCTCGGCGCGGACCTCGGCCAGTTCCTCGGCGAGCTTGTCGAGCACCGGCGCGAGTCCGGGCCATTCGAAGCCGGTGGCCGCGGCGCGCTTCTGCAGCTTGGCGGCGCGCTGCCACTCCGGAAGGCCGCGCGCGATGCCGGCCAGCGCGCTGGTGTCGGCATCGCCGGCGGCCGCGCGCTCGCGGCGCTTGATCGCCTCCCAGCTGTCGGCGACGGCTTGCGCGTCGTCGGCCTCGGCGGCCGCGAAGACGTGCGGATGGCGGCTGATCATCTTCTCGCAGATCGCCTCGACGACGTCGCCGAACGCGAAGTGCCCGGCCTCCTCGGCCATGCGCGCATGGAACACCACCTGCAGCAGCAGGTCGCCGAGCTCGCCGCGCAGGTCGTCGAAGTCGGCGCGGTCGATCGCGTCGGCGACCTCGTAGGCCTCCTCGATCGTGTACGGCGCGATCGTCGCGAAGTCCTGTTGCAGATCCCAGGGACAGCCGCCGTCCGGATCGCGCAGGCGCGCCATGATCGCGAGCAGGTCGTCGGTCGATCGCATCGGGCGCGGGCGGAACGTCATCGGGCGGCATCCTCGAGCAGGCGGCGCGGCCAGTCGACCGAACGATCGCCGCAGGCGATGAAGTCGCCGTTGAGCAGGGTCGGCCGCGCGTTGTAGGTGAAGGGCCGGCCATCGAACGCGGTCAGCGCGCCGCCGGCCTCCTCGAGCAGGATCTGGCCGGCCGCGGTATCCCATTCGGACGTGGGGCCGAGCCGCACGTACAGATCGGCGCTGCCGTCGGCCACGCGCAGGAACTTCAGCGACGAGCCGAGCGGGATCAGGTCGACCTCGCCGAGCCGCGCCAGCATCGCCGCCATGCGCTCGCTGGCGTGCGAGCGGCTGCCGGCGACGATCAGCGGCGATGCCGGCCGGCGCGTCGCGATCCGCCGCGGCGTGCCGGCGCCGGTCGCAAGCCAGGCACCGCCGCCGCGCCAGGCATAACCGGTTTCGCCGCCGACCGGCACCTGGATCACGCCGAGGATCGGCCGGCCGGCCTCGATCAGCGCGATGTTGACGGTGAACTCGTCATTGCGCTTGACGAACTCGCGCGTGCCGTCGAGCGGGTCGACCAGCCAGTAGCAGCCCCAGTCGCGGCGCTGCTGCCACGGAATCTCGGCGGCCTCCTCCGACAGCACCGGCCAGTCCGGCGTCAGCGCCTGCAGGCCGGCCACGATGATGCGATGCGCAGCCAGGTCGGCCGCGGTCAGCGGCGTGTGGTCGTCCTTGTGGCGGACCGCGAAATCGCCGCGGTAGACCTCGAGGATCGCCGCCGCCGCACGGTCGGCCAGCGCGCGGACCGCGCCGGTCAGTGCCTCCAGATTCACGGACACGGCCGATAGCGCCCGGCCAGGTACTCGCGCGCGATGAACAGCGCGGCGATCGAGCGGCCGTCGCTGACCTCCGGATGCGCGATCAGCTCGTGCAGCTCGGAGAGCTTCCACGGCACGACGTCGAGCGGCTCGGGCTCGTCGCCGGGCAGACGCTCGGGGTAGAGGTCGCGCGCGAGGACGACGTGGGTCATCGCGGTCATGTACGAGGGCGACAGCGACAGCGTGGTCAGGATGTGCAGGTCGCGCGCACCGAAGCCGATCTCCTCCTTGAGCTCGCGGTCGGCGCCCTGCTCGACGGTCTCGTCCTGATCGAGCCGGCCCTTGGGCACGCCGATCTCGTAGCGGTCCAGGCCGGCGGCGTATTCGCGCACCAGCAGCACGGTGTCCGCGTCCTGCATCGGCACGATGATCACGGCGCCGAGGCCGCCGCCGCGCAGACGCTCGAAGGTGCGCCGCTCGCCGTTGGAGAACTCCAGATCGAGCTGTTCGGCGCGCAGGAAGCGGCTGCTCTCGACGGGACGGCGGGCGAGGACGACGGGCGGTTTTCGCATGGCCGCATTGTACGCATCGTGCGCCGGCGCGGCACCGGCGCCATGACTTCCGGGGCTGGCCGCGGCACGGCGGCAGGGGTATCGATGACGTTCCCCAAGCACCGGAACGGCCATGTCATCGCTTCGCCTGCTGTCGCTGATCCTCGCCGGCCTCGCCGCCAGCCCTTCCTACGCGGCCGAACCGACCCGGCTGCTGCGCTTCCCGGACGTCTGCGGCGAGCGCGTGGTGTTCACCTACGCCGGCGATCTGTGGACGGTCTCGACGCAGGGCGGCAGCGCGGTGCGCCTGACCGCATCGCCCGGACTCGAGCAGTCCGCGCGCTACTCGCCGGACTGCTCGCGCATCGCCTTCACCGGCCAGTACGGCGGCGACGACCAGGTCTACGTGGTCGACGCGGCCGGCGGCGAGCCGGTCCAGCTGACCTACTACCCGACGATCGGCCCGCTGCCGCAGCGCTGGGGCTTCGACCACCAGGTCTACGGCTGGACGCCGGACGGCCAGTCGGTGCTGTTCCGCTCCTGGCGCGACTCGATCAACACCTCGCACCCGCAGCTCTACACGGTGCCGGCCGGCGGCGGCCTGCCGACCGCGCTGCCGATGCCGAGCGCCGGCGTCGGCCGCTATTCACCGGACGGCACGCGCATCGTCTACTCGCCGAAGTTCCGCGACTTCCGCACCTGGAACCGCTACGTCGGCGGCTGGGCGCAGGACCTGTTCGTCTACGACTTCGCCGGCAAGACCGCGGTCAACATCACCGAAGACACCAACACCGACCGCGATCCGGTCTGGATCGGCGAGGCGATCTATTTCCTGGCCGACCGCAGCGGCTACATGAATCTCTACCGCTACGACGTGCCGAGCCGGGAGACGCGCCAGCTGACCCGGTACCAGGGCGTCGACGCGCGCTGGGCCAGCGGCGGCAGCGGCGGCCTGATCGCCTACGAGGTGGACGGCACGCTGCACGTCTACGACACGCGCAGCGACCAAGACCGCGCGCTCGCGATCAACGTGCCGAGCGACCTCGTGCACGCCCGCGCCGAGGAGCGCAGCGTCAAGGACCGCATCGAGGACTTCACGCTCAGCGAAAACGGCAAGCGCGCCTTGTTCACCGCGCGCGGCGAGATCTTCAGCGTCCCGGTCAAGGACGGCGTCACGCTGAACCTCACGCACACGCCCGGCCGGCACGAGCGCGAGGCCGCCTGGTCGGCCGACGGCAAGCGGCTGGCCTACGTCTCGGACCAGGACGGCGAGGAGGCGATCTGGGTCCGCAACGCCGACGGCAGCGGCGCGCTGAAGCTGACCCAGGAATCCTACGGGCGGCTGTACGCGCCGCGCTGGTCGCCGGACGGCGCGCGGATCGCCTTCGTCGACAGCGAGAGCCGTCTGCGCGTGGTCGCCGCCAGCGGCGGCGGTCCGGCGCCGGTGATCGCCGACGATCCGGGCATCTCGCGCCGCGACTACGCCTGGTCGCCAGGCGGGCACTACCTGGCCTACACGCTGTCCGACGCGCAGAGCCAGGTGCGCCGATTGTTCGTGCACGACTTCGCCGCTTCGCGCGGCATGCCGATCGGCGGCGCCGAGGCCAGCGCCTACGGGCCGGCGTTCTCGCCGGACGGCCAGTACCTGTATTTCATCGGCGATCGCGAGTGGACGCCGCAGATTTCCGGCATCGAGTGGAACTACGCGGCCAACCGCAGCGCCGGCATCTTCGCGCTGGCGCTGCGCAAGGACGCGGCCAATCCGTTCGCGCCGAAGAACGACCGCGCCGACCAGGCCGACGACGACAAGGGCGACAAGAAGGACGAGGCGGCCAAGAAGGACGGCAAGCCGGCCGTCGACGACCGCATCGATTTCGACGGCCTGGACCGCCGCCTGATCCGCGCGCCGATCGACCCGGACAACATCGGCTGGATCGGCCTGACCGGCAAGGCGCTCTACTACGTCACCGGCGACGGCTTCTACTACGGCCGCGAAGGCGCCTACAAGAGCAAGCTCAAGGCCTACGTCTTCGACGAGCGCAAGTCGCAGGACGTGTACGAGGACGTCGACGGCCTCGCGTTCGCGCCGGCCTCTTCCAGCGTGCTGGTGCAGAGCGGCCAGGCCTACAAGCTGATCGACCTGTCGGCCGGCAAGCCCGAGCCCAAGGACGTGGGACTGGACGGCCTCTACGCGCGCGTCGACCCGAAAGCCGAGTACGCCGCGATCTTCGACGAGGTCTGGCGGCGCTACCGCGACCACTTCTACGTGCGCAACATGCACGGCTACGACTGGAGCGCGATCCGCGCCAAGTACCAGCCGATGCTGGCCTGGGTCGGCGACCGCAGCGATCTCAACTATCTGCTCGGCCAGATGGTCGCCGAGCTCAACGTCGGTCACGCCTACGTCAGCGGCGGCGACTTCCGGCTGCCGCCGCGGCCGAACGTCGGCCTGATCGGCGCGCGTTTCGAGCTCGACGCGGCGAGCGGCCGCTACCGGATCGCGAAGATCCTCGAAGGCAGCAACGACGAGGAACGCTACCGCTCGCCGCTGACCGAGGTCGGCGTCGACGCGCGCGTCGGCGACTACGTGCTGGCGATCAACGGCCAGCCGCTGACCGCCACCGACAACCCGTACCGGCTGCTGCGCACCGCACCGGGCCAGCTGGTGCAGCTGACGCTCAACGCGCGCCCGGCCGATGCCGGCGCGCGCACCGTGCTGGTCAAGCCGATCGGCAACGAGATGGAACTCAACTACTACGCCTGGACGCGGCACAACCGCGACTACGTCGATCGCACCAGCGGCGGCAAGCTCGGTTATCTGCACATCCCCGACATGGGGCCGGACGGCATCCGCGAGTTCATCAAGGCGTTCTACCCGCAGCTGCGCAAGCAGGGCCTGGTCGTGGACGTGCGCGACAACGGCGGCGGCAATGTCTCGGCGATGATCATCGAGCGGCTCGCGCGCAAGCCGCTCGGCCTCGGCTACGGGCGCGGCTTCGACGTCACCGAAACCTATCCGCAGCAGACCTTCCTGGGCCACCTCGCCGCGCTGTGCAACGGCACGACGGCCTCGGACGGCGACATCTTCTCGTACATGTTCAAGCGCGCCAAGCTCGGGCCGCTGATCGGCGAGCGCACCTGGGGCGGCGTGGTCGGCATCAGCGACTGGGGCCCGCTGATCGACGGCGGCCAGGTCAGCGTGCCGCAGTTCGCCAGCGCCAGCACCGAGGGCCAGTACGTGATCGAGGGCGAAGGCGTGGAGCCCGACATCACGGTGCCCGAGGACGTCGGCGCCCAGCTCGCCGGCCGCGATCCGCAGCTCGACCGCGCGATCGAGGAACTGAACAAGGCGATCGCCGCGGCGCCGGTGAGCCTGCCGTCGGCGCCGGCTGATCCGGTCAAGACGCCCGGCGCGAAGGCGCCCGCGCGCTGAGGCTCCGACGAGGCGGCCGGCGCAGGCCGGCCACCTCGGCTTGCACGAAGCAGGCTTCACCGCCTCGCGGAATCGGCCTGCGTTCGACCACGTTCGCCGTAATGCCGTTGCCGTTGCCGTTGCCGTTGCCGTTGTCGCTGTGGCTGTGGCTGTGGCTGTGCTTTCAGCCTTTGACGTTGGTGCGCCTAAAGCGAGCCGAGCATCGCAGGTCGTCCAGGCCGAAGAGCTGCCCCGTGTCTGAGCGCCAGCGAGTTGGGGCAGCGTGCCTGGGCGACCGAGAAGCGCAGGGAACCGGCGCGGCGCAGCCGCGCCGGCTCGCGTCAGCGCAGACGGTTTTGGTGACTTTTGACAAGA
>NZ_DATKFQ010000035.1:0-171599 GCF_035511235.1 Dokdonella sp.
CGGCCGACCTGGCCGGCCATCCACGGATTGATGATGTACTCGACCCCGAAATGGGTCGGCGGACACAGCAGCAGGCGGGGCTGGGACATGGCGGCTTCCTCGAGCGTGACGGCGTGAGCAGGCCGCCGCGCCGCGATGCGCGCAGGGTGCGCCGCGGACGCATCGGCCGATGCCTGCGCGGCGTGTCCGGCCGGTGCCGGGCACGCCGCGCGCGGATCGACGATAATCGAACCTCGATGTCAGGCGTTTTGCAATGAAACCACTGACCCTGGTCGTCCTCGGCGGTACCGGCTTCGTCGGCTCGTGTCTGGTGCCGCGCCTGCACGCCGACGGGCACCGCATCGTGCTGCTGTCGCGCAACCGCGAACGGCATCGCGAACTGGCCGTGCTGCCGCGCGTGCGCATCGAGACCGCCGACGTGCACGATCGCGATGTGCTGACCGGCCACCTGCGCGACGCCGACGCCGCGATCAACCTGGTCGGCATCCTCAACGAGCGCGGCGACGACGGCCGCGGCTTCGAGCGCGCCCACGTCGCGCTGACACAGACGCTGATCGAGGCCTGCGCGGCGGCCGGCGTGAGGCGGCTGCTGCAGATGAGCGCGCTGCGCGCCGGCGAAGGCGGCAGCCACTATCTGCGCACGCGCGGCGAGGCCGAGGCCCGTGTGCGCGCCGCGCCGCTGGCGGCGACGATCTTCCGGCCATCGGTGATTTTCGGACCCGGCGACGGCCTGTTCCACCGCTTCGCCGGCCTGCTCGCGCTGACGCCGGTGCTGCCGCTGGCGCGCCCGCACGCGCAGTTCGCGCCGGTCTACGTGCGCGACGTCGCGGAGGCGTTCGCGCGGGCGCTGCAGCGGCCCTCGAGCATCGGCCGCACCTATGCGCTGGTCGGACCCGACCGCATCGCGCTGATCGACCTGGTGCGCTGGACCGCGCGCATGATCGGACGGCGCCGGCTGATCGTGCCGCTGCCCGACGCGCTCGGCCGCTGGCAGGCGAGACTCGGCGAATGGCTGCCCGGCAAGCCGATTTCGCGCGACAACTTCCGCTCGCTGCTGCTCGACTCGGTCAGCGACGAGGACGGCCTGGCCGAGCTCGGCATCCAGGCGATGCCGATGGCGGCGGTGATGCCCAGGCTGCTGGCAGCCGAACGGCGGCGCTGACTGCGTCGCGGCGCGGACGAGGAACACCGAGCGCGCATCGAGCCGCCGCTGCGGCCGGGCCGCCGGCGGGTGGCGATCGCCGACCTGTCGCAATCCTCGAAGCGGCTTCACGCGGACGACGCAGCGGCGCGCCGCGCGGCCGATCCGCTACGGCGTAGCCGCCGGCGCCGGCTGCTCCAGATCGAGCTGGTACGGGGGCGCGAACCAGAACATGATGCGGTGCTCTTCCTGCTTGCCTTCGCGGTGCGCGGCGCTCGGCAGCTGTTCGGGATTCCAGGTCACGCGCAGCTCGTGCCGGCCCGGCGCCAGGCCGCTCAGCGAAACATAGCCCTGCAGGCCGCGCATGCCGAGGTCGCGGCGCTCGGCGGCCAGGAAGTCGGCGATCGCGACCGGCCGGCCGTCGAGGCTGACCTGCCACAGCCGCGCCAGGCAGCCCGGATCGCCCTCGCGCGGCGGCGTGTCGGGCGCGCAGGCCGCGGTGCGCAACGGCGGATTGTCACGGCGTGGCAGGTACGGCAGGAACAGCCGCAGCTGCGAATCGGCCGTGGTGTCGGCCGGGATCAACGGCAGGCGCAGCAGCCTGTCGTGCTCGCCGCGCAGGTTCTCGTAGTAGGCGCTGCGCAGGCCGACCTGCTCCTCCGCCAGGTAGTCGTAGCTGGCGAAAGGCGCGAACTGCCGGGCCAGCGTCAACGGAACCACGCTGACCACGGTGGTGATCATCACCATCGTCGAGAACCCGAAGAAGAACGCGCGTCCGGACAGATTGGTCTGCAGCGACAATTGCACCGGCAGGACCAGCCGCTGCGGCGCGAACAGCCCGAGCACGCGCATCAGGCGCTCGACCAGCGCGGTGCGCCAGGCCGCCGGCGGCCTGGCCGGCGCCGTGCGGCGGCGCAGGCGCTCGGGCAGCAGGTCGAACAGCGCGATCAGGCCGCCGAGTGCGATCAGCGCGCCCATGTAGGTGTAGAACACCGCATTGGCGACCCAGTCCGGCAGCCTGAAGATCTCGCTCAGCAGGATCGTCACGCCGAACAGCAGCGCCATCGTGATCGCGATCCAGATCACCGACAGCACGACCAGGCTGACCAGCGCGAAGATCACCGAGGCGACACGGTCGGCCGCGTCGATCGCGTTGTCGAGATCGACGACGGTGCGCCGGTAGTAGTCGCGCGCGATCGGGCCGCTGTTGCGCAGATGGCTCCAGCGGATGCCGCCCGGGAACGTCGCCTTCAGGCCGATCAGGCCGACCCAGTAGGCGCGTACGGCCAGGTGCAGCAGGAACGCCGAGGCCATCGCGTAGCTCAGACCCGACGCGAACTGGTAGGTCACCGTCAGCACGACGGCGCGCGTTCCCTCGTAGTGCAGCTCGGCGTAGATCCAGCGATCGAACAGCCAGCCCGGCAGCGCGATCAGGCTCAGCAGGCTGATACCGGAGATCAGCAGCTCGAGCTCGTCGGTGCGTTCGCGCAGGCGCTCGAACGCGACGCGCCGCTGCTGGGCGATCTCGCTGGCGCGATCGGCGGCGGCCTGCGCCGAAGCCGGGTCGTTCGGGGTCATCGGAGATTCCGCGCCGGCGGACGATCGAGCCGGCCAAGCGCGCAGTATCGCATCGGCCGCGCCGATCGCTGCCCCTCTGACTTCCGAGGGATGGCCCGGCCGGCATGCCCGGGTATGCTGGCGGTTTTCGCCGCCGGAGACCCGTGATGCGCTGGAGTCCGAATCCGATCGCCTTGATCGCCCTGCTCGCCTTGTCGTGTCTGGCTTGCGGCCCGTCTGGAGCGGTGACGCTCGAACAGGCGATGGCCGACCCGGACTGGATCGGACCGCCGGTCGAGCGCCCGTACTGGAGCGTCGACGGCAGCGCGGTCTACTACCAGCTCAAGCGCGAAGGCTCGGGCATCCGCGATCTGCGCCGCGTGACGCTGGCCGACGGAGCCGACGCCCTGGTCGAGCCGCAGGCGATGGCGGCCGCCGACGGCCCCGAGCCGGTCTTCGACGCGACGCGCAGCTGGGCCGCGTTCGTGCGCAACGGCGACGTGTTCCTGCGCCGCACCGACGGCGGCCGGCTGATCCAGGTCACGCGCACGAACGCGCGCGAGGCCGCGCCGCAGTTCTCGGCTGACGGCCGCCAGCTGCAGTTCCGCGTCGACGACGACTGGTACAGCTACGACATCGCGACCGGCGTGACCGCGCAGGCCGCGGTACTCAAGACCGGCAAGGACCCGGCGCAAAAGAAGCCCGACGACCTCGGCGAGCTGCAGCTGCGCCTGTTCTCGACGCTGCGCAAGGTCAAGGACGACCGCGACGCGCGACGCGAGCACGCCGAGCGCTTCCAGGCCGAAGACCCGACGCGCGCGCCGCTGCCGGTGTTCCTCGGCGAGGAGGCCGAGATCGTCACGACCGCGCTGGCGCCGGATGCGCGCTGGCTGCTGGTCGCCACGCGCGCCAAGGGCTACGACGCCGGCCGCGTCGCCAAGATGCAGACCTGGGTCACCGAGTCGGGCTACGAGGAAGGCGAGGACGAGCGTGTGCGCGTGGGCCGCAATGCGCCGGCGCCGCAGACGCTGTGGCTGGTCGACCTGGGCGCGCGCAGCGTGCGCAAGCTCGGCTACGCCGACCTGCCCGGCATCGGCGACGATCCGCTGGCGGCCGTACGCGAGGAGAATGCCAAGGCCAAGACCGACGCCGCCGGCAACGGCGAGACGGACGCGAACGCCAAGAGCGGCGGCAACGAGAAGAACGGCAAGGGCAAGGACGGCAAGAGCGAGAAGGACGCACCGGCCGAGCGCGCGCTGGAGGTCTCGGGCCTGGCCTGGTCGCGCGACGGCCGCCATGCCGCGGTGCAGCTGCGCAGCATCGACAACAAGGACCGCTGGATCGCGAGCGTGGATCTCGGCGGCGGCCGTCTGGTCGCCGAGCACCGCCTGACCGATCCGGCCTGGATCAACTGGAACTTCAACGAATTCGGCTGGACCGACGACAGCCGCCAGCTGTGGTACCTGTCCGAGGAGAGCGGCTACTCGCAGCTCTACGTCAAGGCGCCCGGCGCCCGGCCCAAGGCGCTGACCGAAGGCCGCTTCGAAGTCTCCTCGCCACGCCTGTCGCCGGACGGCCGCTACTTCTACGTGCGCGCCAACGTCGAGGCGCCGTATGCCTACGACGTCTACCGCGTCGCGACCGGCGGCGGCACGCTCGAGCGGATCAGCCGCTACGGCGGCCTCGACGACTTCACGCTGTCGGCCGACGGCCGCCAGCTGGCGGTGCTGCATTCCTCGACCTACGTGCCGCAGCAGCTGGCCGTGCTGCCGGCCGACGGCAGCGGCACGCCGCGCGAGCTGACCGATACGCGCAAGCCCGACTATCGCGCGCTCAGCTTCGCGTCGATGCGCATCGTCGGCGTGCCCTCGTCCAAGAGCGGGCGGCCGATCTGGTCCAAGCTCTACGTGCCGGCCGACTTCGATCCGTCCAGGCGCTATCCGGCCGTGCTGTTCGTGCACGGCGCCGGCTATCTGCAGAACACTCATCAGGGTTACCCGAACTACTTCCGCGAGCAGCTGTTCCACAATCTGCTGGTCGAGCGCGGCTACGTCGTGCTCGACATGGACTACCGCGCCTCGGAAGGCTACGGCCGCGACTGGCGCACCGCGATCTACCGGCAGATGGGCACGCCCGAGCTCGAGGATCTGATCGACGGCGTCAACTGGCTGGTCGCCGAGCAGG
The DNA here is from genome assembly GCF_035511235.1 of Dokdonella sp. Classification (GTDB taxonomy): domain Bacteria; phylum Pseudomonadota; class Gammaproteobacteria; order Xanthomonadales; family Rhodanobacteraceae; genus Dokdonella. Next base: position 4,883 of record NZ_DATKFQ010000035.1, read on the forward strand.
CGGTCGATCCGCAGCGCGTCGGTCTCTACGGCGGCTCCTACGGCGGCTTCATGACGCTGATGGCGATGTTCCGCGCGCCGGAGGTGTTCCATGCCGGCGCGGCCTTGCGGCCGGTCACCGACTGGACCAGCTACAACCACGGCTACACGTCCAACATCCTCAACACGCCGCAGGTCGACGCGATCGCCTACAAGCGCTCCTCGCCGATCGAGTTCGCCGAGGGCCTGCGCGGCCCGCTGCTGATCGCGCACGGCATGATCGACGACAACGTGCTGTTCCAGGACTCGGTGCGCCTGTACCAGCGCCTGATCGAGCTGCGCAAGGACGACTTCGAACTGGCCGGCTATCCGATGGAACGCCACGGCTTCGTCCACGCCGACGCCTGGTACGACGAGTACAAGCGCATCCTCAAGCTGTTCGAGGCGAACCTGCGCCGCTGAGCGGCGCTGCCGCGCGCCCGGCCGATGCCGGGCGGTCAAAGGCGGACATCCGCAAAGCGGCCGCAATGCTTTCCGATCCATTGATCACGAAGACGGACGTGGCCCATCACTTCAAGATCAGCAGGGTCACCTTGAACACCGCGTTGAAGCGCGAGGGTCTGTTCGGTGACGAACTGGATGCGGAGCATTGCCCCCATCAGGCAGCTTCTAGCCACTGATGCCATGGCATTCTGGGCAATGAACCGCTACGCGCTCATGGAGGCAGAGTGAACGACACCGCAGATTGGAAGCTTTTGACTGAAGCGGACACTTGCCGCGAACTGGTCACGCCTACAATCCAGCGGGCCGGATGGAGGGCGCCATCGCCTTGGCAGGCAATGAGAATGACGAAGTCATCGCCTCGCATCGCTATATCACCTGCGTAACCGATTCCGAGCAACTGCAGGGAAGCTTCTTGCTCTACTACCTGCTCAGCCCAGAAGGCTTGGAAAAGGTCGGTGAGGCATCCACCGGCACGGCCGATCGAAACCGCACACTGAGCCTCAAGAAGCTCGTCAAGATTGAAGTGCCAGTACCATCCTTAGCCGCCCAACAAGCTTTCGCGGACCTGCAAACCGCCGTCTTGGCCCTGAAGGCCCGTCACGCTGCGCTCGGAAGGCCAACGCCGTCCTCTTACGGCGACCTTGGAGCGATTTTTCTTAGTTAGGGCTTGTTTGGGAAATATTTCGATGGTAATTTCCGCTTAACGAAATTCGATGAGGCATGCCCGCGGTGACCCGAGAAGCTGAACAGACCATAGTCGATGCCTTGGTAACCCACCTCAATCAGGGCCTTTGCCAAGGTCTCGAGGAGGGCTTGGTCGCAGCTGGCGAAAGGGCGTGGCTGGAAGCCTCGAGGCGGCATGAGGGACATCTCCCGAACGCTTTGGGGCAAGCTCGACACTTCCATTCCAACGAGCAGTTCGCGCTCGCTTTGGGCACAGCAGGGGTGGAGCACAACCCGCTGTGCGGCAACGACATCATCGTGGGGCACGTCGGGCCGCTGCTGCTCGGGCGATTCGCGACCAGCAATCGCAAGTGGAACAACGCTCGGCGCAGCACCCGACGTCTTGATCTCGCCGGCCACAACCAGTGGCTGGAACGCCTTGTCCAGCCGGGCCTGTTTGGCGAGCAAGCTAGGGGAGCGCACATTGCGGTGTTCTTCGTCTCGGTTTTCAGCGGCAATGTCCGGGTACAACCGGAGCGTCCCCTTACTGTGGAGATCGCCGTCATGGATACCGCCTTGTCTGAATGCCTGTTCCGCGAGTCGTTGACGACCTTCCTGGGCCGCTACGCGAAGCCCGCCGATCAGCCCGACCTTGTGCGTGTCCGTCTCAAGGCCGCAGCGAAGAAGCAGCAAGACTCGCAGACATGAAGCGCGGAGTAAGCGGGTTCCGTCCGGAGCGCCTGATCCAGATCCTGGATGCACGTGGGGTGTCGCAAGTGCAGCTTGCGGCCCTTGCGGGCGTGTCGCCAGGCTCGATCAGCAAGTGGCGCAGCGGTCAGCAGGAGCCGACGGCTGATGCGTTGGACAAGGTTGCGCGTGCCGTTGCGGTACGCCCCGAGTGGTTCCTGCGTTCGATGTCCGGATTCGATACAGGGATCAAGCTGTTCAGAAGCAACGCTTCGGCGTTGAAGTCTGCACGCGCTTATATGGCCGTCCGTCACGACTGGTCTAAGGAGCTGGCAGCCGAGTTCGGCGAGATCGTTGAGTATCCGACGGCCAACTTCCCAAGCCGTGAGTATCGCGACCCCAACGAGATCTCCAACGAAGACATTGAGGTCGCTGCGGCGGAGTGCCGGCAGCTCTGGAAGCTGGGCCTTGGCCCGGTGCCGGATGTTGTATTGGCGATTGAGAATGCCGGTGGCGTCGTCGTTCGCGAGGCAACTGACATCGCCAGGATTGAGGGCGTGTCCAGCTGGTGCTCGGTGAACGATCGCCCCTTCGTGTACCTCAACGCTGACAGGGCGAACTGCTTCCGTAGTCGTTTTGATGCGGCGCACGAGCTTGGCCACGTTGTATTACATAGGCATATCCCGCCTAAGGTGGCGCAAGCCAACCACAAGGAAATGGAGCGTCAGGCGCACTGCTTTGCAGGCGCCTTTTTGCTGCCCGGAGAGACGTTCTCGGCCGACGTTCCGAATGTCCCGACGCTGGATACGTTGCTGGCGCTTAAGCTGCGCTGGAAGACCTCGGCCGCTGCCATGCTCATGCGTCTGCGGGCCCTGGAGCTGATCGATGAACAGGCGGAACTGAATCTGTGGAAGCGGCGCTCTGCACGTTTTGGGAACAAAGCGGAACCCTACGATGATGCGCTGACTCCCGAGCAACCGCGCCTCTTGCGTCGTGCGGTGGCATTGATCGTGGAGGAAGGCATCACCCCCCGCGAAACCATTCCGGATCGTGTTGGCTTGGGCGCGGTGGATGTCGAGAGTCTGTCCGGGCTTCCGGAGGGCTATTTCGCCCCGACCAGTGGCCAAGTTGTTGATCTCAATGCAGTTCGGCTGAGGCGAAGCCAATGATCTTCGTTTGGCTGAATGGACTCGGCCGGCAACTTGCCCGGGCCTACGGAATTCCGTACCCTATCCTCAACATACCCGCCACGCTGAGCCCTACTTCGGTAGGTGATGCGCATAACTGGCGGGTTTTTATTGCCTGAAGAAATGCACTACGCGAAGCCTGCGCTCACGTTCGAGCAGCAACTAGATCTGTTGCAGCAGCGCGGATTGACCGTGGCCGACCCCGATCGGGCCCTGCATTGGTTGCGGCATATCAGCTACTACCGCCTCAGTGCCTATTGCCTGCCATTCAAGGACGGCAACACATTCCGCTCTGGCACTAGCTTTGACGATATCGCAGGGCTCTACATCTTCGATCGCAAGCTGCGGTTGCTGGTACTGGATGCAATCGAACGGATCGAAGTGGCCATCAGGACCGCGATCACCTACGAAATCGCTCATGCTTACGGCCCGTTCGGGCATACCGATTCCGGCAACTTCGCCCCCGAGTTCGACCATGCGCGGTTCATGGAGGAACTTGAGGCCGAGGAAAGACGGGCGCAGGAGACCTTTGCTTCCCATTTTCGTGGGAAGTACACAGCAGAACCGCATCTCCCGATCTGGATGGCGGCCGAACTGCTGTCGTTCGGTACGATCTCGAAACTATACAAAACGGGTCTCGCGCCCGCCCTCAAACAGCGCATAGCAGCTGCATATGGCGTCGATGCCCAGTTCCTGGCGAGCTGGATACATTCACTCAGCTATGTGCGCAATGTGTGCGCTCACCACAAGCGTCTTTGGAATCGGCACTTCGGGATCAAGCCACGCTTTCCATCCAGAAGCATCACTTGGCCACATTTGGTACCAGACAACGCGCGTCTCTACAGCACGCTGGTAGTACTGCGGCATATGCTGGCTATCGCTTCGCCACGCTGTCATTGGCGGGATCGTCTATTTGATGTCTTCGACGCGCACCCAGCAGTTTCTCTGGAGGCGATGAAGATTCCGATCGATTGGCGATCTCGCGCCCTTTGGCGAGATTGAGATTGGCTACGGGGGTCTAAATGGATAGCAGAGAGAATGAGGAGTTCACCAGCCTGCTGAGGGGTGCGGTTGGTGAGGCCGAGAAACTGAAATACCGGCCAACGACGTTCAAGAGAATGCTCGACGAGCATGGTGGGTTTGAAACGGTCAACCGGGTCTTGGCTAGTGGCAAGCCATCTGATGGGTTCACGAAGCTCTGGGAGCTGGGCCGTCTCGACCTCACCTGCGAAGCCATCATTGTTGAAACCAAGTGGCGACATCACTTCGACGCCAATCTCTTGGCGAAGGCCGAGAAGCTGCTCGGTGAGATGCGCTATCCATTCAAGCGCTTTGAAGACTCTGTGGCGGATGTGCCTCAGACCAATCGGGTGTCAGAAGAATCTGCGGCCACCGAGAGGCACATCCCAGACTTGGATGGCCTGGCTTCCGAGCCCTTGTCCGGTACCGGCATGCGTATCAACGCCTTCTTCAAAGACGTGTTGAATGCCCCTGTGGCCAACGTGCGCTGGTCGTGGGGGGCGGCCGACGAACGTACGCGCCGTGTCTTTCTCCGGCTCTGGCGGATGGATATCGCCAACTGGGATGGAGGCCAGGTCATTCGTGTGCTTGGCAACCGAAACACTAATCGTCCTGGCTGGAACGAACGGGCCCGGCATCTCGAATTGATCAGAGACGGCTACCAAGCCTATGGCGTTGTCTGCGACAAGGACAGTCCGGAGGCGGGTGTCATTCGTGATTTTGATCGTGACAGCCTCTTGCATCTCGGTCGTGTGGTCGACAGAGATGGGATGGTCTACCTGGAGATCGCCGGGATCGCCCCTGTTTACACCATCGCAGTGCCCGCTGACTCCTCCGGCACACTCATATCGGATCTCCATGACGTTGACGAGGCAGAGGTCAGTGCTACTACACGCGCGGCGTTAGTTGATGCGCGACTCGGGCAAGGGCGGTTTCGCCGCGAGCTTCTGCGGCGCTGGAACGGCGCATGTGCGGTCACTGGCTGTCGCGTGGGGGCCGTGCTGCGTGCGTCCCACTGCAAGCCATGGAGCAGGTCCGAAGACTATGAACGACTGGACTCCAACAACGGACTGATTCTGTCGGCGAATCTGGATGCCCTGTTCGATGCCGGTCTCATCAGCTTTGGTGAAACCGGAAAAATGCTCGTCTCTGACGTACTTTCAACGAGAGAGCAAGACGATCTAGGGCTGCCAGCGCGACTCCTGCGGAATCCGAATGCGAAATTGGCCGCATACCTGCGCTACCACCGGGATCACGTATTTCAGGGATAGCGGCCTGGTGCTTGCTGAAGCGGCTTAGAGTTCAATCCAGTCGATGCAAGACACGAGCATCTGACGGCGAACATTGCGACGCCAGGTCTTCAGGAAGGAGAGGGCCTGATCCAGGGTGATGTCCTTTCCTGAGCGCCTTCGTATGCGATGCAGAACTCCAACAGGGCCAAATGGGTCGTCCACGCCTCGTAGTCGGCCTCGGTGACGCTGGTCAGCGTCTGCCCGCTCCAGCGCAGCAGGTCGAGGACCGAGCCGATGCATTTCTCGACGTAGTCCGGATTCAGATTGCGGTTGGTGCGGCGGTTGCGGTAGGCGTCGAAGCACCGGACCTGAAAAGCGGCGACGGCCGGATCGACCGGTGCCGGGGTGGCGACTGCGATCGCGGCGGATGGGATGGGGAACCGGAGGACGTTCATGCGCTGCGTGCCTGTTGGAGACGGGGAACAGGACTACGGCAACGCGGGCAAACGCTAAGGCCGCCATGCAAACTTTTGCGGCTAACATATTGATTTAAAAAATAAAAGCGGGCGAATCTGAAAGGAAATTTCGCCAGATGAAAGAAACTTCCGCGCACAAAAACCCTGCTGGTGAAAAAGCCTTGTATATCAAGGCCCCAGCAGGGCTTCTTGAGCTGACTACGAAGAGTCAGATCTTTTCTGGGATCAGCGCTTCATCGCGCCGAAGAACTCGTCGTTGGTCTTGGTGTTCTTCATCTTGTCGAGCATGAACTCGATCGCGGCCAGCTCGTCCATCGGATGCAGCAGCTTGCGCAGGATCCAGATCTTCTGCAGCAGGTCCGGATCGATCAGCAGCTCCTCGCGGCGCGTGCCGGAGCGGTTGATGTCGATCGCCGGATAGACGCGCTTCTCGGCGATGCGGCGGTTGAGGTGCACTTCCATGTTGCCGGTGCCCTTGAACTCCTCGTAGATGACCTCGTCCATCTTCGAGCCGGTGTCGATCAGCGCGGTCGCGATGATCGTCAGCGAGCCGCCTTCCTCGACATTGCGCGCGGCACCGAAGAAGCGCTTCGGGCGCTGCAGCGCATTGGCGTCGACGCCGCCGGTCAGCACCTTGCCCGAGCTCGGCACGACGGTGTTGTAGGCGCGCGCCAGACGCGTGATCGAGTCGAGCAGGATCACCACGTCCTTCTTGTGCTCGACCAGGCGCTTGGCGCGCTCGATCACCATCTCGGCGACCTGCACGTGGCGCACCGCCGGCTCGTCGAACGTCGAGGAGATGATCTCGGCGCGTACGCTGCGCTGCATCTCGGTGACTTCTTCCGGGCGCTCGTCGATCAGCAGCATGATCAGGTGCGCGTCCGGATGGTTGTGCACGATCGCCTGCGCGATGTTCTGCAGCATCATCGTCTTGCCGGCCTTGGGCTGCGAGACGATCAGACCGCGCTGGCCGCGGCCGATCGGCGCGACCAGGTCGAGGATGCGGCCGGTGATGTCCTCGCTCGATCCGTTGCCGCGCTCCAGGTGGAACGCCTTGCGCGGGAACAGCGCGGTCAGGTTCTCGAACAGGATCTTGTTCTTCGACGCTTCCGGCGGCTCGCCGTTGATCGTGTCGACCTTGAGCAGCGCGAAGTAGCGCTCGCCTTCCTTCGGCGGGCGTACGCGGCCGGTGACGTAGTCGCCGGTGCGCAGGTTGAAGCGGCGGATCTGCGACGGCGAGACGTAGATGTCGTCGGGGCCGGCGAGATACGAGGCTTCGAAGCCGCGCAGGAAGCCGAAGCCGTCCTGCAGGATCTCGAGCACGCCCTCGTCGTAGATGCCGCCGCCGGCGCGCGCATGCGCCTTGAGGATCAGGAAGATGATGTCCTGCTTACGCGCGCGCGCGACGCCTTCCTGGATGCCGAGCGTCTCGGCCAGCGCCAGCAGTTCGGCCGGCTTCTTGACCTTCAGCTCGTTCAGCGCGATCAGCGGGCCGTTGCCGCCGCCGTTGCGCGACTCGTCGTATTCCTCGTCGAACATCTGCGGATCGCGGTCGCCGCGATTGCGGTTGTGGCGGTTGCGGCGATCGCGGCGTCCGCCCTGGCGGTCGCGCTGATCGCGATTCTGGCCCTGGCCGCCGGGCTGACTGTTGCCATTGCCATTGCCATTGCCGCCACCTTGCGACTGCGCGGAGGACTCATGGCCGCCGTCGGACGGCGCCTGAGGCGCACCCGGCGCATGGTCGGCCGGCGGCGCGGGCGGCGCCGGATCGACGATCAGGTTCGGCTGGGCCGGATCGGCGTTGCGCGGCGCACGCTGGCGCGGCGCGGCGGAACGCGGCTTGTCGGCGGCCTTGTCGCCACCTTCGGGTATATCGTTTTCGGACACGGGCAAACCTCGCTGGGCGCCGTAGCTGGGAAGCAAATCGGAGGGAAGAAACGCGGGGGTGTCGCTGGGGGGAGCGCGATCGCTCCGCACGTGCAGGGGCTACGTTAGCACCGGCCTCGGCGGCCGTCCAGCGCCGGCCGGCGCTGCGGTTCAGCGTTCGCGCCGGACGCGTGCGCGACGCGCCGGCAACGCTTCGGCGTCCGCGGCCGGCCGACGGCGGCGGCCGGCTGCGGATACGCCGATCAGATCGTCTTGTCGATCAGCTGCGCCAGCTGGCTCTTGCTGACGGCGCCGATCTGCGTCGCCTGGACCTTGCCGTCCTTGAAGATCATCAGCGTCGGGATGCCGCGCACGTTGTAGTTGCGCGGCGTCTTCTGGTTTTCGTCGATATTGATCTTGGCGATCTTGAGCCGGCCTTCGTAATTGGCGGCCAGATCGTCGAGGATCGGTGCGATCATCTTGCACGGACCGCACCATTCAGCCCAGAAATCGACGAGGACCGGCTCGGACGACTGCAGGACCTGGCTGTCGAATTGGTCGTCGCTGACGTGGGCAATCAGTTCGCTCACGGGTTTTCTCCAGATAATCGAGGGGGCGCTGCGCGCCGGAGGCCGGGTTCGGCTAAACTTGCGCGCCGGGGCGGCGGACTGACGGGACGAGGGTGCGGATGCACGCCGTCATTTCAGCCCAAACCACCCGCCTCACGCAAGAGCGGCCCGGACGCCGGAAGCGGCGCTGCGCCGCCCGACGCTCGAGGGCCGGAATGCCCCGAAGGCAAGACTCTGCCCCAACCGCGACCGCTCGCGCACCCGGCCGAACCGGGTCAGCACGATCCGCATCACATGAGGGGCGTACGCTCCGTTTGCAAGGGCTTCGAGCCCGCGCGACGCCCCCGGACCGACACTGGAATGCCAGACCAACATCAGCCTCTCACCGACGTCTTCTTCGACAGCTTCGACCTTCATCCTAGCCTGTTGTCCAGCCTGCACGCCGCAGGCTTCACCCGCTGCACGCCGATCCAGGCGCTGACGCTGCCGGTCGCGCTGACCGGACGCGACGTCGCCGGACAGGCGCAGACCGGCACCGGCAAGACCGGCGCCTTCCTGGTCGCCGTGATGAACCGCCTGCTGACGCGCGCGGCCGTCGCCGAGCGCAAGGACGGCGAGCCACGCGCGGTGATCCTCGCGCCGACGCGCGAGCTGGCGATCCAGATCGACAAGGACTTCCGCAACATCGGCCGCAACACCGGACTGCGCTCGGCGCTGATCTACGGCGGCGTCGACTACGACAAGCAGCGCGAACTGCTCAAGGCCGGCTGCGACATCGTGATCGCGACGCCGGGCCGCCTGATCGACTACCTCAAGCAGCACGTGGTCTCGTTCCGCTCGGTCGAAGCGGTCGTGATCGACGAGGCCGACCGCATGTTCGACCTCGGCTTCATCAAGGACATCCGCTTCCTGCTGCGGCGCATGCCGCCGCGCGAGGAGCGCCAGGGCATGCTGTTCTCGGCGACGCTGAGCTACCGCGTGCTGGAACTGGCCTACGAGCACATGAACAGCCCCGAGAAGCTCGCGGCGGAGACCGAATCGGTCACCGCCTCGCGCGTGCGCCAGGTGGTCTACTTCCCGGCGACCGAGGAGAAGATGCCGCTGCTGCTGAATCTGCTCGGCAAGCTCGACGAGCACCGCAGCATCGTCTTCATCAACACCAAGGCGATGGCCGAGCGCGTGACACGCGCGCTGGAGCGCCACGGGCACCGCGTCGCGACGCTGTCGGGCGACGTCCCGCAGGCCAAGCGCGAGCGCCTGCTCGCGCGCTTCCAGAAGGGCGAGATCGAGCTGCTGGTCGCGACCGACGTCGCCGCGCGCGGTCTGCACATCCCGGCGGTCTCGCACGTGTTCAACTACGACCTGCCGCAGGACGCCGAGGACTACGTCCACCGCATCGGCCGTACCGCACGCCTGGGCGCCGAGGGCGACGCGATCAGCTTCGCCTGCGACCTCTACGCGATGGGCCTGCCGGACATCGAGGCCTACATCGGCCAGAAGATCCCGACCGCGGCAGTCGAGCCGGCGCTGCTGATCGTGCCGCCGCCGAAGCCGCGCGCGCCGGGCGCCGTCGCCGCCGACGAGGACGATGCCGCCGACGATGCGCGCAACACCGCCGGACCGCCGCCGAAGAGCGCCGGCGACGGCCGCCGCGGCGGCGCGCGCAGCGGCGAACGTCCACGCAGCCGCAGCGCCGGCAGCGGTGAACGGCGCGGCGAGAGCCGGCCGCCACGCAGCCCGCGGCCGCCGCGCGAGCCGACCGAGCAGCCCGCTGCCGCGGCCGCAGCGCCCCCGGCAGCGGCCGCCAGCGTGCCGGCACCGGCACAGGCACCGTCGACCGACGCCGCTGCGCCCGCGAAGAAGCGCCGCCGCCGTGGCGGCCGCGGACGCACACGTCGCGAGAACGGCGAGGCCGGCACGCTGCCGAACGCGGCCGCCGACGTACGCACGGACACCGCGCCGCGCCGCGAACGCGGACCGCGTCCGACCGAGCCGGCCGCGACGCCGGGCCTGGCCGCCGCTGCCCCGGCAGCCGCACCGGCACCGGCGAAGAAGCCGGGCTTCTTCCGCAGCCTCGCCAAGCTGTTCAGCCGCCACTGACGGCGGCCAGCCGCGGCGCCTGCGCGCCGCACGGCACGGCCCGGTCGCGAGCGGCCGGCGCCTGCGCCGAAGATCGACGTCCCACGAAGCGGGCCGCAGCCCGCTTCGCGAGCGACTCCCGCGCCCCCGATCCGCACAGGCCGCGCCCATGTCGTGCCGCATCGGTCGCGGACCGATCGAGGCCTCCGGCTTCAGCGGCGGCCCCTGTTGCGTCGATGCGCAGCCCGTACGGCGAAAGCGCGCGTCGCCCGTGTGCTGCCGCTAGCGGCGGCGGATCAGCTCGACGCGCCGGTTCTTGGCGCGGCCGTCCTCGTCGTCGTTCGACGCGACCGGCTGGTCGGCACCGGCGCCGCGCGCCTCGAGCCGTGACCGGTCCACGCCCTGCCCGACCAGCCAGGCGGTCACGCGCTCGGCACGCCGCCGCGACAGATCGCGGTTGTAGGCCGCGCCGCCCTGCGCATCGGTGTGGCCGACGATCGTCAGGTCCAGATCCGGATCGGCCTGCAGCAGCCGCACGATCTCCTGCAGCGTCGGCTGCGAATCGGCGCGCAGGCTGTCGCGGTCGAAGTCGAACTGGATCCCGTACAGACTCACCCGTCCGCTGTCGGCGATGCCGCGCCGCATCGCATCGGCGTCGACGAAGGCGATCTTGTCCGCTTCCATGCCGCGCGTCTGGACGACACGGGCGAACAGGTAATTGCCGCGCGCGTGCTCGGCGATCGTCAGGCTGACGTAGACCGTGCCGTCCGGGCCGTCGCGCCGCGCCAGCAGATGGCGCGCCTGCGTGCCGAAGTAATTGCGGATGAAGTCGCCGTCGAGCCGCGGCAGTTCCGGATTGGCGTCGAACGCGAGCGCGAAATCGTACGGCGCGGTGCCGGTCGTGCGGCCCGGCCGTGCCCGGTAGCACGAACCGTTGCCGGTCGCGCAGGTGAACAGCGTACGGAAGCCGCCGCGCTCGAGACTGCCCTGGTAGTTGCGCAGCACCTCCAGCGACGAGCGGCCGGCCGGCAGGCGGTAGTACAGCAGCGTGCTTGCGCCTTCCAGGCGCAGCCAGCCGGGTGCATCGGGGCCGCGCGTGCCGTCGATCGGGCCGGCGATCAGCTCGACCTCGTCGAACTCGGTGACGTAGCGGCCGACCTGCTCGGCTCCTTCGTAGCGGCCGAGCAGCGGATGGTCGCCGCCGTCGGCAGCCGCGGCGATGCCCACCGATGCGGCCATCAGAGCGGCCAGCCAGCGGCCGTATTGACGTATTGCCTTCATGTCGTGTCCTCGTCGGATGCGCCCCGGCGGGCGATGCGGCGACGCTCGCGCCGCCGGTCCGATCAGGCATACGAGCTGCGGCGCCCGGCGCAGACATCGCGCGGCGCCGCGCGGGCCGCGCGTGAGGCGGCCCTCAGGAAAAGCTGTTGATGCCGACGTAGCGCGGCACCTGGTCGCGCTGGCTGATGCGCTTGAGACCCTCCTCGGCCTGGCGCCGGCGTACCGGATCGATCGGCGCCGCGCCGGTCCGGCGCGCGAGCTCGTCGAGTATCAGGTCGAGCTGCCAGACGACCGGCTTGTCCTCGGTACCGAGCGCCGTGACCAGCAGCGGCCGCAGCGCGGCCATGCGCTCGAGCGCCGCGGCGCCGCCGTCGGCGAGAACCTCGACCCAGGCGCGATGGATGCGGCTGCGTACGCTGCGGCGGTGGTCGGCACCGAGCACGCCGCTGAACGTCGCCACGGCGCGGTCGAGGTGTTCGCGCGCGCCCGCATAGTCGCCGCGCAGCAGGCGGCAGCGGCCGAGACTGTCCTCGGCCTCGGCGACGCTGGGGTTGCCGGCGCCCTCGGTACTGGTCGCCAGCGCGTCGGCGCGCGCGGCCTCGAGCACCGGCTCGGCCGCATCGCAGTCGCCGGCCTGCAGCCAGAACTCGCCGATCACCCATTGCAGGCGGCCGCGCGCGAACGAGGGCTCGCGCATCGCCTCGGCGATGTAGGCGCGCGTCTCGAGCACGAGCGGCCGCGCCACCTCGGGCCGCAGCGCGTAGGTCGCCAGCTTGGCCTTGACCAGGCCGATCTCGATGCGGTCGCGCGGATCGTCCACGCCGCTGCCGACGACCGCACGCAGGTTCGCGTCGATCGCGTCGAGCGCCTCGACGTAGCGTCCGTCGGCCGCGTAGGCCTGCGCGAGTTTGCTGCGCGCGGTCATCGTATGGCCGGAACTCGCGCCGAGCAGCGCCTCGTACTGGCCGATCAGCGGCTCGAGCACGGCGACCGCCTGCGCCGATTCGCCGGTGCGGATGTAGACCGTGCCGATGTTGAGCCGGCTGCTCAGCTGCTGCAGCCGGGTGCTGCCGGGCGCGTCGCGCAGGATCGCCTCGGCGCTGCGGAACGCCTCGAGCGCGCCGTCCAGATCGCCGCCGTCGAGCAGCGTGTAGCCGAGGTCGGTGAGCATCTCGCCGTAGCCGCCGCTGGCGACCACGCCGCTGCGCTGGTACAGCGCGATCGCCTCGCGCAGGCCGGCCTCGGCTTCCTGCATGCGGCCGAGCCGGTTCAGCGCGGCCGAGCGCATCGCCAGCAGGCGTCCGTAGAACGGTTCGCCGCCGATCTCGACGCCGCGCGCGCCCTCCAGGTCGCGCTCGACCAGGGTCAGCGCGTCGTCGAAGCGATAGGTCTCGTAGTAGGCGTTGGCCAGCGCCAGCACGCGCGTCAGATAGACCGGATCGCTGCGGTCGCCGCGCTCGCGCAGCAGCGCCACCGCGCGCTCGTGGAACGGCACCGCACGCTCGTGCAGGGTCAGGCTGCTGTAGACGTCGCCGAGCTGGCCGGACAGCTCGGCCTGCGCCGGCGGATCGTCGGGGAAGTATTCGCCGATGCGCTCGCCGGCGCGGTCGAGCAGCTGCATCGCGGTCAGCTTCTCGCCGTCGGTGTTCTCGGGCGTGTTGGCATCGAAGATGTCGCGCATGAAGCTCAGCGTGGTCTCGGCGCGCACGCGCTGCCGGTACTCGCGCTCGGCGCGGTGGATCGCATAGGCGCTGCTGAGCGCGAGCCCGGCGGCGAGCACGACCGTGACCGCGACCGCCGCGCGGTTGCGCCGCACGAACTTGCCGAGCCGGTAGCCGAGGCGGTTGCCGGACACGCGCACCGGATCGCCGGCGCGCCAGCGCCGCAGATCCTCGGCGAAGGCCTCGACGGTCGCATAGCGGCGCTCGGGCTCCTTGGCCAGCGCGGTCTCGACGATGCGGCCGAGATCGCCGCGCACGTCGGCGCGGTAGGCGCGCAGCGTGGTGTCGCGTGCGGCCAGCCGGCCGGCCGGATCGCACTCGCCGCGTGCCGCGTCGGCGGGACGGACGATCGCCGCCGCCAGCGCCTGCGGCGGCGTCTCGCGCACGACGCGCTCGCTCGCGACCAGGTCGCCCCGGTCCAGCGTGTACGGCAGCACGCCGGCGACGAGCTGGTACAGCAGCACGCCGAGCGCGTAGATGTCGGTCGCCACGCCGGCGGTCTCGCCGCCGAACTGCTCCGGCGCCGCGTACTCGGGCGTCAGCGCGTAGCGCAGACCGATCGTGGTCTGTGCGCCCGGGCCGCCGTCGTCGCCGGCCAGCAGGCGCGCGATGCCGAAATCGAGCAGGCGCACCTGGCCGCCGTCGTCGACCAGCACGTTGGCGGGCTTGAGATCGCGATGCACGACCAGCTGCGCATGCGCATGCTGCACGGCCGCGCAGACATCGAGAAACAGCCGCACGCGCGCGCGGATGCCGAGCCGCTGGCGGTCGCACCAGGTGGTGATCGATTCGCCGCGGACGAACTCCAGCGCGAACCACGGACGGCCGTCCGGCGCGACGCCGCCGTCGATGAAGCGCGCCAGGTTCGGATGCGAGAGCCGCGCCAGGATGCGCCGCTCGCGCAGGAAGCGCGCGGCGACGTCGTCGAAATCGAAACCGCGCCGGATCAGCTTGATCGCGACGGTCTGCGCGAAGTCGGCGTCCTCGCGTTCGCCGCGATAGACCACACCCATGCCGCCGCGGCCGATCTGCGCCGAGACCACGAACGGACCGAGCCGCGTGCCGACCAGCGCGTCGGCCCGATCGTCGGCGGCTGCCGCCGGCGCATCGGACCGCGCCGCGTCGAGGCTGTCGGCCTCACGCAGCAGTGCGGCGACGCGCGCCCGCAGCGAGATGTCGTCGCCGCAGCGGCCGGCGACGAATGCGTCGCGCTGGTCCGGCTCGGCGTCGAGCGCATCGCGCAGGATGCGCACGGCCAGGCGATCGCGCTCGTTCACGGGCCTGCGCGCGCCGGCGCCGGGCCGCTCATGGCTCGAGCCGTTCCTTGAGCCAGGCACGCGCGGCGATCCAGTCGCGCTGCGCGGTACGCTCGGCGACGCCGAGCGTCGCGGCGACCTCGGCCACGCCCAGGCCGATGAAGTAGCGCAGCTCGACGACCTTGGCCATGCGCTCGTCGAACGCCGCGAGCTCGTCGAGCGCGCTGTCGAGATGGGCCAGATCGGTCCCGTCCGGGATCGGCAGCTCGAGCGCGGCGGTGAAGTCGTCGCGCAGCCAGCCGCCGCCGTGCTTGTCGGTGCGCGCCGCGCGCGCGCGGTCGACCAGGTTCTGGCGCATCATCCGCGCCGCCGCATTGAGCAGGTGCGCGGTGCTCTGGAAATCGGCCGCGGGCCGGTCGAGCAGGCGCAGCAGCACGTCGTGGACCAGCGCCGTGGTCTGCAGCGTCGTGTGGCCGCTCTGGCCGCGCAGCTGACTGGCCGCGATCCGCCGCAGGTCCGCATAGACCAGCGGCAGCAGGCGCTCGAGGGCCGCCTTGTCGCCTTCGCGCCATCGAACCAGCCATCGGGTGACGCTGTCGCCGGTCGCCTCGCTCATGCGCCGAAGGTAGCGTTTCGGGCCGGCCGCTGCCAAGCCGGGGTGCACACCCCGGCCCGGCCGGCGCCGGCCCGACCGCGCCGGCGCCCGAACGATGTCGCCGATCGGGCATGCAGGCCTACTCGTGTCCGTAGCGGAAGATCGTGTCGTCGACGAAGCCCTCGGGCGCGATCCGCGACGTGAAGTACATCTTCTGCCAGGTGCCGACCGTGTCGTCCTTGGCCCAGCCGGCGGTCACGAAGCCGCCGTTGGGGCCGGCCACGATGTCGCCGAAGATCGCATCGCCCGAGGCAATGCCCATGACCCGGAACGACAGGAAGCTGCCGCTCAGCGCGTTGACGACGGCCAGCTGCGGATCGTCGACCAGGTCCGGATCCCAGTAGCCGGCGATGCCGAGGTTGGCGCCGCTGCGCGTGATCGCGCGCGGAATCGTCGGACCGAGATTGACCGTGCAGCCGGCGCCGCAGCCGCCGAACACGATCTTGCCGCCGGAGCCGAACTCGCTGTTGAGGCCGCCGCTCGCGTTCAAACGGGCCACGCCGACGCCGTTGCTGAACTGGCGCGCCACGCTGGCGACAAGGTAGACGTCCTCGGCCGAGCCGACATTGGGAAACGTGCCGGTCAGGTGGTAGTCGGTCTGCATCGCGACCGCGCGGTCCTCGCTGTTGCCGCCGTTGTCGAACGGGACGCAGGTGATGCCGTTGGTGCCGAAGCTGGTGTCGAGCGTGCCGTTGTCGTTGAAGCGCGCCACGCACGGATCGTGATCGCCGCTGTTGTTGTACTTCTTCGTGAAGGACACGTAGAACTTCGGCGAGATCTGCACCGTCAGGCTCTTGGCGTAGTCGAGCGCGATGCCGGTGATCGGGCAGAAGCCGCCGATCTGCGCCGCCGAGCAGCCACCAGCGGCGGTCGGCAGCGTGAACACCGGCGCGCCGTTGCCGCCGAAGGTCGAGTTGAAGCTCAGCGTGCCGTCACTGTTGATGTTGAAGCGCGCGGTCCAGAACTTGGTCCACCAGCCGCCGGCCGAGTTGCCGCCGAGCAGGGTCAGCCTGGTGCCGGAGATCGCCATGTCGCGCGCATTGTTGTAGACGTCGTTGTCCGGATGGATGAACCACCAGCCGACGAAGCGGCCGGTGTCGGCGAACGCGATCACCGCCGGCCGGTACTTCTCGAGGCCGTCGACGTACTTGTCGTCGACCAGCACGTAGATGATGCCGTTGCGCTGCGCGATCGCGGCGACGTTGGTGACCTTCGGCGAGTTGGCCGCACCGTTCGGATAGACGATGTACTGGTTCGCGTTGTGGCCGAAGGGCGCGCTGATGGCCGGCCAGGTCACGCGGCGGCCGGACGGGCTGTAGCGGACGATGCCGAGCTGCTGATCGCCCGATCCGGCCGGGATCATGCCGGCGACGACGACGTCGCCATTGGACAGGCGCAGCAGCTTCTGGCCTTCGTAGGCGGCATTGGACGTGCCGGCGAAGCGGTCGACCGAGATGCCGCCGACGCCGAACGAAGGATCGTAGACGAAGTCGTTGGCACCGGCCGGCTGCTCCGGCTCGAACGCCGGGGCGTCGAGCGGCTTGGGCTGGGCGACGGCGGCGCCGGCCGCGAGCGCGAGCATCCAGCCGGCGAGGACGAGGATGCGGCGGCCGGACCGCGCCGGACCGGAACGCGTCGAATCTGAGGCGATGTTCATTGCGTGGGCTCCTGCACTTCCAAAGACGAGCCGCCTGCCGTCCAGGGGAGAACGAGCGCGGCGGTACTGACCCCTTCGCCCTCGGATACGCGAAACCCCGCCGCGATCAGACACGAGGTCCCGGCGCCGGGCGCAGCGGCCGTGCCGCGGCTTTGCTACGCTTGGGCGTCTTTGTCGCCGGGGCGGGTTTCAGGGGATGGTCGGACCGATGTCCAGCGTCGATCGCGAGCGCTACGCCGGGCTCGGCGCCGCCGCGGCCTGCCTGATCCTGGCGGCAGTCGCGCTGTGGCTGCTGGCACGTCTGGTCTGGCTGCTGCTGGCCGGACCGCCGCCGGCGCCCGACGCGCCGGTCGCCAGCAGCGCGGCCGCGCCGGCGGCGCCGGTCTCGATCGCGCAGTGGCACGTCTTCGGTACGCACGAGCGGATGCGGCCGGACGGCCGCATCGCGCCGGCCACGACGCTGGCGCTGACGCTGCGCGGCACGCTCGCCGACGCCGATCCGCGCGCCGGCGTCGCCGTCATCGGCGACGGCCAGGGCGGCGAACGCGCCTGGCGCGCCGGCAGCGAGATCGCGCCGGGCGTGCGCCTGCAGTCGGTCCACGCCGACTACGTGATCCTGCTGCACGACGGTGCCGAGGAGACGCTGCGGCTGCCGCGCGAGGCGCCGCTGGCGCCGGCCGACATCGTCAAGCCGACACCGGCCACGGTGCGCGGCGGCGAGCGGCGGCCCGCGTTCCCGGCCGATCCGCCGGCCGCCGCGGCGACGTTCACGCCGCCGCAGATGGCGCACGGGGCGGTCGACTGGCAGCAGGCGATGACCCAGCTCAAGGGTGGCGCCGATCTCGCCGGCCATCTGCAGCCGGTTCGCGAGAACGGCCGCGTCGTCGGCGTGCAGGTCGCCGGCCTCGATCCGGCATTGCTGGCCCGCTACGGGCTGCAGCCGGGCGACGTCGTCACCGCGATCAACGGCGTGGCGGTCGGCTCGGCGACGCCGAGCCCGCAACTGCTCGCCACCCTCCAGAGCGGCGGCAGCATCCGTGCCCGCGTGCTGCGCAACGGCCAGCCGGTCGAACTCAACCTGAGCCTGCAATGATCCCGACCATGAGTCTTCCGCGATGATCCGCGCCGCGCGCCTTCGTCCGCTTCTTCTCGCCGCCGCCGCGATCGCCGCCGCTGCCGCCGCCCAGAACCCGCCCGCGGCGCCGGCGGCCGCCGCGCCGCCGCCGGGGCATACGACCACCGCCGACGGCCGGCACACGCTGAACCTGCGCGATGCCGACATCCAGGCGCTGATCGCGACGGTGTCGGAGATCACCGGCAAGAACTTCATCATCGGGCCGAACGTGCAGGGCAAGGTCAACGTGGTCTCGGCCCAGCCGATGCGGCCCGACGAGATCTACGACGTGTTCCTCTCGGTGCTGCGCGTGCACGGCTATGCGGCGCTGCCGGCCGGCAGCATGGTCAAGATCCTGCCCGAAGCGATGGCGCAGCAGGACGCCACGCCGGCGGCGACGCGCAGCGGCAGCGCCGACGAGCTGGTCACCCAGGTGGTGCCGGTCCGCCACGTCTCGGCCAACGAGCTCAGCGGCGTGCTCAAGCCGCTGATGTCGCCGGGCGCCCAGGTGATCCCGCATGCCTCGTCCAATGCGCTGGTGGTGTCCGACCGCGCCGGCAACGTGCAGCGGCTGGTCGCGCTGGTGCAGCGCATCGACACGGTGTCCGACGCCGAGGTCGAGGTCATCCCGCTCGGCCACGCCAATGCCTCGGAGCTGGCACGCACGCTGACCCTGCTCGCCGACGACAAGAACGCGCAGGCCAACGGCGATGCCGCGCGCGTATTCGCCGACACGCGCACCAACTCGGTGCTGCTGTCCGGCGCCAAGAGCACGCGGCTGCGCCTGCGCGCGCTGATCGCGCATCTGGACACGCCGATCGAGAGCGGCGGCGATACCCAGGTGGTCTATCTGCGCTATGCGACCGCCAAAGACCTGGTGCCGATTCTCGAGAAGGTCGCCGCAACGCTGAGCGGCGTCGCCCCGCCGCAGCCGCGCGAGGGCGAGGCCGGCTCGTTCGGCGCCGGCGCATCGCCGGCGACGATCCAGGCGCACGACCAGACCAATGCGCTTGTGATCAGCGCACCGCCGGCGATCTTCCGCTCGCTGGCCTCGGTCGTGCGCCAGCTCGACGTGCGCCGTGCGCAGGTGCTGATCGAGGCGGTCATCGCCGAGGTCGCCGACTCGACCGCCAGCGAAATGGGCGTGCAGTGGTTCACCGCGCCGCAGCGCGACGACGGCTCGATTGGCCAGGGCGTGATCGGCGGCACCAACTTCGGCGGCCCCAACGGCACCTCGAGCCTGATCGGACTGGCGACCAATCCGCTCGGTCTCGCCGGCGCGGGCGGCCTCTCGCTCGGCTACGTCGACGGCACGATCAGCCTCGGCGGCGAGGAGATCCTCAATCTCGGCGCGCTGGTGCGCGCGCTGCGCGGCGACGGCAAGAACAACATCCTGTCGACGCCGTCGATCCTCACCCTCGACAACGAGGAGGCCGAGATCAAGGTCGCCCAGGAAGTCCCGTTCCTGACCGGCCAGTACACCAACACCTCGACCACCGGCGGCGCCAACCTGCCGACCAATCCGTTCCAGACGATCGAGCGCAAGGACGTGGGCATCGTGCTCAAGGTGACGCCGCAGATCAACGAAGGCAATTCGGTGCGGCTCAACATCCACCAGGAGGTCT
Organism: Dokdonella sp.; assembly: GCF_035511235.1. Classification (GTDB taxonomy): domain Bacteria; phylum Pseudomonadota; class Gammaproteobacteria; order Xanthomonadales; family Rhodanobacteraceae; genus Dokdonella. The sequence continues at coordinate 24,453 of NZ_DATKFQ010000035.1, forward strand.
CCTCGCTCGCGCAGCCGGTCTCCGGCGCGGTCGACCTGATCACCAACAAGCGCGAACTGACCACGACCGCGCTGATCGAGGACCGCTCGATGCTGGTGCTCGGCGGCCTGATCGACAACAACGTCACCGACTCGACCTCGAAGGTGCCGGCGCTGGGCGACATCCCGCTGATCGGCAACCTGTTCCGCTATCGCTCCAACCGCAGCGACAAGCGCGACCTGATGGTGTTCCTGCGCCCGCAGATCCTGCGTGACGCGGCGGTCGAGGCGTCGGTGTCGAGCGAGAAGTACAACTACATGCGCACCGAGCAGCTGCAGATGCGCAGCGACCGCCAGGCGCTGACGCCGCGCGAGCGCCGCCCGCTGCTGCCGGAAGTGCACGACTTCCTGCAGACGCCGGCGCTGGAGCCGGTACCGCCGGCGCCGCGCGGAGAGCGCCGGTGAATCCGGCGCCGCCGGCGCGGCCGGGCTTCGGCTACGCGCGCCGCCACGGCGCGACGCTGGCCGGCTGGAACGAGGGCGTCGCCGAGATCGCCTGCCGCCCCGGCGTGCGCGCCGAGGTGCTCGCCGAGCTGCGCCGCCACCTCGGCGTACCGCTGAAGCTGACCACGCATGCACCCGACGCGTTCGAGCGGCTGCTGCGCACGCTCTACGAGCAGGGCGACGACGCGCGCACGATGGTCTCGGACCTCGACGACACGGCCGACCTCAAGGCGCTGGCCGACGATCTGCCGGAACCGGAGGATCTGCTCGAGAGCGACGACGACGCGCCGATCATCCGGCTGATCAACGCGCTGCTGACCGAGGCGGTCAAGGAAGGCGCCTCGGACATCCACATCGAGCCGTACGAGAACCGCCTCGTCGTGCGCTTCCGCATCGACGGCGTGCTGCGCGAGGTGCTGGCGCCGCAGAAGGCGATCGCCGCCGCCGTGGTCAGCCGCATCAAGGTCATGGCGCGGCTGGACATCGCCGAGAAGCGCCTGCCGCAGGACGGCCGCATCGGCCTGCGCATCGCCGGCCGCCCGGTCGACGTGCGCGTATCGACGATTCCGGCCGGCCGCGGCGAACGCGTCGTGCTGCGCCTGCTCGACAAGCAGGCCGGCAAGCTCGACCTGGCCCAGCTCGGCATGGACGAGGCCGGCCGGGGCAAGCTGGAGGATCTGATCGCGCGCCCGCACGGCATCGTGCTGGTGACCGGACCGACCGGATCGGGCAAGACCACGACGCTGTACGGCGCGCTGCTCAAGCTCAACGACACTTCGCGCAACATCATGACGGTCGAGGACCCGATCGAGTACTACATCGACGGCGTCGGCCAGACCCAGGTCAATGCGCGCGTCGACATGACCTTCGCGCGCGGACTGCGCGCGATCCTGCGCCAGGATCCGGACGTGGTCATGGTCGGCGAGATCCGCGACCTGGAGACCGCCGAGATCGCCGTGCAGGCCTCGCTGACCGGCCATCTGGTGCTGTCGACGCTGCACACCAACTCGGCGGTCGGCGCGATCGCGCGTCTGCGCGACATGGGCGTGGAGCCGTTCCTGCTGGCCTCGAGCCTGGTCGCGGTGCTCGCGCAGCGGCTGGTGCGCACGCTCGATCCGGCCGAACGCGAACCCTATCAGGCCACACCAGCCGAACTGGCCGCGTTCGGCCAGCCGGCCGACAGCGTCGTCACGCTGTATCGCCCGCGTGCCGGACTCGACAGCCGCCATGCCGGCTACAAGGGCCGCACCGGCATCTACGAGCTGGTGCCGGTCGACGACACGCTGCGCCGGCTGATCCACGAGGGCGCGTCGGAAGCCGAGATCGAACGCCATGCGCGCAGCCGCAGCGCCTCGATCCTCGAGGACGGCTGGCGCAAGTGCCTGGCCGGCCTGACCTCGACCGAGGAAGTGCTGCGCGTGACGCGCGAGGATTAGCGGACGCACGATCCGCGGCCCGGCGCCTGCCGCCGCGCCACCCCCTGTCACCGCGGTTTTGCAGCCGCCCGCCAGCCGTGCTATCAATGGCCGCCATGCAGACGCGCAACGCCACCGGCTTCTTTTGGTATTACGACTTTCCGATGCCACCGGCGGAGGAAGGAGCGCGTTCGACCTGAGGCATCCCCTCAAGACGCATCCCGAAGCCGCCAGCGAACCTGGCGGCTTTTTTGTTGCCCGCTTTTCCGCCGCTCCCGAGAGACTCCGATGGCACCGCAGACCGACGACCTCCGTATCCAATCGATACGCCCCTTGCTGACGCCGGCGAGCCTGCTCGACGAACTGCCGTGCGACGCGGCCGCATCGGCCACCGTGGCCAACGGCCGCGCCGCGCTGCACGCGATCCTCGGCGGCCGCGACGACCGGCTCGCGGTCGTGATCGGTCCGTGCTCGATCCACGATCCAGACGCCGCGCTCGACTACGCGGGCCGCCTGCGTCCGCTGCGCGAGACGCTCGGCGACGCACTGGAGATCGTCATGCGCGTCTACTTCGAGAAGCCGCGCACCACAATCGGCTGGAAGGGCCTGATCAACGATCCGGATCTGGACGGCCGATTCGACATCAACAAGGGGCTGCGCATCGCGCGCAGCCTGCTGCGCGAGATCAACCGCATCGGACTGCCGACCGGCGTGGAATTTCTCGACGTGATCTCGCCGCAGTACCTGGCCGACCTGGTGGCCTGGGGCGCGATCGGCGCACGCACGACCGAGAGCCAGGTCCATCGCGAGCTCGCCTCGGGCCTGTCGTGTCCGGTCGGCTTCAAGAACGGCACCGACGGCGACGTCAAGATCGCGGTCGACGCGGTCAGCGCGGCCGCGCATCCGCATCATTTCCTGTCGGTCACCAAGCAGGGCCGCAGCGCGATCGTCACCACGCACGGCAACCGCGACTGTCACGTGATCCTGCGCGGCGGCCGCCGGCCCAACTACGACGCGGCCAGCGTCGAGGCCGCCGCCGACCTGCTGCAGCGCGCCGGCCTGCCGGCGCGGCTGATGATCGATGCCAGCCACGCCAACAGCGGCAAGGATCCGGACCGGCAGCCGGTCGTGATCGACGAGGTCGCGCGGCAGATCGAAGCGGGCCAGACGCGCATCGTCGGCGCGATGGTCGAGAGCCACCTGGTCGGCGGCCGCGAGGATCTCGTCCCCGGCCGCACGCCGACCTACGGCAGGAGCATCACCGACGGCTGTCTCGGCTGGGATGCGTCGGTGCGCGTGCTCGAGCGGCTGGCCGTCGCGGTGCGCGAACGGCGCGCGATGCGGACCCGGGCGGCCTGAGCACGCCCGCTCAGTCGACGCGTGCGCCCGACGTCGGCCAGGCGCGGATCTGGGCGAGATCCGGCAATGCGCGCGCCCATAGCGTCTCGAAGCCGCTGGCGAGCTCGCCGGCGAGATCCTGGTCGTGCACCAGCAGCGAAGCCAGGCGGCCGTCACCGGCGAACGGATGATCGACCGCCAGCACCACCTGCTCCTCGTCGATCAGATGGAACGGATGGCCGATCTCGGCGCAGTAGCGCAGGGCGGCGGGCTCGGGCAGCAGATCGGCGAACGTACTCAGGAACCGGCGCACCGCGGCACCGTCGCGACGGCCGAAGCCGATCATCACGCGATGCTCGAATCCGCTGCGGCGGCGGCTGCCGGCAATCAGGCGCAGCACGTCGAAGCCGGTCTCGCGGACCTGCTCGATCGCACGCAGATCGCCCGGCTCCAGGTACGACAGCACGCACCGGCGCGCCGCGGCGAGACGGCTGACGTGGCGCTTGACGTGACTCTCGCTGCCGAGCGCCATGTCGGCGCGGCGCTCGCCACCGGCCAGCCGGTGCGGCAGGCGCGCCAGCGCGTCGCGCAGCCCGTCGATGCGCCGCACCGCCTGCTCGGCGCGCTCGCGGCCCTGGGCGGTCAGCCGGTCGGCCAGCAGATCGGCCGGCAGCGCCTGGTACAGGCGCGGACGCGAGCGGCGGATGTCGACCAGGCCGTCGCGGCCGAGCGTCTCCATCGCCGCGTAGATCTTCGAGGTCGGGATATCGCCGTCGCGGCACAGCGTGGCGGCATCGGCGACGCCGTGCACGGCCAGCGTGACCAGGGCGCGCTTCTCGTAGCTGCCCAGACCGGCCTCCTCGAGCAGCGCGAAATCGGACCAGACGACGCGCGCCGCATTGCGGCCGGACACCGCGCCGCGAGCCGAGCCGCGGCTCGGCACAGACGCTCCGCTCACGATCGATGCCCCGGCTCCGGAACGCACGGCGCTGTCGTCGCACGGCCCCGTGCCGACAGCCGTCTCGCCCGTGACCGGCACCTCGCGTCTGATCGGCACCTTTCTACTCCTGAAAGTAGATGAAACCGCGCGCAGTATCGGCCGATACTGGCCGTCCCGACAACGCCAGGAGTACCGCCGTGACCGATCCGCGCCCCCGTTCCGTGATGCCGCTGCGCTACGTCGAGTCGGTCGACGCGACGCGCCTGTTCTATCTCGAGGCGCTCGGCTTCGAGTCGCTGATGGGCATCGTCGGCAAGGACGGCGCGCTCGACTTCGCGATCGTGCAGCGCGAGGGCGCGATGCTGATGCTGTCGCGTCCCGAAGAGGCCGGCACGACGCAGGGCCCGCTGTCGATCTACATCGAGGTCGGCGACGTCGACGCCTATCACGCCGAACTCGTCGCGCGCGGCGTCGCGGTCGCCGAACCGCCGGCGACGCAGTGGTGGGGCGATCGCACGTTCTCGGTGATCGATCCGGCCGGCGACGCGCTGTGGTTCTGGCAGACGGTCGGCCCGATCGATCCGCCGCCCGGGGTGACGGTGATCTGAGCGCGGGGCGTCAGGCCGGCTTCTTGGTGGGCCGCTTCCAGCCCGGCACGATGGCCTGGCGTGCGCGCGCGATCGTCAGCGCGCCGGCCGGCGCCTCCTTGCTGATGACCGATCCGGCGCCGATCGTCGCGTCCTTGCCGACCGTGACCGGCGCGACCAGGGCGGTGTTCGAACCGATGAAGGCGCCGTCCTCGATCCGCGTCGTCGACTTGTTGACGCCGTCGTAGTTGCAGGTGATCGTGCCGGCGCCGATGTTGACGCCGGCACCGACCTCGGCGTCGCCGAGATAGGTCAGGTGATTGGCCTTGGAGCCGGCGCCGATCCGCGCCTTCTTGGTCTCGACGAAGTTGCCCACGTGGGCGCCCTCGGCCAGCTCGGTGCCCGGGCGCAGGCGTGCGAACGGACCGATCGTGCACGGCCCCAGCGTGACGACGCCGTCGAGGTCGCAATGCGCGCGCACCTCGGTGCCGGCCGCCAGATGCGAATCCTTGATGCGGCAGAACGGACCGATGCGCACGCCGTCGTCGAGCTCGACCTGTCCTTCGAGGATCACGTCGATGTCGATCTCGACGTCGCGGCCGACACGCACGTCGCCGCGCACGTCGAAGCGCACCGGATCGGCGAAGCGCACGCCGCGCGCGGCCAGATCGGTCGCGCGCAGGCGCTGGTAGAGCCGCTCCAGCGCCGCCAGCTGCCACGGATCGTTGGCGCCGAACACTTCCTGCGGGTTCAGGCACAGGCTCGCCTCGGCCGGCTGGCCCTCGTCGTTGGCCTGCGCGTAGACGTCGGTCAGGTAGTACTCGCGCTGCGCGTTGGCGTCGGTCAGGTTGTTGATCCACACGCGCAGCCGCCGCGCATCGGCGGCCAGGATGCCGCTGTTGACCCAGGTGATCGCGCGCTGGTCGGGCGTGCAGTCCTTTTCCTCGATGATCGCGCGCACCCGGCCGATGCCGTCGCGCACGACACGGCCGTAGCCGTACGGATTGTCGAGCTGGGTCACCAGCGCCGCCAGCGGCGCGCGGATCGCCAGCAGTTTGCGCAGCGTGTCCACGCCGATCAGGGGCACGTCGCCGTACAGCACCAGCACGCGCGCGTCCTCGGGCACGCCCGGCATCGCCAGCTGTACCGCGTGACCGGTGCCGCGCTGCTCGGCCTGCTGGACCCAGGTCAGGTCGCCGAGGTCGGTCGTGTGCGCGCGCACCTGCTCGCCGAGGTGACCGTAGACGACGTGGATGCGCGCCGGCTGCAGCGCGCGCGCCGAGTCGAGCACGTGCGCCAGCATCGGACGGCCGGCCAGCGGCATCAGCACCTTGGCGCGCGCGGATTTCATGCGCTTGCCCTCGCCGGCAGCGAGGATGACGACGTGCAGCGGGGCTTCGTTCTCGGACATGGCGGGCCTTTGCTGGATCCTTCGGGGACGGGAGCGCCGGGCGAGCGCGGCGCGTGCGATCGGCGACGTTACCGCAAATCGGCCGGCTGCACCGGCGCCGCCGGTGCATCGGCGCCGGCCGCCGTGCCGGCATCGACGATCGGACGCCCGTCGACCTGGCGGAACGCGAAGCGGTAGTCGAGATGGAACGGCAGGGCCCGCGTCCGGGGCAGGTACTCGATCTCGACGTCGCCGTCGGGCAGGCGCCGCCGCTCCTCGACCGCGCGCGTCTCGGTCAGCGGGCTGAAGCGCCAGCGCGCACAGGCGGCGCGCACGGCGTCCAGGAACGCATCGCCGGCCGCGTCCGGATCGAGCGCGCGGACCTCGGCGACCCGGCCCTGCGCGTCGACGATCAGCCGGACGCGCACGATGCGCAGCGCCAGACGCTGCGCGAGCAGGTCGGCCGGATAGACCGGCAAAGCGTTCTCGGCCGAGGGCTGCGGCTGCGCGTAGGTGGCGCCCTCGCTGACCGGGTAGCGATCGGCCGACGCCGCCACGATCGGCTGCGCGTCGACCTCGCCGGCCGGCGGCGGCGCCTGCGTCGGGACGCTGCGGCAGGCCGCCAAGGCCAGCAGCAGCGTCAGGCCGGCGATGCGTCGCCGGCCGGTCCGGCCTGCGCGGATACGACAACGCCGGCACGAGGCCGGCGTTGTCGTTTGCCACCCTGTGGTCGCAGGGAACATCGTCGGTGATCGATCAGTGCCTGAGGCTGCGCCGCAGCTGTTCGAGCGCCTGCAGCTGGGCCACCGCCTGCGCGAGCTGAGCCTGCGCCTCGGCGATCTCCATCGCGCCGTTGCGGTCGGCCAGTGCACGCTCGGCCTCTTCCTTGGCCTTGCGCGCGGCCGCCTCGTCGAGGTCGGCGGCGCGGGCGGCCGTGTCGGCCAGGATCGTCACCAGTTCCGGCTGCACCTCGAGGATGCCGCCGGAAACGTAGAAGAACTGCTCTTCGCCGTTCTCGCGCTGCACCCGGACCTGGCCCGGGCGCAGACGCGTGATCAACGGCGCGTGCCGCGGCGCGATGCCGAGCTCGCCCATCTCGCCGGACGCCACGACCAGGGTCGCATCGCCGGCGAAGATCTCGCTCTCGGCACTGACGATTTCGCAGCGAATCGTACTCATGTCGCCTCCCCGCCTCAGGCGGCCTTCTTCGCCATCTCGTTGGCCTTCGCGATGGCCTCGTCGATGCCGCCGACCATGTAGAACGCCTGCTCCGGCAGATGGTCGACTTCACCCTCGATGATCATCTTGAAGCCGCGGATCGTCTCCTTCAGCGAGACGTACTTGCCGGGCGAACCAGTGAACACCTCGGCGACGTGGAACGGCTGCGAGAAGAAGCGCTCGCACTTGCGCGCGCGATAGACGGTCTGCTTGTCCTCCTCGGACAGCTCGTCCATGCCAAGGATCGCGATGATGTCCTTGAGCTCCTTGTAGCGCTGCAGCGTGCCCTGCACCTTGCGCGCGACGTCGTAGTGCTCGTGGCCGATGACGTTGGGGTCGAGCTGGCGGCTGGTCGAGTCGAGCGGATCGACCGCCGGATAGATGCCGAGCGAGGCGATGTTGCGCGACAGCGTCACCGTCGAGTCCAGATGCGCGAACGTCGTCGCCGGCGACGGGTCGGTCAGGTCGTCGGCCGGCACGTAGACCGCCTGGATCGACGTGATCGAACCGGTCTTGGTCGAGGTGATGCGCTCCTGCAGCACGCCCATTTCCTCGGCCAGCGTCGGCTGGTAGCCCACCGCCGACGGCATGCGGCCGAGCAGCGCGGACACCTCGGTACCGGCCAGCGTGTAGCGGTAGATGTTGTCGACGAACAGCAGCACGTCCTTGCCCTTGCCCGAGGCGTCCTTCTCGTCGCGGAAGTACTCGGCCATCGTCAGGCCGGTCAGCGCGACACGCAGACGGTTGCCCGGCGGCTCGTTCATCTGGCCGTAGACCATCGCCACCTTGTCCAGGACGTTGGAGTCCTTCATCTCGTGGTAGAAGTCGTTGCCTTCGCGGGTGCGCTCGCCGACGCCCGCGAACACCGACAGACCGGCGTGCTGCTTGGCGATGTTGTTGATCAGCTCCATCATGTTGACGGTCTTGCCGACGCCGGCGCCGCCGAAAAGGCCGACCTTGCCGCCCTTGGCGAACGGGCAGACCAGGTCGATGACCTTGATGCCGGTCTCGAGCAGTTCGTTGGCCGCGGCCTGCTCGGCGTAGGACGGGGCCGGGCGGTGGATCACCCACTGCTCCTGCTCGCCGATCGGGCCGGCTTCGTCGATCGGGTTGCCGAGCACGTCCATGATGCGGCCCAGCGTCTCCTTGCCGACCGGCACCTTGATGCCTTCGCCGGTATTGGTCGCGACCAGGCCGCGCTTGAGGCCGTCGGTCGAACCCAGCGCGATCGTGCGGACGATGCCGTCGCCGAGCTGCTGCTGGACTTCGAGCGTGATCGCCGTGCCGTCCACCTTGAGCGCGTCGTACACCTTCGGCACGGCATCGCGCGGGAATTCGACGTCGATGACGGCGCCGATGATTTGTACGACTTTGCCCTGGCTCATGACTTCGCTCCGAATGACTCTTCTAGGTTCATGTGAGCGCCGCCTGGGCGTCGCTCCAATCCGACAGTGCGACCACGGATGGTCACTTTTTGACTCTCGCGATCAGGGATGATCGCCCCGACTGCTCACGGCCACGGATGGCCGCTTCTTGATTCTCGCGATCACGGATGATCGCTCCAACTGCTCACGACCACGGATGGTCGCTTTTTGACTCTCGCGATCAGGGATGATCGCCCCGACTGCTCACGGCCACGGATGGCCGCTTCTCGATCTTCGCGATCACCGACGATCGCACTCAGACGGCCGCTGCACCGCCGACGATCTCCGAGATTTCCTGGGTGATCGCGGCCTGGCGCGCCTTGTTGTAGACCAGCGTCAGCGAACCGATCGCCTTGGTCGCGTTGTCCGAGGCGCTCTTCATCGCGACCATGCGCGCGGCGTGCTCGCTGGCGAGGTTCTCCAGCACCGCCTGATAGACCAGCGACTCGACGTAGCGGACCATGACGTGGTCGAGCACGGTCGGCGCGTCGGGCTCGTAGATGTAGTCCCACTGATGCTTGGCGGTCAGGTCGTCCGACGGCGGCAGCGGCAGCAGCTGGTCGATCACCGCGCGCTGCGTCATCGTGTTGACGAAGTTGCTGTAGACCAGGTTGAGGCGGTCGATCCGGCCCTCGGTATAGGCGTCGAGCATGACCTTGATCACGCCGATCAGATCGGCGATCTGCGGCTTCTCGCCCAGATGCGTCACGCTGCCGACCATGTTGACCCTGAGCCGGCGGAAGAACGCCAGTGCCTTGTTGCCGATGCACACGACATCGACCGCGACGCCCTTGCTCTCCCACTCGCGCAGGTCCGCCAGCACGCGGCGGAACATGTTCGAGTTGAGGCCGCCGGCCAGGCCGCGATCGCTCGAGACGATGATGTAGCCGACCCGCTTGATCTCGCCGCGCTCGACCATGAACGGGTGGCGGTAGTCGACGTTGGCCTGGGCGATGTGGCCGACCAGGGTCCGCATCAGTCGCGCGTACGGGCGCGAAGCCTTCATCAGATCCTGCGCCTTGCGGATCTTCGAGGCCGAGACCATCTCCAGCGCGCGCGTCACCTTGCGGGTGTTCTGCACGCTCTTGATCTTGGTTTTGATTTCGCGTCCGCCGGCCACGTCTACCTCTCAGAACGTTCGATGTGCGTTGGATCGATGCGCGCGCGAGCGCGCGATCACCAGCTGCCCGTCTTCTTGAACTCTTCGATGCCCTTCTTGAAGCTGGCCTCGAAGTCGCCGTTCCAGTCGCCGGTCTGGACGATCTTGGTCATCAGATCGCCGTAGTTGGCGTGGAAGTGCGCGTGCAGCGCCTTCTCGAACGGCAGGATCTCGGCAACCTTCAGATCGTCCAGATAGCCCTTCTCGGCCGCATAGACCGACAGGGCCAGTTCTGCGATCGACAGCGGCGCGTACTGCTTCTGCTTCATCAGCTCGGTCACGCGCTGGCCGCGCTCGAGCTGGGCGCGGGTCGCCGCGTCGAGGTCCGAGGCGAACTGCGCGAACGCGGCCAGCTCGCGGAACTGCGCGAGCGCCAGCTTCACGCCGCCGGACAGCTTCTTGACGATCTTGGTCTGGGCCGCGCCGCCGACGCGAGACACCGACACGCCGGCATTCACGGCCGGACGGATGCCGGCGTTGAACAGGTCGGTCTCGAGGAAGATCTGGCCGTCGGTGATCGAGATCACGTTGGTCGGCACGAACGCCGAGACGTCGCCGGCCTGGGTCTCGATGATCGGCAGCGCGGTCAGCGAGCCGGTCTGGCCCTTGACGGCGCCGTTGGTGTGCTTCTCGACGTACTCCTCCGAGACGCGCGCGGCGCGCTCGAGCAGACGCGAGTGCAGATAGAACACGTCGCCCGGATAGGCCTCGCGGCCCGGCGGGCGGCGCAGCAGCAGCGAGATCTGGCGGTAGGCCCAGGCCTGCTTGGTCAGGTCGTCGTAGACGATCAGTGCGTCTTCGCCGATGTCACGGAAGTACTCGCCCATCGCGCAGCCCGAGTACGGCGCGATGTACTGCATCGCGGCCGACTCGGACGCCGAGGCGGCGACGATGATCGTGTGATCGAGCGCACCGTGCTCCTCGAGCTTGCGCACGACGTTGGCGATCGAGCTCTGCTTCTGGCCGATCGCGACGTAGATGCATTTGATGCCCGAGCCCTTCTGGTTGATGATCGCGTCGACGGCCAGGGCGGTCTTGCCGGTCTGGCGGTCGCCGATGATCAGCTCGCGCTGGCCGCGGCCGACCGGGATCATCGAGTCGACCGACTTGTAGCCGGTCTGCACCGGCTGGTCGACCGACTTGCGCCAGATCACGCCCGGCGCGACCTTCTCGATCGGCGAGGTCTGCGTGGCGTTGATCGGACCCTTGCCGTCGATCGGGTTGCCGAGCGCGTCGACCACGCGGCCGAGCAGCTCGCGGCCGACCGGCACTTCGAGGATGCGGCCGGTGGTCTTGGCGGTGTCGCCCTCGCGCAGGTGCTCGTAGTCGCCGAGCACGACCGCGCCGACCGAGTCGCGCTCGAGGTTCAGCGCCAGCGCGAACGTGTTGCCCGGCAGCTCGATCATCTCGCCCGACATCACGTCGTTCAGGCCGTGCACGCGCACGATGCCGTCGGACACGCTGGTCAGCGTGCCTTCGTTGCGCGCCTCGGCGCCGAGCTTGAACTTCTCGATGCGGCTCTTGATGAGCTCGCTGATTTCCGACGGGTTGATCTGGGTAGCCATGGTCGTTTCCGTATGGGGCGGGCTGTCGTCCGCCTGCAAGTTCGATTAGTGGGTCAGTGCCTGCTCGAGGCGGGCGAGACGTCCGCGCACGGAACCGTCGATCACCACGTCGCCGGCATCGATCACCGCGCCGCCGAGAATCGCCGGATCGATCGCCTGCTCCAGCTCGATGTCGCGGCCGAAGCGGCGCTTGAGCGCGTCCTTGAGCTTGTCGGCCTCGCCCGCGGCGATCGGCGCCGCGGCGCGCACGCGCACCTTGAGCACGCGTTCGGCCTCGTGCTTGAGCGCCTCGAACAGCGCACCGATCTCCGGCAGCACCGGCAGGCGGCCGTTCTCGACCAGCAGCCGCAGGAAGGCTGCGAATGCCGAGTCGGCCGGCTCGCCCTCGGGCAGGAACAGCGCGACGAAGTCGTCCTCGCCGATGCGCGGATCGCCAAGCAAGGCCGCGACGCGCGGATCGGCGGCGACCTGCGCGGCGAAGCCCAGACGCCGGGCCCAGTCGCCGAGGGCGCCGCCGTCGCGCGCCAGCTCGAACGCCGCGCGCGCGTAGGGCCGGGCCAGGGTCAGTGCACTGGACATGGGATCAGATCTCGGCGACGAGCTCGTCGATCAGGGCCTTGTGGGCGCCGGCATCGATTTCGCGGTGGAGAATCTTCTCGGCGCCGGCGACCGCCAGCGACGCGACCTTGCCGCGCAGTTCCTCGCGGGCCTTGTGCGCCATCGACTCGATCTCGGCAGCGGCGATCGCCTTCTGCTTGGTCGCCTCGACGATCGCGTCCTGCTTGGCCTTCTCGACGATCGCCGTGGCCTGCTGATGGGCACGCTCGATGATCGTGCCGGCCTCGACGCGCGCGGCCTTGATCTCCTCGGCGACGCGTGCGTCGGCGTCGGCGAGCTCCTTGCGCGCGCGATCGGCCGCGGCCAGGCCTTCGGCGATCTTCTTCTGGCGTTCTTCGAGCGCCGCATTGAGCGGTGGCCAGATGAACTTCATCGTGAACCAGACGAGGATCGCGAATGAAAGGATCTGACCGAAGAATGTCATGTTGAGATTCATGACGGGTCCTCGACGTAGATGTGACGCCGGCCCTCGCAGGAGGACCGGCGACGGCTGGCCGCGCCCGCAGGCGCAGCCAGGATCGGCTTACAGGCGCGAGGTGATCGCGCCGATCAGCGGGTTGGAGACCGCGAAGAACAGCGCGACCGCCAGACCGATGATGAACGCCGCGTCGATCAGGCCGGCCAGCAGGAACATGCGACCCTGCAGCATCGGCACCAGCTCCGGCTGGCGAGCCGCCGACTCGAGGAACTTCGAACCCATGATGGCAATGCCCAGGCAGGCACCGAGGGCGCCCAGGCCGATGATGATGCCGATGGCGATCGCGGTCAGGCTCTGGACTTGTGCGATGAATTCCATGATGTTCTCCGGGTATGGCAGGTGAAGGTGGACAGGAAAGGGTGACTCGGGGGAAACGGTGGACCGGCCGTCAATGGCCTTCGCGGGCGCCTGCGATGTAGACGACCGTGAGGATCATGAAGATGTAGGCCTGCAGCAGGATGATCAGGATGTGGAAGATCGCCCAGGCCGCATTGGCGAGCACGCCCGGACCGAACGAGATCCAGCTGCCGAGCAGGCCGGCGATCAGCATGAAGACGAGCTCGCCGCCGTACATGTTGCCGAACAGTCGCATCGCCAGCGAGATCGGCTTGACCAGCCACTCGATGATGTTCATCGCCAGGTTGACCGGCGCCAGTACGATCGCCATGAAGCCGTGCGCATGGAACGGCGCGGTCAGCAGCTCCTTGCCGAAGCCGAGGCCGCCCTTGGCCGCCAGCGCATGACCGATCAGGATGAAGAATACCGACACCGACAGCGCGAACGTGGTGTTCATGTCGGCGGTCGGGACCAGGCGGAAATAGGTGTGATGCGCCACTTCGGCGCCGGCCGTGCTGTGAACCAGCCAGCCCGGCAGATCGAGCGGCAGCAGGTCCATCGTGTTCATGAAGACGATCCAGATGAAGATCGTCAGCGCCAGCGGCGTGACCGAGCGGCGGTCGCCGTGGAACGTGTCGCGGACCTGGCCATCGATGAATTCGAGGATGATCTCGACGAAGGCCTGGCCCTTGGACGGCACGCCCGAGGTCGCCTTGCGCGCGGCGAGGCCGAACCACAGCAGGAACAGCAGGCCGAGCACCAGCGACACCAGCCAGGTATCGAGGTTGAAGCCGGAGCCGATCTCGACCACGTTGTGGGTCAGATGGTGTCCGATGTACTCGTTCAGACCGCCCGATTGCGCTTCGCTGGCCACGTCGACTCCGTCAAAACCGTCAATGTCTGAAAAGCAGACCACCCAATTGGGACACCAATGCGACGAGTACGCCGATCAGCACGCCCAGCGGCGGGAACAGGCCCGACCCGATCGCGAACACCAGCGCCAGACCGATCCAGACCCATTTGATGACCTGGCCGAGCACGATCGCACCGAGCGCAGCGGTCGGCGCCATCACGCGCCTGCCGAACGCCCGCCTTGCCGCCAGCCAGTATCCCGATGCGATGATGATCCCGCCGACCAGCACCGCCGATGCCGCCGGAGCGCCCCACCCAAGTGCGCACAGCGCCGCCACGACGGTCGCGCCGATCTGGACCAGCGTGGTGCGAACCGCCACCCGCCAACCGAAGGCGATGGAATTGCGCACTGCGGCACCTGATCGGAAGCGTACGTGGAAACGGCTGCGGCGACAGGCGAACGCGCCCCACCAAAGCCTGAAGATTTTAGCCTTGGCAGTGCTTGAGCCGCAACCGGAGGCGCGGTCCTGGTCCGGTGGCCCGACCGCCTATTCCGGCCCGGACCCGGCGCGGGGCGGCCGATCCGGGCCGCGAGAGGATGCCGGGCCGCGGGCTGCGCGCAAATGCCGCACCCCGGCGTCCGGTCAGTGCAGGGAATCGGACGCCGGCGCGCGCGGTGTCAACGGATCGGCCGGGGTGCCGGCGACCTGCCAGAGGGCTTCGAGATAGCCGCTGCCGAAGCCGATCGAGCCGATCGCCTCGAACTCGTAGGCGCCGGTATCGGGGTACCAGCTCGCGTTCGGATCGATCTCGCGCAGCACCAGCGCATCGGACTCGACGTCGACGAGCTGGCCGACGTAGCTGATCTCGCCCTCCTCGTCCTCGACCATGTTGATCGACAGCAGCGGCGCGCAGGCCGCCGCGGAACGCGCGATGCCGACCCAGTCCTCGAGCCTGAAGCCGTCCGGCACGCTGAGCTGCTCGCCGCGCAGCGCGAGCGCCTTGAGGACGAACTCGGCCGCGGGATCGTTCTCGACGAGGCTCAAGTCGGTGATCGCAACGGCCAGATAGCCGTCGAAGCGCAGCGCGTCGCCGATTTCGGCGATCAGACAGAAGTCGCGCGACAGGCCGATCACGAAGCCGTGGATCACGCCGGGATGGATGCGCTCACGCTGGAAGCGCATCGGGATGCGGTTCTCCAGCCCTTCGCGCAGCGCCGCGCGGATGCCGCGGGCTTTGAAGGGGACGACGGTGTTCATGCGGCTATGGTGGGACCAACGGCGCCCCGGTGCAAGCCGCGGCCGCCCCCGGCGCGGGCCGCGGCGGATGCCGCTCAGGTGCGCTCGAGGCGGTAGCCGTGCTGATAGATCGCGGTCAGCCGCCAGCCGTGCTCGCCGCCGAGTGCGAGCTTCTTGCGCAGACGGCTCACGTGGGTGTCGACGGTGCGCGTGGAGACCTGGGCGCTCATGTTCCAGACGTTCTCGAGTAGCGCGTCGCGGCTGACGATGCGGCCGAGCCGGCGGAACAGGAATGCCGCCAAGTCGAACTCGCGCTGGGTCAGATCGATGTCGCGCCCGTCCAGGCAGGCCTTGCGGCGCTTGAGGTCGATCAGATACGGCGGATTGTCGATCCTCTCGGCCGCGTCGGCTTCGGACCCGACCCCGCCCCTGCGCAAGGCCGCGGCGACCCGCGCCAGCAGCTCCAGCCGCTTGGGCGGCTTGATCACGTAGTCGTCGCCGCCGCTCGCCAGGCCCCGGACCAGATCCTCTTCGGCGGAACGCGCCGTCAGGAAGATCACCGGCAGCTCGGCGTGGATCGAGACGCGCAGCCATTCGACCACGTCGATGCCGGTCGCATCCGGCAGCATCCAGTCCAGCAGCAGCAGGTCGATGCCGGCCGAGCCGTGCTTGCGCCGGTACTCGGTGGCGTTCCCGAACAGCCGCACCGCGTAGCCGGCCTCCTGCAGCCAGTGGGCGACCAGCGCGGCCTGGTCCGGGTCGTCCTCGAGCACGCCGACGACGATGTCGCGCCTGATCGACGCAGAACCGCCCGCCGACGGGCGCAGGCTGCGAGTGGGCTCGGTCATTCGGTGAGGACGTCCATCGCTCCGGGGCGTACCACTCGACCATGGCGGGCGGCGTCAGTCAATCCCGCCGCGGCACAAACCGGCTGCAGGTCTCGATCCCGCGCCGCGGACACCGCCCCTCCGGTCGCGGCCGGGCCTGTCCGCTACGCCGGCGCGGCAGCCGGAGCCGGACGCACCGCGCGCGGCATGTAGCGCAGCCAGACCAGGAACACGACCAGCGCGTCGAGCACGATCAGCGCCTGCCACAGATACAGATGGAACCATTCGAACCACAGCTGGCTCCACTGGCCGAGGTAGAACAGGCTGATGATGCGCACCAGATTGAGCGCCTGGATCGCCAGGAAGCCCAGGCCGATGCCGATCAGCCGGTAACGCCACGGCGCCGGGAACGCGATGATCGCCGAGACCAGGATGATGACCGCTTCCAGGCCGTTGCAGCCGCGCTCGATGCTGATCGCAAAGCCGTTGGACGCGCTGCGGATGACGTTGCCGGTGGCGGTGGCATCGGCGTCGAACAGCTGGATCAGCCAGACGCTGATGTCGGCCAGCAGCGCGGTGAACGGCAGGATCACGTGACGCTCGACCGGCTCGATCAGATCGAGCGGAAACAGGATGCCCACGCAGAGCAGGAAGACGAGAACGAATCTGAGCATGGGCCAAGTCTAGCAGTGCGAGGGCGACGTCTCGCGGACGCCCACTGCCCTTCGCTTCCGCCCGGAGTCAGCGCGCGATCCCTGCATACCCAACGCGCCCGTGGAAGAGCGTTGCGGTTCGGATTCAGAATCGGCACATGTCGCAAATTGGGAACGCGGCACCGTTTATGACGAAATGTCAGATCGACAGCCCCGCACATTGGGCGGGGCTAACAGCCCCGCCCGGGAACGAGCTCACCTATCGATGAGCCGTCAGTTACAGACTGCGCTGGAGTCCGAACCGATCAGGTTATCGAGCCCATCGTATACCGAAACACTGATATAGCCGGTGGGAAACAAGGGGCTGGGACAAGTGAACGCGCAGTACCAATCGCCGGTACCGCAGAGCGACGGGAAATTTACGGCGCCCGATGGCCAGCTCACCCATTCATACCGAACAGGGGGCGTGGGAAACCCCAGAATATCCGCATAGCACACGCCCGAATAGCACTGAAAGTCCAATGTCTGGGCGCGCGCTGCTGCGCCACTACCAAATCCCACAATCGCCAGAGCAATCATTGCCAAGAGCTTCATGAGTATCTCCATTCATTGATGCGATAGGGCTAATCGATGCTCCACACCATGTAGAGCATCCATACTTTATAACAAATTATACTTTGTTACAAAGCATACAAGGACATGTCTAAAACGCCATCCGCATCGTATCCTTCGGTCCTCGCATCGCACTGAGGAGCCAAGCCGATGATCAGCCTGTTCGCGGGGGCGGAGCGCAATGCCGAGCGCGATCGCCTGGGTGATCCGCTGCAGGTGCTGAGTGATCACATCGACTTCGCAGCGCTGGCCAGAGCGGTGGACGCCAAGCTGGTGATCGGTGACCGTGGCCGCGGCGGCTGGCCGCCGTATCTGACCGAGCTGATGATCCGGCTGCTGGTCCTGCAGCAGTTGTACAACCTGTCGGACGAGGCACTGGAGTATCAAGTGCTGGACCGGTCGAGCTTTTTCAGCGATTTGTCGGCCTGGAGCACAGCGGGCGCGTGCCCGATGCCAAGACGCTGTGGGTGTGGCGCGAGCGGCTGAAGAAGCAGGATCTGATCGGAGACATCAGCGAAGCGGTCGGCCGGCAACTGTCGAAGGCGGGCTTCATCGCCCGAGGCTGCCAGATCATCGATGCCAGCATCGTGACCGTGCCGACTCAGCGCAACCGGCGCGAAGAGAACGAGACGATCGCGCAGGGCCAGGCGCCGGAAGACTGGAGCGGAGCGAAGCGGGCGCGGAAGGACATCGATGCGCGCTGGACGCACAAGCACGGCAAGAGCTACTACGGTTACAAGCTGCATGCGAACGCGGATCGGCGCCGGGGCTTCATCCGCCGCCTGGAGGTCACGCCGGCTTCGGTGAACGACACGATGATGTTCGAGGCGATCGTGGATGAGACGAACACGAGCCGGGACGTGTATGCCGACCGCGGCTACGCCAAAGGGGCTTGCGAGTTCGCGCTGCGCGAGCAGGGCGCGCGTTTGGCGAGCACCCGTTTGCAAGGCTGGCGCAAATGGGCGGCAAGTCGTTACGCACCATCGGCCTGATGCGAGCCAGGGCGGTGATCGAGCTGAAGGTGAT
Source organism: Dokdonella sp. (assembly GCF_035511235.1). Classification (GTDB taxonomy): domain Bacteria; phylum Pseudomonadota; class Gammaproteobacteria; order Xanthomonadales; family Rhodanobacteraceae; genus Dokdonella. Next base: position 42,611 of record NZ_DATKFQ010000035.1, read on the forward strand.
CACACATAACCTGAATCTGGCGCGCTTGCAGAAACGAGGCATCCTCCCGGCTTGAGGCAATCGGATGACGTCAAACAGTGGCTCGCCCCATCCATCATGTGCCGGTCTCTCCCGGCCGAAGGCGTTGTCCGACGACGACGGCGCTCACTTCTGAAGCGCAAATCCTGGAAAGGGTGTTATTCGAGGTGCCCATAAGCCGGTGACCGTCGATCATACGTTGTCCAGTTGAACAGTCGATTTGCACTCCGGACCGATCTGATGTGACGGACCTGAAGACTCCGCTCCGCAAGGACGTCCGCATCGCGGCGTCGGATCCCGTGAAGCCCGATGCACAGGGCGATTCAACCTGGTTGCGGCAGCATCTGCCTCCGGCCTCCTGCCGGCTTGTCCGAATGCTCGATCTACCCAAGTGACGGTCAGCATTCATTCGTCGCCTACGGTACGATCTCCGGCCATGAATCCCGCGCCCAACCTGTTCCTGGTCGGCCCGATGGGCGCCGGCAAGTCGACGATCGGCCGGGCACTCGCGGCCGCGCTCGAGCTGCCGTTCGTCGATCTCGATCACGAGATCGAGCAGCGCACCGGCGCAGCGATATCGCTGATCTTCGACCTCGAGGGCGAAGCCGGCTTCCGCGCGCGCGAAAGCGCGCTGCTGCGCGAGCGGGCCGCCTGCAGTGGCATCGTGCTGGCGACCGGCGGCGGCGCCGTCCTGGCACCCGAGAACCGGCAGGTGCTGCGCGAGCGCGGATTCGTCGTCTGGCTCGGCGCCGATGTCGATACCCAGCTCTCGCGCCTCGCCCATGACCGCAAGCGGCCGCTGCTGGCGACGCCCGACCGGCGGCGCACGCTGCAGGATCTCGCGCGCGTACGCGATCCACTGTACGCCGAGATCGCCGATCTGCACCTGTCCTCGACCGGCCGCGGCTACGGCGCGCAACTGGTCGCCGACCTGGTCGAGCGCGTCCAGGCCGCCTGGTTGCGCCTGCCGCAGGCAGCCTCGGCATGAGCGCGCCGCTGGAGGTGCGGGTCGCGCTCGGCGACCGCGGCTATCCGATCCGGATCGGCCGCGGCCTGCTCGGCGAGCCGGCGCACTGGCGCGGCGCGCTGCGCGGCCGTCAGGCGCTGATCGTCACCGACGACATCGTCGGGGCGCATTATCTGGATCCGATCATCGGCGCGCTCGACGGGCTCGGCGGGCTCGATCACGCCAGCATCACGATTCCCGCCGGCGAGGCCCACAAGACGCTCGACCAGGTCGAGCGTGTGTTCGACGCGCTCGCCGCGATGCGCGCCAATCGCGACGTCACGCTGATCGCGCTCGGCGGCGGCGTGATCGGCGACCTCGCCGGCTTCGCCGCGGCCTGCTGGATGCGCGGTGTCGGCTTCGTGCAGATGCCGACCACGCTGCTGGCGATGGTCGATTCGTCGGTCGGCGGCAAGACCGGCGTGAACCTGCCGGCCGGCAAGAATCTGGTCGGCGCGTTCCATCAGCCACGCTGCGTGATCGCCGATACCGCCACGCTCGACACCCTGCCGCCGCGCGAGTACCGCTCCGGTCTCGCCGAAGTCGTCAAGTACGGCGCGATCGGCGATCGGGCGTTCTTCGAGTGGCTCGAGGCGCGAACCGACGCGCTGATCGCGCGCGAGCCGGCCGTGCTGGCCGAGGCGATCGCGGTCAGTTGCCGCAACAAGGCCGCGATCGTCGAACGCGACGAGCGCGAGGACGGCGAGCGCGCGCTGCTGAACTTCGGTCACACCTTCGGCCATGCACTCGAGACCGAGGCCGGCTACGGCTGCCTGCTGCACGGCGAAGCGGTCGCGATCGGAATGGTGATGGCGGCGCGGCTTTCCGCGCGCATCGCCGGTGCATCCGTGGCCGACGCCGAGCGGCTCGAGGCACTGCTCGAGAAGCTCGATCTTCCGACCCGCCTGCCCGCTGCGATCGCCCCCGGACGCCTGCTCGACCCGATGCGTCTGGACAAGAAGAATCTCGATGGCCGTCTGCGCCTGATCCTCTGGAAGCGGCTCGGCGAGGCCCGGGCCGACTTCGTCGACGCCGACCGCATCGCGGCGTTCCTGTCGTCGCCGACCGGCTGAGCGGCCGGAAAAGAGCCTGTGGCCGATCGGCAGTCCTGAGCGGCCGGCGCGCGGCTGCGCGAGCGCCGCCGGGCGAGAGGCCTCACGTCGGCACTGGGGACGTCGCCGTATCCATGGTCCAAACGCTCGAAGCCGGACGGACAAAAAAAAGACGGCCCCGAAAGGGGCCGTCCAAGTGCAGCGTACAGAGCTTCTTATCAGAAGCGCTGCTGGTACTTCAGGTAGTAGAAGCGACCGATGTCGAAGCCGCCGTAGTACGAGAACTGGCTGTTCGGGTTCGAGTACATGAACGGACCGCGGTGATCGAAGGCGTTGTTCGCGCCGACCGAGATCGTGCCGTTCCACGGAGCGGTCCAACGGACCTGGAGGTCGTGGAAGGTGTTCGAGCCGGTACGGTTGACCGGATCGGACACGAACTCGACCTGGCCGCCCAGCGAGTCGTACGACGGATAGCCGTAATCCGGATCGTTACACTCCGGACCACCGCTGACCGCGTCATACACGCAGCTTTCCTTCATGCCCGAGTAGTAGCGCATGCCCCAGGTCGCGCCGAAGTCGCCCAGGCTCCAGTCCAGCGTCAGGTTCGACTTGGTGCGGAACTGACTGCCCCAGCCGGTGCCGTTGAACGGAATCTCCGGGGTGCCCGGCTCGGTCTTGCTCTTCCAGTAGGAAACGTACGAGGTCTCCCAGGTGATCATGAAGCGGCCGAACGAGAACTCCGGCAGGCGGTAGCGAACGCCGAAGTCGTAGCCTTCGGTCTCGATCCAGCCGAGGTTGCGCGTACCGAAGACCAGCGAGGTAATCGCGCCGGTGACCGGGTCACGCGTGAAGTTCTGGCAACGGCTGGCGATGCCGCGATCGTAGCAGTCCGACAGGATCGCGCCCACCGAGTCGCTGCTGACCAGGTTGTCGATCTTGATGCGGTACCAGTCCAGCGTGATGTCCAGGCCCTGGATGTAGCTCGGGCTGTAGACCGCGCCCAGCGTCTTGCTGACCGAGGTTTCCGGCTGCAGGAACGGGTTGGCGCCGCCGAGGAACGGATAGTTGGTCTGACACGGGAAGCTCGCGCACGGCGCGCCGCCCTGGCCGATCTGCACGTAGTCCGCCGGCACACCCGGCTGGCCACCGAAGCCGCCGAAGCAGCGCGTCGCGGTGCCACCTTCCGGCGGACGGCCGGCGACGACCGAGCACGGGTCGGTGTAGTACGCATAGGTCGCGCTGAGGTCGCCGTACAGGTCACCGATGGTCGGCGCACGGAAGCCTTCCGCGTAGGTACCACGGATCAGCAGGTCGTCGATCGGCTTCCACTTCAGGCCGAACTTGCCGTTGGTCGTCTTGCCGAACGTGTTGAAGTCCGAGCGGCGGCCAGCGACGTTGAACGACAGCTCGCGGAACGCCGGAATGTCCTTGAGCACCGGCACGTCGAGCTCGAGGTAGTATTCCTTGACGTTGTAACCGCCGCCCCGGCCGCCGATGGCGAGCTCGGTGGTCAGGCCGGCCGCGGTCATCGCGTCCGGATTGAAGTCGCCTTCCTCACGGCGGTACTCGTAACCGGCCGCGAACGACAGGTCACCAGCCGGCAGCGTGAACAGGGCGCCGGTCAGGTTGGCCGTGTAGTTGATGGTCTTGGAGCCACCGGTCGAGGTCGTCGGCGCGATCAGGAAGTCCTGGACGGCCTGGTCGCCGAGCGAGTTCTCGAGGCCGCTGCCGTACGGCGCCAGCGGGTTCCACGGCGTGCACTCGTCGAGCGCGATCGGGTTGTCCGGCGTGCCGCACTGGATGATGCCGTTGTCGTTGCGGAACGACGGGCCGACTGCAGCGGCGATGTTGGCGACGTTGTAGTTGCCGGTACCGGTACGGACGAAGTCGTTCTTGTTGTAGAAGTAGCCGACGTCCCAGTTCCACGAGTGGTCGCCGACGTCGAACCAGCCCTCGAAGCCGCCGGTGAAGCGGTAGGTGCTGAGCTCGCTCCAGGTCGTGCGCGGCACTTCCCAGCCGCGACGCGTCCAGTTGACCTGGGTCGGATTCTCGTAGCCGTGCCAACTGCCCAGCGGGTTGAAGTAGCTGTCGATCGACATCGGCGCGCCGACGGCGGCGCTCTGCAGCGGATAGCCGGCGACCTGGTTGGTCGTCTCACGCTTGTTGTACAGCACGTCCGAACGGAACGTGATGTTGTCGGTGAGGTTGAACGTGCCGGCGACGAACACCGAGGTACGCTCCATGCCCGACAGCAGGTTCATCTGCTCGTTCGAGTTGGCGTAATCGGAATCCCAGCCGTCGGTCGTCGGCGTACGGACGCGACGGAAATTGCTGAAGTCGTACGGATCCCCGTTGAAGCCGGGACCGAGGGTCCAGTTACCAGCACCGGCCGAGCCTGGCGGAAGCAACGTGCCCCACTGGCTGACTGCACTCCAGCCCTGACCCGGATGGAGCGGCTGCGGCGTCTCGGAGAACCAGCGGTCCTTCGCCCAGACCGGATCTTCCTTCGCGTACGACACGCTCATCGTGACCGAGCTGCGCTCGCCGGTCGAACCGATCGTGAAGTCGTACTGCTGACGCTCGCCGTCGTCCTCGTCGTACTGACCGAGATAGACGTTGACTTCCGCGCCTTCGAAGCGCGAACGCGTGATGATGTTGATGACGCCCGCGATGGCGTCCGAACCGTAGACCGACGAGGCGCCGTCCTTCAGGATGTCGATGCGCTCGATGATGCCGACCGGGATCGTGGCGATGTCCTGGTAGCCTTCGGAGTTCGCGCCGAGGCGCTTGCCGTTGACGAGGACGAGGGTGCGCTCCGGACCGAGGTCACGCAGGTCGATGTACGAACCGCCCGCGCTCTCGTTCGCGGCCAGAGCCTGCGAGCGACTGAACGCCGGCGAGCCAGCGGACGTCACGTTCAACAGGATGTCGGCGACCGAGCTGAAGCCCTGCTTCTCGATCTGGGCGCGGTCGATCGTCAGAACCGGCTGAGCGGTCTCGACGTCGGCCTTGCGGATGCGCGAACCGGTGACGACGATCGTCTCCAGCTTGTCTGCACCGGCGTCCTGCGCGAACACAGGGCTTCCGGTCAGACCGACCGCGGTCGCCGCACCCGCATAGAGTGCGAAGCGAACGGCCTTGAAAAGCTCGTTGCTGTTCAATCTCATTTTGTCACTCTCCAACGTCAGAGTTTTGTTGCCACGGTTCGGGGGCTGTTCAGGCCCCAGCCATCCAAAAAAGCTCGCGAGGCCCGCCTGAGCCTTCGGTGGTAGGCGATGCTAACAACAATTTTACGGCAAGGGAACCCCTCGACAACCTTTGTCGGCACGTCGCGCGAAACTCGTTTATCCAATATTTTTCAATTGCTTAGCGCGTGAGACGCGTTTTCGTTCGAGCGCCGGGACGTGGTGCGCCGCACCGAAACCACCGAGTGCGCTGAACATCGGCTGATGCGTTCACGCGATCGCGGGCGACCCGTTTCGTTCAGCTTCGGTGGTGTCGGAGGCGGACTTTGCGATCGTCTCGGCGAGCGCCGATCATGCGGCATGGACACCTCTCCTTCCGATCCCCTCCTCGTCGCGCTGACCGGTGGTATCGCGTCCGGCAAGTCGACCGTCGCGGACCGCTTCGCGGCGCTCGGCGTGCCGGTTCTCGACGCCGACGTGGTCGCGCGCGAACTGGTCGAACCGCCGAGCACGGCGCTCGAGGCGATCGTCGGCCGATTCGGCACAGGGGTGCTGCAGCCCGACGGACGCCTCGACCGCCGCCGTCTGCGCGAACGGATCTTTGCCGATCCGGCCGAACGCCTCGCGCTGGAAGCGATCCTGCATCCGGCGATCCGCCACACGCTGCGCGATCGTGCGATCGCGCTGCCGGACGCGTACGGCCTGATCGCGATTCCGCTGCTGAACGAGGCGAGCGGCTACGACTGGGTCGACCGCGTGCTGGTCGTCGACGCGCCGCGTGCCGTGCAGCTCGAGCGCCTGGTGCGCCGCGACGGCCTCTCGCCGGCGCTGGCCGAATCGATGCTCGACGCGCAGCTCGGCCGCGAACGACGTCTCGCGCTCGCCGACGACGTGATCGACAACACCGGAACGCCTGCGGAGCTCGACGCCCAGGTGCATCGTCTGCACGCGCGCTACCTCGAACTGGCCACCGGCGCACATCGCGCCTGACCCGGGGGCGGACGCGATCCGCCATCGTCGAACTCCGCGTCGCTGCCATGCGCGCCGCGGCGTTCGCGTCGATCGCCATGCGCGAGCCTGCGCCGGTCCGGCTCGTACCGTGGCCGGACGACGGATCGCCGCCCGGCGCGCGACTAGGCCAGAGGACCGCGTATCGCCGCGACGCCCTGCCCGCCGGCCGCACGCGCGGCCTCGACGTCGTCCGCATCGAGCCCGCCCAACGCATAGATCGGCAGCGCGAACTCCTGCGCGAGCGCCGCGAAGCGCTGCCAGCCGAGCGGCGCGGCAAGCGGATGACTGGCGGTCTCGCGCACCGGCGAGAGCGTCGCGAAATCGGCACCGATGCGTTCGGCATGGGCCAGCTCGTCGGCACGATGGCAGGACACGGCCACCCACTTGTCGGCCGGAAGCGGCCGGCGCTCGAGCGCCGCGGCGATCCGCGCCGGCAGATGGACGCCGTCCAGGCCGAGTACCGTCGCCAGTTGCCAGTCGGCATGCAGCAACAGGCGCGCGCCGGCGGCCCGGCAGTGATCGCGCAGCGTGCGCGCGATCGCGGCCAGCCGGTCGCGTGTCCAGTCGGGCAGGCGCAGCTGGACCAGGCGAATACCGCTTTCGAGCGCGCGGCGCACGCCGCTGACGACGGCGTCGGCCTGATCGGCCGGCAACGCCGGCGTGATCAGATAACGCTCCGGCAGGCGCAGGGCGGCGATGACCGGCCGGTCGGCTTCGGGCATCGGCAGATCCGGCAGCGCGGCGGGTGCAACCCAGGCCAGCGACTGGCCTTCGCAAGCCTGCGGCCGCCCGTCGTGGCGGACCACGTCCCAGACATCGAGCACGATGCGCTTCTCGGGGTAGCGGTGCGGCACCGTGATCAGCGGGTGGGCCGCCTCGACGACGATACCGATTTCCTCGCGCAGCTCGCGCCGCAACGCGTCCAGGCGCGCTTCGCCGGCTTCGAGCTTGCCGCCCGGAAACTCCCACAGTCCGGCCAGATGGGTGCCGGGGCGGCGCTGGGCGACCAGGACCCGCCCGTGCGGGCTGCGCACGACGCCGGCGACGACGTGAACGAACGGACTGCTCATCGCCGATCGGTCAGACGCGCCGCCACGGGTTGCCGCTCGTCAGGTCAGACGGCCGTGGCACTGCTTGTACTTGCGTCCGCTGCCGCACGGACACGGGTCGTTGCGGCCGACCTTCGGAGCCTCGCGCAGGATCTGCGCCGGCGCCGGCGTGGCGAACGCAGCAGCCTCGCCCTCGCCCGCGGCTTCCTCGCCCATGCGCTCGGCATCGGCGTGCTGGAACTGCATCGCGCGCGCCTGTGCCTCGGCCTGGCGCTGCTGCTGCTGTTCCATCGCCTGCACTTCCTCTTCGGTGCGGATCCGCACCCGCGCGAGCACCTGGACCAGCTCGAGCTTGATCTTCTCGAGCATCTGCTGGAACAGCGCGAAGGCCTCGCGCTTGAACTCCTGCTTGGGCTGCTTCTGCGCGTAGCCGCGCAGGTGGATGCCCTGGCGCATGTAGTCCATGCTGGCCAGGTGCTCCTTCCAGGCATTGTCGAGCACGGTCAGCATGACGTGCTTCTCGAGCTGGCGCATGACGTCCGAGCCGAGCATCGCCTCCTTCTCGCGGAACAGCCGGTCGACATGGTCGAGCACGTGCTGCAGGACTCCGTCGGCATCGATCTCCTCCTGCTCCTCGACCCAGCGCACCAGGTCCACGCGCAGGCCGAGCTCGGACTCCAGCTCCTTCTCCAGACCGGGCAGGTTCCACTGTTCGTCGACCGAATGGGCCGGTACGAAGCGCCCGACGAACTCGGTCAGCGTGTCGGTGCGGATCGCGGCGACCGTCTGCGCGACGCTGTCGCTGTCGAGCAGCTCGTTGCGCTGCTCGTAGATGACCTTGCGCTGGTCGTTGGCGGTGTCGTCGTATTCGAGCAGCTGCTTGCGGATGTCGAAGTTGTGGGCCTCGACCTTGCGCTGCGCCTTCTCGATCTGGCGGCTGACCATGCGGTCCTGGATCGCGTCCTCTTCCTTCATGCCGAACATGCGCATCAGGCGGCTGACGCCCTCGCCCATGAAGATGCGCAGCAGATTGTCCTCGAGCGAGAGGTAGAAGCGGCTCGAGCCGGCGTCGCCCTGGCGGCCCGAACGGCCGCGCAGCTGGTTGTCGATGCGCCGCGACTCGTGACGCTCGGTGCCGATGATGCGCAGGCCGCCGAGCGCGAGCACCTCGTCGTGGCGGCGCTTCCACTCGGCCTTGACCTGTTCGCGCTGCGCCTCGGTCGCATCCTCGGGCAGCGCCGCGAGCTCGGCCTCGAGATTGCCGCCGAGCACGATGTCGGTACCGCGGCCGGCCATGTTGGTCGCGATCGTGACCGCGCCGGGGCGGCCGGCCTGGGCGACGATCTGCGCTTCGCGTTCGTGCTGCTTCGCGTTCAGCACCTCGTGCGGGATGCCGGCCTGGCGCAGCAGGTTGTCGAGGTATTCCGAAGCCTCGATCGAGGCGGTGCCGACCAGCACCGGCTGACCGCGCTGCTGGCATTCCTTGATGTCCTCGACGATGGCCTCGAACTTCTGCTTGGCCTTGAGGAAGATCACGTCCGCCTCGTCCTTGCGGATCATCGGGCGGTGGGTCGGGATCACGACGACTTCCAGCCCGTAGATCGACTGGAACTCGTAGGCTTCGGTATCGGCCGTACCGGTCATGCCGGCCAGCTTCTTGTACATGCGGAACAGGTTCTGGAACGTGATCGACGCCAGCGTCTGGTTCTCGCGCTGGATCGGCACGCCCTCCTTGGCCTCGACCGCCTGATGCAGGCCGTCGGACCAGCGCCGGCCCGGCAGCGTGCGGCCGGTGAACTCGTCGACGATCACGACCTCGCCGTCACGCACGATATATTCGACGTCGCGCTGGTACAGCGAGTGCGCGCGCAGCGCGGCGTTGAGATGATGGACCACGGCGAGGTTGGAGCCGTCGTAGAGGCTCTCGTCCTGGCCGATGATGCCGTCGCGGCGCAGCAGATCCTCGATGTGCTCCATGCCCGTCTCGGACAGGTGCACCTGCTTCTGCTTCTCGTCGACCCAGAAGTCGCCCTCGCCCTCTTCGGTGGCCTGGCGCGTCAGCTTCGGCACCAGCTTGTTGATCTTGACGTAGAGCTGCGGCGACTCGTCCGACGGCCCGGAAATGATCAGCGGCGTGCGCGCCTCGTCGATCAGGATCGAGTCGACCTCGTCGATGATCGCGTAGTGCAGACCGCGCTGGTAGCGCTGGTCCCTGCTGACCGCCATGTTGTCGCGCAGGTAGTCGAAGCCGAATTCGTTGTTGGTGCCGTAGGTGATGTCGGCCGCGTAGGCCGAGCGCTTGTTGGCGTGGTCCATGCCGGGCCAGACCACGCCCACCTGCATGCCGAGGAAGTTGTAGAGCCGCCCCATCCAGGCCGAGTCGCGCTTGGCCAGATAGTCGTTGACGGTGACGACGTGGACGCCCTTGCCCTCCAGCGCATTGAGATAGACCGGCAGCGTCGCGACCAGGGTCTTGCCCTCGCCGGTGCGCATCTCGGCGATCTTCCCGGAGTGCAGCACCATGCCGCCGATCAGCTGCACGTCGTAGTGGCGCAGGCCGAGGACGCGGCGCGAGGCCTCGCGGACCACCGCAAAGGCTTCCGGCAGCAGATCGTCGAGCTTGGTGCCCTCGGCCAGCCGCTGCTTGAACTCGTCGGTCTTGGCGCGCAGCGCGGCATCGTCGAGCGCCTGCATCTGCGGTTCCAGCGCGTTGATCTGCGCGACGCGGCGGCCGAGCTGGCGCAGCACGCGCTCGTTGCGGCTGCCAAAAATGCCGGTCAGGAGGGAGTTGAGCATCGTCGTCTTCGAATGGGAGCGGGAAAGCCGCCGGACGGGCGGGGCGGGCAAGCCGTCCATGATAAGGCGGCCTGCGGCGGATGACCAATCGGGGGTGGGGATCGGCCGCGTCCGTTTCAAGCGCGGCGCCGGCGCCCGCGGGCCCCGGGTTCTTCAGCGCCGGACGGCAGACCGGTCGCGGCGGACGGCCGCCGCGATCAAACGCGGCTGGCGCGGCTCGAGCGCACGTAGACGCCCGGATTGACCGGCCGGCCGTTCAGCCAGACCTCGAAATGGCAGTGCGGCCCGGTCGAACGACCGGTCGAGCCGACCTTGGCGACGACGTCGCCGATGTGCACCCGCGCGCCGGCCTCGACGACATTCCGGGAATTGTGCGCGTAGCGCGTCATGTAGCCGTTGCCGTGATCGATCTCGACGACGTTGCCGTAGCCGCTGCGCTGACCCGAATAGGTCACGACGCCTTCGGCCACCGCCATGATGTCCGAGCCGTACGGCACGTCGAAGTCGATGCCCAGATGGCTGCTGCGGTGACCGGTGATCGGATCGGCGCGCGTGCCGAAGCCGGACACGATGTAGCCGCCGTTGACCGGCCAGCCGGTCGGCAGCAGCGCATTGTCGATCTTCCGGTCGAGCAGCATGTTCTCGATCATGCCCAGCTGCGCCTCCTGGCGCTCGAACTCGGCCTTCAGGTTCTCGATGCCGGCATTGACCGGCGATGCCACGCTCGCCAGCAGCGGCGCCTCCTCCGGACCGCCGAGCGCAGGTGCGGCCGCGAAGTCGAACTCCCCGTCGTCGAGCTTGCCGACCTGGGTCAGGCGCTCGCCGAGCGCGTTGAGGCGCGTCGCCTGGGCCTGCAGCTGGCCGAGCTGCAGCGCCAGCGCGTCGAGGTCGCGGCCCGAATCGCGCGCGACGTCCTCCAGTGCCTCGCGCTGCGCGGCGATGACCTGGCGCATCTGCCGGATCTCGTCGAGCGCCTGCCCGCCGGCATCGACACTGACGCGCCCGAGCGCGAAGCCGCACCCGAGGACGAGCACCACGCCGGCGATCGCCAGCGCGACGCAGATGCCGCGTCCGCGCGGAGTCGACAGATCGATGTTGCGTGACGTCGCGCCGGCCTTGCCGAGGATTATGATGTTCATGAAAACCCGTGCCGAATTGGTCTCGCCATGCAACCGCCCCATCGCCGCCGCCACGCCACGACCGACGGTTTCTCGTCGGCGGCGGACTGCGTCGACCTCGGCACGCTGGCGCAACGGGCGCGCGCGCTGGAGGTCCTCGACGGGCGGCTGCGCCGCCTGTTGCCCGAAGCGCTCGCCCGCGAGTGTCGGCTCGCGGACGTCCGCAACGGACGCCTCGTCTTTCTGGCGAACAGTCCGACCTGGGCCGGCCGGCTGCGGCTGCACGAGGCAACCCTGCTGGCCGAGGCCCGTTCCGCCTGCGAAGGCCGGATCGAACGTTTCGCCGTGAAAGTGGCACACCGGCCGCCCGTTCCCCCGGAACCGGCCTGGCAGAAACCGCTTTCGACTGGTACCGCAAGACATCTGCGGGCAGCTGCGCGATCCATCGCGGACCCCGAATTGAAGGCCCTCTACCTCCGCCTCGCATCACTTGCCGGCGATTGAATCCCCTTGGCGTCGGCCCGGCCGGGGCGGCCGTTCGACGCTCGTGGCGGACGCCTGCTTCGGGCGTCCGCTCACCTGTATTTCCCTCAGATCGCCTGCGCCGGATGCGCGTAGGAGATCGGAGCCTTGCTGTCGTCCTTGAACGTGACCTCTTCCCACGCGGTCGCATCCGCGACCAGCGCACGCAGCAGCTTGTTGTTGAGCTCGTGGCCGGACTTGTGGCCGTAGAACGCGCCGATCAGGCTGTGGCCGAGCAGGTACAGATCGCCGATCGCGTCGAGAATCTTGTGCTTGACGAACTCGTCCTCGTAACGCAGGCCGTCCTCGTTGAGGACGCGGTAGTCGTCCAGGACGATCGCGTTGTCCATCGAACCGCCGAGCGCCAGGTTGCGCTCGCGCAGGTACTCGATGTCGCGCATGAAACCGAACGTGCGTGCGCGGCTGACTTCCTTGACGAACGAGGTCGTCGAGAAGTCGATCTCGCTGGTCGAGCTGCGCCGCGTGAACATCGGATGGTCGAAGTCGATCGAGAAACCGACCTTGAAGCCGTCGAACGGCTCGAAGCGCGCCCACTTGTCGCCGCTCTCGACCTTGATCGGCTTCTTGATGCGGATGAAGCGCTTGGGTGCGGCCTGCTCCTCGATGCCTGCCGACTGCAGCAGGAACACGAACGGGCCGGCGCTGCCGTCCATGATCGGCACTTCCGGGGCCGACAGGTCGACGTAGGCGTTGTCGATGCCGAGGCCGGCCATCGCCGAGAGCAGATGCTCGATCGTGGCGATGCGGACCTCGCCCTGGATCAGGGTACTGGAAAGCCGGGTGTCGCCGACGTTCTCCGGGCACGAGCGGATATCCACCGGCGGACTGAGGTCGACCCGACGGAACACGATACCCGTGTCCACCGCGGCCGGCCGCAAGGTCATGTAGACCTTTTCACCCGTGTGAAGACCCACGCCCGTTGCTTTGATGACATTCTTGAGCGTGCGCTGTCTGATCATTTTTATACTGTGACCCCTGGGGCAGGAGCTACAAAAACGCGGGGGATGCTAACACAGCATTTTTTGATCGGACAAGCAAAACGATGCGCGAACCCGACAAGGTGTCGCTATTACGCAACATCTTGCCGGGTTCTGCGGAGACGCGCGCCCGTGCGGACCCGGGAACGGAGTCCGCGCGGGAGACCCGCCCGCCGCGACGCCACGCGGCGGCGGCCGTCGGGCCTTCAGTCGGCCTGACGGCGCAGGAACGCGGGAATGTCGAGATAGTCGCTCGGCACGTCGGCGACGGCGGCCGCGGCCGCGGCGACCGGCGCAGCGGAGACCGCGACGCTGGCACGCTGCGGAATGCCGAGGTAGTCGACTTCACCGGTGGTCGCATTGCGCACGACCTTCATCGGCGCACGCATGACCTCGCGTTCGCGCACCGGCACCGGCTGGCGGACCACGGCCTGGTTGAGTCCGGTCGCGACCACGGTGACGCGGATCTCGTCCTGCAGCTCCGGATCGAGCGCGGTGCCGATGACGACGGTGGCGTCCTCGCTCGCGAACTCGTGGATCACCTGGCCGATGTCGTCGAACTCGCGCATCGTCATGTTGGCGCCGGCCGTGACGTTGACCAGGATGCCGCAGGCGCCGGCCAGGTTGACGTCCTCGAGCAGCGGGTTGTTGATCGCCGCAAGCGCGGCCGCCTGGGCGCGATCGTCGCCGCGGGCCGAGCCCGAGCCCATCATCGCCATGCCCATCTCGGACATCACGGTGCGCACGTCGGCGAAGTCGACGTTGATCAGGCCCGGCCGCGTGATCAGATCGGCGATGCCCTGCACCGCGCCGAGCAGCACGTCGTTGGCGCTCTTGAACGCCGACAGCAGCGTGACGTCGCGGCCGAGCACGGTCAGCAGTTTCTCGTTCGGCACCGTGATCAGCGAATCGACGTACTGGCTGAGCTCCTCGATGCCCTTGTGCGCGACCTGCATGCGCCGGCGGCCCTCGAACGGGAACGGCTTGGTGACGACCGCCACGGTCAGCACGCCCATCTCCTTGGCCAGCTGCGCCACCACGGGCGCCGCGCCGGTACCGGTGCCGCCGCCCATGCCGGCGGTGATGAAGACCATGTCGGCGCCCTGCAGCAGTTCGCAGATGCGCTCGCGGTCCTCGAGCGCAGCCTGGCGGCCGACCTCGGGATTGGCGCCGGCGCCCAGGCCCTTGGTGACGTTCGCGCCGAGCTGCAGCGTGTACTTCGCGCCGCTGTTCTTGAGCGCCTGCGCGTCGGTGTTGGCGCAGACGAAGTCCACGCCCTCGACCTGGCCGTGCACCATGTGGCTGACCGCATTGCCGCCGCCACCGCCGACGCCGATCACCTTGATCACGGCATTCGGTGCCATCTTCTCGATCATCTCAAACATGTTCCCAACCTCCGCTGCTGTATTTCGTTTCAAGGGTTGCTCACCGGAGCCGTGACCGTCCCGGTCCGGTCCGTCCTCGCCGGCTGGCGTGCCGGCGGCTGCGGTCGTTTCGACCGCCACGCGGCGTCTCCTTCGCCGCGGTCGTGCATTGGGGGGCGTCGTGCGCGCTAGAACTCGCCCTTGAACCAGGTGCTGAGGCGGCTCCACAGGCCGCCGACCGACGACACGCCGCCGGTGCCGGCGCGTGCGCCGGCGTCCTGGCGGGCGCCGTGCACGAGCAGGCCGACGCCGGTGGCGTGGATCGGATTGGCGACCACGTCGACCAGGCCGCCCACGTGCTGCGGCAGGCCCAGCCGGACCGGCATGTGGAACAGCTCCTCGGCGAGCTCGAGCGCGCCTTCCATGCGCGCCGCGCCGCCGGTCAGGACGACGCCGGCGCGCACCAGCTCCTCGCGGCCGCTGCGGCGCAGATCGGCCTGCACCATCTCGAAGATCTCCTCGTAGCGCGGCTGCACCGCCTCGGCCAGGTTCTGCCGCGCCAGCCGGCGCGGCGGCCGGTCGCCGACGCTCGGCACCTGGATCGTCTCCTCGGCGTGCGCGAGCTGGGCCAGCGCGCAGGCGTAGCGCACCTTGAGTTCCTCGGCATGGGCGGTCGGCGTGCGCATCAGATGCGCGATGTCGCTGGTCACCTGGTCGCCGCCGATCGCCAGCGAGGTCGTGTGGCGCAGCGCGCCGCCGGTGTAGATCGCGATGTCGGTGGTGCCGGCGCCGAGGTCGACCAGGCACACACCGAGCTCCTTCTCGTCGTCGGTCAGCACGGCGCCGCTGGAGGCGACCGCGGCCGGGATCAGGCGGTCGACCTGCAGGCCGCAGCGGTTGATGCACTTGGTCAGGTTCTGCACCGCGCTGGCGGCGCCGCTGACCAGATGCACGTTGGCCTCCAGGCGCACGCCGGACATGCCGACCGGGTGGCGGATGCCTTCCTGACCGTCGACCAGGTACTCCTGCGCCTCGGTGTAGAGCACGCTGCGATCGGCCGGGATCGCGATCGCGCAGGCGGAGTTGCGTACCGCGTCGAGGTCGGCCTGGGTCACTTCCTTGTCGCGGATCGGCGCGGTGCCGTGCGAGTTCTCGTCCTTGATGTGGCTGCCGGAGATGCTGGCGTAGACCGAGCGGATCTGGCAGCCGGCCATCAGCTCGGCTTCCTCGATCGCGCGCTGGATCGAATGCACGGTCGACTCGATGTCGACGACGACGCCGCGCTTGAGGCCGTGCGCCGGATGCGAGCCGATGCCGATGATCTCGATCGGCTCGCCGCCGCCGTATTCGCCGACGATCGCGACGACCTTGGAGGTGCCGATGTCCAGGCCGACGATCAGATTGCGTTCGCTCTTGCGGTTCATCGTCAGGTTCCGGATGGCGGTTGGGGGCCGGCTGCCGGCAGCGCCGTGCCGGCGGCGCCCGCCCAGCGCACGGCGAAGCCGTTCTCGTAACGCAGGTCGACACTGGCCGGCACGCCGTTGTTGCCCGAGGCCAGGCGCGGCCAGACGTCGAGGAAGCGGTCCAGCCGCTGCTCGGCGGCCTCGCGGCCGAGCTCGACCGTGGTGCCGCTGGCCAGCGTCAGCCGCCAGGCGCCGCGCGCGGACAGGGCGATCTCGCTGACCGCCAGCCCGCTGCCGGAGAACTGGCGCAGGCAGCGGCTGTGGAATGCGACCACCTCGGCGAGCTGGTCGTCCGGCCCGGACAGGCGCGGCAGGCCCTGCAGCTGCTCGGCGCCGGCGACCGTGAACAAGGTACCGGCCCGGCTGATCAGCTGATCCTCGCCCCAGCGCGCGTACGGCAGCTGCTCGTAGACGGTCAGCTCCAGCGTGTCGGGCCAGCGCTTGCGCGCATCGACGCGCGCCACCCACGGCAGGCCGATGACCGCCGCGCGCACGTCGTCCAGGTCGACCGCGAAGAAACCGGCATCGAGCTGCGGCGCGACCGCCGCGCGAATCTGCTCGGCGCTGACGTAGGTGTATTCGGCGTTGACCTGCAGCTGCCGGATCGGCCAGCTGCGCGCGGCGAAGCGCCCGCTCAGCACGCCGACCACCGGCAGGCCGACCAGCGTCAAGGCGATGCCCCAGGCCAGGAGCTTGAGCACGATGCCGCTTCTCACGGCAGCTCCCGGGCCAGGCTGGTCTCGAGGATCCGCCAGCACAGCATGCGGAAGTCGATGCCGACCTGCGCCGCCGCCTTGGGCACCAGCGAGTGGCTGGTCATGCCGGGCGTCGTGTTGACCTCCAGCAGATGGCACTGGCCGGCGCGGTCGCGCATGACGTCGACGCGGCCCCAGCCGCTGCAGCCGATCGCGTCGAACGCGGCCAGCGCCAGGGCGCGCACGGCGGTCTCGGCCTCGTCGTCGAGGCCCGGACACAGGTACTGGGTGTCCTCGGCCACGTACTTGGCGTGGTAGTCGTAGAACGCGCCCTTGGGGACGATGCGGATCGACGGCAGCGCGGCGCCGTCGAGGATGCCGACCGTCAGCTCGTCACCCTCGATCAGCTGCTCGACCATCAGCTCGCCGTCGTAGCGCGCGGCCAGCTCGATCGCGGCCGGCAGGTCGGCCTCGCCGAACACGCGCGTGATGCCGACGCTGGAACCTTCGTGCGACGGCTTGACGATCGCCGGAAAGCCGAGCTCGCGCAGCGCATCGGCGATGTCGTCGCCGCGCGCGAAGGCGACGTAGCGCGGCGTCGGCAGGCCGCGCGCCTGCCACACCTGCTTGGTGCGGATCTTGTCCATCGCCAGCGCCGACCCGAGCACGCCCGAGCCGGTATACGGCACGCGCAGCGAATCGAGCGCGCCCTGCAGCACGCCGTCCTCGCCGCCGCGGCCGTGCAGGATGTTGAACACGCGTGCGTAATGGCCGGCGCGCAGCGCGTCGAGCAGCGCCGGAATGCCGTCGACCGGATGCGCGTCGACGCCGGACGCGCGCAGCGCCTCGAGCACGTTGCGACCGGAATCGAGCGACACCTCGCGCTCGGCCGAGCTGCCGCCGAGCGCGACGGCGACGCGGCCGAACCGGCGTGGATCCTCGACCCGCATGTTCATGCCGCCTCCGATTTCAGATGACCCGCTGCGGCCAGCTCCACCGCCGCGGCGCCGATGTCGCCGGCACCGGCGAGCATCAGCAGATCGCCGTCGCGCAGCAGCGCCGGCAGCACGTGCGGCAGCTCGCGCGGATGCTCGATCACGACCGGGTCGACGCGGCCGCGCGCGCGGATCGCGCGCGCCAGGGCACGCGCGTCGGCGCCGGCGATCGGCGCCTCGCCGGCCGGATAGACCTCGGTCAGGATCAGCACGTCCACCTCCGACAGCACGTTCGCGAAGTCGTCGAGCAGATCGCGCGTGCGCGTGTAGCGGTGCGGCTGGAACGCCACCACCAGCCGCTTGTCGGGCCAGCCGCCGCGCGCGGCCGCGAAGGTCGCGGCCAGCTCGCGCGGATGATGGCCGTAGTCGTCGACCAGCATGACCCGGCCCTCGTCGATCGCCAGGTCGCCGCGCCGATGGAAGCGCCGCCCCACGCCCTGGAACTCGCCGAGCGCCTTGCGCATCGCCTCGGGCTCGACGCCGATCTGCCAGCCGACCGCACAGGCGGCCAGCGCATTGAGCACGTTATGGCGGCCCGGCATGTTCAGCACGACCGGCACCGGCGCCGATTCGGGCAGATGCAGGTCGAACGCCATCCGGTTGCCGCGCTGGCTGATGCCGGTCGCACGCACGTCGGCCTGCGCGTCGATCGCATAGGTCAGCATGCGACGCGGCGCGGCGTCGGCCAGTCGCGCCAGCTCCGGATCGTCGACGCAGAGCACGGCCAGGCCGTAGAACGGCAGGCGGTGCAGGAAGTCGCCGAACGCCTTCTTGACCGCCTCGAAATCGCCGCCGTAGTTCTCGAGATGGTCGGCGTCGATGTTGGTGACGATCGCGACGATCGGCGAGAGCATCAGGAACGAGCCGTCCGACTCGTCGGCCTCGGCGACCAGGTATTCGCCGGTGCCCAGGCGCGCATGCGTGCCGGCCGCGGTCAGCTGGCCGCCGATCACGAAGGTCGGATCGTAGCCGCCCTCGGCGAGCACGCTGGCGACCAGGCTGGTCGTCGTGGTCTTGCCGTGGGTGCCGGCGACCGCGATGCCGCGGCGGAAGCGCATCAGTTCGCCGAGCATCTCGGCGCGCGGAACCACCGGAATGCGCCGTTCGCGCGCGGCGGCGAGCTCGGGATTGTCGGCACCGATCGCACCGGAGACGACGACGACGTCGACCTCGGCCACCGCCTCGGCCTGATGGCCGCGCACGATGCGGATGCCGAGTTCGGCGAGGCGCCGCGTCGTCGCGTTGTCGGAGCGGTCCGAGCCGCTGACCGCGTAGCCGAGGTTGAACAGCACCTCGGCGATGCCGCTCATGCCGACGCCGCCGATGCCGATGAAATGCACGCGGCGGAAGTCCTGCATGATGTCGCCGTGGCGGTGAATGCGCGAAGGCGTCATGCCGCCACCTCCAGGCAGATGTCGGCGATGCGCCGCGCCGCGTCGGGCCGCGCCAGCGTGCGCGCGGCCGCGGCCATCGGGGCGACGCGATCGCGCGCGTCGACCAGCGGGCCGAACGCATGATCGACGCGCTCGGCGAAGCCCTCGCCTTCGGCGACGCACTCGGCCGCGCCGACCGCGACCATCGCCTCGGCATTGCGAGTCTGGTGATCGTCGACCGCATGCGGAAACGGCACCAGGATCGCCGGTACGCCGGCCGCGCAGAGCTCGGCGACGGTCAACGCGCCGGAGCGGCAGACCGCCAGATCGGCCCAGGCATAGGCGGCGGCCATGTCGTCGATGAACGGTTCGACGCGCGCCAGGACGCCGCTCGCGGCATAGGCCGCGCGGGTCGCCTCGACGTGCGCGGCGCCGCACTGGTGAAGCACGTCGAGCGCGCCGCCGTAGCGGCCGAACACCGCCGGCAGCCGGCCGTTGAGGCTCTGCGCACCCTGGCTGCCGCCGAGCACGAGCACGCGCAGCGGGCCGGAACGGCCGGCCAGGCGGATCGCCGGCTCGGGCAGCGCCGCGATCGCCTCGCGCACCGGATTGCCGACCCATTCGGCGCGTCCGTCCGGGAACGCGTCGGCGAAGCCGCTGAGCAGACGCGTGGCATGGCGCGCCAGCAGCCGGTTGGTCATGCCGGGCACGCGGTTCTGTTCGTGCACGACCAGCGGCAGGCGCAGGCTGCGCGCGGCCAGGCCGCCCGGCGCCGACGCGTAGCCGCCCAGTGCGAGCACGCTGCGCGGCCGCAGCCGGTGCAGCAGCCGGCGCGCGGCGAGCCAGGCGCCGAACAGCCGCGGCAGCGCCAGCAGACGCGTGGCCAGACCCTTGCCGCGAACGCCGCCGAAGCCGAGCGTCTGCAGCGGAAAGCCGGCGGCCGGCACCAGGCGCTGCTCGAGGCCGATGCGACCGCCGAGCCAGACCACCGGCACGCCGCGTGCGCGCAGCTCGGCGCCGACCGCGATGCCCGGAAAGATGTGGCCGCCGGTGCCGCCGGCCATGATCAGCACGGGCGCGGTCGCCGCGCTCACGAGCGCACCTCCTCGAGCGTGCCGACCGCGACCGCCTGCGCCGCCGCGTTCTCGGCGCGCGAGACTTCGTAGCTGCAGCGCGCGAGCAGGCCGATCGCGACGCAGGTCATCAGCACGCTCGAGCCGCCCGAGCTGATCAGCGGCAGCGTCAGGCCCTTGGTCGGCAGCACGCCGAGATTGACGCCGATCGACACCAGCGCCTGCAGGATCAGCATCAGCACGACGCCGAACGCGCAGTAGCCGGCGAAGCGCTGGCCGCGCTCGACCGCGCGCAGCCCGATCGTGAAGCCGCGCGCAGCCAGCCAGCCGAACAGCACCAGCACCAGCACGATGCCAGCCAGGCCCAGCTCCTCGGCGAGCACGGCCAGGATGAAGTCGGTATGCGCCATCGGCAGGTAGAACAGCTTCTGCACCGAACCGCCGAGGCCGACGCCGAGCCACTCGCCGCGGCCGATCGCGATCAGCGCCTGGGTCAGCTGGAAGCCGTCGTTGTACGGATCGGCCCAGGGGTCGAGGAACGAGGTCAGGCGCTTGATGCGGTAGTCCTCGCTGAAGGCCACCCATACCATCGCCGGAATCGCCAGGCTGCCGAGCAGCGCCAGGTTGCGCAGACGCGCGCCGCCGAGCCAGACCATGCCGAGCGTGACCGCGACCATCAGCACGGCGCTGCCGAAGTCCGGCTGCGCGAGCAGGACCAGCACCATCAGCAGCGCGATGCCGAGCGGCTTGATCACGCCGAACAGACGCGTCTGCACGCCTTCGCGATGGCGCACCAGATAGCTCGACAGCCACACGATCATGCACAGCTTGGCGGCCTCGACCGGCTGGAAGCCGGAGATGCCGAGATTCAGCCAGCGGCGCGCGCCGTTGATGCGCTGGCCGATGCCGGGAATGAACACCAGCAGCAGCAGACCGAAGCCGGCCAGCAGCAGCAGCACGGCGTGCCGCTCGATCCACTCCAGCTCGGTGCGCGCGACCGCGATCGCCAGGCCGATGCCGAGCGCGAGGAATACCAGATGGCGGTTGAGATAGTAGAACGCGCCGATCTTCTGCCCCTCGGCGACCGCGATCGAGCTGGACGCGACCATGATCACGCCCAGGCAGGCGAGCGCGATCGCCGCCAGCAGCAGGCCAGCGTCGTAGCGGCCGACCGGCTCGCTGCGCCGGGTGGCCTGGGAACTGGCGGAAAAGTCGAACAGCAGCATCAGCGCACCTTCAGCGTCGCCAGGCCGATCAGCACCAGCACCACGCTGATGATCCAGAAGCGGACGATCACGCGCGGCTCGGGCCAGCCCTTGAGTTCGAAGTGATGGTGGATCGGCGCCATGCGGAACACGCGCTTGCCGGTCAGCTTGAAGCTGGCGACCTGGATCATCACCGAGGCGGTCTCGAGCACGAAGACGCCGCCCATCACCAGCAGCACGATCTCCTGCCGCACGATCACCGCCAGCGTGCCGAGCGCGGCGCCGATCGCCAGCGCACCGACGTCGCCCATGAACACCTGGGCCGGGTAGGCGTTGAACCAGAGGAAGCCCAGGCCCGCGCCGGCCAGCGCGCCGCAGAAGATCGCCAGCTCGCCAGCGCCGGGGATCGACGGGATCTGCAGGTAGCTGGAGAACACCGCATTGCCGGCCAGGTACGCGAACGCACCGAGCGCGGTCGCGACCAGCACGGCCGGCATGATCGCCAGGCCGTCGAGGCCGTCGGTCAGATTCACCGCGTTGGAGAAGCCGGCGATCATCAGATAGGCCAGCGGCACGAACAGCAGGCCGAGCGGTATCGCGACCTGCTTGAACAGCGGCAGGTACAGCGCGGTCTCGGCCGGCGTGGTCGCGGTCGCGTAAAGCGCGAGCGCGACGGCAAGCGCGAAGACCGACTGCCAGAAGTATTTCCAGCGCGCAGCCAGGCCGCGGCTGTCCCTGAGCACGAGCTTCTTGTAGTCGTCGTAGAAGCCGATCGCGCCGAACGCCAGCGTGACCGCCAGCACGATCCACACGTAGCGGTTGCGCAGATCCATCCACAGCAGCGTGGACACGCTGATCGCGAGCAGGATCAGGCCGCCGCCCATCGTCGGCGTGCCGGCCTTGACCAGATGCGTCTGCGGACCGTCGCTGCGGATCACCTGCCCGGCCTTGACCTGGGCCAGCTTGCGGATCACGCCCGGTCCGACCAGCAGCGAGACCGCCAGCGCGGTCAGCGCGCTCATGATCGCGCGGAAGGTCAGGTACTGGAACACGTGGAAGCCGCTGATCCAGCCTTCGAGCAGATCGGACAGTTCAAGCAACATGGCGTGCCTCCTGCGTCGCGGCGTCGCCGCCGGACGAGCCGTCGTCGAGCAGCGCGCGCACGACGCGGTCCATCGCGGCCGAGCGCGAGCCCTTGACCAGCAGCACCGTGTCCGGACCGATCAGGCCGCGCAGCGATGCGATCAGGGCGGTCTGATCGGCGTGATGCATCGCGCCGGGACCGAACGCCTGCACCGCCGCGGCGCTGCGCGGACCGACCGCGTGCAGGCGGCCGATGCCGCTGCGCCGCGCCAGCGCGCCGGTCTGCGCGTGCAGCACCTCGCTCTCGGTGCCGAGCTCGCCCATGTCGCCCATGACCAGGATCGTCTCGCCGTGCTCGGCCGCGAGGATCGCGATCGCGGCGGCGAACGAGCCCGGGTTGGCGTTGTAGCTGTCGTCGATCAGCACGGCGCCGCCCGGCAGCACGTGCCGCAGCAGGCGGCCCTGCACGGCCGGCGCCGCCTCGAGGCCGTCGCGGATCGTCTCCAGCGGCACCTCGAGCGCCAGCGCCAGCGCACTGGCGGCCAGCGCATTGAGCACGTTGTGGCGGCCCGGCAGCGGCAGCGCGACGCCGATCGCGCCTATCGGCGTGACCAGCTCGAAGCGGCCCTGGCCGATCCGCTGCGCGTTGACGTCGGCCGACAGGTCCATGCCGTAGCGCAGCACGCGGCGGCCGGCGGCGCGCTCGGCGAAGTAGCCGGCGAACGCGTCGTCGGCGTTGATCACGGCGATGCCGTCGGCCGGCAGGCCCTCGTAGATCGCGCCCTTGGTCTGGGCGACGCCGCGCAGGCTGCCGAGCCGTTCCAGGTGCGCCGGCGCCACGTTGTTGACGAGCGCGATCGACGGCCGCGCGATGTCGACCAGGTACGCGATGTCGCCGGGCTTGCCGGCGCCCATCTCGAACACCGCGAACTCGGCGTCCTCGGGCATCGCCAGCACCGACAGCGGCAGGCCGATCTCGTTGTTGAGATTGCCGGCGTTGACATGGGTGCGGCCGTGCCGCTCGAGGATCGCCGCGAGCAGGGTCTTGACCGTGGTCTTGCCGTTGGAGCCGGTGATGCCGACCACGCGCGCGGTGCTGGCCGCGCGCGCGGCGCGCGCCAGGGCGCCGAGCGCGCGCGCGGTGTCGGCGACGATGACCTGCGGCAGATCGACCTCGACGCTGCGCTCGACCAGGGCCGCGGCGGCGCCGAGCTGGTGCGCCTGGGCGAGGAAGTCGTGTGCGTCGAAGCGCTCGCCGCGCAGCGCGACGAACAAGGCACCGGGCGGCACGCGCCGGCTGTCGGTGGCGACGCCGGCGATCGCGACCTCGGCGCCGACCAGGCGGCCCTGCGTCGCCGCGGCGATCCAGGCCAGGGACTGCCGGATCATCGGCGCGCCTCCAGAGCTGCCTGCGCGACACGGCGGTCGTCGAACGGATGACGCACGCCGCCGACCTCCTGGTACGGCTCGTGACCCTTGCCGGCGATCAGCACGATGTCGCCGCCGCGCGCGCCGCGCACCGCCTCGGCGATCGCCCGCGCGCGATCGCGCTGGACCGTGACGCGGCCGGGCGCGACGAAGCCGGCGAGGATGTCGGCGACGATCGTGTCGCCGTCCTCGCCGCGCGGATTGTCGTCGGTGACCACGACGCGATCGGCCAGCGACTCGGCGATCGCCGCCATCTGCGGCCGTTTGCCGGCGTCACGCTCGCCGCCGCAGCCGAATACGCAGATCAGGTCGCCGGCGCCATGCGCGCGCAGCGTCGTCAGCGCCTTCTCGAGCGCGTCGGGCGTATGCGCATAGTCCACGACCAGCAGCGGCACGTCGTCGTGTCCGCCGAGCCGGCTCATCCGGCCCGGCACCGGCTCGAGCACGGCCAGCGCCGCGACGATCTCGTCGAACGCCACGCCGGCGATGCCGAGACAGGCGACGACCGCGAGCAGGTTGGCGACGTTGAAGGCTCCGAGCAGGCGCGTGCGCACCGGACCTGCGCCCCACGGCGTGTGCAGCTCGAACGCAAGCCCTTCGACGCTGGCCGCGATCGCGCCGGCGCGCACGTCGGCGCGCGGATCGTCCAGACCGCAGGTCACGCGCTGCAACGATTCGGGCAGCTGCACGGCCAGGGCGGCACCGAACGGATCGTCGAGGTTCAGCACCGCGGCGGCGAGGCCCGGGAAACGGAACAGGCCGGCCTTGGCGGCGCCGTAGGCGGCCATGCTGCCGTGGTAGTCGAGATGGTCGCGCGTGAGATTCGTGAACACCGCGACGCTGAACGCCACCGCGTTGACCCGACCTTGCGCCAGCGCATGCGAGGACACCTCCATCGCGACGTCGGTCGCCCCGGCATCGCGGAACTCGGCGAGCAGACGCTGCACCGCGATCGCATCGGGCGTGGTGTGTTCGCCGGGCGCGAGCGCGCCGTACAGGCCGGCGCCGAGCGTGCCGATCGTCGCGGCGCGTCGGCCCAGATGGCTCAGCGCCTGGGCCAGCAGCTGCACCGTGGAGGTCTTGCCGTTGGTGCCGGTGACGCCGACCACGCGCAAGGCCTGCGAAGGCTCGCCGTAATAGCGCGAGGCGATCGCGCCGAGCTTGCCGCGCAGGTCCTCGATGCCGATCAGCGGCACCGTGCCCGGCAGGATCGGCGCATCGGACGGCAGCGGCAGCTCGGCGAGGATCGCCGCGGCGCCGCGCTCGAGCGCCCGCGGCGCGTGCGCGAGCCCGTGCGTGCGTGTGCCGCGCAGCGCGACGAAGGCATCGCCGGACACGATGCGGCGCGAATCCTGTTCGAGGCCGCCGATCACGACGTCGCCGGCGTCGACGACGCCGGCGAGCAGGTCCTTCAGCGATGCCCGATATGCGCGGCTCATTGCGGCACGCCCTCCTCGTAACGCGACAGGTCCGAGGCTTCGTCGGGAACCGGTGGCGGCGGGACCAGGGTGGGCCGGCCGTCTGGCGATCCGGTGTACCAGTTCTGGACGTTGTCGGGCGGCACGTCGAGCAGGCGCAGCGCCTCGGTCATGACCTTGCCGAACACCGGCGCGGAGACCAGGCCGCCGTAGTACGGCGCGCCGCCGCGGCCGCCGCCCGGATCGTGGATCACGACGACGCCGACCAGGCGCGGCTCGGTGACCGGCACCATGCCGGCGAACAGCGACACGTAGCGGCTGTCGTAGCTCCCGCCGGTCGCGCGGCGCGCGGTACCGGTCTTGCCGGCGACGCGATAGTTCGGCACAGCCGCCTTGCCGCCGCCGCCGACCGTCACCACGGTCTCGAGCATCGACACCACGCTCGCCGCGATCTGCGGCGGCAGCACGTCGACTTCCGGGTTGAGCGTGCCCTTGACGAACGTCGGCGGCCGCAGCCGCCCGCCGTTGGCGAGCGCGGCATAGGCCTGCGCCAGCTGCATCGGCGTGACGTTGAGGCCGTAGCCGTAGGAGATCGTCGCCTTCTCGACCGGCCCCCAGCTGCGCGGTGGCGGCAGGAAACCCGGCGACTCGCCCGGGAAGCCGCTGCCGCTGACGTCGCCGAAGCCGAACCGGCGCAGCAGATCGTAGAAGCCCTCGTTGGGCAGGGTCAGCGCGATCTTGATCGCGCCGACGTTGCTCGACTTGGTGATCACGCCGGTGACGTCGAGCAGGCCGTAGTTGCGGATGTCGCGGATCGTGTAGCCGCCGGCCAGCTGGTAGGTGCCCGGCGTGGTGTCGATCGGCGTATGCGGCTGCCACTTGCCGCTCTCCAGGCCGGCCGCGATCGTGAACGCCTTCATCGTCGAACCCGGCTCGATCACGTCGGTCAGCGCCCGGTTGCGCCGGTACGCCGCCTCGCCGCCGCGCGCGTTGGGGTTGTACGAGGGCTGGTTGACCATCGCCAGGATCTCGCCGTTGCGCACGTCGAGCACGACCATCGAGCCGGAGGTCGCGTTGTGGTTGAGGATCGCGCTCTTGAGCTCGCGGTAGGCCAGGTACTGGATGCGCCGGTCGATCGACAGCGTCAGGTCGCGGCCCGGCTGCGCCTCGCGGATCAGCTCGACGTTCTCGACGACCTGGCCGCGCAGATCGCGGATCACGCGCTTGACGCCGGGCTTGCCGGCCAGCCATTCGTCGAACGCCAGCTCGAGGCCTTCCTGGCCGCGGTCGTCGACATTGGTGAAGCCGAGCACGTGGCCGGCCACCTCGCCGCTCGGGTAGTAGCGCCGGAATGCGCGCTCGCTGGCGATGCCGGGGATGTGCATCGCCAGGATCTCCTCGGCGACGTCCGGATCGACCGGGCGCTTCAAGTACATGAAGTCGCGCCCGGCCGACTGCGCGAGGCGCTGGGTCAGCCGCTGCGTCAGCGACTCGATGTCCACCTCCAGCGCGCGCGCCAGATCGGGCAGCCGGTCGCGGCCCTTGTCGAGCACCTCGCGCGGAATCGCCCAGATCGCCTCCACCGGCGTGGACACCGCCAGCGGCTCGCCGTTGCGGTCGAAGATCGTGCCGCGCGAGACCTGGATCGGGATGTCGCGCAGATGCCGCGCGTCGCCCTCGCCCTGGTAGAAGTCCTTGCGGACGATCTGCAGGTCGACCGCGCGCACGATCAGCGCGGTCGAGGCCAGCGCCAGCACCATGACGACGAACGACATGCGCTTGCGCAGGCTCGGCGGTCGCACGCGCACGGTCATGCGGCCGCTCCCGCGCCCGGCCGGCGAAGCCGGGCACGACGCGACGGGCCGGTCGCGAGGACCGCCCGGTCGCGATGCCGGGCGTTGTGCGCGGGAGTGGTTCCCCTCACCGTACGTTCACCGTTTGATGACGACCGTTTCCGCGGCGGTCGGCGACACCATGCCGAGCCGCGCGCGGGCGATTTGCTCTACCCGGTTGTTCTCCGTCCAGGTCGCCTGCTCGATCTGCAGACGGCCGAACTCGAAATTCAGATCGTCGCGCTCGTTGGTCAGCCGGGTCAGCTCGACGAAGCGCTGACGGCTTTCCTGCCGCGCGTAGACCACGCCGATCGCGCTGCCGACCACGGCCGCGGACAGCGCCGTCATGACCAGCACGCGGACGATCACGAGCGCTTCTCCGCGACGCGCAGCACCGCACTGCGTGCCCGCGGATTGGCCGCCAGCTCCGCCGCGCCGGCGAACTGCGCCTTGCCGACCGCCTCCAGCGCCCACGGCGCCGCCTCGACCGGCGGCAGCCCGCGCCGCACCTGCGGCTGCGACCGGTCACCGCGGATGAAGCGCTTGACCACCCGATCCTCCAGCGAATGAAAACTGATCACGGCCAGACGCCCGCCCGGCAGCAGCCGCTCGAGCGCTGCCTCCAGACCGCGCTCGAGCGCGCCCATCTCGTCGTTGACGTGGATGCGCAGCGCCTGGAACGTCCGCGTCGCCGGATGCTTGCCGCGCTCGCGATGGCCGATCGTCCGCGCCACCAGCGCGGCCAGCTCGCCGGTCGTCGCCAGCGGCGCCTCGGCACGGCGCGCGACGATCGCCCGGGCGATGCGCCGGCTGAGCTTTTCCTCGCCGTAGCGCCACAGCACGTCGGCGATCGTCCGTTCGTCGGCCTCGGCCAGCCAGGTCGCCGCGCTCGGTTCGCGCGTCGGATCCATCCGCATGTCCAGCGGTCCGTCGCCCTGGAAGCTGAAGCCGCGCGCCGGATCGTCCAGCTGCGGCGAGGAGACGCCCAGATCAAAGAGCACGCCGTCCAGGCCCGATTGCGTTTCCGGCCACTGCGCGAGTTCCGCGAAGCTGCCGTGCCGGATCCGCACGCGCGGATCGGCGCCGAACGCATCGGTGGCCGCGGCGATCGCCTGCGGGTCGCGATCCATCACCAGCAGGCGGCCTTGCGGCCCGAGCCGGCCGAGCACCTCGCGCGCGTGACCACCGCGACCGAACGTGCCGTCCAGATAGATCCCGTCCGCCTTCACGCGAAGGCCCTCCACCGCTTCGGCCAGCATCACCGGCAGGTGCTGTTGGCCGCTCACCGCCTCGTTTCGCCGATCCGTCACAAGCGCAGGTCTTCCATGTCCTCCGTGATCTGCGCCTCGCCGATCGTTTCGCGGATCTTGGCGAGGTGCGCCTGCTCGCTCCACAACTCGAACTTGTTGCCCATGCCGAGCAGCACGGCCTTCTTCTCCAGTCCCGCCGCACCGCGCTGGCTGGCCGGCAACTGCACGCGGCCGCTGCCGTCCGGCTCGACGTGAGCCGCGGCACCGACCAGCTTCATCTGCAGATTGCGATGCACCGCCTTGACGCTCGGCAGCGCATTGACCTCGTCGCGCACCCGCTCCCATTCCTTTTCGGGGAAGATCCACAGACAGCCGTGCTCGAAAGGGTTGTAGGTGACGACCAGGCGGTTGCCGCTGACGCGCGCGACGGCCTCCCGGTGAGCCGCGGGTATCGCTACCCGGCCCTTCTCGTCGAGCGTGACTGCGGTTTCGCCCTGGAACATGTTTTTCGCGAGGCTCTGGCCACAAAACACCACAAAACACCACTACATCCCACCTTATGTCGCGCTCCGGGACCTGTCAAGGAAAATCCCGTGACGATTCGTGACGTTCAGCCAATGACTTAGGCCATCGCGAACCCGCCATGGAGCGGCCCGGCGCGAGCGCGCCGGCGCCGGCAGCGGCGGCATCGGCCATCAAGCCTGCGCAGGAGGTTCGAGGAGGTATACCGATCCCGGATTGCGCCCGGCCGAGGGCGCGGCCGGGGCGATCGGCGGCCCGGACGGACCGCCGGGCTGCCGCTATGCCGACAGCAGATCGCCGTCGGCGACGATGACGCCGTTGAGATCGGCGTAGAGCCAGAGACCGGGCACGAAACGCAGGCCGGCGAAGCGCACCGGCACGTCGACGTCGCCGAGGCCGCGCTTGTCGGTCTTGCGCGGATGGGTGCCGAGCGCCTGCACGCCGAGCGCAAGCCGGCCGAGCGCGTCGACGTCGCGCACGCAGCCGTTGATCAGCAGACCCGCCCAGCCGTTGGCGGCCGCGGCGGCCGCGATCTGATCGCCGAGCAGCGCGCAGCGCATCGAGCCGCCGCCGTCGACGACGATGACCTGTCCGTCGCCGGGCTGCGCCGCCAGTTCCTTGACCTTGGAGTTGTCCTCGAAACAGGCCACCGTGACGATGCGCCCGGCGAACGCGCTGCGGCCGCCGTAGCTGCGGAACAGCGGCTCGGCCACCTCGATCCGATCGGGGTGGGCGTCGCACAGATCGGGCGTGGTGAAGGCGGGCGTCACGGGCGATGACCGGCGAACGACGAAGACACTAGCGTAGCCGAAGGTCCGCCTCGCTCACAGCCGAACCGGCCGGCCTGCGTCCGATGCGCACCGCGGCGAAGGCCGTGACGTCCGCCCGCGCCGCGCGGCGGCATGCGATGCACGGGGCCGGCGCGGACCGGAGCCGCCGAGCGAAGATGGTGGGCCGTGTAGGGCTCGAACCTACGACCAAGGGATTATGCGTACCACTTCGGCTTTCGCCGCCCGTTTCCGGTTCGTGGTCTGGACTCTGTCTTGCCTTTCGGCCTTCCCGTCGAGTCTCTACACGTTCTCCCTCGCGGGAGCTTCGCTCGGCGTTGGCATGGCGGCGCTGCCGCGTTAGCGTCCACCGAATTTGAGAAGTTCTACTGCGGGACAGGACGCGCCTATCCCGAGCAACCCGTGCGGAACCGACCGTGCGCCGAGGCGTTTAGGTCCGCTCCTCCAAGTCCCCTGCTCTAACCGACTGAGCTAACGGCCCGAAGCGGCCGATTCTCGCACGCGGGCCAGCGACTGCAAAGGCGACCGGGTTCGCGGGCGGCGCCATTGCGCCCGCGACACGTCTCGTCGGCGGCACCACTGGTCACGGCTGCGCGGCAGGAGATCGCCGCCGGCACAAGCCGGGCCTGCGATGCGCGGATCGGCGGCAGCCGCGCACCGCGCCGCGACGCGGGCGGCGCTAGGGCGTAACGACCGCCGACTCGACGATCGCATCGAGCACATAGGCGGTCTGCGGCATGCCCGGCTTCGGATCGGCGATCCGGTAGCGCATCACGCGCAGCACGCTGCGCACGCCGTTCTCGTGCGCATAGCCTTCGATCGGCTCGCGCAGGATCTGCCAGGGGCCGGGCTCGCCGACGGCCAGACCCGCCGCGTCGTAGCGGCGCTCGCGCACGTTGAGGCAGGCGCCGACGCCGGCCGTCGAGTCGGCGCAGGCGGCCGTGCGCGGCGCGACCTCGAAGAACATGCGTTCGCCGGCATCGCCGTAGCGCGCCGCCGCGGTCAGCCGGCCGGCGAAGCGCAGCCGATCGCCGTGTGTGTTGACCAGGAGCAGGGCCGGGACGCTGCCGGCCGTCTGCAGCGTCAGCGCCGAGCGGCCGCGCAGACGGTCGCCGATCGCCGCATCGAGGCCGGCGACCGCCGGATCGGCGCAGGCCATCATCGTCTGCACCAGGTCCTCGACGACCAGATGGCCGTCGGCGAGCGCGTAGGCGCCGCCGATGCGGTTGCAGGCGTGGTCGATCGCCAGCCGCGTCTCGTCGAAGTCGATCTGCAGCGGCTGCTGCGGGCGTGCGAACAGCGCGCCGATGCGCGCGCCGCCGGCGTCGCGGGCGTCCTCCAGCGACCAGTGGTGGCGCATCAGCACCGCGCGCTCCGGCGGTCCGGGCGGATCGGCGACACGGGCAGCGGGCGCGCACGCTGCGAACGCGAGCGGCAGCAGCCAGGCGAACGGTCTCATCGGCATCTGCTCCTGCGGGGACGGCCTACAGTATGCCGAGCGACACGGGTGCGGTCGCCCGGCGGCGGCTATGCTGGCCCGCATGTCCGCACCCTCCGCAGTACCGCCCGCCTCCGCGTCGCCGCGGCGACGCGCGCTCCGCCCGCTGGGCATGTTCGCCCTGGCCTTCGCCAGCGGCGCGAGCGGCGTGCTGCTCGGCCGCTACGCGGCACGCCATGCCGGCTGGAGCCTGACGGGCCTGCTGTCGCCCTGGGACATCGCCGGGGTGCTCGCCGTCTGGCTGGCCGCCGTCTTCGTCCACGAGGCCGGACACTGGACCGGCGGCCGCATCGGCGGCATGCGCCTGGTGCTGATGACGGTCGGCCCGTTGCGCCTGACCCGCGATCCGAGCGGATGGCGGCTCGGGCTGTTCCTGCGGCCCGGCGTGTTCGGCGGACTGACCGCGATGGTGCCGGCCGGGGCGCGCCCGGTGGCGCCGCAGCTGCAGTCGATGATCGCCGGCGGACCGCTGGCGAGCCTGCTGCTGGCGGGTGCCGGACTGGGCGTGCTGGTGGCCGCGAGCGGGCGCATCGCGCTCTACGGCGGTGCGGTGGCCGTGGTCTCCTGCTTCCTGTTCGCGATCACCGCGATCCCGCTGCGGATCGGCGGTTTCCTCAACGACGGTGCGCAGTGGCGCGAGCTGCGCCGCGGCAGCCCGGCGGCACAGCTGCGCATCGTGCTTGCCGCGCTGTCGGCACAGAGCCTGTCCGGCACCCGGCCACGCGATCTCGACGGCGCCGCCCTCGCACGTGCGCATGCGCTCGACGACGGCAGCGACGCGCTGTGCAGCGCCGGACTGCACTTCTTCGACTACGCGATCGCCAGCGACCGAGGCGACCCGGCCGGCGCCGCAGGCGCGCTGGAGCGGATCGCCGCGCGCATCGACGAGATCCCGCAGGGTCTGCGTCAGGCCTATGCGATCGAGCTGGCGTATTTCGAGGCCGCACACCGCGGCGATGCCGGCCGGGCGCGGACCTGGATCGAGCAGGCGCGTGGCGGCCTGGTCGAGCCGGCGGTCAGAGCGCGCGCAACCGCGGCTGTGGCGCTGGCCGAGGGCCGCCGCGACGCGGCGCTAGAGGCGCTCGACGAAGCCGAACGCGCGCTGCGCCGCCACGTCGATCGCGGCGGCGCGCAGCTGCTCGCCGATCAGCTGCACGCTCTGCGCGAGCGGCTGGCCGACCGCTGACGGACCGGCCCGGCGCCGGCCGCTCGGTCTTGGATCGGATGGAGCGATACGGCGTCCGACGCGCGCCGGAACGAAAAAGCCCGCCGAAGCGGGCTTTTTCATCAGACGCCGGGACCGCTCACTCGATGTCGAGGAACGAGCGCAGCTGCTCGGAGCGGCTCGGATGGCGCAGCTTGCGCAGCGCCTTGGCCTCGATCTGACGGATCCGCTCGCGCGTGACGTCGAACTGCTTGCCGACCTCCTCGAGCGTGTGATCGGTGTTCATGTCGATGCCGAAGCGCATGCGCAGCACCTTGGCCTCGCGCGGCGTCAGACCAGCCAGCACGTCGCGCACGGTCTCCATCAGGCCGATGTTGGTCGAGGACTCGACCGGCGAGACGATGCTGGTGTCCTCGATGAAGTCACCCAGATGCGAGTCCTCGTCGTCGCCGATCGGGGTCTCCATCGAGATCGGCTCCTTGGCGATCTTGAGCACCTTGCGGATCTTGTCCTCGGGCATCTCCATCTTGACCGCCAGCTCCTCCGGCGTCGGCTCGCGCCCCATCTCCTGCAGCATCTGCCGGCTGATGCGGTTGAGCTTGTTGATCGTCTCGATCATGTGCACCGGGATGCGGATCGTGCGCGCCTGATCGGCGATCGAGCGCGTGATCGCCTGGCGGATCCACCAGGTCGCGTAGGTCGAGAACTTGTAGCCGCGGCGGTATTCGAACTTGTCCACGGCCTTCATCAGGCCGATGTTGCCTTCCTGGATCAGGTCGAGGAACTGCAGGCCGCGGTTGGTGTACTTCTTGGCGATCGAGATCACCAGACGCAGGTTGGCCTCGACCATCTCCTTCTTGGCGCGGCGTGCCTTGGCCTCGCCGATCGACATCGCGCGGTTGATCTCCTTGATGTCGGCGACCGACAGGAACAGGCCCTTCTCGATCGCGACCAGCTTCTGCTGCTCGGCGACGATGTCGTCGCGGTGCGCCTTGACCGCCGGCGACCACTTCTGGCGCTTGCGCGCGAGCTCGTCGGCCCACTCCAGATTGATTTCGTTGGTCGGGAACAGCTTGAGGAAGTCCTTGCGCGGCATCTTGGCCTGCTTGATGCACACGTCCATCACCGCGCGCTCGTGGTGGCGGATGTTGGCGACGACGTCGCGCAGCTTGCGCACCAGCGCCTCGACCATGACCGCCGGCAGCTTCAGGCGCAGGAACTCCTCGGCCATCTGCTCGCGCAGCTTCTGCGTCTTGCGGTCGGCCAGGCCGTGCTTCTCGGCCGCCTTCTGGAACTTCGCGTAGCCCTGGCGCAGTTCGTCGAAACGGCGCGCGACCTCGACCGGATCGGGACCGGTGTCGCCCGGGCCGGCTTCCTCGCCTTCGGCCTCCTCCTCGTCCTCCTCGACCTCCTCGTCGGAGCCGGCGACCTCGGCCTCGGCGACCTCGACGCTCGGCTCCTCGATGTCGGCGAAGCCGGCGATGACCTCGGACAGGCGCTTCTTGCCTTCGGTGTGCTGGTCGTATTCCTCGACCAGCAGCTGGATCGACCACGGGAAGCTCGCCAGGGCCGACTGGACCTGGTTGAGGCCTTCCTCGATGCGCTTGGCGATCGCGATCTCGCCTTCGCGCGTCAGCAGCTCGACCGTTCCCATCTCGCGCATGTACATGCGCACCGGATCGGTGGTGCGGCCGACCTCGGCGTCGACCGCGCTCAGCACGGCGACGGCCTCCTCGGTGGCGGTCTCGTCGTCGGCGCTGGCCGGCGCATCGGGACGCAGCAGCTCGACATCCGGGGCGATCTCGTGAACCTCGATGCCCATGTCGTTGATCATGCCGATGATGTCCTCGATCTGCTCCGGATCGACGATGTCGTCGGGCAGGTGGTCGTTGACTTCGGCATAGGTCAGGTAGCCCTGCTCCTTACCCTTGATGATCAGGGTCTTGATCTCGGACTGCTGCTCCTGGTTGTGCTCGCTGGCCATGTAGGTGGTGATCCCGGGAAGGCAAAGGAAATGAGTATAGAAACGGTGTCAAGGGTGGCGCGGGCGATCCGGCCCGGCCGCGCGCCGCCCCGGCTGGACGGCCGGGCCTGGTTCTGGAGAACGCCAAACGGCGGCCCCGCCCGTCATCCCGCAACGGAAATTCACATCGGGGGGCGGGGTCCGGGGAGCCTGCCCGGCTACAGATGGGACCGCTGCGGCCCTTTTCCAGGCCCGGGGCGGCCGCGCGGTCAGCGCGTCTCCAGCCAGAACGTGACCGGGCCGTCGTTGGTCAGCGCGACCTGCATGTGCGCGCCGAAGCGCCCGGTCTGCACGTCGGCGTGTGCGGCCCGCGCCTGCTCGACCAGGCGCTCGAACCAGTGCCGGCCGTGTTCGGGCGTCGCCGCCGCGGTGAAGCTCGGACGCAGTCCGCTGCGCGTATCGGCCGCCAGCGTGAACTGCGGCACCAGCAGCAGGCCGCCGCCGGTGTCGCGCAGCGAGCGATTCATGCGCCCTTGTGCGTCGGCAAAGACGCGGTAGCCGAGCAGGCGCTCGAGCGTGCGCCCGGTCTGCGCCTGACCGTCCTGCGGCTGCACCGCGACCAGGGCCAGCAGCCCGGCACCGATCCGGCCGACCGTCTCGCCGTCGACGCTGACGCTGGCCTGGCTGACGCGCTGGATCAGGGCGATCACGAGGGGCTCCATCGGACGGGCCGGCATCCTCGCCGCTGCCGCGCGGCACGGTCAACCCGGACCGGCGCGACGGCGGCCCGCCACCGGCAGGCGGGGCCGGCCCGAGCACGGCCCGGGGGTCGGCTTTTCGGCGGCGAGTCCCTACTATCGCGGGTTCGATCATGACCACGCCTCGACTCTCCCCGTTTCTCGCGCTGCTGTACGGCGGCCTGCGGCTGTTCGGCCGGCTGTCGCTGCGGACGCTGCACCGGCTCGGCAGTGCCTGCGGCAGCCTGATCTGGCTGCTCGACGGGCGGCTGCGCCGGGTCACCGAGCGCAATCTCTCCTTGCTGTTAACGCAAGACAGCGCCGAAACCAGACAGGCCATCGCGCGTGCCGTGCTGCGCGAGACCGGCAAGTCGATGACCGAGGTGGCGATCGTCTGGGCCGGCTCGCCGCAGCGTGCGCTGGGCCTGGTCCGCGAGGTGCGCGGACTCGAACACCTGGAAGCGGCGCGCGCGGCCGGCCGCGGCCTGATCATCGCCGCCCCGCACCTGGGCTGCTGGGAATTGCTGAACTACTGGCTGGCCGAGCGCATGCCGCTGTCGATCGCCTACCGGCAGCCGCAGCGTCCGTACTTCGAGCCGCTGCTGCTCAAGGCGCGCGGCGCGCTGCAGGTCGAGCAGGTCCGCGCCGAGGGCGCCGGCGTGCGTGCGCTGTATCGGCGTCTCAACGCCGGCGGCGTGGTCGGCATCCTGCCCGACCAGCGCCCCAAGCGCGGCGAAGGCGAGTTCGCGCCGTTCTTCGGCATACCGGCGATGACGATGGTGCTGCTGCCGCGGCTGGCCCGCCACACCGGCGCGCCGGTCGTGTTCGCGTTCGCCGAACGCCTGCCCGACGGCGCGGGCTTTCGCATCCACCTGCTGCCGGCACCGGCCGGCATCGCCGATGCCGATCTCGGCGTCGCCTGCGCCGCGCTCAACCGCGGTGTCGAGGATTGCGTGCGGATCGCGTTCACGCAGTACCAGTGGACCTACAAGCGCTATTCGATCCAGCCCGACGGCCAGCCCAACCCGTATGCGGCTGCGGCCGCCGGCGACGAGGACTGAATGGACCGGCCGACGCCGGTGTCCGCGCGGCATCGATGCGGTAGGATGCAGGGCCGCCCGCGATGCCCCCTGCGCGTCGCCTGCCAGCTCCCCGCCGGTCGAGCCAGCTGCGGTCGGTGCGCATCGCGCACCGCATCGAATCCCCGTCACTCCCGCAAGGTTTTCTCATGCGCAGCAACCGGGCAGACGAGCCGCCAGCGGCGCCCGCCTCCGAGTCCCGCGGCCTGCGGTCGGGGTCGCGTGCCGCCGCCCTGGCGGTGGAGAACCTGCGCCAGGTCTACGGCGACCGCGTCGCGCTGGACGGCGTCAGCTGGCAGGCCGCGGCCGGCGAAACAGTCTGCCTGCTCGGCCACTCGGGCTGCGGCAAGACGACCCTGCTGCGCCTGATCGCCGGCCTTGAAAGTCCGACGGCGGGGCGCGTCCTGCTCGACGGCGAGGAGGTCAGCGGGCCACGGCGCCACCTCGCCGCCGAGCATCGCGGCATCGGCCTGGTATTCCAGGACTACGCGCTGTTCCCGCACCTGAGCGTGCTGGCCAACGTGCAGTTCGGCCTGCGCGAGGGCCGCGCGGCTGCGCGCCGTGCGATCGCGCTGGCGGCGCTGGCGCGCGTCGGCCTGCAGACGCACGCCGATGCGTATCCGCACACGCTGTCGGGCGGCGAGCAGCAGCGCGTGGCGCTGGCGCGCGCGCTGGCGCCGCAGCCGCGGCTCCTGCTGATGGACGAGCCGTTCTCGAACCTGGACCGCCGCCTGCGCGACCAGGTCCGCGAGGACACGCTGGCGGTGCTGTGCGAGGCGGGCACGACCGCGGTCATCGTCACGCACGACCCGGAGGAAGCGCTGCGCATCGCCGACCGCATCGTGCTGCTGCGCCGCGGCCGCGTCGAACAGGACGACACGCCCGAAACGCTGTACCGGACGCCGGCGACGCTGTTCGCGGCGCGCTTCTTCTGCGATCTCAACGAAATCCCCGCCGTCTGCCGCGACGGCGCGGTCGCGACGCCGCTCGGCCGTTTCGCCGCGCCGGACTTCGCCGACGGCACCGCCGTGCGCGTCTGCGTGCGGCCGCAGGACCTGGCGCCGGCCGACGCGCCCGATGCGGTGCGCGGCCAGGTGATCGAGCGCGTGTTCCTCGGCGAGAGCGAGCAGCTTCAGATCGCGCTCGACGGTCTGGCGCAACCGCTGCGACTGCGCCGGCACGCGGCCGGCACGCCGCTGCGGCCCGGGACGGCGCTGGGGCTCGCGGTCGACGCCGCGCACGTGCTGATCTATCCCGCCGCCCCCTCCCCTTTCCCACGATGACGAGTACGCCCATGACGATGTCCTCTCGCCTTCGCCGCCGCAGCGCGCAGCTGCTGCTGAGCCTTGCCGCCGCGTTCGGCGCCCAGGCCGCCGCGGCCGCCGAAGTCAATCTCTACACGACGCGCGAGCCCGGCCTGATCCAGCCGCTGCTCGATGCGTTCACCGCGCACAGCGGCGTCAAGGTCAATACGGTCTTCGTCAAGGACGGCCTCGCCGAACGCGTCGCCGCCGAAGGGCGCCGCTCGCCGGCCGATGTGCTGATGACCGTGGACATCGGTAATCTGATCGACCTGGTCGACAAGGATCTGGTGCAGCCGGTGAAGTCGCCGACGCTCGAGCGCGCGATTCCGGCCCAGCTGCGCGATCCGGATGGCCGCTGGTTCTCGCTGTCGCTGCGGGCGCGCGTCCTGTATGCGTCGAAGGATCGCACCGACCTGACCGCGATCCGCTACGAGGAACTCGCCGATCCGCAATGGAAGGGCCGCATCTGCATCCGATCGGGCCTGCATCCGTACAACACCGCGCTGATCGCCGCCTACATCGCCCACCATGGCGAAGCGGCCGCCGAGACCTGGCTCAAAGGCGTCAAGGCCAATCTCGCGCGCAAGCCGGGCGGCGGCGATCGCGAGGTCGCGCGCGACATCCTCGGCGCACTGTGCGACATCGGCATCGCCAACTCGTACTACGTCGGCCGCATGCGCAGCGGCAAGGGCGGTCCCGAACAGCAGACATGGGGCGATGCGATCCGCGTCGTGCTGCCGACGTTCGAGGGCGGCGGCACCCAGGTCAACGTCTCCGGCGCCGCGGTCGCGCGGCACGCGCCGAACCGCGAGGCGGCGGTGCAGCTGCTCGACTATCTGGTGTCCGAGGCCGCGCAGAAGATCTACGCGACGATCGATTTCGAGTATCCGGTCCGCGCGGACGTCGCCGCCGATCCGATCATCGCCGGCTTCGGCACGCTCGAGCCCGACTCGCTGCCGCTGACCGAGATCGCGCGCCACCGCAAGGCGGCCAGCCTGCTCGCCGAGAGGATCGGCTTCGACAACTGATCCGCGCGCGCGACGCCCGATGCAAGCGAACCCGCCGTCCCGCGGCCACGGCCTGCGCGGCTGGCGCATCGCGACCGGCCTGATCGCGGCGCTGGTCCTGGTGCCGGTGCTGGCCCTGCTGGTCGCCGCGCTCGGCGGCGACGCCGGCCTGTGGCCGCATCTGCTCGCGCACGTGCTGCCGCCGACGCTGTTCGACACCGCGGTGCTGCTGGCCGGCGTCGGCGTTCTGGTCGTGCTGCTCGGCACCGGCAGCGCCTGGCTGGTGACCGCCTACGACTTCCGCGGCCGCGGCGTGCTCGACTGGGCGCTGCTGCTGCCGCTGGCGGTGCCGACCTACATCGTCGCCTACGCGTACATGGACCTGCTGCATCCGATCGGGCCGGTGCAGAGCTTCGTACGCGAGCTGTTCGGGCTGGCCGGCCCGCAGGCATTCCGGCTGCCGGAGATCCGCTCGCTCGGCGGCTGCGTGTTCGTGCTCGGCTTCGTGCTGTATCCGTACGTCTACCTGACGACGCGCGCGCTGTTCCTGATGCAGTCGGCCAGCCTGCTCGAGGCGGCGCGCTCGCTCGGCGCCGGTCGCGGCGGCGTGTTCGTGCGCGTGGCGGTGCCGCTGGCGCGGCCGGCGATCGCGGTCGGCACCAGCCTGGCGCTGATGGAAACGATCAACGACGTCGGCGCGTCGGAATTTCTCGGCGCGCGCACGCTGACGATCTCGATCTACTCGACCTGGGTCAATCGCGCCGACCTGGCCGGTGCCGCGCAGATCGCGCTGGCGATGCTGGCCGTGGTCGCCGCGCTGCTCGCGCTCGAGCACAGCGGACGGCGCCGGCAGCGCTACGCGGCCTCGGCACAGCGCGCACGGCGGATGGCGCCGCAGCGCCTGCACGGTGCCTCCGGCCTCGGCGCGCTCGCGCTCGGCGCCGTGCCGGTGCTGATCGGCTTCGTCGCGCCGACCGCGTACCTGGTCGTGGAAACGATCGAGCGCGTGCGCTTCGCCGGCTTTCCGACCGGCCTGCTGCGCACTGCGCTCGACACCGTCGTGCTGTCGGCCGTCGCGACCGCGGCCACCGTGCTGCTCGGACTACTCGTCGCCTATGCCGCGCGCGTCGCGCCGGGCGCCTGGTCGCGCAGCGCCGAGCGCATCGCCGGACTCGGCTATGCGCTGCCGGGCACGGTACTGGCGATCGGCCTGCTGTTTCCGCTCGGCGCGCTCGACGGCCTGATCGCCGACGCCGGCGAGCGCTGGTTCGGCGTGGCCGGCGGGCTGCTGCTGCTCGGTTCCGGCGCCGCCCTGGTCTATGCCTACAGCGTGCGTTTCCTCGCGGTCGCCAGCGGCGGCATCGCGGCCGGACTCGGCCGCGTCGCGCCGGCGCTCGATCAGGCCGCGCGCACGCTCGGCGAGCGCAGCGGCGGCGTGCT
This sequence comes from Dokdonella sp., assembly GCF_035511235.1. GTDB lineage: Bacteria > Pseudomonadota > Gammaproteobacteria > Xanthomonadales > Rhodanobacteraceae > Dokdonella. The sequence continues at coordinate 82,048 of NZ_DATKFQ010000035.1, forward strand.
GCGGCGCATCCACCTGCCGCTGATCCGCCCCGCCGTCGCCGCCGCGGCGCTGCTGGTCTTCGTCGACTGCATGAAGGAACTGCCGGCCACGCTGCTGCTGCGTCCGCTGAACCTCGAAACGCTGTCGACGCGCCTCTACGCCGAGGCCGCGCGCGGCACCTACGAGGAAGGCGCGATCGCCGCACTGATCATCGTCGCAGCCGGCCTGATCCCGGTGCTGCTGCTGGCGCGCGTCGGCCGCAACGCGCCGCGCCTCTGAGCGCAGCCGGCCGCGCGCTCAGCCCTGACCCCGCTCGAGGCGGCGCAGGAACACGGTCATTTCCTTGCCGGCCTGCACGTCGCCGCGCGCCGCGGCGACCGCGATGCCGCGCCGCCAGGCCTCGCGCGCGCCGTCGCGATCGGCGCAGGCCTCCAGGGCGCGGCCGAGCAGCTTCCAGGCCGCCGAGTACGCCGGATCGAAACCGACCGCGGCGCGCAGCGCCTCGGCCGCCGCGGCGGCATCGCCGGCGGCCAGCAGCGCGTTGCCGAGCGAGTAGCGCAGCAGCGCGCCGTCGCGCGGCCCGCCGATCTGCGCGCGCAAGCGCTCGATCATCGCGCCCGCCTAGGCACGAACTCGTCGCGGTGCACGTCGTGGGTCACCACGGTCTGCTCGCGCGTGGGCGGCTCGAAGTATTCGCCGTGGGCCAACGTACGGCGCATGTCGTCCACGCCGCTCTGCCAGTGATCGCGCATCGCGACCGGGCCGAACGCGTAGTCCTTGTACTGCTCCTCGTGCGGCTTGCTGCGGTAGATCAGGTGGATCACGTTGTAGACCCGATCGCAGATCCACGGCTGCAGGTGCTCGAGCACGCCGGCCGGCACCGCGTCGGCGCCGGCACGCTCGATCAGCTCGCGCAGCGCCGCGCGCAGCTTCTGCAGCCGTTCCATCGTGTCGGTGCCCAGACGCGTGCGGCTGGAATACTGGATGTCCTTCTGCCGCTCGAGCACGTCGAGGATCGAGTGCGGCAGCTCGCCGCGCGCGCTCCACAGGTCCACCTGCAGCGCCAGCGTGTCGGCACGCGGCGTGTCCGACAGCACGTACTGCAGCGGCGTATTGGAGACCACGCCGCCGTCCCAGTAATGCTCGCCGTCGATCTCGACGGCCGGAAACGCCGGCGGCAGCGCGCCGGAGGCGATCACGTGTTCGGGCCCGAGCGGCCGCTCGCGCGAGTCGAAATAGACGACGTTGCCGGTGCGCACGTTGACCGCGCCGACGCTGAGCCGCGTCGCGCCGTCGTTGATGCGGTCGAAGTCGACCAGCCGCTCCAGCGTCTGGCGCAGCGGCGCGACGTCGTAGAAGCTGGTCGCCGCGGCGCTGCCGTCGCGAAACAGGAACGGCGACAGCGCGCGCGACTGGAAGAAGCCCTGCTGACCCTGCAGCAGGGCGCCGACCGCGCTGGTCGCACCGAGCCAAGTCAGACGCGCCTCCTCGAGCGCGGCGCCGAACGGCGCGCCGGCGCCCAGCGGGATCGATTCGATCAGCTGGTTGATCCACGGCAGCGAGGCGCCGAACGGGCCGGCCGGCAGGCTGATCGTGTCCCAGAACGTGCGCAGCTTCTCGACGCGCTGCTCGGGCGCGTTGCCGGCCAGGATCGCCGCGTTGATCGCGCCGATCGAGACGCCGGCGAACCAGTCCGGACGCAGGCCGGCCTCGTCGAGCGCCTCGTAGACGCCGGCCTGGTAGGCGCCGAGCGCACCGCCGCCCTGCAGAACCAGGGCGATCTTCTCGTACGATGCGGCCGCGATGCCGGCCGGCGTCGCGTCGCGCCGCGGCGCCGGCTGGGCGGCACGGCGGCGCGGGCGCACCGCGCTCATTCCATGACCCAGCCGTGGCTGACCAGCAGGCTCTGGCCGGTCAGGGCATTGGTTTCGAAGCCGGCCAGGAACAGCGCGACCGCGGCGACGTCCTCGACCGTCGTGAACTCGCCGTCGACGGTCTCGGCCAGCATGATCTTCTTGATGACGTCTTCCTCGCTGATGCCCAGTTCCTTGGCCTGTTCGGGGATCTGCTTCTCGACCAGCGGCGTGCGCACGAAGCCCGGGCAGATCACGTTGGCGCGCACGCCGGCCGGGCCGCCCTCCTTGGCCACGGTGCGGGCCAGACCGAGCAGGGCGTGCTTGGCGGCGACGTACGGCGCCTTGAGCTTGGATGCGGTCTTGGAATGCGCCGAGCCCATGTAGATGATCGCGCCGCCCTGCCCGCGCGCGTACATGTCCTTGAGGCAGGCGCGCGTGGTCAGGAACGCACCGTCCAGATGGATCGCGATCATCCGCCGCCATTCCTCGTAGGTGAAATCCTGCACCGGCTTGACGATCTGGATGCCGGCGTTGGAGACCAGGATGTCGACCTTGCCGAAGGTTCTGATCGTCTCGGCGACGCTGGCCTCGACCTCGTCCTCGCGGGTGACGTCGACCTTGACGCCGATCGCCTGTCCGCCGGCGGCGACGAGCTCGGCGGCCGCGGCCTGCGCGCCCTCGAGATTGAGATCGGCGATCGCGACGGCGGCGCCGTGGGCGGCGTAGACCTCGGCGATGCGCTTGCCGAGGCCGCTGGCGGCACCGGTGACGTAGGCGACTTTTCCGGAGAGGGACATGGGCTGACTCCTGGGGGGAAGGGAAAGAAGGATCGAGGCGCGCATGGGAACGCGCGCGATGCCGGGACGTTCCGCGGCGCCGCCTGGCGATTCAGCGACGATATCGCAGCGCGATGACGCTGCGCACGCAGCGCCGTGCCGGATCAGGCCGGTTCGTCGCGCGAGGAAGCCTTGGCATCGACGCCCAGATCCTTGAGCTTGCGGTACAGATGCGTGCGCTCCATGCCGACCGCCTTGGCGAGCCGGCCGACGCTGCCGCCGGCGGCCGCCAGCTGATGCAGCAGATAGGCGCGCTCGAACTGCTCGCGCGCCTCGCGCAGCGGCAGCGAGAAGTCGACCGCGAACTCGCCGCGCTCGCCCTTCGGCGCGTCGGCGGCCGGCGCCGCGGCGAGGCTGCCGAGCGCCTGGTCGACCTCCTCGAGCGTCACGTCCGGCGAGCTGCCGAGGATCAGCAGGCGCTGCACGAGGTTGCGCAGCTCGCGCAGGTTGCCCGGCCACGCGTGATGGCGCAGGCGGTTCTGCGCGGCGACCGGGAAATTGCGGTACGGCAGCTTGTCGCGCGCGGCGAAGAAATCGGCGTGGTAGCGCAGCAGCTCGGGGATGTCCTCGGCGCGCTCGCGCAGCGGCGGCACCGCCAGCGGCACCACCATGAGCTGGTAGTAGAGCTCCTCGCGGAAGCGGCCGTCGCGGACCAGGGACTCGAGATCCTGCGCGGTCGCGGCGATCACGCGCACGTCGGTGGCGACCGCCTCGCTGCCGCCGCAGCGCAGGACCGCGCGGCGGTCGAGCACGCTCGACAGGCGCTGCTGCAGCTCCTGGTCGAGCTCGGCGACCTCGTCGAGGAACAGCGTGCCGCCCTTGGCCTGCTCGATCAGTCCGTACTCGACGGTGCCGCCGTCTTCGGTGCCGAACAGCGCCTTGGCGACGTGCTCGCCGGTGATCGCGCCGGGCGCCACGGTCACGAACGGGCCGCTGCGCCGGGCGCTGCGCTCGTGCAGCCAGCGCGCCAGCATTTCCTTGCCGGTGCCGGCCTCGCCCTGGATCAGCACGCCGGTGTCGTGAGTCGCCAGGCGGTCGAGCTGCGCGCGCAGCGCCTGCATGACCGCGCTCGAGCCGATCGGCTCGGCCGGCGCCGGCAAGCGGCTCTTGAGGCCCTCGTTCTCGCGGCGCAGCCGGCCGGCCTCGAGCGCGCGCTCGATCGTCAGCAGCAGCTTGGCCAGCGAAATGGGCTTTTCGACGAAATCCCAGGCGCCCAGGCGCGTGGCCTCGACCGCGGTCTCGATCGTGCCGTGGCCGCTCATCATGATGACCGGGCCGGGCAGGCCGCCGCGCTCGCCCCACTCGCGCAGCAGGCTGATGCCGTCGACGCCGGGCATCCAGATGTCGAGCAGGACCACGTCGGGGCGCTGCTGGCGGCGCGCCTCGCGCGCGGCCGCCGCCGATTCGGCGACGCTGACCGAATAGCCTTCGTCCTCGAGGACTTCCTTGACCGTCGCGCGGATGTCCGGCTCGTCGTCGACGACGAGAACGTGCGGATTGGCCACGGCGAACCTGCGTTGCGAAAAGGAGACATGCAGCATAGCGCAGCTGCCGCGCGCGCGGCAGCGGGCCATCGGTCACGATCCTGGCGGCGCCGCCGGCTTACCCGGGCCGGCGGCCGTCACCGCTGCTGCGGCCGCCGGCTCAGCCGGCCGGTCCGAAATAGCGCAGATGCAGGCGCGACTGCAGCTTGCGCAGGCGATTGGCCGGCTTCGCGGCGCGCGGCCGGATGCGGCCGGCCAGCAGATCCTCGGTCGCCGCGAGCACGCGCTCGGACGAGCGGCCGTCGCGATACGGGTGGATCTGCGCGGACAGCGTGTCGAGTGCGCTGCGCAGCGCGGGCTCGGGCGCGAACGCACGGCGCAGCGCCGGCTCCAGCGCGCCGGCCTCGCCGATGTCGATCATGTACGGCTGCACCGCATTGTTGCGGAACGTCACGACCGGCTTGCCCTGCAGCGCGAACTCCGGAACCACCGAGGAGGTGTCGCAGACCAGCACGTCGGCCGCGCGCAGCATCGCAATCAGCGCATCGGCTTGGAGGAACTGCGCGTGCGGGCCGGCCAGTGCGCGATAGCGCACCATCCATTCCGGTGCGGATTTCGGATGCAGGGTCAGCAGCCAGTAGCGCTCGCCGGTCGCGATCTGCCGCGCGATCTCGTCGATCAGCGCCGGCGCCGAGGTCAGCCGCTCGGTGAACGTGGATGCATACATGACCACCGGCCGGCCGCCGGCCGCGGCGCGCAGGCCGGCGGCCGCGTCGCCGGCCGCGAACAGCGGATCGAGCTTCGGCCAGCCGGTCTCGGCCACGACGAAATGACCGAGCTGGTCGGCCAGCGCCTGGAACGGCCGCGTCGTCGCCGGTCCCTGCGTGCAGTACAGATCGAACCAGCCGCGGATGCGGAAATGGCCGCGGCCCTCGCTGCGCTTGCCGACGCTGAAGCCGTGGAAGACCTGCACCTTGGCGCCCGGGAACACGTGCGGCACGTCATTGCTGGCCGAGAACACCGCATCGGGCCGCCAGCGCCGCACCGCCGCCACGTCGCGCAGACGCAGCTCGCCGGACGGCAGGGCGTGGCCGGCGGCGCCGCCGTCGAGGAACCAGGCCACCTCGGCGTTCTGCGCGCGCGCCGCCGCAGCGATCGGCTGCAGGATCGGCAAGGCATAGAGCTCGGTACCGAAGAGCAGATGGCGGCGCATGCGAGAGCGGTGGCCGCGGCATCGGCAGGCCGACGCGCGACCGCAAATTCCGGGTGCGGGCCGGGCATCTTACGCAGCGGCCCGGGCCGCTGCCAGCGCAGGTGCCACGCGGTGCCCGCCGGCATGCGCACGGCCGGGCCATCCCGATCGGGCCGGATCCGGTTGCGGCGTGCCGCGCCCGGGTTTCGCCGGTGCGCTATTCCTCGTTCGGCGAGTCGGCGTCCTCCTCGCCGATCACCGGGACCTGGCCGCCGCGACAGGCCGGCGCGACCGCGTCGGCGCGGAACAGCCACCATTCGCGGCGGTTCGCGTTGCCGACATGGATCGCCTTGGCGCGATCGACGCACGGATCCATCGCCTTGCCGAGCACGAACACCCAGCGCCGCTCCGGTGCCGTCTCCAGCCAGCGGATCGAGGCACCGAGCTGCTCGTGCCACGGCTTGAGAAAGCCGAAGTCGGTCGCCGGCTTGTCGAGCAGCAGCAGGTTCTGCTCCTTCCAGGCGACCAGACCGAGTTCGCCGTCGCCGACGATCTGCTCGGTCCGGCGCATTACATCGGAGGCCGAGGTCGAGGCATTGAGCACCGGATAGGCCCAGAACCCCCACAGCAGCCAGATCGCGGCGAGCAGCACGACGAGGCCGGTGACCGCGCGGCGCACGCGGAACACGATGACCGCGGCCAGCGCCGCGACGCCGATCGCGATCATCAGATGCCACAGCGACCGGCCACCATCCGGAAGCCCGCGCTGCAGCACCAGCTCGTTGGCGCGCGCCCAGTCGCCGCCGAGCGCGGCGATGCCGCCGGACAGGAACAGCGCCGCCAGCACGGCGCTCAGACCGAATGCCGCCCAACGCAGCCAGCGCTGGCCGATCACCTCGGCGAGCAGCGGACCGGCTGCCAGTGCCAGCATCGGCAGCGCCGGCATGATGTAGACGTCGCGCTTGCCCTTGGGCAGCGTGAAGAACAGCACGATCAGCACGATCCAGGCCAGCGGCAGCAGGAAGCGCGCATCGCGCGCGCGCAGCCGCGCCCACCAGCGCGGCAGCAGGCCCGGCAGCGCCAGCACCAGCGGCAGCCAGCTGGCCGCGATCACGCCGAGGTAGTACCAGGCCGGCTTGTGATGGTCCCAGGAATCGGTGTAGCGGCCGGCGGTCTGGCGGAACAGGATGTCGTTCATGTAGGCGCGATGCTCGGGCGAATCGCTGGCGTGCACGGCCAGCAGCATCGGCACGATCCACAGCGCGATCGCGGCCAGGAACGCCAGCGCACCGGCCAGCCAGCGCCAGGCCGCGCCGCCCGAGACCACGCCGGGCCAGCCGCGCCAGCGCGCGAACGCGAACGGCACGAACATCAGCAGCGCCAGCACGCCGACACCCTTGGTGATGACGCCCAGGCCCGCCGCGAAGCAGCCGAGCCAGTACGCGCGCCAGTCCGGCCCGAGCAGGAAATGCCGCAGCAGGCCGTAGTTGGCGAGCGTGATGAAGAACGTCACGGTGGGATCGATCTGCGCGCGCTTGGCCTGATAGACGAACTGGAACGTCACCAGCAGCGCCGCCGCGCCGATCAGCCCGGCCTGGGTGCCCCACAATCGCCGGCCCGCGTCGTAGACCAGGAACAGTGTGCCGAGCGATGCGAGCAGCGACGGCAGCAGGAACGCGATGCGCCAGTGACCGGTCAGCTCGTACGCGGCAGCCTGCAGTGCCATGAACAGCGGCGGCTTGTCCGAGTACAGCTCGCTGCCGCGATGGGTGATCAGCCACTCCCCGCTTTCGACCATCTGCTCGGCGACCAGCGTGAAGCGCGGCTCGTCGGCCGGCCACGGGTCGCGCAGCCCCATGCCGGCGGCGAGCACGACGAAGGCGATCAGAAAGAACAGCAGCAGGTCGCGGCGCGAACGGGCGTCGAGCGGAGACAGCGGCGCGGACATGGGGACGAAATCGGCGAACGCAGGGCGCGGGGCGGCGATCGTATCAAGCCGCCGTCCTCACCGGCATGACCGGATCGACGCCGGCCGCGACGCCCGGCCCGCCCGGTCTCAGCCGCGTACCGGCCAGGCCGTGGCGGCGGGTATCCACAGCTCGACCTCGGTGCCCGACCCGCCGCGCGTCCAGACCGTGAGCCGGGCACCGATGCGCTCGGCGCGCTCGTGCATGCCGCGCAGCCCCCAGTGACCGGGCCGGCCGCCGGCCTGCAGCAGGTCCGCGTCGATGCCGCGGCCGTCGTCGCGAAAGCGCAGGCGCAGGCCGCCGGGTTCGTAGGCGATCTCGACCTCGATGCGCCGGGCCGCGGCGTGCCGGAACGCATTGAGAATCGCCTCGCGACCGATCCAGTACGCCTCTTCACGCGCGAGCGGGTCGAGCCGGCGCACCGGGCCTTCGCTGACGACGCGGAACGCCGGCGCCGGCTCGCCGGCCCATTGCGCGCCGACCCGCGCCAGGGCCTGCGCCAGGTCGACCGCATCGCCGTCGGCACGCAGGTCGAGCACGCGATCGCGGCCTTCGGCCAGCGCCTGTTCGGCGCGGTCGAGCACCGCCTCGAGCGTCTCGCGCTGCGCATCGAGTGCCGGCATCCGGTCGAGCGCCGCCTGGAAGCGCAGGATCAGGCCCTGGATGCTCTGCAGCAGGGTGTCGTGCAGCTCGCGCGCGATCCGCTCGCGCTCCTGATGCCGCTCGTGCAGGCGCAGGCGCAGGCGGTCGGCCATGCGCTCGAGCCGCAGCAGATAGACGATCCAGACCAGTCCGAGCACGGCCGCGGCGCACAGGACGACGAAGCCCGGCGTCTGCACGAAGGCCGGCGGCACGACGAACGCGATCGCCGCCGGCTGCGCACTCCAAACCGCGTCCTCGTTGGCCGCGATCACCTCGAACCGGTAGCGGCCCGGTGCGAGCCGGGTGTAGAACGCCTCGCGCCGCGTGCCGGCTTCCTGCCATTGCGTATCGACGTCCTGCAGGCGGTAGCGAAACCGCACGCGCTCGGGAATCGACAGGCTCGGCGCGGTGTAGCGGATCTGCACGGTTCCGGCCCGGACCGGCAGGCGCGGCTCGCCCGATACCGCGAAAGACCGTCCGTCCGCCTGCAGCGATTCGATCAGCACCGGCGGCGGCTGCGCGTTGCGTTCGATCCGCGCCGGATCGATCCAGACCACGCCGCTGGCGGTCGCGAACCAGAGCCGGCCGTCGTCGCCGGCGACCGCCGATGGCAGCGGCCGGAACTGGTCCGGCAGGCCCGGCAGGCCGTCGAGGAAGTCGAACAGCCGGTAGTCGACCGCATGCGACGGATCGGCCAGCGCGCGGGCGATCTCGGCCGCGCCGATCGCGACGACGCCGCGGCTGCCGTTGAGCCACAGGTCGCCGCCGGCGGTCTCGACCAGGCCCGAGATGCCGGTGAACGGCTCGCCGTGCGCCGCGCGCAGACGCACGAAACGGCCGTCCAGCACGTGCGCCAGGCCGCGCTCGCCGCCGACCCAGACGCGATCGCGCGCCTGCAGCAGTGCGGTCACGTTGCCGACGTCCAGTCCCTCCCACGAGGACAGCACGCGCGGTCCGGCGGCATCGGCGAGCACGATGCGATTGCGCGAGAACCCCATCCAGCGCCGTCCCTCGGCATCGGTCATCATGACCAGCGGCGAGGCGCGCCCGAGCAGTTCGGGCTCGCTCGAGAAACGCGTCCACTGTCCGTCGTGCCAGCGGAACACGCCGGGCACGTTCAGCGACACCCACAATGCGCCGGCGCGATCGCGCGTGATCGCCTGCACGCCCGAGTCGTTCGCCTCCGGCGGCAGCGCCGCCACCGCAACCGGCCCGCGTTCGCCGACGCGCCAGAGGCCGGACGAACCGCCGAACCAGAGCGTTCCGTCGCCGTCGCGATACGCGCAGCTGATCCGGTCGACGCCCGGGAACGGCGTGACCGCGCCGTCCAGCCGCATCAGCGGCCGGTTCTTGGTGCCGGCCCAGACCGCGCCGCCGGCGCCGGGCGCCAGCGCGAAGTCGTACGAGCCGCTCGGAAAGCCGGCCGGCACCAGGCGGCTGGCACGGAAGCGGTCCAGTCCGCGGCTGGTGCCGACCCAGAGATTGCCCTCGCGATCCTCGAGCAGCGGCCCGACGTAGTCGGCGCTCAGGCCTTGCCGTTCGGAGTGGTTCTCGAGCCGCGGATCGCCGCGCGAGACGGAGACGCCGTCTCCCAGCCGCTCCGGATGCGCGACGCGCCACAGGCCGTCGCCCTCGCCGGCGATCCACAGACCGCCGTCGCGATCGAACAGCAGTCCGGCCGCCTCGAGCGCGATACCGCCCGGCCCGCCCGGGGCCAGCGGACGGACCCGCCCGGCGGCATCGCGCGCCCAGAGCCGGCCGTCGGCGGCCTGGGCGATCTGGTTGACCGCGGCCCCCGGCCACGGCTGGCGGACGAAACGGCGCTGCCCGGCCGGCAGCGAGAACACCGCCTCGTCGGTGACCGACCAGACCGTGCCGTCACGATCGGCGAACACGGTGCGCATGCGCTGCTCGGGGTGATCCCAGTCGGCACCGACGCGCGTCCAGCGCGTGCCGTCGAAGCGCACCAGACCGCGGAACGTGGCCGCCCAGATCGCGCCGTCGCGACCGGCCGCGAAGCCGAACACGGTACCGGTCGGGAAACCGTCGGATTCGGCATAGGACACGATGCGGCCGTCGCGGAGGAAGCTGGCACCGCCGTAGCGGAAGCCGATCCACAGTCCGCCGGCCGGCGGCGCGAACAGGCTCGAGACGCTGGTCGACGGAAACGCCTGGCTCGGTGCCGGCTCGAAGCGCTCGAAGCGCACGCCGTCGAACCGGAACAGACCGCCCTGCGTGCCGAGCCAGAGATAGCCCTCGCCGGTCTGCGCCAGCGCGCCGACCTGCCCGGGCGCGCCGTCCTTGACGGTCCAGGCTGTCTGATGGAGCTGAGCGAGCCGGCGCTGCGCATCGAACGCCGCTGCCGGCTCCGCGAGCAGCCCGGCCAGCACGGCCGCAGCCGCGAGCCAGCCGCGCAGCGCGGCGCGCCGGCCGGCGCCGGGCTCGATGCGCCGGCTCATGCCGGCCTCGTCCGGATCGATGTCCGCATACTGAGCTTCGTCCCGCTGTCCGGACGTCCTCCACGCAGGAGGACGGTTCCCCGCCCCGATCGGCCCTGCCGACGGACGCGCCGTGCGCGGCACGGCTTGGCAGCACCGGCCGCATCGGGCAGCCTTGCGGTCCCCTCTCGATACCGGGCTTCCCCGCATGCCGCTGCCGACCGTCGACATCGAAACCGCCCCTCAGCCGCGCCACGCGGTGATCTGGCTGCACGGCCTCGGCGCCGACGGTCACGATTTCGAGCCGATCGTACCGGAACTGGTCGCGCGCGACTGGCCGCCGCTGCGCTTCGTGTTTCCGCATGCGCCGGTGCGGCCGGTCACGATCAACGGCGGCATGCCGATGCGCGCCTGGTACGACATCGCCGGCACGGCGATCGCCGACCGCCAGGACGAAACCGGCCTGCGCGCCTCGTTCGGCGAGCTCGACGCGCTGATCGAGCGCGAGATCGAGCGCGGCATCGCGCCGGCGTCGATCCTGCTCGCCGGCTTTTCGCAGGGCGCCGCGGTCGCGCTCGCCGGCGGCCTGCGCCAGCGGCGCCGGCTGGCCGGCATCGTCGGCCTGTCCGGCTACCTGCCGCTGATGGCCACGCTGCCGGCCGAGGCCGCGGCCGACAACCGCGACACGCCGATCTTCCTCGCGCACGGCAGCGCCGATCCGATCGTGCCCGAGGGCCTCGGCACGATGAGCCGCGACTTCCTGCGTCAGCACGGCTACACGGTGGACTGGCACAGCTACCCGATGGCGCATCAGGTCTGCGCCGAGGAGATCGCCGACCTGCGCGCGTGGATCGGCCGGCGTCTGGCAGCGTGACCGGCGGCCGCTAAGCCGGCGCGCGGCGGCGCTACCATCGACGCCGGACGAGGAGGGGAACACCGGTGAGCGACGCCGACGACCATCGCTGGCTGCCGCCGTTCTGCAGCCTGCCGACGCTGTTCGCGGTCATGCTGGTCGCCGAACTGGTCGCGCTGATCGTCGTGCTCGCGCCCGGCGCTGACGGCGCGACGCTGATGCGGCTCGGCATCGTCAGCGTCTATCTGCAATGGCTGGGCCTGCTCAATGCGGTCGTGCTGTGCTCGCTGCGCGGCGCGCTCGACCGCCTGACGCCGCGCAGCGGCCTGCTGATCGCCTGGCTGGTCATGATCGGCGTCACCACGCTGGCCGCTTTGCTGATCCAGACGATGGATCGCGCGCTCGCGCTCGGCCTGACCGGCTCGGGCGCCGCGGCGGCGCGCTTCGTGCCGGCCAATGCCGTCCTGTGCGCGCTGATCGGCGCGGCGCTGCTGCGCTACCTGTTCGTGATCGAGCAGTGGCGCGAACGCGTGCGGGCCGCCTCCAAGGCGCAGGTCGACGCGCTGCAGGCGCGGATCCGGCCGCATTTCCTGTTCAACAGCATGAATACGATCGCCAGCCTGATCCGCACGCGGCCGGCCGACGCCGAACGCGCCGTGGAGGACCTGTCGGACCTGTTCCGGGCCGCGCTCGGCGCCAGCGGCGCCCGCGGCACGCTCGGCGAGGAGCTCGAGCGCGTCGACCACTACCTGCGCATCGAGTCGCTGCGGCTGGGACCGCGTCTGGCCGTACGGCGCGATCTGGATGCGTTGCCGCGCGCGTACGCGCTGCCGCCGCTGCTGCTGCAGCCGCTGGTCGAGAACGCGATCCACCACGGCATCGAGCCGCTGCCCGAAGGGGGAACGCTGGACCTGACCGGCCGGCGCGTGGACGGCGGATGGGAGATCGCGATCGGGAATCCGTGCCCGGCGCAGCCCGTGCGGCGCGCCGGCAACGGCCATGCGATCGACAACATCCGCGCGCGCATCGGCTACCATTTCGGCGATCGCGCAGCGCTGATCGCCGCGCCCGGCGACGGATGCTTCCGCGTGATCGTGCGACTGCCGCTGGAGTCCCCGATGAACGTCCCCGCGCAATGAGCGTGCGCGTCCGATGAAAGTGCTGGTCGTCGACGACGAGCCGCTGGCGCGCGAGCGCCTGGTCGCCCTGCTCGGCGAGATCGACGGCGCCCGGGTCGTCGGCGAGGCCGGCAGCGGCGCGGCCCTGCTCGAGGCGGCGCCGGCGCTGCAGCCGGACGTGGTGCTGCTGGACATCCGCATGCCGGCGATGGACGGCCTCGAGGCGGCGCGCCATCTGGCCGCGCTGGAAGCGCCGCCGGCGGTCGTGTTCTGCACCGCCTACGACGAGCACGCGCTGGCCGCGTTCGACGTCCATGCGATCGACTACATCGTCAAGCCGGTGCGCGCCGAACGGCTGCGGCAGGCGCTCGACCGCGCGCGCCGCTACGGCGGCGAGCAGCTGCGCCGCGCCGGCGGCAGCGGTCCGGAGCGGCAGCGCACGCATCTGTGCGCGCGCGTGCGCGGCAGCCTGGTGCTGGTGCCGATCGGTGAGGTTGCCTACCTGCAGGCCGAGGACAAGTACGTCGTGATCCATCATGCGCGCGGCCAGGTCCTGATCGAGGAGCCGCTGAAGGATCTGGAGGAGGAATTCGGCGACCGCTTCGTGCGGATCCACCGCAACTGCCTGGTCGCGCGTGATCGCCTGGTCGGCCTGCTGCGCACGCCGGACGGCCGCACCCTCGCCCGCCTCGACGCCGACGGCGTCGAACTGGAAGTCAGCCGCCGCAGCCTGCCAGGGCTGCGCAAACTGGTGAAGAACCTTTGAACGTGCTCCGAATCGCCACGCGTCGCAGCGCCCTGGCCCTGTGGCAGGCCGAACACGCCGCCGCGCTGCTGCGCCGCGCCCATCCGGGCCTCGAGGTCGAGCTGCTGCCGATGACCACGCGCGGCGACCGCATTCTCGATCGCCCGCTCGCCGAGATCGGCGGCAAGGGGCTGTTCCTCAAGGAGCTGGAGGTCGCGCTGCAGCAGGGCGAGGCCGACATCGCCGTTCACTCGTACAAGGACGTGCCGATGACGCTGGAGCCCGGCTTCGCGATCGGCTGCGTGCTCGAGCGCGCCGACGCGGCCGACGCGTTCGTCAGTGCGGCCTGCGCGCGCATCGACGACCTGCCGACCGGCGCGCGTGTCGGCACCTCCTCGCTGCGCCGCCAGGCGCAGCTGCGCGCGCTGCGGCCCGACCTGCGGCTGCTCGACCTGCGCGGCAACGTCAATACGCGGCTGGCCAAGCTCGACGCGGGCGAGTACGAGGCGATCGTGCTGGCCTGCGCCGGTCTCGAGCGGCTCGGCCTCGGTGCGCGGATCCGCGCCCGGCTGGCCGCGCCTCAGTGGCTGCCGGCCGCCGCGCAGGGCGCGATCGCGATCGAGATGCGCGAAGGCGATGCACGCGTCGCGGCGCTGCTGGCGCCGCTCGACGATGCATCGACGCGCCGCTGCGTCGACGCCGAGCGCGCGTTCGGCCACGCGCTGGCCGGCAGCTGCAACGTCGCCCTCGCCGCGCAGGCGATCGAGACCGATCGCGGACTGCATCTGTGGGCCCTGGTCGGCGACGCGGCCGACGGCACCGTGCTGCGCGGAGAGGCGCGCGGAGAAGCCGACGCGTCGGAAGCCCTCGGCCGCGCGGTCGCGGCCGAGCTGATCGAGAAAGGCGCGCTGCGCGTGCTCGGCCGCGTCTAGGCCGAGGCGACGGCCGAGCGCCGATCTGACGGACGGCGTCGCGTACGCGGCATCCCTCACGGCAGTAGGGCGGGCGGCCGCGCGAGCCCCCGTCCGGGCGCGCCCAGCGACGGGCCGCCCGATGGTCACGCATAAACGACGGTCACGCGAAAACGGGACCTGCGCGCACGCAGGTCCCGCCGTATCGTCAGAAGTTGTAGACCAGGTTGGTCGTCAGCAGCTGATCGGTCTTCTTCGCGTTGTCGGCGACGTCGGTGTTGTGGCGCACTTGGTAGCCGAGCTTCAGCGCGAACTTCTCCGACATCGCCACGGCGAGGCCGGCGTCGTTCTGGATGAAGGTGTTGTCGCTGCCCGCTTCGGTCAGCAGCACATTCTCGAACGTCGTGTTATCGGTGATCTTGTGGCGGAGCGAGACCAGGCCGCGCGCGACCACCTGGCCGTCGGCGTCCGGACGAACGCGCGTGGTGACCGGCGGCTCGCCGCTGACGACGTCGTAGGCGCTCGGCTGATAGCGCTTGTAGCCCGGGCCGATCTCGAAGCTGAGCTCGGTGCGCTGATTCTTCAGCGCGGTATAGCCGTAGCCGACCGACGCGATCCACTGGTAGTCGAACGCCGCGAAATCGTCGTTCTCGTAGCGCAGCGCGCCGACCACGTAGCTGCGCTCGTCGAGCTTGAAGCCGACCGAGCCGCCGGCCTCGTAGCGGTTCGCGGTGAGGTCGTAGCGGCGCACGTCGACGGTCTGGCCGTCGACGACGGTCGACACGGTGACCTCGCCCTTGCTGCGCAAGGCGTTCAGGAAGACATTGTTCTTCCAGGTGTCGTCTTCCTGCTTGAACTGCAGTTTGATGTTGACGTTCTCGGACTTGCTGTTGCCGCGCGTGGCGGCGATGCCGACCTCGCCCGAACCGGACCAGTCGCCGTCCTGGGCCTGCGCGACGAGCGGGAGCGCCGCCGACAGGGCGGCGACGAGCATCAGTTTCTTCATGATGTTTCCTTGTTGAGAACGAGCAAGCGGCACGGCATGCGGTGCTCGTGCGGCGCCGCACCATGCTAGGCAGGCCTCTTGAATCATCGGTGAACCGCGCGACGGCTCAGCGGTAGTAGGCCTGCACGACATGGCGCGCTTCGGCGAAGAACAGCCAGCGCTGTACGAACACGCCGACCATCGCGCTGGCGGTGCCTGCGATCGCGGCCGGCAGTGCCCAGGCCGGCAGCAGCAGGCCCATGCCGATCGCCAGCAGCGGCAGCGCGAACAGCGTGCGCGAGGCGATCGCGCGCAGGCGCTCGGCATGGCGGCGCGCCAGCGCGAAGCCCATCTCGCGCAGCAGATAGTTCTCCTCGGTGTGCGGCGCCTCCATCGCCGCCACGCTGCCCGGCGGGCCGAGTCCGGTCGCGGCTGCGGTATCGGGCCGAGCGTCGTCCGGGCGCCGCCAGTACGCGCGCTGCAGCGCCGAGGTCAGCACGATGCCGGCCGCCAGCGCGGCCAGCCAGGCGCTGCTGCCCGCCGCCGCGCCGATAGCGCCTTCGGCCGTCCGGGGCGCTGCGATCGCCACCAGCAGCCACAGCCAGAGGCCACCGGTCTGCAGCGCGTACAGACCGTACAGCGGCGTCGCGCGCCAGTCGCGCCAGGCGCGGACCGTGCGCAGCGAGGCGTAGATGCGCGCCGTGCATACCACCGTCGCGGCCGCGAGCAGCGCGAATACGGCAAAGCCGATGCGGATCCGCAGGCCGCTGTGCACGGACTCCACGCGCCAGGCCAGCAGCAGGCACAGCGGCACGCAGGCGAGCGCCAGCACGGCCTCTCGCGACAGCCAGGAACTGCGCCACTGGCCGAGCGCGCGCCAGGCGCGCAGCGGCTTGCCCAGATGCGCGACCGAGGCGAGCAGGCCGATCGACGTGAGCGCCAGCCCGGTCAGCAGCGCTGCGACGATCGTCAGCCGGTCGGCCGGCGCCGCGCCGATCGCGACCGCGATCGCGATCAACACCCACAATCCGTAGCCGGCACCGGACAGCGTCGTGAAGAAGACGATCGAAAGCGCCGGCCGCATGCGTCAGCGGTCTTCGACGAAGACGGCGGTCCCGCTCGCCGACACCATCAGCATGCCGCCGCCGTCCTTGATCTGGATCGTCTCGTAGTCCAGATCGACGCCGATCACCGCATTGGCGCCGAGGCGCTCGGCCTGCTCGGTCATCTCGGCCAGGGCGGTGTCCTTGGCCGATCGCAGCACCTTCTCGTAGCTGCCGGCGCGGCCGCCGACCAGATCGCGGATGCCGGCGAAGAAATCGCGGAAGACGTTGGCGCCGAGGATCGCGTCGCCGCTGACCAGACCGAGATAGCGCACGATCGTGCGGTCCTGCAGGGTGGACGTGGTCGAGACGAGCATCGGGCGATCTCCGGATCGGTGAGCGGGCGGGGCGGCGGCGAACCTTACCGCGACAAGGCGCGATCGAGCCAGCGCAGCAGCGGCGGCAGCGCGGCCGGATCGTAGCGGTCGTCGGCCGATGCGGCCGGCGCGGATTCCGGCGGCGCGGCACGCCGCGGACGCGGCGGCAGATAGCGGTTGACCGGTTCGTAGCCGAGCTCGGGCATCGGCGCATAGCCCTCGCGCTCGGCGACCAGCTGCGAGACCGCCGAGTCCGGATCGCCGAGATCGCCGAAATGCCGCGCCCGCGTCGGGCAGGCCTTGACGCAGGCCGGCTGGCGGTCTTCGGGCGCGAGGCGCTCGTTGTAGATGCGGTCGACGCACAGCGTGCACTTCTGCATCGTGCCGTGATGCTCGCTGAACTCGCGGGCGCCGTACGGGCAGGCCCAGGCGCACAGCTGACAGCCGATGCAGCGCTCCTCGTCGACCAGCACGATGCCATCCTCGGCGCGCTTGTAGCTGGCACCCGTCGGACAGACCGTGACGCAGGCGGGCGTCTCGCAGTGCAGACACGAGCGCGGAAAATGCACGGTCATGCCGGTGTCCGCCTGTGCGCCGCAGCCGCCGGACGACGGCGCCGCGGTCACGGCGGCGGCCGCCGCCTCGACGGTGCGCACCAGCGGCGGCACGGCCTGCGCGGCGACCTGGTAGCTGTGCACGCGGTTGAACCAGACGCCGTCCGGCTCCGCGCCGTAGGCATCGTGGTCCTCGAGCGGCCCGAACTGGCCGCCGTCGTTCCATTCCTTGCAGGCGACCGCGCAGGCATGACAGCCCACGCAGGTATCGAGGTCGATCACGAGGCCGAGCTTGACGCGCCCCTTCGGCGGCAGCGCGGTCATGACGGCCTCCGCAGCGGCGCGATCGCCTCGACGCGATGACCGGGCTCGCGTGGCGCCGGATCGCGCTCGATGCGCACGCGCAGATCGAACCACGCCGCCTGCCCGGTCACCGGATCGGCATTGGCCAGACGGCGGCCGTCCTCGCGCGCGGGCGCGAGCTCGTCGATCAGATGGTTGAGCAGGAAACCCTCGCGGCTCTCCGGCGCGTCGCCGTCGAGCCGCCATGCGCCACGGCGTTTGCCGATCGCGTTCCAGGTCCACAGCGTGCCGGGGGCGGTGCCGCCGTGAAAACGGGCCTGCACGCGGATCCGCGCCAGCGGCGAGGCCAGCCAGATCCAGTCGCCGTCGGCGACGCCGTGCTCGGTCGCGGTCCTCGCGTTGAGATAGAGCACGTTGCGCGCCGCGATCTGGCGCAGCCAGGCGTTCTGCGATCCCCAGGCGTGATACATGAACATCGGCCGCTGCGTGATCGCCGACAGCGGATAGGCCTCGGCATCGGCCTCGACCGCCTCACCGTCCGCGCCGTACCAGAACGGCAGCGGATCGAAATAGCGCTCCACGCGCGCACGCTCGCCGTCCGGCGGCTGCACCGCGCCGTGGCCGCGCGCGGCCAGCCGGAACCGCTGCAGACGCTCGGAATACAGCTCCAGCGTGATCGGCGCCTCCGATCCGAGGAAGCCGAGCCCGCGCGCCCACTGCAGATAGTCGCGATTGGCCATCTTGTAGTAGCGCGCCGACGGCGGCACCGCGTGATGCCAGTAGCAGCCGTGTTCGGCGTAGCGCTCGAGCTGGCCGGGGTTCGGCGCGCCGACGCCGTGCAGCTCGCCGTCGACGCCGCGCCAACCGGCCAGCAGGCCGATGCCGGGTGCGCGCTCGTGCTCGACCATGTACTGCGCGAAACCGCCCGGGTAGCGCGGCGTGCCGTCCTCGCGCGTCATGCCCGGCAGGCCCAGGCGCGCGCCGAGGTCGAGCAGCACGTCCTGGAACGGCCGCACGTCGCGATCGGGCGCGATCACCGGCCGCCGGATCGCATCGGCGGCCGCATCGGCGTCGGAGATCGGCCGATCGAGCAGGCTGATGCAGTCGTGGCGCTCCAGGTACGTGGTATCCGGCAGCACCAGATCGGCCAGCTCGACGGTCTCGGACGCGTAGGCGTCGACGTAGATGACATGCGGAATGCGGTAGCGGCCGGTCGCCGGATCGCGATCGGTCAGCATCGCGCGGGTCTGGCCGACGTTCATCGCCGAGTTCCAGCCCATGTTGGCCATGAACAGCAGCAGCGTGTCGATGCGATACGGATCGCCGGCCCAGGCGTTGCGGATCACCGACTGCAGCATGCCGTGCGCGGCGAACGGATGCTCCCACGAGAACGCCTTGTCGATGCGGCGCGGCGCGCCGGCGGCATCGACCAGCAGATCCTGCGGACCGTGCACGAAGCCGAGCGGGCCGGCGTCGAGCGCGCCGTTGTCCTTGCGATCGCGGCCGGGCCGGTTCGGCGGCGGCACCGGCTTCGGGAACGGCGGCTGGTAGCGGAAGCTGCCGGGCGTGTCGATCGCACCGAGCAGCATCTGCAATACGTGCAGCGCGCGGCAGGTGTGGAAGCCGTTGGCGTGCGCCGAAATGCCGCGCATCGCGTGCATCGCGACCGGCCGGCCGGTCATCGTGGCATGCGTGCGGCCGTAGGCATCGGTCCACGGCTGATCGAGCTCGATCGCCTGATCGAACGCGGCCTCGGCCAGCTCGCGCGCGAGCCGGCGGATCGTAGCCGCCTCGACGCCGCAGCGCGCCGCGACCCGGTCCGGCGCGTAATCGTCGGACAGATAGCGCTCGGTCAGCAGCTGGAATGCCGGCACGCCGATGCGGCCGTCCTCGAGCATGTACTCGCCGACGACCAGCGGCGCGATGCCGGGCAGGTCGGCCGGCGCCAGTCGCAGCTCCGCGTCTTCGCGCACGGCACAGATCGCGCGGCCCTGCGCGTCGCGCGCGAGCAGGCCGTCGTCGGCCGCGCCGGGCGCGCGGATCACCAGATGGTGGGCGTTGGTATAGCGCACCAGATAGTCCAGATCGATGCGATCGGTACGCAGCAGCTCGTGGATCAGCGCACCGGCGAGCAGGCCGTCGGTGCCGGGCTGGATCGGGATCCATTCGTCGGCGATCGCGCCGTAGCCGGTCCGCACCGGGTTGATCGCGACGATCTTGGCGCCGCGCGCCTTGAGCTTGCCGAGCCCGAGCTTGATCGGGTTGGAATCGTGATCCTCGGCCACGCCCCACAGCATCAGATAGCGCGTCAGATCCCAGTCCGGCTCGCCGAATTCCCAGAACGAGCCGCCGACCGTGTAGAGACCCGCCGCGGCCATGTTGACCGAGCAGAAGCCGCCATGCGCCGCGTAGTTGACGGTGCCGAACTGCTGCGCCCACCAGCCGGTCAGCGCCTGGGACTGATCGCGGCCGGTGAAGAACGCGAGCTCGTCGGGATTGCGGCGCCGGACGTCGCCGAGCCATTCGGTCGCGAGCGCGAGCGCCTCGTCCCATTCGATCTCGCGAAACTCGCCGGCACCGCGCTCGCCGACGCGCAGCAGCGGCTTGGACAGGCGCGCCGGCGAGTAGTGCTGCTTGATGCCGGCCGAGCCCTTGGCGCAGATCACGCCGCGATTGACCGGGTGCGACGGATTGCCGTCGATGTAGCGGACCTTGCCGTCCTTGAGGTGGACGCGGATGCCGCAGCGGCACGCGCACATGTAGCACGTGGTCGTGGTGACCGTATCGCCGGTCGGCTGGTGGAGGTCGAGCTTGGCGTGCGGCATGCGCGGCTGGTCGGTCGTGCGCATACGCACGGCGCCGGCATGGTACCGGAAGCGCCGTCGCGGTGGCTCCGCCATGCGATCGCACGGCGGCATCGCACCAGCGGCCATCGCGCGCGGCAGACGAAACGAAAACGGCACCGGATCGCGCGATCCGGTGCCGTCCGTTCGGGTCGGTGCGCGGCCTTCGCGGCCGCGGACTCAGCCGCCGGCCGGAAGGCCGGCCAGACCGTCGTTGAGCTGACGGGTCAGGCGCGCGATTTCCTGGTCCGGATTCTGCGGCGCCTGCCCGGCGCGTTCGAGCATCCGGTTGGCGACCTTGCGGATCGTCTCGTTGTCGGTCTTGGCCAGCACGCTGCGGTACAGGGCCGGCAATTCCGAGGCGCGGTTGGACTGCAGATAGACGCGCGTCAGCGCGTGCAGGTCGGCCAGCACGGCGCGCTCCTCGGGCGTCGCCTTGAAGCGGCCGTGGCGGCGATGCGCATGCGCGCCGGCCGTGTCGGCGCTGGCGGCGGGCTGTCCGCTCTGCGCGAGGGCCGGTGCCGCCGGCGCGGTCAGCAAGACGCCGGCGGACAGCGCCAGCGCCAGTGTCATCGAAGAGAACGTCTGGGTATGCATGGGGAGACTCCTGGGGGAAGGATCGGTGGTGCGGGGTCATCAGACACCTTCCGCACCGCGCCGTGGACATCGAAGCTGCAAGATCCGCGAAAAGATCGGTAAAGTGGCCGGCCGGCGTCCCGCCCTCGCCCGGCCGCCCCCCTCTGCCGCTACCCTGCCTTCATGCCCCCTCGCCCCAATGCCCTGTCCTGGCTGCTGCTGTCGCTGATCGTCTTCGCCGCCGATCAGGCGACCAAGGAAGTCGCGCTGCGCGCGCTGACGCCGTACACGCCGGTACCGGTGATCCCGGACCTGCTGAATTGGACGCTGGCATTCAATACCGGGGCGGCGTTCAGCTTCCTGGCCGGTGCCGGCGGCTGGCAGCGCTGGCTGTTCACGATCCTGGCGATCGGCGTCAGCGCGCTGCTGGTCGGCTGGCTGGCGCGCACGCCGCGCGCCGACTGGCGCAACGCGCTGCCGCTGTCGCTGGTGATCGGCGGCGCGATCGGCAACCTGGTCGACCGTCTGCGCCACGGCCAGGTCACCGATTTCATCGACGTCTACTTCGGCCAGTGGCATTTTCCGGCGTTCAACATCGCCGATTCGGCGATCTGCGTCGGCGCGGTGCTGCTGATCGCCGCCGGCCTGTTCGGTGGGAAAACCGCCGCCGCTGGCGGATAATCGCGTCCATGCAGGTTCTACTGGCCAATCCGCGCGGCTTCTGCGCCGGCGTCGATCGCGCGATCGAGATCGTCGAGCGCGCGATCGACACGTTCGGTGCGCCGATCTACGTCCGCCACGAGGTCGTGCACAACCGCTTCGTCGTCGACTCGCTGCGCGCGCGCGGCGCGGTCTTCGTCGACGAGCTCGACGAGGTGCCGGACGGCGCCACGGTGATCTTCAGCGCACACGGCGTATCGCGCGAGGTCCGCGACGAGGCGCGGCGGCGCGGACTGGCCGTCTTCGATGCGACCTGCCCGCTGGTCACCAAGGTCCACATCGAGGTGGCCAGACACGGCAAGGCCGGGCGCGACGTCGTGCTGATCGGACACGCCGGCCATCCGGAGGTCGAGGGCACGATGGGCCAGTGGAGCGCCGGCAACGCCGGCCGCATCTACCTGGTCGAGACGCCCGAATGCGTCGCGCGGCTGCGCCCGCTGCATCCCGACCACATCGCCTACGTCAGCCAGACGACGCTGTCGGTCGACGATACGCGCGCCGTGATCGAGGCCTTGCGCGCGGCATTCCCGGCGATCCTCGGCCCGCGCCATGACGACATCTGCTACGCCACGCAGAACCGCCAGGACGCGGTGCGCCGGCTCGGCCAGCAGTGCGACGTGGTGCTCGTGGTCGGCTCTCCGAACAGCTCCAATTCCAACCGCCTGTGCGAGCTGGCGCAGAAGCAGGGCGTGCCGGCGTTTCTGATCGACGGCGCCGGCGACATCCGGCCGGAATGGCTGAACGGCCATGCGCGCATCGGCGTCACCGCCGGCGCCTCGGCGCCGGAAAGCCTGGTCCGCGGCGTGATCGAGCGGCTGCGCGAATGGGGGGCCGCCGACGTGCGCGAACTCGACGGCGAACCGGAACACGTCACCTTCGCGCTGCCGAAGGAACTGCGGCTCAAGGTCGTGGCCTGACCGCTGCGCGACCGCCGACGCCACTCGTCCGCCAATTGCTACCTCGCAGGCTGCTGACGGTTGCCGTCGCGCCGGCCCCTCCCTAGGCTGCAGGCTCGCTCAAACCGGCTCCATCCCAGGGGAAGCCATGCGCCCAGCCGCACCGACCCGCGACATCCCGCCCCGCGTCGCCATGCGCGGCTTCACGCTGATCGAGATGATCACGGTGATGGTGATCCTGGCCGTCCTCGCGGCCATCGCGTTTCCGAGCTTCCAGCAGTTGTCGATCAATATGACGGTATCCGGGACCACGAACGATCTCGTGGCGGCGCTCAATCTGGCCCGAGCGGAAGCCGTCAAACGCGGCCGTCCGGTCGCCGTGATCGCCAATGGTGGCGACTGGTCGGCCGGCTGGCAGGTGGTCGCGGCGCGCCGCGTCGGCGGCGTGCTGCAGGACGTGCCGACCTCCCCGGGCGACGAGGCGGCCTGCACGGCCGACCTCGAGGACGACATGCCGATCTGCATGCGCCATCACGGCCCGGTCGGTACGGATTACCAGGTCCACGGCGCGGCATCGGGCGGCGGCGAGGACGGCACCGTGCTGTTCGGCATCAGCGGCGATCTGCGCCAGGCCACCAGCTTCGATCTCAATATCTGCCGTCCGACATCCCACGCAGGAGAAGCCGGCTCGCGCCGTATCACCGTCATCGGCAGCGGCGCCATTTCCAGCAAGCGCGACACCACCGGCTCGCCGGCCGGCAGTTGCGCATGAGTATCCCGCCGATGAAACGAACGCTCCGCCCGTCCCGCGGTTTCAGCCTGCTCGAAGTGCTGGTCGCATTGCTGATCTTCAGCCTCGGCCTGCTCGGCCTCGCCGGCCTTCTGGTTGTGTCGGTCAAGGTCAACAACGGTGCCTACATCCGCACCCAGGCCAATTTCCTCGCCCAGTCGCTGGCCGACCGGATGCGCGCCAACATGGCCGCCGTCTGGGAGAACGCCTACGACGGCGACTATCCGGAAACCGGCACGCCGGCGGCCTGCGGCGCCGGCGCCGGCTGCTCGATCGACGAGGTCGCCGAGCGCGACCGCCTGCTGTGGAGCCGCCAGCTGACCGATCTGATGCCGAACCCGACCGCGACCGTGCTCTGCGAGCGCAACTCCGCGACGGCGGTGACGGCCGACAACCAGCGCGACCGGGCGCCCTACGACGGACTGTGCACGATCACGATGCAATGGGTGGAGTCGGGCCTGGACAGCCAGAACGAGGACGCCGGCGCCCAGCAGCAGACCTTCGCCTGGGTGTTCCAGCCATGAGCGCACCGCCGATGACCGCAGCAAACCGGAGGCCGGTCGTGCGCCATGCGATCGGCGGCTTCAACCTCGTCGAGCTGATGATCGCAATCGTGCTGGGCCTGCTGCTCAGCATGGGGCTGGTGACGCTGTTCAATGCCACCAACATGACCGGGCGCGTGCAGGACGCGCTGGCACGGATCCAGGAGAACGGACGCTACGCGGTGACCCGCATCGAAAGCGACCTGCGCATGATGAGCGGCCAGTTCCGCAGCAACAGCAATCCGATGAACTGGCGTCCGACCGCGAACGGGCCGGTCTATCGGTCGGCGGCGCCGATCATCAACACGACCGCCGCCGTGCGCTTCCCCGATCAGGTCGTCGAGGCGCCGAGCGGCTGGCCGGCCGACACGGTCTATCCGCTGAGCTCGCGCTTCTTCGTGCAGGGGTACGAGTGCGGTGGCGGCGACTGCAGTCCGAGCGTGCCGGCCGCGCCGTTCCTGCCGGGCGTCGGCAGCAGCGCCGGCGATCGCGTCCGCGGCGCCGACGTGCTGACGGTGCGCTATCAGCGCGGTACCGGCTGGTCGTATCGCATCGTCGACGCCAGCGTCGTGCCGCCGCAGATGGAGCTGGTCCCGGCGAGCGGCGACGATCCGCTCAACTTCGAGAGCGGCGATCTCGCGCTGCTGTCCGACTGTGGCGGCTCGACGATCGTCCAGGTCGACGTCGGCGGCACCGTGCTGACGCCGACCAACCTGATCGAGGACGACCAGTTCAGGCCGAGTCCCGGCACCGGCGCCTGCGATCCGCGCGTGTTCAACTTCAGCCGCGATTTCGTCAGCGTGACCTACTGGCTGCGCCTGGAGGCCGATCCGTCCGTCGCCGGCCGCCTGATCCCGGTGCTGATCCGCAACGAGGACGATCAGGTGCAGGAACTCGTACAGGGCGTGGAGCGCTTCGATTTTCTGTACGGCGTGCAGAGCACCGGCGGCAACATGACCTATCTGACCGCCGACGAGGTCGAGAGCCTCAGCGACAACGCGACCTGCTTCCCGCCGGCCAACCGCTTCGAGTACGTGCTCGGCACCAGTTATCTGGAGCCGGGCTGCATGTGGCGCACGGTCCGCAGCGTCGAGGTCCACGCGCTGTTCAACACCGTCAACGATCTGACCGCGATGGCCGAGGCCGATACCGCCTATCGCTACAGCATCGACGGCACCGCCGATCCCGAGCCGCCGGGCGCGACGATGCCGGTCACCGACCTCCCTTCCGGCCGCATGCTGCGCAAGGAGTTCATCTCCCTGCTGTCGGTGCGCAACGGCAATCAGTGATCACCCTGGGCTCGCCATGACCTCTTCCATCACCCGTTTTCCTCGTCCGCTGCCGGCGCGTCCCGCCGGCGCCGTGCTGTTCGTCGCGCTGATCTTCCTGGTGCTGCTGACGCTGCTGGCATTGACCGCTTCGAGCACGTCGATCCTGCAGGAACGCATGACCGGCGGCATGCGCAACCGTCAGCTCGCGCTGATGGGTTCGGAGAGCGCGCTGCGCGACGGCGAGTTCTCGCTGTGGGCGGCGCCGACCGGCGAGGAGAGCGCACTGCCGCCGTGCGGATTCGGGTTCGCGACCGCCAATACCGCCGAGATCTGCCAATGGACGCGCATCAACGGGCTGGCCCGGCC
This sequence comes from Dokdonella sp., assembly GCF_035511235.1. GTDB lineage: Bacteria > Pseudomonadota > Gammaproteobacteria > Xanthomonadales > Rhodanobacteraceae > Dokdonella. Next base: position 107,336 of record NZ_DATKFQ010000035.1, read on the forward strand.
CGAGGTGCTCGCGTTCCGTTCGAGCCGCACCTGGGATGCGGCGCCGGCAGGCAGCTACGAGTACGGACCGGCGCTGCACGGCTTGTCCGGAGAGACCGAGACCGCCTCGCTGGCCTCGCAGCCGCAGTTTCTGGTCGAAGGCCTCGGTCTCGACATGTCCGGCTACGAAGGCATGATGGGGCGGATGGGCAGCGCACGGCTGCAGGAGGCCGGCGGTACCGGCCCCAACCCGAAGCGCGCGCTCTACCGCGTGACTTCGCGCAGCCAGGGCGGCAGCAGCGCCGCGGCCGTGCGCGCGACCGAATCGGTGTACTCGATGTACACAACCAACAACCAGTCCAATCCTTCCGGATCGTGAGGATACGGCCATGAACGCTTCCGTCCTGTTCGACTCGGCCCGAACCAGCGCCTGGATCGGCGCGCTGTGCCTGCTGGCCGGCTTCGCCGCGCCGAGCGGCGCCGCGACGGTCGATCTGTACCCGACGCCGCCGGACCTGACCTCGACGGTGGCGCCGAACCTGATGCTGACCTTCGACGACTCCGGCTCGATGGGACGCAACTTCATGGGCGACCAGCGGCCCTATTCGGGAGCGGGCTGGGGCGCAACCGACCAGCAGAATACGACCAGCGACGCCAGTTATCCATCCGGCGGCGGCCCGTATCTGTGCGCCGGCGTGATCGATCCCCGCGTGACCGATCCGGCCAATCCGCGTTCCTGGGCGATGAACGGCGCGTACTACAACGCGACGGCGGGCGTGCTTTACCATCCGCCGCTGCTGGCCGACGGCGTCACCCAGATGTCCAATGCGCCGTTCACGGCGGCCTGGGACAACGGCATCGTCCGCAACCGGCCGAGCAATCCCGGCAGCAGCACGACGCGCAACCTCGGCTCGGGCACGCGCTTCTGCGGCCATGCCGCCGGCTATTACCGGCTCAAGGAAGGCGTCGCGCTGAGTCTCGACGCCGACGGCCGCATCGATGCGGCCAGCCGCACCCGGCTGTTCACCTCGGGCAACTGGGAGTGGGTCGACATCGCCGCCAGCGGCACGGCAGCCGAGAAGCAGAATTTCGCGAACTGGTATTCGTACTACCACACGCGCCACCTGGCCGCGAAGACCGCGCTGTCGCGCGCGTTCGCGCCGTTCGACGACAACATCCGCGTCGCATGGCAGAACATCAACAGTAACCAGATCGGCACCAATACCGCGATCTACAAGTTCCGCGACAACAGCACCAACAACAACGTCCGCACGCGCTTCTACAACTGGCTGTTCGACTCGCCGGTCTCGGGCGGCACGCCGAACCAGGCCGCGACGGTGCGCGCCGGCGAGTTCTTCAAGCGCGCGACCGGCGCGCGCGACACCAATCCGTACTGGGACCGCGACCTCAACCGCGAGCTCAGCTGCCGCCAGAACTTCCACATCAACATGAGCGACGGCTTCTGGAACGGCGGCACCAGCACGACCGCGACCAACGACCGTACGCCGGCCACGCGCACGCTGCCGGACGACCGCGGCTACTCGACCAGCGACACGCAGAGTTCGATCTTCTGGCACGAGAACGGACCGGACGCGCGCAGCATGGCCGACATCGCGTTCCACTACTGGGCCACCGATCTGCGTCCGGACTTCGCCAACGACGAGCGCACCCGGCTCAAGGTGCCGCCGTATATCCCCGATAAGACGACCCCGCTGTTCGGCGTACCTCTGGGCGCCAATCAAGAGCCGCGCGACAACAAGGAGATCTACTGGAATCCGGCCAACGATCCGGCCAGCTGGCCGCATCTGGTGCAGTACATGATCGGCTTCGGCATCTCCGGCACGATTCCGAAGAACGACAATACCTACGAACGGCTGCGCCGCGGCCTGCTGGCCTGGCCCGAGACGGTCGCCGGCACCGACGACGGGCGCAAGGTCGACGACATCTGGCATGCCGCGATCAACAGCCGCGGCGAGTTCTTCGCCGCCAGCAACCCGAACGAGCTGGTCTCGGCGCTGAGCGCGATCATCTCCAACATCATCGCGCGGCGCGGCTCCTCGACCGCACTGTCGGCGACGATGGCGATCCTGACCTCGGGCACGCAGGGCTTCGCGGCCGGCTACGACACCACCGACTGGTCCGGCACGCTGACCAAGTCCGATCTCGACCCGGTGACCGGCGAACCGGAGACGCCGCCGTTGTGGGACGCCGGCTGCGTGCTGACCGGCGGCAACTGCGTCTCGACCGGGCAAAGCGATCTGCCGGTCACCAATCCGGCCGACCGCAACATCTTCACGTGGAACGGCAGCGCCGGCGTCGCGTTCCTGTGGGCCAATCTCAGCAGCGCCCAGCGTACGGCGCTCAACAAGAACCCCAACCCGTCGATCACGACACCGGACGATCTCGGCAGCCAGCGCGTGGACTATCTGCGCGGCGTACGCACCGGCGAGACCGCCTCGCCGTTCTTCCGCCGCCGCAGCTCGGTGCTCGGCGCGATCGTCAATTCGCAGCCGGTGTACGTGTCCGGCCCGACCGGCGGCTGGGAGGACAGCTTCCCGTTCGGCTCGCCCGAGGCCGAGGCGGCCGACCCGGCCACCGGCGCCGGCAGCTACGCGGAATTCATCTGGACCTATCGCGATCGCGCACCGACGGTCTACGCCGGCGCCAACGACGGCATGCTGCACGCGTTCAACGCGGTCGACGGCAGCGAGCGCTTCGCCTACGTGCCGAACGTGCTGTTCGAGACCGGCAAGCTCAACCAGACCACCGACAAGCCGAACGTGGTCAGCGTCGACGACATGCCGGTCGTGCAGGACGTCTTCATCAACGGCCAGTGGCGCACGGTGCTGGTCGGATCGCTGCGTCTCGGCGGCCGCGGCATCTTCGCGCTCGACGTCACCGAGCCGGACAGCTTCAGCGCCGCCAACGTCCTGTGGGAGTTCTCGAACCACTCCCCCGGCGGCGAGGTGCTCGGCTACACCTACGGGTCGGCCAACATCGCGCGGCTCAACAACGGCAAGTGGGTGGTCCTGGTGTCGAGCGGCTACTATCCCTCGCTGAACACCGATCCGTACGGATTCCCCGACCCGGCCCGCCTCGACCCGAACGCCGACCGCACCTCGCTGCTGGTGCTCGACCTCGAGACCGGCGCGCTGATCCGCGAAATCCCCACCAGCGGCGCCGCGGTGACCTACGGCCTGTCGACCCCGGCCGGCTACGACGTCAACGGCGACCAGGTCGACGACGTCGCGGTGGCGGGCGACCTCGCCGGCAACCTGTGGCGGTTCGACCTGTCCTCGCCCGATCCGGAGGCCTGGTCGGTCGATCTGATGTTCCGGACCTACGGCAGCGGCAATCCGAGCGATGCCGGACGCCAGCCGATCTCGGTGATGCCGGTGGCGATGCGCGATTTCGCGACGTCCAGGCCGATCTGGATCTTCGGCACCGGCAAGTACCTCGGCAAGGACGACCGCTCCAACGAGGGCACGCCGTCCAACGAAGGACCGCAGGCGTTCTACGGCATCCGCGACTACGGCAGCGCCGCCTCGCAGTACCCGATCGGCGCCGACCAGCTGGTCGAGCAGACGCTGACGCAGAGCGGCAACATCCGCTCGATCACCAGCAATGCCGTGCCCGCCAGCCATCGCGGCTGGAAGATTCCGCTGACGATCGCGACCGAGCGCAGCGAGCGCAACGTCATCGGCATCACGCCGCTGTATTCGAGCAATCGCGCCGTGCTGACCACGCTGATCCCGAAAGGCGACGACCCCTGCGATCCGGGCCGCCGCGGCTCGGTCATGGTCGTCGACGCGGCAACCGGCGGCGTCCCCGGCAACGGCTACGGCGGCATGCCGAGCCTGTCCGGTGCGCAGAGCAACGAGATCGGCGTGGTCGTCAACTCGGTGGCGATCCCGATCAGCGGCTATCCGTCGCTGGTCAGCCGCCTCGGCGCGGCCGGCATCGTGATGCCGGGCATTCCCGAGGTGCAGATCCCCGATGCGCCGAACTATCGCGGCGCCTGGCGCGAGCTGCTCGATCTGCTGTGAGTCACATCGGCTCCGGTGTCGCTGCGGCGGCGCCGGAGCCCACCACCATCGGGGGACCGGACATGCTCAAGTACCGAACCAGGGGCTTCTCGCTGATCGAGCTGGTGATCGTGATCGCGATCATCGCGGTGATCGCGGCGATCGCGCTGCCGGCCTACGGCCGCTACGGCTTCCGCGCACGGCGCGCCGACGGTCACGAGCTGCTGCTGCGGCTGTCCGCGGCGCAGGAGCGCTTCTACACCAACCGCAACCGCTACGCCGCGGACATCGGCGACCTCGGCTTCTCGCAGGACACCTCCGAAAGCGGCTTCTACGTCGCCAGCATCGAGACCGCGAACGGCGACCAGACCTACACGCTGACGGCGACGCCGCAAGGCGTCCAGGCGGCCGACGCCTGCGGCGACCTCACGCTGACCAGCACCGGCCGTCGCGACCGCAGCGGCGAGGACAGCAACGGCAACTGCTGGTGAGGCATCGGGGGACTTGAAACGCGCGCCGGCCGCATCCATGCGGTCGGAGTCTTCCTCGGCGTTCCCTCATGTCCTCTCCGAACGCGGCGGCGCCGCGCCGTTTCGCCGCGTACCGGCGGCTTCTTCCCTATCTGGCCGAACAGCGCGGCCTGATCGCCGGCTGGCTGATCTTCCTGGCGATCTCGTCGGCGGCGACGCTGGCGCTGCCGGCGGCGGCGCGCTTCATGATCGACCGCGGCTTCGGCCAGACCGACCCGGTCGTGCTGAACGCGGCGTTCGCCGGCCTGTTCGGCGTCGCGGTCGTCATGGCGATCGCCGGCGCGGCGCGCTTCTACTGTGTGACCCTGCTCGGCGAGCGCGTGGCCGCTGCGCTGCGCGCGCGGCTCTACGGCCATCTGCTGACGCTCGATCAGGCGTTCTTCGAACGCACGCGTTCGGGCGAACTGGTCTCGCGCCTGGCCGCCGATACCGAGCTGGTGCAGACCGTGGTCGGATCGACGCTATCGCTGTCGCTGCGCAGCATCGTCATGCTGGCCGGCTCGACGACGATGCTGATCGTCACCAGTCCGCATCTGGCCGGACTGACCGCCCTGGTCATCCCCGCCGTCATCGTGCCGATCGTCGTGCTCGGCCGGCGCGTCGAGCGCCTGTCGCGCGAGAGCCAGGACCGCATCGCCGACGCCTCGGCGGTCGCGTCCGAATCGCTCAATGCGATCCACACGATCCAGGCCTACACGCGCGAGCCGCGCGAGGTCGAGCGCTACGGGACGGCCGTGCGCGAAGCGCTGGCGACGGCGCGGCGGCGCATCGGCACCACCGCGCTGCTGACCGCCCTGGTCATACTGCTCAGTTTCGGCGCGATCACCCTCGTGCTGTGGGCCGGTGCGCGCTCGGTGATCGCCGGCGGAATGAACGCAGGCGTGCTCGCGCAGTTCGTGCTGTACGCGGTCGTCGCGGCCGGCTCGGTCGGCGGGCTGACCGAGGTCTGGGGCGAGCTGCTGCGCTGCGCCGGCGCGCTCGGCCGGATCGGCGAGCTGCTCGACACGCCGGCCGCGATCGCTTCGCCGCCGGCGCCGCGCGCGCTGCCGCGGCCGGTGCGCGGCGCGCTCGCGTTCGAGCACGTCGCGTTCCGCTACCCGTCGCGGCCGGACCGCGCGGCGATCGAGGATTTCTCGCTGCGCATCGAGCCCGGCGAGACGGTCGCCCTGGTCGGCCCGTCCGGTGCCGGCAAGACCACGCTGTTCCAGCTGCTGCAGCGCTTCCACGATCCGCAGCATGGTCGCATCACGCTCGACGGCGTCGACATCCGCGAGCTCGACCTGACCGACCTGCGCAGCTGCTACGCCCTGGTGCCGCAGGATCCGGTGCTGTTCGGCGCCAGCGCGGCCGACAACATCCGCTTCGGACGGATCGATGCCGACGATGCCGCCGTCGGCGCCGCGGCTCGCACCGCGGAGGCAGCCGACTTTCTCGAAGCCCTGCCCGAAGGCTACGGCACCTATCTCGGCGAACGCGGCGTGCGGCTGTCGGGCGGCCAGCAGCAGCGCGTCGCGATCGCCCGCGCGGTGCTGCGCGATGCGCCGATCCTGCTGCTCGACGAGGCGACCTCGAGCCTCGACGCGCAGTCCGAGCGTCTCGTGCAGAACGCGCTGGACCGGCTGATGCACGGCCGCACGACCCTGGTCATCGCGCACCGCCTCGCGACCGTGCAGCGCGCCGATCGCATCGTCGTTCTGGACGCGGGGCGCATCGTCGCGCAAGGCCGGCACGCCGAGCTGATCGCCCAGGGCGGCCTCTATGCCGAACTGGCCCGGCTGCAGTTCGATTCGCCCGACCCGGCGGGCAACTGACCCGGCGGATCTCAGCCGGCCAGCAGCGCCGTCAGGATCGCCGGGACCTGGGCGGTCGCCGCCTCCAGATTCGCGAAGATTTCCGGCAGGCTGATCTCGAGCTGGTCGCCGCAGCCGGCGGCCCAGTTCGCGACCAGGGCCAGGCAGGCATAGTCGAGGTCGAGCTCGCGCGCCAGCGCCGCTTCGGGCATGCCGGTCATGCCCACCAGATCGCAGCCGTCGCGGCGCATCCGCGCGATCTCGGCGACGGTTTCGAGCCGCGGGCCCTGCGTCGCGCCATAGCAGCCGCCGTCGACGACCGCGACGCCGGCCGTGCGCGCGGCGGTCAGCAGCTCGGCGCGCAGCCCGGCACCGTACGGATGGCTGAAGTCGACATGGCGGACCTCGGCGCCGTCGACGTCGCAGAAGCTCGACGCGCGACCATACGTGTAGTCGATGATCTGATCCGGCACCGCGATCACGCGCGGGCCCATGTCCTCGCGGATGCCGCCGACCGCGTTGACCGCGACGACGCGCCGAGCGCCCAGGTGATGCAGGGCCCAGACGTTCGCGCGGTAGTTGACGCGATGCGGCGCGACCGTATGGCCTTCGCCGTGGCGGGCCAGGAACGCGATGCGTTTCTTGCCGACATTGCCGATCACGATGCGGTCCGACGGCGCGCCGAAGCGCGTGTCGACGACGTGCTTCTCGGCCTGCTCGAGGCCCGGAAACCGGTACAGGCCGGTGCCGCCGATGACGGCCAGATCGATGCGTTCGCTCATAGCGCGTAGATTCCGGGCAGGTTGCGGCCGTGTTCGTGATAGTCCATGCCGAATCCGAAGACGTAGCGGTCCGGCACCTCGACGCCGACGAAGTCGGCCGCGATGCCCGGCACCGTGCGGCCGTGACGCTTCTCGCAGAGCACCGCGATCAGCACGCGCCGGGCCCCCTGCTCGAGGCAGAAATCGCGGATGCCCTTCAGTGTCGTGCCCTCGTCGAGGATGTCGTCGGCCAGCAGCACGGTGCGCCCGCCGAGCAGCAGCGCCGGCTGGCGCAGCCAGACCAGGCCACCGCCCTGCGTACTGCCGCGATAGCGCGTCGCGTGGACGTAGTCGAACTCCAGCGTCGCGCGGATCCGCGTCGCCAGCTGGCCGGCGAAGACCAGGCCACCCTGCATGACCGGCAGGAACACGGCGTCTTCGTCGCCGAGGCGGGCGTCGATCTCGCGCGCGACGCGGTCGATCGCGGCGACCAGGGCGGCGTTGTCGTGGATCAGATCGGCCCGCTGCAATGCGGTCGGATAGTCGATGTCGTTCATGGCCTCATGCCCTCGCAGTGGCGTCGAGCGCGGTGACGCGCGCGATGAAAGTGTCACGCTGCGGATTGTCCACGAGCGCATCCCAGGCCTGAGGCGCGGCGCCGCACAATGTCGCCAGGCGATCGGCCGGGCACGCGCCGAGGCCTTCCACCGCGGCCAGCGACTCGGGCACGATCGACGGATTGCAGGCCAGGATCAGATCGCAGCCGGCGCGCCGGTGCGCGTCGATGCGCGCCGCGATGCCGCCGACGCCTTCGACGGCGGCCATGCCGATGTCGTCGCCGATCGCCAGACCGCGGAATCCGAGCCGGCCGCGCAGCACGCCGGCGATCCACGTCGGCGAGAAGCCGGCGGCGAGCGCGTCGACGGCCGGATAGGTCACGTGCGCCAGCATGACGGCCTCGGCGCCAGCGTCGATCGCATCGGCGAACGGCACCAGGTCGGTCTGCAGCAGTTCCTCGAGCGGGCGCGGATCGACCGCGACGTCGAAATGCGTATCCTCGGCGACCGAGCCGTGACCGGGGAAATGCTTGAGCGTCGCCGCCATGCCGGCGATGCGCATGCCGCGCAGATAGGCCAGCAGCAGCTCGGATACGACGGCCGGGTCGGCATGGAACGCCCGCTCGCCGATCGCGCGGTTGCCGCGCGCCAGATCGGCGACCGGCGCGAACGAGATGTCGACGCCGATCGCGCGCATCTCGCTGGCCATCAGCCAGGCGTGCTCTTCGGCCAGCGCGACCGCGAGCGCGTGGTCGCGCGCGTAGATCTCGCCGATCCGCGCCAGCGCCGGCAGCCGCGTGAAGCCGTCGCGGAAGCGCTGCACCGGGCCGCCCTCCTGATCGACGCAGATCAGGAACGGATCGGGCCGGCAGGCACGGACCGCCTCGATCAGTTCGGCGACCTGCATGCGGCTCTCGAAATTGCGCGCGAACAGGATCACGCCGCTGACCTCGGGCCGCGCCAGACAGTCGCGGTCGTTCGAGGTCAGGGTCTTGCCGGGAATTCCGATGATCAGCATGGAGGCGATGAAGGCTCGATGGGGAACGGCACGTCTGCGCGGGGTGTCAGGGCGACGCCTCGCCGGCGCGCTCGTGCGGCGTCCAGCGCGCGTACGGATAGTCGATCAGATGCACATTGTAATAGCGTGGCAACGCGCTGACCTCACGGCCGAGCCAAGCCGGACGCGGGAACGGCTCGTCGACCGCGCCGAGCTCCAGCTCGGCGACGATCAGCCCGGCGTTGTCGCCGGCGAACTCGTCGACCTCGAAGACATGCGCGTCGATGCGAACATCGTGACGGGTCTTCTCGATCCGGCGGCCGGCCAGTGCGAGCAGCGCGTTCGCGTCGTCGAGCGGAATCGGGTACTCGAACTCCTGCCGCGCGATGCCGAGCTCGAGCGACTTGAGATTGAGCCATGCCCGCTCGCCGGCGACGCGTACGCGGACCGAGCAGCGCGGCGCCGCCGGCACGCCCGGCATCGGCCCGGCCAGATAGGCCTGCACCATGCGCGTACTGCGCTCGGCCGCGGCGCGCCAAGCGTCGCCGACGACGAGGAACTTGCGTTCGATCTCGATCGCCATCGCGCCTCAACGCTCGAACAGCGCGATCGACTCGACGTGCGCGGTGTGCGGAAACATGTCCATGACGCCGGCGCGCAGCAGTTCGAAGCCGTGCCGCTCGACCAGGAGGCCGGCATCGCGCGCGAGCGAGCCGGGATGGCAGGACACGTAGACGACGCGCCGCGTGCGCTTGCCGGGCAGGTAATCGAGCACCGCGGCCGCGCCCGAGCGCGGCGGGTCGAGCAGCAGCGCGTCGTAGTCGGCCCTGGCCCAGGCCGCGCCGCGCTGATCCAGGCTGAGATCGGCGGCGTGGAACGCCGCGTTGTCGATGCCGTTCATTCGCGCGTTGTCGGCGGCACGCGCGACCAGGCCGGCTTCGCCTTCGACGCCGGTGACGGCACCGGCCAGCCGCGCGATCGGCAGCGTGAAGTTGCCGAGCCCGCAGAACAGGTCGAGCACGCGATGCTGCGGCTGCGGATCGAGCAGCGCCAGCGCCTGCGCGATCATGCGCTGGTTCATGCCGGCGTTGACCTGGATGAAATCGAGCGGCCGGAATGCCAGTTCGACGTTGGCGGCCGGAATGCCGAACTTGAGGTCGATCGTCGGCGGGTCGAGCATGTGCACGCTGTCGGGACCCTTCGGCTGCAGCAGGATCGCCAGTCCGTGCTCGCGGCCGAACGCGATCAGCCGGTCGCGATCGCCGTCCTGCAGCGGCACCAGATGGCGGAACACCAGCGCGACGGTATGGTCGTCGGCGGCGATCTCGATCTGCGCGATGTCGCGCTTGGCCTCGAGGCCGCCGATCAGCGCCGCCAGCGCCTCGATGCGCTCGCCGACCTGCGGCAGCAGCGTGTAGCAGACGCGAAGATCGGCGACGAAGCGCGGATCGTCCTCGCGAAACCCGACCAGCACCTTGCCCTTCTTCTCGACCCATTTGACCGACAGGCGGCCCTTGCGGCGGTAGCCCCACGGCGCATCGCTCAGCGGTTCCAGCCAATGCTGCGGCGTGACCTTGCCGATGCGCTCGAAATTCTCGGCGAGCACGCGCTGCTTGGCGGCGATCTGCTTGTCGGCCGGCAGGTGCTGCAGCGCGCAGCCGCCGCAGCTGCCGAAATGCGGGCAGCGCGGCTCGATCCGGTCCGCCGAACGGGTCAGCAGCGTCTCGACCTTGGCCTCGTCGAAGCTGCGGTGACGGCGCACGATGCGGATGCGCGCACGCTCGCCGGGCAGTGCACCGGCGACGAACACGGCTTTGTCCTGAATACGCGCGACGCCGCGTCCGTCGTGGGAAAGATCGGTGATGTCGACTTCGGCTAGCGGCTGCATGGCTCGATCGGGCACCCCGCCGCGCGGCGGGGCGCCAAGGGAAATGACGGGGGAAACGCGGACTATTTCTGCTTCCAGGCGCCGGAAGCATCCTGATAGTACCAACCCGGGCGCGCCTGCTGCAGCCATTGCTTGGCGAAGGTTTCGCGAATCTGTGCTTCCCACTCCGGGTGGTTGTTGGCGATCGCGATCTCGCGGTAGACGGCCTGCCGGTCGCGATTGTCGTCGGCGACCGCCTGATTGAGCGCGGCGCGCTCGGCCAGCGGAACCGACGCCGCATCGCGGATCGCGATCTCGCCGTTGCGGGTCAGGCCGATCGCGCCCGATGCGAACGCCGCCGCCAGCCGTCCGTCGAAGCGCTGGCGCATGCGCGACTGGATCGCCTGGATCTGCGGGGTCTGGATGCTGATGTCCGGCGTCTGCGCATGTGCGCTGGAGATCAGCAGATCCAGCATCATCGCGCCGGGCGGCTTGCGCTCGGGCTGAGGCTCGGACTCGGATGGCTGCGGCTCGGCGGAGCGCGACTCGGGCGCATCGCCGAACACCTGGCCGACGAACTGCTCGGCGGCCTTCTCGGCCGCCGCCGCCGGAAAGTAGACATTGATCGTGACGCAGGCCACCGGCAGCGTGACTGCCAGAGCGAGTGCCGACCAGACGACGAGCTTGCGCATGTCCTGCTCCTTACCGTGTTCGAGTACGTGTCATTGGATGATCGGCCCTTGTCCGGTGGTCGCCTCGACGATGCGCTCGACCAGGACCGGCCAGTCGACGCGGCGCTGGTGCCCCACGATCGTGATGCGCGGAAGCCCGGCGCCCTCGACGATAGTGTAGCCGTCGCTCGCCGGTCCGGCTTCCGGAGGCACCGGCTCGATCCCGCCCATCGTGCAGACCTCGGCGCGCAGCCGGCAGCGCAGGCCGAAGCGGCGATAGCCGAACGTATCGAACAGCTGCAGCGCCATCGTCTGCAGGTTGGCCGAGAGCCCGCCGCCGCCGCCGAGCGAGGCGACGTCGTTGACGGCCTTGTAGCTCATGCGGCCGCCGGCCTGGGTGCGCAGCCAGGCGTCGAAGCCGACCAGTCCCCAGTCGACCAGACGCAGGCCGCCGATCGTGCCGTCCAGACGCCCGCTCATGCCGCCGAGCGAGAACGCGCTGGTGACCTGCTCGAGGTCGAAGTTGTGGAAGTGCACGTCGGCCGCCAGCGACGGGGCGATGCCGAACGGACGCTCCAGGCGCAGGCCGCTGACGCCGAGATAGCCGTCGAAGACGTACAGGTCCAGGCCGCCGCGCAGCTCGATCGTGTCGCCGCTGAGCACGACCTCGGGAATGCCGCCGGACAGGTTGCCGGGGAAGCTCGGCCATCCCAGCAGCTGCGACAGCTGTGCCATTTCGATCGCGGCGATCGCGAACGAGGCGCTGTAGCGCTCGCCGCGCGGGGAACGCGGCTGCAGATCGAGCCGCTCGAGCCGCAGCTGGCCGCCGAGCACGTCGATGCCGATCGGCTCGGCCAGCGTGATGCGTCCGTTCCTCGATTCGAACCTCGCATGCGCGGCACCGAACGGCAGCTGCAGGATCTCCATCGATTCCCAGCTCAGCGTCGTCGCCGGCCGATCGGCGCGATGCCGCCAGTCGACGCCGCCGCTGAGGCCGGCGACCGCGAATCGGCCGCCCGGATCGCGCAGACCGACCTGCCGCGCGGCGAAATCGAACCGCTCGATGCCGCTCTCGTCGAAGATCAGATGACCGCTCAGCGCGCCTTCGGCCTCGAGCCCGTCGTAGCCCTTGGCGGCCAGCGCGGTGCGCCCGTAGCGCGCCAGGGCGGGCCCCAGCTCGACGCGACGCAGGTCCAGTTCGAGCGAGGCCAGCGCGAGCGCCGGCACGCGCCGCAGCACGCCGCTCGCACGAAGGTCCGCGACGCCGGGGTCGATCCATTCGAGTGCGTGCAGCCGGATCCGCTCGCTGCCGAGCTCGGCATCGAGGCCGATACGCACCGGCTCGGTCGGAAACTTCACGTAGACCGTGCCGGCCAGCAGCTCGCCGCCGTCGACGCGCGCGTCGAGACGCGCGCGCGGCTGCGCATAGGCGCCCTCGAGCGTCAGCGAGCCGCCGACCGCGAGACCGGCCGCGCCGTAGCGGCCGTCGGCGCTGTCATAGGCCAGACCGGATGCCGCGAAACGCGCGTCGAGCCATGGCCGGCCGGCATCGTTCGGATCGAACACCAGATGCTCGATGCGGAGGTCGCCGCCGAGCAGCGGCAGCGCCGCTGCACGGGCGAGCATCCACCGGCCCTGCCGCTGCTGGACCCCGATCCGTCCGCGGCCGAGCGCGAAGCCGTCGAACGACGCGGCGCGCCAGCCGATCTGCGTCGCCGGCGCATTACCGCGTGCGCGCCAGGCCAGGGCGCCCTGCACGCCGTCGAGCCGGACGCCCGTCGCCTCGCGCAGGCTCAAGCGCTCCAGATCGAGATCCGCATGGACCGGCACACCGTCCTCGACGGTCAGGCGGCCGCGCGCGATGCCGGAGACGTGTACGCCGTCGAGTCCGGCCGCGCTCCAGGCCGCGCGTCCATAGCGCTCGACGACCTCGGGCCACTGGCTGCGCTCGACGTTCAAGGCCAGGTGCCGCAGCGGCTCGGCCGCAGCGGCATCGAGCGTCGCGCTGCCCGAGACCTCGATGCGGCCCGGATCGCGCCATTCGAAGCGATCGACCTGCCACAGCGTGCCGTCGCCGCGGCGCAGGTCCAGCCGCAGGTCGACCGGTCCGCCGGACAATGCGATCCGCTGCCCGGCACCCGAATAGACGCCGCGACCGAGACGCGCCTGCGCGTGTACGCGCAGCGGATCGGCCGGGTTCACGGCGATCCGGCCCGCACCATCCGCCTCGTCGATGCGCCAGCCTCGCACGCGGTCCTCGACCGTCAGACCGGACCAGGCGAGGCGGCCCTCGAGACCCGATTCGGACGTCCATTCGAGATCGCCGTCGACCGTGCCTGCACGGATCGACAGGCCTTCCGGCAGGCTGCCGGCCGCCATCGCACCCAGCGGCGCGAGCGGCAGGGCGCGCGTCGTGATCGCGACCGGACCGGCGCCGCGCGGGATCGCCAGCTGCACCTGCGTATGCGCGTCTTCGAAGCTCAGGCGGACGTGCCGCGCGTCGGCCCGGATCGAGAACTCGCCGTCGACCTCGCCGGTCTGCATGCGCCCGCTGCAGACCGACACCCCATCCTCGTTCCGCAGACGGCAGTGCCAGCGCAGCGGTCCCTGCGACCACGACAGTGCCGGCACCTCGAGCCGGGCAAGCTCGATCGTCGCGGTGGCGGCCGCCTCGTCGACCATCAGCCGCAGAGCCTCCGCACGCAGATCGGGGCCGTCGATCCGGTCGATGCCGAGCGCGATCCGGCCCGCTGCCGCCGAGATCGGCAGCGCGATCGCGATGGCGGCACAGCCGAGCAGCGATGCGCAGCGGCGCAGGAGCGGCGTTGACGGGTTCTTCATGAGGCGCCATTCTGACATCAGAGCCGATGAAGACGGCCTCAATGCAGGGATCGCCGTGCCACGCATCCTCGTCGCCGACGACAATCCGCTGAGTCTGCGATTCTTCGCCGAGGCGATCGGGCAGGTCGGCGCCGAGTGCGCGTTCGCGAGCGACGGCCGTCAGGCCGCCGTCATGGCCGCGGCCGAACCGTTCGATCTGTTCCTGTTCGATGCGCGCATGCCGCAGCTCGATGGCGCGAGCGCGTTGCGGCGCATCCGCTCCGGGTCCGGCCCGGAGCGCCTCACGCCGGCGCTGGCGACGACGGCCTCGAGCGACGGCCAGCTCCACCGCGCGCTGCGGTCGGCCGGATTCGATGCGGTGCTGGTCAAGCCGACCCGCATCCAGACGCTGCATGCCGTGCTGCTGCAGCACCTGCCCGAGCTGCGGCTGCCGCACGATCGCGGCCTCTGGCTCGACGATCCGCAGGCGCTGCGGACCAGCGGCGGCGACGCCGGCGTGGTCGGCGCCCTGCGCGTGCTGCTGCATCAGGAACTGACGGCACTGCCGCGCGAGCTCGGCGAGATCGCAGCGACCGAGGATCGCGCCGCGCTGCGCGACCGGCTGCACCGGCTGGCGGCTTCGGCCGGCTTCTGCGGCGTGCCGGCGCTGACCTCGGCGATCGACGGCGTGCAGCAGGCCCTCGATGCCGGACAGGACTGGCCCGAAACGGCGATCGGCGAGTTCCGCGCGTGCTGCGCCGCGATCAACCGGCTGCTGGGGTAATGCCGGACAAGGTCATGCTCCAGGCGTTGAGCGCGCCGCCGCCGAGGTGATGGCGGATGACGGTGCGCATCAGGCGCCGCAGCTGCTCGAGTCCTTCCGCGGACGGCACGCGATCCTCGGCGAGTGCCAGCAGACTGGCGCCGCTCACGCGCGACGCGCCGGGCTGGCCGTGCCACGGCGCCGCGCCGGCCTCCGGATCGTAGACGTAGTCGGCCGCCGGCTCGATCGCCGAACCGTCGTCGCCGCGCACGTCGAGCACCAGCGCGTAGCCGGCATGCGCGAGCAGGTCGCGCTCGAAGCGCCGCAGCGTCCAGCTCAAGGTCTGGCCGTGGCCGAGCCGCGCCAGGCACGTCGCGTACGCATCGAACAGGGCTGTCTGCGGATCGCCGCGTGCGATCAGCCGCAGCACCAGCTCGTTGAGGTAGATCGCCGCGAGCAGGGCCTCGCCGCGCAGCGGCGGCGGCGCGCCGGCCGACTCCACGCCGGTCAGCGTGCCGAGCTCGCCGCGCGCGATCCAGTCCAGACGCAGCGGCTGCAGCGGCTGCAGCAGACCGCGCGGCGTGCGCGTACGCTCGCGCCGTACGCCGCGCGCGATCAGGCCGACCCGGCCGTGCTCGGGCGTCAGGCATTCGAGCAGCAGCGAGCTCTCGCGATAGGCGCGCGCATGGACGATGAAGGCAGGCTGGCCCTCGACGCGCGACACGGCGTCAGCCGTCGTGCCCGAGGCGCTTGAGCGCGGCCTCGTCGTCGCTCCAGTTCTCGCGCACCTTGACCCACAGCTGCAGGAACACCTTGCGGCCGAACAGCTTCTCCATGCGGATCCGTGCGGCGGTGCCGATCGCCTTGAGCCGCTCGCCGGCCTTGCCGACCACGATCGCCTTCTGGCCCTCGCGCTCGACCCAGATCGCCGCGGCGATCCGCGCCATCGCGCCGTCTTCCTCGAAACGCTCGATCTCGACCGTGGTCGCGTATGGCAGCTCGGCCGAGAGCTGCACCATCAGCTGCTCGCGCACCAGTTCGGCGGCGAGGAAGCGCTCGCTGCGATCGGTCAGCTCGTCCTCCTCGAACGCCGCCGGCCCTTCCGGCAGGCGCGCGGCGATGTCGTCGAGCAGGGCCGCCAGACCGTGCTGGCGCCGCGCGCAGACGTAGTGCACGCCGGCGTAGTCGCGCTCGCGCGTCAGCTCGGCCGCCAGCGGCAGCAGGCGGGCCTTGTCCTCGATCAGGTCGACCTTGTTCAGCACCAGCAGCTTCGGCGCGGCATGCGCGGCGATCAGCTGCCAGACCGCCTCGTCCTCCTCGTTCCAGCGCCGCGCGTCGACGACGTGGACGATCAGGTCCGCATCTTCCGGCGCCTGGCGCGCGACGCGGTTGATGTGGCGGTTCAGCGCGCGCCCGCCCGACCGGTGCAGGCCCGGCGTGTCGATGAAGACGATCTGCGCATCCTCGCGTGTCGCGATGCCGACGATGCGATGCCGCGTGGTCTGCGGCTTGGCCGAGACGATGCTCAACCGGGCGCCGATCAGGGCGTTCAACAAGGTGGACTTGCCGACGTTGGGGCGTCCGATCAGGACGACGCGCCCACATCGATACGGCGTAGCGGATTTTTCGGTGTTCATCGGTCGAGCTTCTCGATCAGCTGGTCGAGCGCCGCGGCGGCGGCGATCTGTTCGGCGGCACGGCGGCTCGAGGCCTCTCCCGCGGTGCGGATCGAGAAGGCCTCGATCCAGCACTGCGCTTCGAACACGCGCGCGTGCTCCTCGCCGCGGCTGGCCACCAGTTCGTAGGTCGGCACCGGCAGACCCTCGCTCTGCAGCAGCTCCTGCAGACGCGTCTTGGGGTCCTTTTCGGTGCGCCGGGGCGCGGCCTCGACGGCCGCTCCGAAGCGCGCCCTGACCGCCTCGCGACAGGCGTTCCATCCGCCGTCGAGGTAGATCGCGGCGACGACCGCCTCGTAGGCGTCGGCCAGGATCGAATCGCGGCGATGGCCGCCGCTCTTCATCTCGCCGCTGCCGAGCCGCAGGCGCTCCGGGAACGCTTCCTCGCGGGCCCGGCCGGCCAGCGCGGCGCCGTTGACGAGGCTGGCGCGCAGTCGCGTCATCTCGCCTTCGTCGGCGCGCGGATGGGATTGGAAGATCAGCTCGGCGACGATCAGGTTGAGCAGGCTGTCGCCGAGAAACTCCAGCCGCTCGTTGTTCGGGCGACCGGCACTGCGATGGGTGAACGCCTGCTGCAGCAGGCGCGCATCGGCGAAGGCATGCCCCAGGGCCTGGTCGGCCTTAATAGCCGCCCCCGAGATTGACCGACTTGTCGAAGCTGACGACGAGGTCGACGTTGTAGGCGAACGGAATGCGCTTCTCGTAGGCCACGCGCAGCGTCGCATCGCCGCCCTGGCGCAGCACGGTGATCGCCTGCGGCGGCACGCTCTGCGAGTCGACGTACTGGGTATCGAACTTGATCATCAGGCTGCGCCGGATCTCCTCGGGCGAGGCCTGCGCGGAGTTGGGCTCGTTCTTGACCAGCTCCATCGACTTCACGACGCCCATGTACTCGGTGTACGCCGGAATCAGCCGCATCGCCAGGTAGGCGAAGAAGCCGACGATGACCAGCATGAACAGGAAGCCGATCAGGGTGATGCCGCGCTGCCGGCCGCCGGCGGCGCAGGTGCTGGAATGGCGCTGACTCAACATGGGTGATCCCCTCGAGGCGATGGCGGACGCGACGCACGGCGCCGCGCCGGATCGGCCGCGGCTCAACGGATGACGGTTCCGATGCGCGAGAGATCGAAGCCGCCGGTGCAGAAGCTGCCTGAACAGTTCATCCAGATCAAGAAGGCCTTGCCGACCAGGTTCTCCTCGGGCACGAAACCCCAGAAGCGGCTGTCGGCACTGTTGTCGCGGCTGTCGCCCATCACGAAATACTGCCCCTCCTGCACGGTCCAGGTGCCTTCGGGTCCCGGCGGCTGGTTCGGCCGGATCAGCACCCGGTGTTCGACCCCGAGCAGGTTCTCGTCCTTGACCTGGGCGCCGGCCAGATTCGGGCCGCCCGGCTCGGACGGACCGACATAGGGGCCGATGTAGGTATCGGGCACCGGCTGGCCGTTCACGTAGAGCGTCCGGTTGCGGTAGGTCACCTGGTCGCCCGGCACGCCGATCACGCGCTTGATGTAGTCCTGCCGCGGATCGCGCGGAAAGCGGAACACCGCCACGTCGCCGCGCTGCGGCGCACCCGTGTCGAGCACCTTGGTATTGAGCACCGGCAGGCGCACGCCGTAGGAGAACTTGTTGACGAGGATGAAGTCGCCGACCAGCAGCGTCGGCATCATCGAGCCGGACGGGATCTTGAACGGCTCGGCGATGAACGAACGCACCACCAGGATCAGCAGCAGCACCGGGAAGAACGAGCGCGCGTATTCGACCAGCGTCGGCTCGCGCAGCGCGGCCTCCTCGCGCAGCCTGCGTTCTTCGGCCGGCAGCGCGCCGAGATCCCCGAGCGCCTCGACGCGGCGGCGCCGCGCCTTGGCGAAGAACAGCCAGTCGACCAGCCAGACGAGACCGCTGACGGCGGTCAGGATGACCAAGAGCAGGGCAAGATTGAAATGCACGCCGGTTTCCTTCTGAACGTTACTTGTTGTCGACTTGGAGCACGGCCAGGAACGCTTCCTGCGGAATGTCGACGCGGCCGACCTGCTTCATGCGCTTCTTGCCTTCCTTCTGCTTCTCGAGCAGCTTGCGCTTGCGCGAGACGTCGCCGCCGTAGCATTTGGCCAGCACGTTCTTGCGCAGCGCCTTGACGGTGGAGCGCGCGATGATCTGGGCGCCGATCGCGCCCTGGATCGCCACGTCGAACTGCTGGCGCGGGATCAGATCCTTCATGCGCTCGACCAGCTCGCGGCCGCGGCGGTCGGCCGCGGAGCGGTGCAGGATCAGGCTCAGCGCGTCGACGCGCTCGCCGTTGATCAGCACGTCCAGCCGCACCAGCGGGCCGGCCTGGAAGCGGTCGAAGTGGTAGTCCATCGACGCGTAGCCGCGCGAGACCGACTTGAGCTTGTCGAAGAAATCGAGCACGACCTCGGCCAGCGGCAGCTCGTAGCTGATCTGCACCTGGCTGCCGAGATAGTTGATCGAGCGCTGCGAGCCGCGCTTTTCCTCGCACAGCTTGATGACCGCGCCGATGTGGTCGGGCGGCGTGAGGATGTTGGCGACGATGATCGGCTCGCGCGTCTCCTCGATGTACTGCGTCGGCGGCAGCTTGGCCGGGTTGTCGAGCAGCACGACGCTGCCGTCGGTCTTGACGATCTCGTAGACGACCGTCGGCGCCGTCGTGATCAGGTCCAGGTCGTACTCGCGCTCGAGCCGCTCCTGGATGATGTCCATGTGCAGCAGGCCGAGGAAGCCGCAGCGGAAGCCGAAGCCCATCGCCTCGGAGCTCTCGGGCTCGAAGTTCAGCGCCGCATCGTTGAGCTTGAGCTTCTCGAGCGCCTCGCGCAGCGCCGGGTAGTCGTCGGCCGAGACCGGGAACAGGCCCGAGAACACGCGCGGCTGCACCTGCTGGAAGCCCGGCAGCGGCTGCGGCGCGGGGTCGGCGTTGAGGGTCAGCGTGTCGCCGACCGGCGCGCCGTTGACTTCCTTGATCGAGGCGGTGACCCAGCCGACCTCGCCACCGCTCAGACGCGGCTTGACCAGGCGCTTGGGCGTGAATACGCCGACCTGGTCGACCTCGTGCCAGCGGCCGGTCGACATCACCAGGATCTTGTCCTTGGGCTTGATCTCGCCCTGCATGACACGCACCAGCGAGACCACGCCGAGATAGTTGTCGAACCACGAATCGATGATCAGCGCCTGCAGCTTGTCGGTATCGCGCGGCTTCGGCGGCGGGATGCGCGCGACGATCGCCTCGAGCACCTCGACGACGTTCTGGCCGGTCTTGGCGCTGATCGGAATCGCGCCGGTGGCATCGATGCCGATCACGGCCTCGATCTCGGCCTTCGAGCGCTCGATGTCGGCGGTCGGCAGGTCGATCTTGTTGAGCACCGGCACCACTTCCAGCCCCTGCTCGACCGCCGTGTAGCAGTTTGCGACCGATTGCGCCTCGACGCCCTGGGCCGCATCGACTACCAGCAGCGCGCCCTCGCAGGCTGCCAGCGAACGGCTGACCTCGTAGGAGAAGTCGACATGGCCGGGCGTGTCGATGAAGTTGAGCTGGTAGGTCTTGCCGTCGCGCGCCTGATACGGCAGCGATACGCTCTGCGCCTTGATCGTGATGCCGCGCTCGCGCTCGATCGGATTGTTGTCGAGCACCTGGGCTTCCATCTCGCGCTCGGCCAGGCCGCCGCACAGCTGGATGATGCGGTCGGCGAGGGTCGACTTGCCGTGGTCGACATGGGCGATGATCGAGAAATTGCGGATAAGGTCCATCAGCTGGCGCGCAACGGGAATGAGGGAGGGGCCTGCCGGATCGGCGCAAGCCGGCCATTATCGCAGAAAACCGGCCGCCGCCGCGGCGACCGGGCTGCGCAAAACGCGAACGGCGCGCCGGAAGGGCGCGCCGTTCATCAAAATCACCGGCGGCCTTCGGCTCAGCCGTTGTCCCGCGTCTTCGGCACGCCGATCGCGACGAACTGGGTGACGTCGCCACGGCGGACCAGCAGCATCACCGAATCGCCCGGGGCGACGTCCTTGACGGCCGCATTGAAGTCCGCGGTGGTCTTGATCGGCGTGCGGCCGACGCGCAGCACGATGTCGCCCGGCGCCAGCTGCGAAGCCCGGGCCGATCCGCCGACGCGGGTGACCACCACCCCCTCGTCCTGCAGGTCGAGCTGGCGCCGCTGCTCGGGCGTCAGGTTCTCGACGGTCAGGCCGAGCGGATTGGACGCCCCGCCCGACGCGCTGCCGCCGCCGGCGGCGGCCGTCAGTTCGGCCGGCTGCTCGCCGACGACGATCGGCACGCTGATCGTCTTGCCGTCGCGGAAGATCGACAGCTCGGCCTTCGAGCCCGGCTTGGTCATGCCGACCAGCGGCGGCAGATCGGCCGAGCTGACGACCTCCTGCCCGTTGAAGCCGAGAATCACGTCCTGCAGCTTCACGCCGGCCTTGTCGGCGGCCCCGCCGGCGGTGACGTTGTTGACGAGCGCGCCGCCGCTGCGCGGCAGGCCGAGCGCCTTGGCGGTCTCGCGGTCGACGTTCTGGATCTGCACGCCGATCATGCCGCGCGATACGCGGCCGCTGGTCTTGAGCTGGTCGACCGTGTTCATCGCCAGATCGATCGGAATCGCGAACGACACGCCCATGTAGCCGCCGGTGTTCGAGAAGATCTGCGAATTGATGCCGACCACCTGGCCGTCCAGATTGAACAGCGGGCCGCCGGAGTTGCCGCGGTTGATCGGCACGTCGGTCTGGATGAACGGCACGTACTGCTGGCCTGCGCCGGTATTGCGGCCGATCGCGCTGACGATGCCGGCGGTCACCGAATGATCCAGACCGAACGGCGAGCCGATCGCGACCACCCACTGACCCGGGCGCAGCTTGCTCGAATCGCCGAGCGTGACCGACGGCAGGCTCGACGCTTCCACCTTCAGCAGCGCGATGTCGGTCTGCGGATCGGTACCGATGATCCTGGCCTCCAGGTCGCGGCGGTCGGACAGCCGGACGCGCACCTCGTCGGCGCCCTCGACCACATGGTTGTTGGTCAGCACGTAGCCGTCGGCGGAGATGATGAAACCCGAACCCAGCGAGCGGCGCGGGCCCTGGGCGCGCGGCATCGCGCCGCCCGGACCGCCGGGACCGAAGAAGCGCCGGAAGATCTCGGGCACCTGCTGCTCGTCGTCCTGCATCGAGGTATCGACGCTGCCGGTGGCCTCGACGTTGACGACGGCACCGCCGTAGCGGTCGACCAGATCGGTGAAGTCGGGCAAGTCGGCTGCCTGCACGGCTGCGACGGCGAGGCCGACGAACGGGACCAGCAACCAACGCGTGAAGGACGGGGTCATGGCAATACCTGTGGGAAGTTGTCGCGGATGTTGGGGAACCGCTTGGATGAGGGCATCGGCGCAAAGTTCCAGGGGCGCAGCGCAGGCCCACGGCGATTTTCAGCGCGGCTTCATCGGGGCGAAGCCACGGAAGCGACCGACAGGGCGATCTTCTCGATCGTTTCCTTCGGTGCATTGCCGAGCGCGGTGATGCGCCAGGGCTCGACGATGCGCGTGTACACGCTGAGCACGCCGCGCGACATCGCCACGTCGGTCTCCGGCGAATCGCCGGTGCGCCGCTCGACGTAGACCGATACGCTGACCAGACCGTCGGAGATCACCAGATGCTCGGCATCGGGACCGCCGTCGGCCGGCCGGCGGCGGCCACTCAGCGTGAAGCCGGCCGGCAGATCGCCGAGCTGCCAGCGTCCGCCGTCGCGCAGCATCGGCTCATCGGCCGGGGTGGTCGCCTGATCGATCGGCCGGCTCGGCAGCAGATCGGCCGCACTCGGCGCGCCGAGCGTCAGATTGACGAACATGAACTGCTCCAGCAGGCGCTGGTCGCTGCCGACCATCGCCGCGCGCAGCAGCGCACTGGAGTCGCGCTCGATCCACAACCGGTAACCGTAACGATAGCCGTCGCGCGGCACGATCTCGACGATGCGCGCCTCGTAACCGGCAACCCGGTCGGTGCCGGCGAGCCGGGTCGCGTACGAGAGACGGTAGCGCTCGTCACGGGTATCGGGCAGCAGCGGCAGCAGCTGCTGGCGTGCCGACGGAAACACCGTCGGCACGCGCGTTCCCTGGATGCACGTCACCGTATTGCCGGCGCGGATGATCTCGTTGCGCGGACCGGACAGGCTGACCAGGCGCTCGCGCTCGTTCTCGCCGCCCATGTGGAACAGCCGCAGCGAATCGATGCGGCTGCCGTGCTGGTAGATCAGCGCGCCGTGGTAGTCCAGATCGCGCATCGCCGCGTTCATTCGGCTGAGCAGTTCCGGCGCTTCGAGGTCCTGCGCCGATGCCAGCGTCGCGACGACCGACCAGGCGATCAGACCGGCAGTCCATGCGCGCCGCAGTCCATCCCTGAACGTCATCGTCTGCACACCGGCGTGAGGCGGGAATTCAGCGCTTGGGCGCGTCGGCCGGCGCCGGCGAGGACTGCGCCGGCGTCGACAGCAGCACGTACGGCACCACGGCCGACTGGCCGGCGGCGCCGACGGCCTGGTAGTGACGGATCAGATAGGACTGTAGACGCGGATCGAGCGCGGCGGCCGGCTGTGCCCAGTCGGCCTCGCCGACCGTCGCCGAGGCCGGCTGCAGCGGGACCATGACCGGCCCCGGCAAGGTGGTGCGCACGTCCTGCGGCAACGTCGACACCGAGGCCGGCGCGGCCGCGACCGGCGCGCCACCGCTGCGCGAGGCCGCTATGCGCGGCTGCGTCGCGGGCGCATCGGCGGTGTCCACGGCCGGCGGCGTCAGTACCAGGGCGGCGACCGCGACCGATGCCGCGACCGCGCCCCCGGAGGCCCAGCGCACCCATGCCGCGCCGCGCCGCGCCGGCTGCAGGTTCTCCGCCTCGATGCGCGCGAACACGCCGGCGGAGAAGTCGGGCCGCAACGCGTGGATGTCCTGCCGGCGCAGCACCTGGCGGGCCAGGTGATAACGGGTCCAGACGGCGCCGAGGTCGGCATCGCGCTCCAGCCGCTTCAGCAGGAAGCGGCTCTCGTCACGCCGAAGCTCGCCGTCCATCAGGGCGGAAAGGTGCTCGCGGTACTCGTGGCTCATGGCTAGATCAACCTTCCTCGTCCGACAGCAGCGGACGCAGTTTCTCGTCGATGGCTTCGCGCGCCCGGAAAATGCGCGAACGCACGGTGCCGATCGGACAGTTCATCGATTCGGCGATCTCCTCGTAACTGAGCCCGTCGACCTCCCGCAGGGTGATCGCGGTCCGCAGTTCTTCCGGCAGGCTTTCGACCGTCTGGAACACGGTTCGTTCAATTTCCTGGCGCATCAGCTCGCGATCGGGCGTAGCGGTCTCCTTGAGACGCAGCGCCCCCTCGAACTGAACGGCATCCTCGACCGCGACGTCCTCGGTCGGCGGTCGGCGGCCTTGCGACACCAACCAGTTCTTCGCCGTATTGATCGCGATCTTGTACATCCAGGTGTAGAACTGACTGTCGCCTCGAAACGCGCCGATGGCCCGATACGCGCGCAGGAACGCCTCCTGCGCGACGTCCTGGGCCTCGCTCCAGTCCGACACGTAGCGGGAAACGACGCCGACGATCTTGTGCTGGTACTTGCGCACCAGCAGATCGAACGCGCGCTTGTCTCCGTGCTGGACGCGCTGCACCAGCGCCTGATCCAACTCAGTTTCGCCCATCCGGGCCCATCTCCCAAAGGGTCTGTCGATGATCGCCCGGGCGGGTCGAGCGGCAGACTAGACCATCCATACTCGAATAAGTTTCATCGGCCGACACGCGCCGGCCGTGCCGGATAGTGTCGCATTTGCCGGCTCAGGACGCGCCGGAGGGCTCGGCGATGCGCCGGAACACCCGCTCGCGCTCGAGCAGCATGGCCTCGAACGCCGGCGCCGGCACCGGCCGGCAGAACAGGTAGCCCTGCAGCACGTCGCAGCCGTGCGCGCGCAGGAAATCGACGTGCCGCTCGACCTCGACGCCCTCGGCGACTAGGCTGCGTCCGAGGCTGTGCGCCATGTCGATGGTCGCGCGCACGATCGCCTCGTCGTCCGGGTCGACCCCGATGTTGCGGACGAAGGCCTGATCGATCTTGATGCTGTCGGCCGGAAAGCGCTTGATGTAGTCCAGCGACGACTGGCCGGTGCCGAAATCGTCGATCGAGGTCCGACAGCCGATCTCGCGCAGCGCCTGCAGGGTGTCGAGCAGGTTCGGGATCGCCTTGAGGCTGATGCTCTCGGTCACCTCCAGATCCAGCGAGCGCGGATCCAGGCCGGTCTCGGCGAGGATCGCGGCGATCCGCTCGACCAAGTCGGCCTGGCGCAGCTGCAGGGCGGACAGATTGACGCTGACGCGCAGCGGCAGGTCGAAGCGCGCCTGCCAGCGCCGTGCGTCGGCGCAGGCCGCGCGCAGCACCCACTGCCCCAGCGAGACGATCAGGCCGGTCTGCTCGGCCAGCGGAATGAAGAAGCCCGGGCTGATCATGCCCAGCTCCGGGTTCTCCCAGCGGATCAGCGCCTCCATGCCGACGATGTCCTCGGTGCGCCCGTCGATCTGCGGCTGGTAGTAGACGCGCAGCTCTCCGTTGCGCTCGGCCTTGCGCAGCTTCTGTTCGAGCGCCAGACGCTGCCGCTGCGATTCCTCGGGCACCAGCACGTAGGCCTGGTAATTGCTGTGCCCCATGCTCTTGGCGGCCTGCATCGCCTCCTCGGCGTGCAGCAGCAGCCGGTCGGCGGCGATCGCGTCGTCGGGATGGAAGCTCAGGCCGATCGTCGTGCGGATGCGGTGACCGGGACCGTCCTCGACCGGCACCGGCGCGTCCATCGCTCTGACGATCTTCTCGGCGATGCGCAGGGCGTCCTCGCGCTTGACGATGTGACGCAGGATCACCACGAACTCGCAGCCCGAATAGCGCGCAACGGTGTCGTAGCCACGCACGCAGGCGCGCAGCCGCTGCGCGGCGACCGGCAGCACGCGATCGCTCGATGCCGGCGACGCGGCGGCGCCGGCGTGGATCGGATCGAGCTCGACGAACAGCAAGGCGAAGCTCTCGCCGGTGCGATGGGCCTGCTTGAGCGTCGAATCGAGCCGGTCGCCGAACAGCAGGCGATTGGGCAGCCCGGTCAACGCATCGCGCAGCCCGCGGGCACGCCCCTGCTCGCGGGCCTGGCGGATCTCCAGGTCGAGCCCGATCCGCGTGGCGATGATCTGCAGGCTGTCGCGGATCAGCGCGTCGATCTCCAGCGGCAGCGCGCGCGCCATCAGCCAGGCGCCGAGCACGCCGCCACGCTCGTCGCGCAGCGGAAAGCCGATCAGGCACTCGTAGCGGCGCGCGCGCAGCAGACTGTCGGCCGGCACGACGCGCCAGGCCTCGTTGCCCTCGAGCAGATCGTCGCCCTCGACCAGAAGACGAAGCAGCGGTTCGCGGTCGCTGCTCTCGATCAGCCCGAACGGCAGCGCGCGGTCGTCGGCGGCGATGACGCGCGTGAATTCCGAGCTCTCCGGACACAGCATCGCCACCACGCCCCAGTCGCATTCGAGCCAGTCCATCGCGTGACGCAGGATCTGCTGGACCGCCAGCTCGCCGCCCGCGGTGCGATGGATCGCGGTCAGCGTCGACATCGCCAGGCGGTATCGGCCCAGATCGCCAGGATCCCTGAACGTGTAGACGTGAACCGGCCGCCCGGCGCTGAGCGCCAGATGGACCTCCGCATCCACCGGATAGCGACTGGCGTCGGCGCGCTGGCGATAGCCGGCGAATCGGGCGCGTCCTTCGCCGGCCAGGCGATTCAGCGATTCCAGCCGCGACTCGACCGACGGAAAGCCGTCGAAGGCCTCCGCGCGTGCCCCGACGACCTGGACGCGGGCGTGTCCCGAGCGCAGCAGGAAGGCCGGATTGGCGTCGACCACGCGCCCGCTCTCGACGTCGACGATCAGCAGCTCCTCGTGGCTGTCGTCGAACGCGAAGCGGTAGCGCTCGCCGACGGCCACGAGTGGAGACGCCGCGTGCGCCACCTGCCCGTCCAGCACGGATGCGATACGCGCCAGCGCCTCCTCGGCGACGACCGGCGAGGCGATCCAGTCGGTGACCAGACCGCCGGACAGATAGCCCCGTCCGCTGGCCGATGCCAGCGCGTCGGCGCGGATCAGCGCGAGGATCGCCGGCGGATCGAGCGGGGCCGCCTGACGCAGCTCGGTGCAGAACGTCGCCGCGACGCGATCGTCTCCGGACAGCGCCAGCAGCACCAAATTCAGACGTGCGATCTGACCGAGCACCAGCCGCGCCTGGACCACGTCGGCCACAGCGTAGATCGCGTCGAACTCGAGCGCATCGAGTACCGCGCACAGCCGGTCACGATCGTCCGCGTCGCCGGACACGATCAGGACCGCGCCGCGCCGCCGTTCGCCTGCCTGCTCGCCCTGGGTCATTGCATCAGCTCATCCAGCGCCCGTCGCGCAGCCGCGGACGCTGCCGCGCGCGCCGGACCTCCGGCAGCAGGTCGAACAGCGCGCGGAGGTCGTCGGGCACCTCGGACGGTCCGCCTATCAGCACCAGCTTGCGGGCATGGCCGCCGCGCAGACGGCCGATGCGGCGCAGCAGCACCGGCGCGGGCGGCCGGAGCTGATCGGAGAACCCACGGAACAGGTAGACGCCGAAATGCATGCTCTGCAGGATGTAGCGCAGCGCGTCGGCCAGGCGCTGCGTGCCGGCCACCCATACGTCCGGCTCGCGCAGCGAGCGGATGCCCCGCACCGGATCCCACAGGTAGATCGACCGCCCCGAGCGCAGCGCGAGCTGACGAAACTGGACGACGGCCTCGTCGGGATCGTCCGTTTCGAGCGCGACCAGATTGCCGGACGCGGCGAGAATCGCCTCGAACAGCAGCGGCGTCACCAACGGATCGGCTGTCATGGCGTCGATACGAACTTGCGCCTCCCCCGGGGCCCAATGCGGCCTGGACGCCCATCCCTTCGTCCGCGACGGGAACGGCAGCGGGTCGTGCGTTTGACCCGGTCGGCAGCTTGCCCGGATTATAGCCCTCATTCCTTGCCTTGCAGGTAGCCGCCATGTTCGAGGGCCTTCGTTTCCAGCACTGGCAGATCGATCTCGATGCCGACGGCATCGCCACCGTGACCCTGGACCGCGCCGGAAGCGCGGTCAACGCGCTGAGCCGCGCCGTGCTCGAGGAGTTCGACCGGCTGATCGAGCGCCTGTCGTTCGAGCCGCCGCGCGGTCTCGTCATCCGCTCGGGCAAGCCGGCCGGCTTCGTCGTCGGCGCCGATCTCAAGGAGTTCGCCGGCTACGAGAAGACCGGCACCGTGCTCGACCGGATCCGCGAGGGACAGGCCGTGTTCGAGCGCCTGGCGCGCCTGCGCTGCCCGACCGCGGTCGCGATCCATGGCCATTGCATGGGCGGCGGCACCGAGCTCTCGCTGGCCTGCGACTATCGCATCGCCAGCGACGATCCTTCGACGCGGATCGGCCTGCCGGAGGTCAAGCTCGGCATCTTTCCGGGCTGGGGCGGTTCGGCGCGCCTGCCGCGCCTGATCGGCGCGCCCGAGGCGCTGGCGTTCATGCTGACCGGACGGGCGGCCTCGGCCAGGCAGGCCCAGGCGATCGGCCTGGTCGACGCGGTGACCACCGCCGACCGGCTGACCGAGACGGCCAAGGACTGGCTGCGGCGGCGTCCGTCGCGTCCGATCGGCCAGCGCGCGCTGGCCTGGGCCACCAATCTGTGGCCGGTCCGTCAGGCGCTCGCGCCGATCCTGCGCAAGCGCACCGCGGCCAAGGTGCGCCCGGAGCACTATCCGGCGCCGTTCGCGCTGATCGACACCTGGCGCCGCGGCGGCCCCGGCATCCGCCAGCGCCTGGAACTGGAGGCACGTGCGGTCGCCAAGCTTGCGCAGACGCCGACCTGCCGTCAGCTGATCCGGGTGTTTTTCCTGCAGGAGCGCCTGAAGGCGCAAGGCGCCGGTACGCAGGCCGGCATCGAGCGCATCCATGTCGTCGGTGCCGGCGTGATGGGCGGCGACATTGCGGCCTGGGCGGCATTGCGCGGCTTCGAGGTCACTCTGCAGGACCGCAGCGACGAGCAGGTCGGTCCGGCCATCGAGCGCGGACGTGCCCTGTTCGCGAAGAAGCTGAAGTCGCCCGACCGCGTGGAGGCGGCCACGGCACGCCTGCGCGCCGACGTCGGCGGCACCGGCGTGGCAACGGCCGACCTGGTGATCGAAGCGATCTTCGAGAACCTCGAGGCCAAGCAGACGCTGTATCGCGAGCTCGAGCCGCGCATGAAGCCCGATGCCCTGCTCGCCAGCAATACCTCGAGCATTCCGCTCGACCAGCTGCGCACCGCCGTGGCGGCGCCGGGCCGCTTCCTCGGCCTGCACTACTTCAATCCGGTCGCGCTGATGCCGCTGGTGGAGATCGTGCGCCACGACGCGCTCGATGCCGCCACGACCGGCCGAGCCGCCGCCCTGTGCAAGCGGCTCGACAAGCTGCCGATCGTCGTTGCCGGGACGCCGGGATTCCTCGTCAACCGGGTGCTGATGCCGTATCTGCTCGAAGCGATCCGGATCCTGCGCGAAGGCGTGCCCGGACCGGTGATCGACAAGGCCGCCAAGCGCTTCGGCATGCCGATGGGGCCGATCGAGCTGGCCGATACCGTCGGGCTCGACGTCTGCGCATCGGTCGGCACGGAGCTGGCGCCGTTCCTCGGCCTCGAGCTGCCCGACGGCATCGATGCGCTGCTCGAGGCCGGGCACCGCGGCAAGAAGACCGGACAGGGCTTCTACGTCTGGGAAAACGGCCGTCCGGTCAGGCCCGAGGTCGACCCGAAATATGTCGCGCCGGCGGACCTCGAAGACCGTCTGATCCTGCCGATGCTCAACGAGGCCGTGGCCTGTCTGCACGATCGCGTCGTCGAGGATGCCGATCTGCTCGATGCCGGCGTGATCTTCGGCACGGGTTTCGCGCCGTTCCGCGGCGGCCCGATCCAGTACATCCGCGACACCGGAGCCGGCGCGCTGCAGGCGCGGCTGGCCGCTCTGGCCGCGCGGCATGGACCGCGATTCGCCGCACGCCCGGGCTGGGACACGCTCGAGCCGCACTGAACCGCCTCGGCGCATACCGCCCGAACAGGCCGACCTCAGCGCGGCGGCGTCGCCATGGCGACGGTCTGCGGCAGCGGCCCGGCGCCAATCCGCCCGCCTGGGACAGGCTGCACGTCCGGCCGCGGCGGCGTCCCTCGAACGCCGCGCACCGGTCGGACCGGTATTGCACGACCGTCCGATGGCGGGCCAGCGCAAGCCTTACAGACTAACGCCGCCTCCCACCGGTTTGTGCCGACTGACGCACAGATGGAACCTGTAAACAGTTACAGGTTTTTACTTCGCCGCGAGCCGCGTACCTCTATGCCGCGCATCGTGGCGGACGCGGCCCTGATTTCTGACGACCCGCCTCCACGACGCGACCTGCGCTAAACCGCAGGCCAGCACGTCGGCGTGCGGCAGAGCGGGACTGCCCGGCCTCTGCCCCGTGCCGTCATCGGCATGTCCGCGACTCGCGTTCATGCATCACGTCAGAGGACTCAACAATGGACTTTCATCACGTCATCACGGCGACCTCCCGGAGCAGGCCCGATGTGCCGCTTCACCTCGCCCGCCTGCGCCCCTGGCTCGCCCTGCTCGCGGCTACCAGCCTGGCCTGGGCGACCGGTCTTCAAGCCGCACCGCTGACGGTGCCCAACGGCTCGTTCTCCGACGCCGGCAACAACGGCTCGGTCGGCGGCGGCCTGCTCGGCGGATCCGGCAGCAACGTCCAGATCGGCGACGGGCCGTGGCGCGCGACCTACTGGGGCGCGCTCGGTCTGCTCGCGCCGCCGGTGCTCGAGATCGGCGACAACCGCGCCGCGATCGGCGGCCTGGCCGGCATCAGCGCGCTGGGCATCGTCAACAACGGCGGCTTTTTCCGCCAGACGCTGCCGATCGCCTGGGAGCCCAACTTCCGCTACGTGCTGAAGGTGGACGTCAATGCCGGTGCCGTGCTGGGCCTCGGCCTGCTGAACGGACAGGGCGTCGGCACGGCGCTGCTGTCCGACACCACGCGCATCAGCTCCACCGTCAGCGCGTCACTGGTCTCGTTGAACCTGCTCGGCGGCAACGTCTACGAGCTGACGCTGACCCACGAAACCGGCGGCACCGTCAGCGGCAATATCGGCATCGACCTGTTCTACGAGCCGAGCGCGATCCTGAGCGCGAGCCTGCTCGGGGCGGTCGACTTCACGAACGTGCGGCTGGAAAAGCGCCTGATCGACCCGACGCCCGCAGGACTCCTCGCCATCGATGCGGACCTGCGCACCGCCGTCGTCAATACCGAGGTCGATCCGCCGATTTCGGTGCAGGTCGTCGACTCGCTCGGAGACGGCATCGAGGGCATTGCGGTGACCTTCACGACGCCCGAAACCGGCCCGAGCGCAACCGTCACGCCGAACCCGGCGCTGACCAATGCCGACGGTATCGCCGAAGTCACGACCACCGCCAACACGATCGCCGGCAACTACATGATCACTGCCGAGGTCGCCGGCGTCGAGGACATCCTCGAGTTCCCGATGCACAACGCGGCGGGTCCGGCTGCCAGCGTCAACAGCATCAGCGGCGCCGCGCAGAGCGCGGTGGTCGGCTCGCAGTTCGGGCAGGCGCTGGTCGTCGAGGTCGAGGACGAATTCGGCAATCCCGTGCCGAGCGTGCCGGTCACGTTCAACGCACCGGTCGAGGGCGCCAGCGCGACGTTCCCGTCTTCGACGGTCGTGACCGGCGCCAACGGACAGGGCGGCGTGACGCCGACCGCCAACGGCATCGCAGGTGCGTACGCGATCACCGCCAGTGTGCCGAGCGTCGGCAAGGCGGCGACCTTCCCGCTGGTCAACCTGCTCGAGAGCGACATCGGTCCCGGCGAGACCGGCGAGCCGAACCAGAACGGCGAGCCCGATGCGCTGTTCGCCTGCGCGCTGCTGGTCCGGATCGTCGACGGCGAAGGCGTCCCGCAGCCGGGCCTGGCAGTCGATTTCACCGCGCCGGCATCGGGCCCCTCGGCCGTGCTGCACGACGGCGAGAACAGCGGCCTGTCGCTGCGCGTCGAAACCGACGTCGACGGCTACGCGTCGGTCGACGCGCAGTCCAACGGGGTGCCGGGCCGCTTCCAGGTGAGCGCGCAGCTGGCGTTCTCGCTGACCGATCCGGTGCTGTTCAACTTCAACAATCTGGCCGCCGGCGATCCGGCCTTCAGCTACGGCTTCGACGGCCCCTGCATCGGGAGCACCGCACCGGTGGCCGACACGTCGACCGAAGGAGATCAGGCCCAATAGGAAAACCGCTGTCTGAGCGTTGCGCCGACGTGACGTAACGCCAGTCCGAAGCCCACGTACTTCCCGGGTACGTGGGCTTCTGTTTGTCTGCGCACCGACCGCCGGTACGCACGGCGCGCCTGCTCGATGGCCGGTCGCCGCACCCGTTGCGGCGTGGATCGCGCACCGGTGCTCGAGGCACAGGGCCGGCTCCATGCGTGCCGCGACCGCGCCGGTCATGCCAGTTAAGGCCGACCGCAGCGGACCGGGCGCGTACGCGCGAATCGCGCGGCCCGCCGAGCACCACGCCGACTGGCGCCCAAGCAGCGCGACCGGGCCGGCCTGCACGGACCGGAACGGCGCTCTAGAATGTCGATCCCTGCCGCCCGCCGGTCGCGGGCCGATGCGAGCGGAAGCCCGGCGGCCGTTGCCCGACCGGCGCCCGCGTCGAACGACGACCGACCACGACCGATGACCGACCCGATCACGCTGCACAACCTCATCGACGGCCGCCTCTGCGCCCCGCTCGGCGGCCGCTACCTCGACGTGTACGAGCCGGCGACCGGCGCAGTGTTCGCGCGCTGCCCGGCCTCGGACGCGAGCGACGTGGAGACCGCCGCGGCCGCGGCGCTCAAGGCCTTCCCGGCGTGGGCCGCAACGCCCGCCGAGCAGCGCGCGGCCGTGCTCGAACGGCTCGCGGCGCTGATCGAGCGCGAACAGGACACGCTGGCCGAGCTCGAATCGCGCGACAGCGGCAAGCCGGTCGCGCTGGCGCGGCGCATGGACATCCCGCGCGCGGTCGCCAATCTGCGTTTCTTCGCGCATGCCGCCACGCAGTGGCCGAGCGAGGCGCATCCGATGGAAGCGCGCGCGCTCAACTACACGCTGCGCCAGCCGCTGGGCGTGGTCGGCTGCATCAGCCCGTGGAACCTGCCGCTGTATCTGTTCACCTGGAAGATCGCGCCGGCGCTGGCCGTCGGCAACGCCGTCGTCGCCAAGCCGTCGGAGATCACGCCGTGCACCGCCGCCAGGCTCGGCGAGCTGTCGATCGAAGCCGGTCTGCCCCCGGGCGTGCTCAATATCGTGCACGGCACCGGCCCGGAATGCGGCCAGGCGATCGTCGATCACCGCGCCGTCAAGGCGATCTCGTTCACCGGCAGCACGCGCACCGGTGCTGCGATCGCGGCCAGCGCCGCGCCGCGGTTCAAGAAGCTGTCGCTGGAACTGGGCGGCAAGAACCCGGCGATCGTGTTCGCCGATTTCGGCTTCGGCGACGCCGACCTCGACACGATCGTACGCTCGGGCTTCGCCAACCAGGGCGAGATCTGCCTGTGCGGGTCACGCCTGCTCGTGCAGCGCGCGATCTACGACGAGTTCCGCGAGCGCTATCTCGCGCGCGTACGCGCCTTGCGCGTCGGCGATCCGCGCGCGGCCGACAGCGACCTCGGCGCGCTCGTCTCCGAAGCGCATTTTCGCAAGGTCCTCGGCTGCATCGAGCGCGCGCGCGCCGAGGGCGCCCGCGTGCTGACCGGCGGCGGTCCGGCCGCGATCGGCGGACGCTGCGCGAACGGCTGGTTCGTCGAACCCACGGTCGTGGAGGGCCTGCCCAACGCCAGCGCGACCAATCAGGACGAGATCTTCGGCCCGTTCGTCAGCCTGATCCCGTTCGACGACGAGGACGAGGCCGTCGCGCTCGCCAACGGCACCGACTACGGCTTGGCCGCCTCGCTGTGGACTGCCGATCTGAAGCGTGCGCATCGCGTCGCCGCACGCCTCGAGTTCGGCCTGGTCTGGGTCAACTGCTGGCTGCTGCGCGACCTGCGCACGCCGTTCGGCGGCGTCAAGCAGTCGGGTGTCGGCCGCGAGGGCGGCAGCGAGGCGCTGCGCTTCTTCACCGAACCGAAGAACGTCTGTCTGGCGCTCGATTAGCGCGGGCACGCGGCCTCCCGCTCGCCGCTGCGGCTGCGGCATGCCGACGGCGCTGCCGCAGCCGTCGAGGAGGGATCCCGCGCCGGCGCGGCCGTCCAGGCGCCTGCGCGCAGGCGAACCGGACCGCCGCTTGCCTTGCCGCCGCCGCTTGCCTAAGGTGGCCCGAGAGCCCATACGAGTAGCCGTCATGTCCGAGCAGCCCGTGATCCTTCCGTCGGCCGGCGCCGCCGCCCAGCCGAGCATCGTGCGCAATACCTATCTGCTGCTGTCGATCGTCATGGCGGTCGCCGCCGTCGGCGCCTTCGTCGGCCTGCAGCTCGATCTCGGCTGGAGCATCGGCATGTGGCTGGTGTTCATGGTCGTCTTCATCGGCGGGCCGTTCGCGATCAACGCCGCCAAGAACGGCGATACCGCGATCTGGCTGACGTTCGCCTGGGCCGGCCTGGTCGGCTTTCTGCTCAGTCCGCTGATCGCCGCCTATCTCAAGCTGCCGGGCGGCCCGGGCATCGTGTTCAACGCGCTGGCCGGCACCGCCGCGCTGTTCGTCGGTCTGTCCGCCTATGCGGTCGTCTCGCGCCGCGACTTCAGCTTCCTCGGCAGCTTCCTCGTCGCCGGCTGCATCGTCGTGCTGCTCGGCATCGTCGCCCTGATCTTCCTGCAGATCCCGCTGCTGTCGCTGGCGATCTCGGGCCTGGCGGTCCTGCTGATGAGCGGCTTCATCCTCTACGACACCGGCCGCATGATCCACGACGGCGCCGCCAATCCGGTCTACATCACGGTGTCGCTGTTCGGCAACATCGTCGTGCTGTTCTCGCACCTGCTGAATCTGTTCTCGTTCTTCAGCGGCGAGGACTGAGGTCGGTGCGGCGGCGATCCGGGCGTCGCGCCCCGGATCGCGAACCGGCGCCCCGCCTCGCGGTCCGAGCCGGACCGCGCCGTCGATACGCGCCGTTCGGGTAAAGTAGCCGCATGTATCTTGAGTTCTATGGCCTGCGCGAACCGCCGTTCTCGATCACGCCGGATCCGCGCTACGTATTCCTGTCCGAACGGCACCGGGACGCGCTGGCGCATCTGCTGTACGGCATCGGCAAGGGCGGCAGCGGCGGCTTCGTGCAGCTCACCGGCGAGGTCGGCACCGGCAAGACCACGCTGTGCCGTCTGCTGCTCGAACAGCTGCCCGAGAACACGCGCGTGGCGCTGGTGCTCAATCCGAAGCTGTCGCCGGTCGAGCTGATCGAGACCGTCTGCGAGGAGCTCAAGCGCGACATCGAAGGCAAGCGCGGCAGCCTCAAGGCGCTGACCGACACGCTCAACGCCTATCTGCTCGACGCCTACGCGCAGGGCCTGCGCGTGGTGCTGATCATCGACGAGGCGCAGAACCTCTCGCCCGAGTCGCTCGAGCAGGTGCGCCTGCTGACCAATCTGGAAACGCCGACGCAGAAGCTGCTGCAGATCATCCTGCTCGGACAGCCGGAGCTGCGCGAGATGCTGGCGCGGCCGGAGCTGCGCCAGCTGACCCAGCGCATCACCGCGCGCTACCACTTGACGCCGCTCGACCGCGACGAGACCGAGGCGTATCTGCGCCACCGGATGGCGGTCGCCGGCTGTTCGCGCATGCCGTTCTCGCGGCTCGGACTGCGCGCGCTGTATCAGCGCTCCGGCGGCATTCCGCGGCTGATCAACATCATCGCCGACCGCGCGCTGATGGCCGGCTATGCGCGCGAGCAGAGCGTGATCGGCGAGCGCCTGGTCGCGCGCGCCGCCGACGAGACCCTGCCCGGCCATGCCCGCTACCTGGCCCGCCGGTTCGGCCTGTGGGCCCTGGCCGCCGTCGCGATCGCCGCCGCGATCGCGGCGGGCCTGTGGTGGTCGCGCCGCGCGCCGGAACCGCTGCCGGCACCCGCGACGCCGGTCGCCGAGCAGCCGGCCCAGGACGATCCGGGGCTCGCGCAGCTGGCCGCACGGCTCGAGGCGACGCAGGACTCCGAACTGACCGCGTTCGGCCAGTTGCTCGCACGCTGGCAGGTCGATTCGAGCCAGGTGTCGGTCCGCGACGCGGTGCGCTGCGCGGCGATGGTCGCGCCGGGTCTGGCCTGCCTGCGCGGCCGCGCGACGCTCGAGCAGCTGGCGCGTTTCGACCGCCCGCTGATCCTGGCCCTGGGCGGTCCCGGACGGCCGTCCGGCTACGCGCTGCTGCGCGGCGTCGGTGCCGAGCAGGTGCTGCTCGACGTCGGCGGCGAGAACGTCGAGCTGCACCGCGCTTCGCTGGGCAGCTACTGGAACGGCGACTTCATGGCGCTGTGGCGGCTGCCCGAATCGATTCCGGCCACGCTCAAGCGCGGCGACGCCGGTGCCGCGGTCGGCTGGGTCAAGGATCGCCTGGCCGCGTACGACAAGGGCCCCGGCGCTGCCGACGGCACCAGTTTCGATGCCGCGCTCGAGGAGCGCGTGCGCAAGCTCCAGCAATCCTACGGCGTGAAGTCGGACGGCATTATCGGTCCGGAGACGCTGTTCGCCCTTTCCGCCCTCGACGACGCCGGACCGCATCTGGCGCGCACGGTGAAGTAAGCTGCCGCCATGTCGCTGATTCTCGAAGCCCTCAAGAAATCCGAAAGCCAGCGCCGGCTCGGCGAGATGCCGAACCTGGCGACGCCGGTCATCGCGACCCGCAGGCGGCGCAGTCTGCTGCCGGTGCTGGCGGCACTGATCGCGGTCGCGCTGGCGGCCGGCTGGTGGCTGCAGCGCGGCGACGCGCCGGCCCCGGCGCAGGTCGCGGCGCCGGCGCCGGGCGGCGAGCGCCGCGCAGCGCTCGCCGATGCGTCCAAGCCTGCGGCCACCACCGCGCCGCCGCGCACGCCGCGCGCCGCCGAGGCGACCAAGCCCGCGCCGCCGGCCGGCACGGTCGCCGAGGCGACGCCGCCGGCACAACCGGCAGCCGCCGTGCCGCCACCGGCTCCAGCAGCGGCACCGGTACCGGCGAACCCGATCGCAGCCGCGCCGGCCGCGGCGAATCCGGCCACGCAGCCGGCCGTCGCGCCTGCCGCCCCGGTGGTCGCGCCCGCGCCGGCACCGCCGCCTGCCGCCACGACGAAGGAACCGGCCCTGCCCAAGCTCTGGGAACTGCCGTACGCGACGCGCCGCGAGCTGCCGGCGATGCAGTTGACGATGCAGGTCTATTCGGACGATCCGGCCAAGCGCTTCGTGATCCTCAACGACGTGCGCCAAGCCGAGGGAGCCGAGCTCGGCAAGGGGCTGTATCTGCGCGAGATCCGCCAGGACGGTCTGGTCATGGAAGTGGACGGCACGCGGTTCTTCTACCCGCGCGGCGGCCGCTGATGGCCGCGTACCGGCTGCGCCGCTCCGGCGAGCGCGCCTGAGGCAGCGGCGTCCAGCGTGTTCGTCCACCTGCCGAGCCGCCGCAAGCCGCATCCGCCCTGGGCGACGCTGCTGATCGTCGCGGTCAGCGTCGTGGTCTTCCTGTGGCTGGTCACCGAGCCGCCCGACGCGCGCGGCGAGCTGCTCGCGCAATGGGGCACCGTGCCCTCGACCCTGCTCGACGGCCGCGCACCCTGGCTGCAGCAGTTGCTGGAGCTGCGCGCGGCGCGGCTGATCACCGCGATCTTCATCCACGCCGACTGGCTGCACCTGACCGGCAATCTGCTGTTCCTGATCGTGTTCGGCGTTCCGGCCGAGCGCGCGCTGGGCTCGACGCGCTTCCTCGCCCTGTTCCTGGTCGGCGGCGCGCTGTCGAACCTGGCCGGCGCCTGGACGCTGGCCTCGATCCGTTCCCCGATCATCGGCTCGAGCGGCGCGGTGTCGGCCGTGGTCGGCGCCTACTTCGCGCTGTTCCCGCGTGCACGCCTGGGCCTGGTGCTGCCGCTCGGCGTCTTTCTGGAGTTCGTCCGCATTCCGGCGCCGCTGTTGATCGGCTTCTGGATCCTGCTGCAGCTGCTGTTCACCTATGCCGGTCCGACGTTCGGTGCGGTCGCCTGGTGGACGCACATCGCCGGCTTCGCGGTCGGCATCGTATTCGCGCTGCTGTCGCGTCCGGCGATCGCGCGGCGCCTGCGGCACTGAGCCTCACGCTCGCGACGCGCGCGCTCCCGGCCGAATCCTGGGAAGCGAGCCGGATCGACTCGACGACGGCCCTCGATCGAGCCCAAGCGGAGCGCATGGGCATCAACTGAATGATCGATCCGGCGGCGGCGCCGACCGCGCGTCGGCAGGCCATGGACTGTCGCTTCGTCGCCCCAGGCCCGCTCGCCAAACGCACGGAGCGGGCGACGGCGCTCAGTGCGCCTCGTCCCAGTTGGCGCCGCTGCCGACGTCGACGACCAGCGGCACGTCGAGCACGGCGGCTGCGGCCATGCGGCTGCGCACGCCGTCGGCGATCTCCTCGACCGCGTCGGCGCGCACCTCGAAGACCAGTTCGTCGTGCACCTGCATCAGCATGCGCGCGCGGTCGTCCTGTCCGGCCAGCCAGGCGTCGACCGCGATCATCGCGCGCTTGATGATGTCGGCCGCGGTGCCCTGCATCGGCGCGTTGATCGCGGCGCGCTCGGCGCCGGCACGCTGCGCCTGGTTGCGCGCATTGATGAAGTCCAGATACAGGCGGCGTCCGAACACGGTCTCGACGTAGCCGTCGCGGTGCGCCTGCTCGCGCACGCGGTCCATGAACTCGCGTACGCCCGGATAGCGCTGGAAGTAGCGCGCGATGTAGTCCTGCGCCTCGCCGCGGCCGATGCCGAGCTGGCGCGCCAGGCCGAACGGGCCCATGCCGTACATCAGGCCGAAGTTGATCGCCTTGGCGGCGCGGCGCTGGCCCGGATCGACGTCGGCGAGCGGCACCGCGAAGACCTCGGCCGCGGTCGCGCGGTGGATGTCCTGGTCGCCGTGGAACGCGGCGAGCAGGCCGGCGTCGCCGGACAGGTGCGCCATGATGCGCAGTTCGATCTGCGAGTAGTCCGCCGCGACGATCCGCCAGCCCTCCGGCGCGACGAAGGCCTGACGGATGCGCCGGCCCTCCTCGGTGCGCACCGGAATGTTCTGCAGGTTCGGATCGGCCGATGACAGCCGTCCGGTCGCCGCGGTGGCCTGGTGGTAGCTGGTGTGCACGCGGCCGGTGCGCGGATTGACGATCTCGGCGAGCTTCTCGGTGTAGGTCGAACGCAGCTTGGCCAGGCCGCGGTACTCCAGGATAAGGCGCGGCAAGGCGTGCTCGTGCGCGATCGCCTCGAGCGCTTCCTCGTTCGTCGACGGCTGCCCGGTCGGCGTCTTCAGCACCGCCGCGAGCTTGAGCTCGTCGAACAGCACGGCCTGCAGCTGCTTGGGCGAGTCCAGGCTGAAGACGTGTCCGGCCAGATCGTGCGCCTGCCCGGTCAGCTCCTGCATGCGGCGCGCCAGCTGCTGACTCTGCAGACGCAGCGCCGGCACGTCGACCAGCACGCCGCGCTGCTCCATGCGCGCCAGCACCGGCACCAGCGGCATCTCGATCTGGCGATAGACCGCATCGAGCTTGGCGTCGGCGGCCAGGCGCGGCCGCAGCGCCTCGTGCAGGCGCAGGGTCACGTCGGCGTCCTCGGCCGCGTAGCGGGTCGCGCCGTCGAGGTCCACCTGCGAGAACGGAATCTGCTTGGCGCCCTTGCCGCAGACGTCCTCGTAGTGGATCGTCGTGTAGCCCAGATGGCGCTTGGCCAGCGTGTCCATGTCGTGGCGCGAGGCGGTCGAGTTCAGCACGTAGGACTCGAGCATGGTGTCCTCGGTCACGCCACGCACCGCGATGCCGGCACCGGCCAGCACGTTGATGTCGTACTTGGCGTGCTGTCCGAGCTTGGGCTTGTCCGGATCCTCCAGCAGCGGCCTGAGCGCCTCCAGCACCATCGTCCGGTCGAGCTGGACCGGTGCGCCCGGGTAGTCGTGCCCGAGCGGCACGTAGGCGGCGCGGCCGGGCTCGACCGCGAACGACACGCCGACGATCTCGGCGCGCATCGGGTCGATCGAGGTGGTCTCGGTATCGAACGCGATCAGCGGCGCCGCGCGCAGCTGCTGCAGCCAGTGCTCGAAACGCGCCGCTTCGAGCACCCGCTCGTAGTCGCCCGGCGCCGCGCTGCCCTCGGCGATGACCGGCTGCGTCTGCACCGGCACCGCCACGGCGGACGCGGCATCGGCGCCCGACGCCGCGTCGAGCTCCTTGAGCGCGGCATTGAACTCGTAGCGCCGGTACAGCACGCGCAGCGCCTCGACGTCGCGCTCGCGCAGCCGCAGCGCATCGGGGCCCTGATCGAGCGCGACGTCGGTCTTGATCGTGACCAGCTGGCGCGACAGCGGCAGCTGTGCCAGCGCCTTGCGCAGGTTCTCGCCGATCTTGCCGCCGACCTCGGCGGCACGGCCGATCACGCCGTCGAGCGAGCCATACTCGGTCAGCCAGCGCGCGGCGGTCTTCGGACCGCATTTCTCGACGCCGGGTACGTTGTCGATCGCATCGCCGGTCAGCGCGAGGAAGTCGACGATGCGCTCGGGCGGCACGCCGAACTTGGCCAGCACGCCGTCGACGTCGGTCACGGTATTGGTCATCGTGTTGACCAGGCGCACCTGCGGCGAGACCAGCTGGGCGAAATCCTTGTCGCTGGTGGAGATCGTCACGTCGATGCCGAGCCGGGCGGCCTGCACCGCCAGCGTGCCGATCACATCGTCGGCCTCGACGCCCGGGACGCACAGGATCGGGAAGCCGAGCGCGCCGACGATCTCGAACATCGGCTGTACCTGGGCCAGCAGGTCCGGCGGCGTCGGCGCGCGATTGGCCTTGTAGGCCGGATACAGCGCATCGCGGAAGGTCGGTCCGGGCGCATCGCCGACGAAGGCCGCGTACTCGGGCCGCTCCTTGAGCGTGGAGCGCAGCATGTTGACCACGCCGAACAGCGCGCCGGTCGGCTCGCCGGCCGCATTCGTCAGCGGCGGCAGCGCGTGGAACGCGCGGAACAGATACGACGAGCCGTCGATCAGGACGAGACGCGGTCGGGTCGACATGGGCATACGCAAGGGACAGCGGGCCCGCAGCTTGGCAAGCCGCGCGATCGATTGCAAACCGTGCCGTCCGGCGCGATGACTTCCGCCAGATGAGCCTGGACCCGGCGCGTGCTAGGGTCCGCAGCGGCCACCCTAGAGACGTGGCGGCCGGCCGCCGGTGCCGCCATGGCACGACGGCCGGCGCGTGCAAGAGCGCGGCCCGACGCCGGCCGCGCCGACTAGTCCGCATGCGGGGGCGTCGGGCGCCTGCCTGGTTCACGGACGAATCCCGCCCGGCTCCCATCGGCGAGACCTTCCATGTCCCATCGCATTCCGCTCATCGCTTCCGCCCTGGCGACCGCCGTCGCCCTCGGCGGCTGCAAGCAACCCGATCCGCCGCCGCCCGCGCCGACCGCTGCTGCCGAGGCGCCGGCCGCCGTGGCCGAGGTGGCGCGGCCGACCAAGCACTACACGATCGAGGACTTCGTCGACACGATCGCGATCGGCGGCGCCTCGTTCTCGCCGGACGAGCGCCGGATCCTGTTCTCGTCGAACAAGAGCGGCGTGTGGAACGCCTACACGATGTCGGCCGACGGCGGCGACTGGACGCCGGTCACGCAGTCCGCGACCGACAACAACAACGCGATCGCCTGGTTTCCGGCCGACGACCGCAAGCTGATCACGCGCGACCAGGGCGGCAACGAGCTCAACCACCTGTACGTGATCGAGGCCGACGGCAGCGAGAAGGACCTGACGCCGGGCGAGAATCTCAAGGCGCAGTTCGCCGGCTTCGACCACGACGGCGGCGCGTTCTACGTGACCACCAACGAGCGCAATCCGAAGTTCTTCGACCTGTACCGCTACGACGCCAAGACCTATGCGCGCGAGCGGCTGTACGAGAACACCGAAGGCTACGAGATCGGACCGCTGTCGCGCGACGAACGCTATCTGGCGCTCGGCAAGAGCCGCACGAGCAACGACAACGACCTGTATCTGTACGACCGGCGCGAGAAGAAGCTGATCCATCTGTCCAAGCACGAGGGCGACGCCAGCTTCGCCGCGCAGGACTTCGCGCCGGACGGCCGCAGCCTGCTCTACCTCAGCAACGACGGCAGCGAGTTCCAGCGCCTGCGCCGCTACGTGATCGACAGCGGCACGCACGAGGACGTGCAGCGCGAGGACTGGGACATCGCGTTCTCGTACTACTCGCACAACGGCAAGTACCGCGTCGCGGCGATCAACGAGGACGGCAGCACGCGCTTCGAGGTCTACGATGCGGCATCGGGCCAGCCGGTCGCGCTGCCGAAGCTGCCGAGCGGCGAGATCCGCGGCGTCAACATCGGCCGGTCCGAACAGCGCGCGACCTTCTTCCTCAACGGCGACCGCCAGCCCAACGACCTGTACATCTTCGAGTTCGGCCAGACCGAGCCGAAGCGGTTGACCACCGCACTGAGCCCGAAGATCGACCCGGCCGACCTGGTCGACTCCAGCGTCGTGCGCTTCAAGAGCTTCGACGGCGTCGAGATTCCGAACATCCTCTGGAAGCCGCATCAGGCCACCGCGCAGAGCAAGGCGCCGGCGATTGTCTGGGTGCACGGCGGACCGGGCGGACAGACCACGCGCGCGTACAACCCGTTCCTGCAGTATCTGGCCAACAACGGCTATGTGGTGCTCGGCATCAACAACCGCGGCAGCTCCGGCTACGGCAAGACGTTCTTCGCGGCGGACGACGGCAAGCACGGCCGCGAGCCGTTGTGGGACTGCGTCGAGGCCAAGAAGTACCTGCAGAGCCTGGACTACGTCGACCCCGACCGCATCGGCATCGCCGGCGGCAGCTACGGCGGCTACATGACCCTGGCCGCGCTGGCGTTCAAGCCGGACGAGTTCAAGGTCGGCGTCGACATCTTCGGCGTCAGCAACTGGCTGCGCACGCTCGAGAGCATCCCGCCGTACTGGGAGAGCTTCCGCGAGGCGCTGTACCAGGAGATCGGCAATCCGCAGACGCAGCGCGACTTCCTGGTCGAGACCTCGCCGCTGTTCCACGCCGACAAGATCACCAAGCCGCTGATCGTGCTGCAGGGCAAGAACGACCCGCGCGTGATCCTGCCCGAGTCCGACGAGATCGTCGCCGCGGTCAAGAAGAACGGCGTGCCGGTCGAGTACGTCGTGTTCGACGACGAGGGCCATGGCTTCACGAAGAAGAAGAACCAGATCGAGGGCTATGGCGCGGTGCTGCGCTTCCTCGACACGCATCTGAAGGGCACGCCGGCGACCGGCGGCTGAGCACGGAGCCCGGGCTCGCGCGCTGCGCGGGCCCGCGGCTGCCCCTCGCCGGCCGGCCGGCGGGCTTGATGCATGTCAAACGCGGGCGGCACCGGCACCGGGAGAATGCGCCCTCCGCCGGCTGCGAGCCCCGATCGATGGCAACCGAACTGTTCCGCAAGGGAGACCACCTCTGCGTGGTCTTCAACGACCTGGTCCGCGGAGACGACGGCGTGCAGGCGAACCAGTTCCTGATCATGCACGGCGGCCGCTCGGCGCTGATCGATCCGGGCGGCGCCCTGCTCTACACGCCGCTCAGCCTGGCGATGACGCGCTATGTGCAGCCGCGCAACCTGGACTGGATTCTCGCCTCGCACCAGGATCCGGACATCATCGGCTCGGTCGACCGCTGGCTGATGTACACCTCGGCGCGCGTGGTCTGCTCGCGGCTGTGGGGGCGCTTCATTCCGCACAGCGTGCCGCACTACCAGAAGGACACCGGCGCCGACCGCTACTTGCTGCTGCCCGACGAAGGCGCCGAGATTCCGATCGGCAACATGGCATTGCAGGCGATCCCCGCGCACTTCCTGCACAGCGTCGGCAATTTCCAGTTCTACGACCCGATCAGCCGCATCCTGTTCAGCGGCGACCTCGGTGCCTCGATGATCGACGCGCCGTACGCGCCGATCACGGACTTCACGCAGCACGTACCGGCGATGGCGGCGTTCCACCGCCGCTACATGGCGTCGAACCGGGCCTGCCGCTGGTGGGCGCGCCGCGCGCGCAAGCTCGACATCGACATGATCGTGCCGCAGCACGGCCTGCCGATCGCCGGCCACGACAACGTGCAGCGCTTCATCGACTGGGTCGAAGGCCTGGTCTGCGGCGTGGACCTGCTGCCGCTGGAGGAGCCG
Organism: Dokdonella sp.; assembly: GCF_035511235.1. Lineage (GTDB taxonomy): Bacteria > Pseudomonadota > Gammaproteobacteria > Xanthomonadales > Rhodanobacteraceae > Dokdonella. Next base: position 151,233 of record NZ_DATKFQ010000035.1, read on the forward strand.
GTCTTCGCCTGAGCGCCGTACCGGCCGCGGCCGCGCGGCGCGATCTCGCGCGCCGCCGGCGCGCGACGCGGCCGACGATCAGCGCTTCTCGGCCAGGATCGCCACGTGCCGGCGGCCGTCGCGATCGACCCAGCCGCGGTACATGCCGTCGGTATTGAACGGCAGCGTCACCTGGCCCTGCGCATCGACCGCGATCACACCGCCGTCGCCGCCGAGCGCCGGAATCGTCTCCATGATCACCGTGCGCGCGGCGTCGGCCAGCGCCTGGCGTCCGTACTCGACGCGCGCGCAGATGTCGTGGGCGACCGCGGCGCGAATGAAGAACTCGCCCCAGCCGGTCGCCGAGACCGCGCAGCGCGCGTCGGCGTAGGTGCCGGCGCCGATGATCGGCGAGTCGCCGACTCGTCCCCAGCGCTTGTTGGTCATGCCGCCGGTCGAGGTCGCCGCGGCGAGCCGGCCCTGCGCGTCGAGCGCGACCGCGCCGACCGTGCCGTAGTGGATCGCGCGTCCCTGCGCCGAGGGCTCGCGCTTGGCCTCCTTCTCGATCGCCTCGCGCAGCTGCTGCCAGCGCACGTCGGTATGGAAGTACGACGGCTCGACGAAAGCGATGCCCTCGATGCCGCGGCCGAACGCCTCGGCACCCTCGCCGATCAGCATCACGTGCGGCGAGCGCTCCATGACCGCGCGCGCCAGCAGGACCGGATTGCGCACGCGGGTGACGCCGGCGATCGCGCCGGCTCGGCGCGTGCTGCCGTCCATGATCGAGGCGTCGAGTTCGTTGCGGCCCTCGTGCGTGAACACCGCGCCCTTGCCCGCATTGAAATGCGGCGAGTCCTCGAGGGCGACCACGGCCCGGGCGACCGCGTCGACCGCGCTGCCGCCCGCTTCGAGCACGCCGTAGCCGGCATCGAGCGCGCGGCGCAGATCGGCCTTGACCGAGGCCTCGATCTCGGGCGTCAACGTCGAGCGGATCACGCCGGCACCGCCGTGGATCGCCAGCACCGGCCGCGCGGCGGCGGTCTCGGCGCGGACGTCGGCGGAGGATACGGTCGCAGCGGTCATCAGGATCACCCCGTACGAGTAGCGAAGAAAGGCGGCGAGCGGACGGACGCAGACGGTCATCGCGCTCAGGGCTGCAGCGCCTTTTCGAGCGCCGGCCAGACGTTGTCGAGCAGCCTGGGCTGGGCGTCGGCGGTCGGATGCAGGCCGTCGGCCTGCATCAGGTCCGGATCGAGTGCGACCCCGTCGAGCAGGAACGGGACCAATGGCAGGTTGAAATCGGCCGCCAAGTCACGATACATCGCTCGCAGGCTGTCGCGGTACTGCGGCCCGTAGTTGACCGGAATCTCGATGCCGAGCAGCAGCACGCGCGCGCCGGACTCGCGGATCCGCTCGACGATCAGGCGCAGGTTCTCGCGCGGTGCGGCGATCGGCAGGCCGCGCAGCGCGTCGTTGGCGCCGAGCTCGACGACGACCAGCGCCGGCTCGTGTTCGGCCAGCAGCTTGGGCAGCCGCGCTAGTCCGCCGGCGGTGGTCTCGCCGCTGATCGATGCGTTGACGACCGCGCGCGGCACCGGTGCCGCCTGCAGGCGCCGCTCGAGCAGGCTGACCCAGCCGGCCGCGATCGGGATGCCGTAGGCGGCCGACAGCGAGTCGCCGAGTACCAATACCGGTCCGGTCCGTAGCGGGGCCGCCGGCACCGACAGCGGCACCCCGATCCCCACCAGCAGCATCACCCACAGGAAACCTCGCAGCATGACCCTCGATTCCGAAACCGTCCTCAGTGCCCGGAAGCTTAGCAAAGCCGTCGACGGCCCCGACGGGCGCCTGACGATCCTCGAGGAGGTCAGCCTGTCGGTCGCGCGCGGCGCCAGTCTCGCGATCGTCGGCGCGTCCGGCTCCGGCAAGACCACCCTGCTCGGCCTGCTGGCCGGGCTGGACCGGCCGACCGGCGGCGAGGTCACGCTGGACGGCCAGCGCCTGGACACGCTCGACGAGGAGGCGCGGGCGCGGCTGCGGCGCCGGCTGGTCGGCTTCGTGTTCCAGTCGTTCCACCTGCTGCCGGCGCTGAGCGCCGAGGAGAACGTCATGCTGCCGCTGGAGCTCGAGGGCCGCGACGACGCGCGCGAGCGCGCACAGAAGGCGCTCGGCGACGTCGGCCTCGGCCAGCGCCTGCACCACTATCCGCACCAGCTCTCCGGCGGCGAGCAGCAGCGCGTCGCGCTGGCGCGCGCATTCGTGCACGGGCCGGCCCTGCTGTTCGCCGACGAGCCGACCGGCAACCTCGACCAGCGCACCGGCGCGACGATCACCGACCTGCTGTTCGCGATGAACCGCGAGCATGCCACCACGCTGGTCCTGGTCACGCACGATCCCAAGCTCGCCGCGCGCTGCGCACGCACCGTGCACATGCGCGACGGGCGCCTGATCGAGGACGCGGCATGAAGCCGGTCGCGTTCGCCGCGCGCAGCCTGCGCCGCGAATTCCGCCACGGCGAGCTGGCCACGCTGGCCGCTGCGCTGGTGCTGGCGGTCGCGGCACTGGCTGCGGTCGGCACGCTGGCGGCGCGCGTGGAGCGGGCGATCGTCGCCTCGGCCGCCGAGCTGCTCGGCGGCGACCTCGGCGTCAGCGCCCGGCGCGGCGCCCTGCCCGAGGACTTCGTCGACGAGGCGCGCCGCGCGGGCCTGGCGACCAACCGCATCGTCGAGTTCTCGAGCGTGGTCTTCTCCGGCGAGGCCAGCCAGTTCACCGAGATTCGCGCGGTCGATCCCGCGTTTCCGCTGCGCGGCGCACTCAGCGTGCGCAGCGCGGACGGCGGCGCGCGCGAGGCCGCGGCGCCGGCGCCCGGCGAGGTCTATGCCGACCGCGCCGTCCTGGCCGGCCTCGGCCGCAACGTCGGCGATCGCCTGCAGATCGGCGGCCGCGACCTCGCAATCGCCGGCGAGATCGTCAACGCGCCGGGCGGCTCGGTGTTCCAGTTCGCGCCGACCGTGCTGATGAGCCTGGCCGATGCCGACGCGGCCGGACTGCTCGGGCCGGGCAGCCGCGCCAGCTACCGGCTGCTGGTCGCCGGCGAGGCGCCGGCGGTCGAGCGCTATGCGGCCTGGGCGCGCGAGCATCTGCCGCCGGCCGCACGACTGACCAGCGTCGAGGACGCCCAGCAGAACCTGCGCACCGCGTTCGAGCGCGGCGAGAGCTTCCTGCGCCTGGCCGCCCTGCTCGCCGCCCTGCTCGCCGGCATCGCGGTCGCGCTGGCCGCGCAACGCTTCTCGCGGCGCAAGACCGAGGAAGTCGCGCTGCTGCGCTGCCTCGGCGCCAGCCGCAGCGAGATCGTGCTGGCGCTGACGCTGGAACTGGCCCTGCTCGCGGTGCCGGCCTGCCTGATCGGCGCCGCGCTCGGCCTCGGGCTGCAGGAGGCGGCGTTCGCGTTCGCGCGCGAACTGCTGCCCGGCGCCGTGCCGGCGCTGCCGTGGGGGCCGTCGCTGTCGGCGTTCCTGATCGGCCTGGCGGTGCTGTTCGGCTTCGCGCTGCCACCGCTGCTGCGCCTGCGCGACGTCGAGCCGATGCGCGTGTTCCGGCGCGACCTCGACACGCGGATTCGCCGCTTCGACGCGCTGTATCTGCTGCCGTTCGCGGTCGGCGCGCTGCTGATCCTGATCGAGAGCGGATCGGGCCGCCTCGCCGCCGTGCTCGGCGGCGGCCTGCTCGGCGTCGCGCTGGCCACGCTGGCGGTCAGCCTGCTGCTGCTCAAGGCGCTGCGCGCCGGCGGCCGCCGGCTGCCCGGTGCGCTGCGCTTCGGCCTGGCCAACCTGGTGCGGCGGCGCGCCTTGACGCTGATCCAGGTCGGCGCGCTGGCGCTCAGCCTGACCGCCCTGGACCTGCTTGCGGTGATCGGCCCCTCGCTGCTGGAACGCTGGCGCGCCGATCTGCCGGCCGACACGCCGAACTATTTCGTGCTGAACGTGCAGCCGGACCAGCGCCAGGACTTCAAGGCACGCCTGGACGGGCTCGGCGCGCGCAATCTCAGCCTGCTGCCGCTGGCCGCCGGCAAGCTGGTCGCGATCAACGGCAAGGCGCCGCGCGCGGCCGACTACGGCGACGAACGCGCCGGCAACTGGATCGAAGGCGAGGTCCGGGTGTCCTGGAGCGCCGAGGTGCCGCCGTCCAACCGCATCGTCCAGGGCGCCTGGCACGGCGCCGACAGCGCCTCGCCGCAGATGTCGGTCGATCAGAGCTGGTTCGAGATGTTCAAGCTCGCGCTCGGCGACACGATGACACTGCGCATCGGCGACCAGGAGGTCACCGCGACGGTGTCGAGCGTGCGCGAGGTCGACTGGGACTCGTTCCGCGTCAACTTCTTCATGATGCTCGATCCGGCACATGGCGACGCACTGCCGCACAGCTTCATCGCGAGCTTCCATCTGCCGCCGGGTTCGGCCGGCCTGGCCGAACTGTCGCGCGCGCTGCCGAATGTCTCGCTGGTCGACATCAACGCGATTCTCGATCGCGTGCGCGACATCATCGAGCGCGTCTCCTCGGCGGTGACCTGGGTGCTCGGCTTCAGCCTGATCGCCGGTCTGCTGGTGCTGCTGGCCGCGCTCGCGGCGACCGCCGACGAGCGCCGCTTCGAAATCGCGCTGCTGCGCACGCTCGGTGCCAACAGCGGCCAGCTCAACGCGGCCGTGCTCGGCGAGTTCGCGGCGCTCGGCCTGCTCGCCGGCGTCGTCGCGGCCGGCGGTGCCGCCGCCACCGGCATCGCGCTGGCGCGCACGGTGTTCCGCCTGCCCGACTACTGGCCGCCGCTCGGCACGCTCGGCGCGATCGCGATCGCCTCGACCGTGCTGGTCATGCTGGCGGGCCTGGCCGGCACGCGGCGCATCGCGCGGACGCCGCCGGTGGCGGTGCTGCGCGGCGCGAGCTGAGCCCGATCGCGCGCGGCCGGTCAAATCGGTCGCCGGTCGATGACGTCGGGTCGGGTCGCGCCGCGCGACGGCGGCCGGCCCGGCTCGCCGTCAGCCCTGCATCGCGCCTTGCGCGCTCGTGCGCCCGGTCCGGGCACGACGCGCGCCGGCGCCTCGGCCGTCATCGCATGCAGGTTGCGAGGCGCGACGCGCGTCGCGGCGGCTAGAGCGCCTCGAGCGGCAGCCTCAGCACGAATTCCGCGCCGCCGCGCTCGCGATTGGCGGCGCGCACGCTGCCGCCGTGTTCCTCGGCGATCTTCTTGACGACGGCCAGGCCCAGGCCCGTGCCTTTCTCCTTGCTGGTCGTGTACGGCTCGAACCAGCGCTCGCCGAAATCGGCCGGCAGTCCGGGGCCGTTGTCCGAGACGGTCAGGTCGACCCAGTCGCCGCCGTCGGCGTGCAGGGTTCGCGTGGCGACCTGGATCTGCGGCTTGATCTCCTCGCCGACCGCCTCCAGCGCGTTCTTGAGCAGGTTGTGCAGCGCCTGCCGCAACCGCACCGCATCGGCACGCACCAGCGGCTCGCCCTCGGCGAGATCGCGGGTCAGCGCGATGCGCTGATCGTTCGCGTAGAGGTCGAGCACCTCGTCGAGCAGGGCGTGCAGCGCGATCGGCTGCGTCGACAGCTGCGGCGGCCGCGCGTAGTCGCCGAACGCGTTGACCATCGTCTTGAGCGCTTCGACCTGGCTGACGATCGTGTGCGTCGCGCGATCGAGCAGCTCGGCATCGTCGGGTGGCATGCGGCCCAGGAAGCGGCGGCGCAGCCGCTCGGCGGCGAGCTGGATCGGCGTCAGCGGATTCTTGACCTCGTGCGCGAGGCGCCGCGCGACCTCGCCCCAGGCGGCATCGCGCTCGGCGCGGTTGAGCACGGTCAGATCGTCGAACACCGCGACGAAACCGGCGTCGCCCGGCAGCGCCGCACCGCGCAGCATCAGTACGCGGCGGCCGCCTTCGGTCTCGATGACCAGCTCTTCGCGCCACTCGCGCAGCCGCTCGCGCAGGTGCCGGCCCAGCGGCTCGATGAAGCCGGCCAGCTGCGGCCACTGGTGGCGGATCTCGGCCAGCGAGCGGCCGTTGGCGCGCGACAGGTTCACGCCGAGGATCGTCTCGGCAGCGTGGTTGGCGATGCGCAGGGCGCCGTCGCGATCGAAGCCGAGCACGCCGGCCGACAGGCGCTCGAGCACCGCCTCGAGCCAGCCGCGCTGCTGCTCGGTCTCCTGCGCGCTGCTGCGCGCGTGCGCGCCGGCCAGTTCCAGGTCGCGCGTCATCTGCGCGAACGAGCGGACCAGGAAGCCCAGCTCGTCGTTGCTGGCCGGCGGCAGCGGCGTGTCGTAGCGGCCGGCGCCGACCGCGCGCGTCGCCGCGACGAGGCGGCCGACCGGCGCGACCAGGCGACGCGCGACGCCGAATGCGGCCAGCACCGCGAACAGCACCGACAGCAGCAGCACGAAGCTCAGGATCAGCGCGAACGTCAGCTTCAGCGATCCGCGCAGGAACTTCAGCTGCTGGTACTGGAACGTCGCGGTCTCGACGCTGCGCGTCAGCGGCTGCAGCCGCTCGGGCAGCGCGAACAGCGCCTGCAGCAGCCGCTCGTTGCCGGGCCGCGTGCCGCCGATGCGCAGCACGACGCGCACCGCCAGCAGATCGCCGAGCGGCTCGGACGCGGCGTAGCGGCCCTCGGCCGACAGCCGCAGCAGCAATGCCGCGTCCGGCAGCGGCGGATCGAGAAAGCGCGGATCGGAGCTGGCGGTCGCCAGGATCCGGCGGTCGCTGCCGAAGACGGTCAGCTCCAGCGCATCGAGGCGGTCGATCGCCGTGTCGACCAGGCCCTGCAGCTCGCCTTCGGACACGCCCTCCAGATCGCGCGCGACCAGGCTGGTGTCGAGCTCGGCGCTCTGCATGCGCTCGTCGATGACGATGCGCGCGATCTCCAGCGCATCGTCGAGCGAGCGCTCCAGCGGCAGGTTGAACCAGGTGTCGACGGTCGCATTGAGGAAGCGCAGCGCGAAGCCGTAGACGACCACCACCGGCGGTACCGCGAGCAGCACCAGCATGATCAGCAGGCGGCGGGTCAGCCGGGCGGCCGGCGCCTCGCGCGACAGGTCGGCGCGCAGGCGCCACAGCCGATGGCCGATCGCGGCCACGAGCGCCGCCAGCGCCAGCAGCGCGCCGCCGAGCACCCACGGATACTGGCGTGCCAGCGCGGCATTGCCGCCGGTCGCCTCCTCGGCCAGCTTGAGCGAGGCGAGCAGCAGCGCCAGCACCGCGACGGCCGGCAGCAGGCGGCGCCAGAACACGATCAGCCAGCGCCGATAGCCCATGCGTACTCCGCCGAACGCAGGTGCCAGGCCGGCTCGAACAGCGCCGGCAGTCGCAGCGGCCCCGGCAGCGCCGCGCGCTCCAGGCCGACCCGCACGCGGGCCTGGCCGGCGGCCCGGCGCAGCGTCTCGCCGTCGAGCGGCAGATGCAGCACGCGCAGACCGTCGAGCAGGGCCGCCGACGCCGCATAGCTGCGCAGCACGCGGCCGCTGTCCGGATCGCGCAGCAGATAGCGGCGCGACAGCGGGAAGTAGCGCAGCTCGATGCGGCGCCGGATCGGCGTCGCGTCGACCTGCACGTCGACCTTGAACGTCAGCGGGATGCCGCGATCGAGGGCGTCGCTCATCGGACCGCTGAGGCGGCAGTCCAGCGCCAGCTCCAGCGTCGCGCCCTCGACCGCCGGGATCAGCCTGGCTCCGCGCACGACCAGCTCGCCGGGCGCCTGCTCGTGCACGAGCGCGCAGCCGGCCAGCAGCAGCGCGAGCGCGCCGGCGCTAGCGAGGCTTTTCCAAGACCGCATAGTAGAAACCGTCCATGCCGCCCTCACCCGGCAGATTCTGCCGTCCCACGCCGGCGGCCAGACCGAAGCGATCCGGCAGCGGCGACGCGCACGCATTGTCGTGGGCGTCCAGGAATTGCGCCAGCACGGCCTGGTTCTCGATGCGCAGCAGCGAGCAGGTCGCGTAGACCAGCCGTCCGCCGGGCGCGAGCAGCGGCCACAACGCGTCGAGCAGGCGGCGCTGCGTCGCCGCCAGCGGTGCGAGGTCGGCGGCGCGCCGGTGCAGCTTGACGTCGGGCTGGCGGCGGACGATGCCGGTCGCCGAGCACGGCGCGTCGATCAGGATGCGGTCGAACCTCTGCCCGTCCCACCAGCGCTCCGGCTGCGCCGCGTCGCCGGCGCGCACGGTCGCTTCGAGGCCGAGCCGGCGCAGGTTCTCGTCGATGCGCGGCAACCGCGCCGCGTCGCGGTCGAGCGCGAGCAGCGCGAGATCGGCCCGCTCCAGCGCGTGCGCGGCCTTGCCGCCGGGCGCCGCACAGGCGTCGAGCACGCGCAGGCCGTCGCGCAGCTCGAGCAGATCGGCCACGCGCTGCGCGGCGCCGTCCTGCACGGAAAACCATCCCACGGCATAGCCCGGCAGGCGCGTCACGTCCTGGCTTTGTTCGAGTACCAGCGCGTCCGGCAAGCCCGCCGGTGCCTGGGCCGCCACGCCGGCGTCCTCGAAACGCGCCAGCAGCGCAGCGCGTTCGGTCCGGCGCCGGTTGACGCGCAGCGTCAGCGCGGCCTGGCGGTTGTTGGCGGCGAGGATCGACTCGGCCTGGTCGGGCCAGTCACGCTCGATCGCGTCGATCAGCCAGCGCGGATGTGCATGGCGCGACACCGGATCGCGGTCGAGCCGGGCTTCGAGCGCGGCGCGCTCGCGCAGGAAGCGCCGGAGGATCGCATTGACCAGGCCGGCGTGGCGCGGCTGTCCGAGCAGGCGCGCCGCCTCGACGCAGGCGGCAACCACCGCATAGGCCGGCAGATCGAGCACGGCCAGCTGCACCAAGCCCACGACCAGCAATGCGCGCAGCTCGCGCGCGCGCGGCGGCAGCGGCTTGTCGAGCAGCGCCGCGGCGGCGGCGTCCCAGCGTAGCCAGCCGCGTGTCGACTCGAACAGCAGCGCCGCCAGCAGGGCGCGATCGCGCGGATCGGCGATGCCGCTGGAGGCAGCGGCCAGCTCGGTCCGCAGCGAGACGCCGTCCAGCGCGATCCGCGCCAGCGCGCGCGCCGCATGCGCCCGCAGCGGCGCGCCGTCGCTCACGGGGCCGGGCCTGCGGCGGACTTGAGGTCGGGCCGCGCGTTCAGAAAGTCGCGGACCGCGATGCGGCGGCCGCCGGCGCGCTGGACGTCGAGGATGCGCAGCGCGCCTTCGCCGCAGGCGACGTCGATGCCGGCCGCGCCGGCCGCGAGCAGTTGCCCCGGCGAGGCGGCGTGCGGCATGTCCACTGCGCGCGCCGACCAGATGCGCAGGCGTTCGCCGCCGATATCGGCCTCGGCGACCGGCCACGGATCGAACGCGCGCACGGTCCGCTCCAGCGCCGTCGCCGGCAGCGACCAGTCCAGCCGCGCCTCGGCCTTGTCGAGCTTGTGCGCATAGGTCACGCCGTGCTCGGCCTGGACCTGCGCAGCCGGCAAGGTGCCGGCGACCAGGCGCGCAAGCCCGTCGGCGAGCACGTCGGCGCCGAGCGCGGACAGCCGGTCGTGCAGGCTGCCGCCGGTCTCGCCGGGCCCGATCGGCGTGCGCCGTTCGAGCAGCACCGGACCGGTGTCGAGGCCGGCCTCCATGCGCATCAGGTCCACGCCGGTCTCGGCGTCGCCGGCCAGCAGCGCGCGCTGGATCGGCGCGGCGCCGCGCCAGCGCGGCAGCAGCGAGGCATGCACGTTCCAGCAGCCGAGTCTCGGGATCGACAGTACCTTGCGCGGCAGGATCAGCCCGTAGGCGACGACGATCATCAGATCCGGCGCCAGCGCGCGCAGTCGCGCCTGGGCGTCCGGATCGCGCAGGGTCTCGGGCTGTTCGACCGGAATCGCCGCGGCCAGCGCGGCCTGCTTGACCGGCGAGGCGGCCAGCTGGCGGCCGCGCCCGGCCGGACGGTCGGGCTGCGTGTAGACCGCCACCACGTCGACCGGCGCGCGCAGGCAGGCCTGCAGGCACGGGACGGCGAACTCCGGTGTCCCGGCGAACACCAGGCGCAGGCGCTCGGACATGGAGAGGGTCAGGCGCTGACGGCGGCAGGCGCGGGGCTGTGCCGGCGCTGCTTCTCGAGCTTCTTGCGGACCAGCTCGCGCTTGAGCGGCGACAGGTAGTCGACGAACAGCTTGCCGGCCAGATGGTCCATCTCGTGCTGGATGCACACCGCGAGCAGGCCGTCGGCGTCGAGCGTGAACGGCACGCCGTCGACGTCCTGCGCCTCGACGCGGACGCGGTCGGCGCGGTCGACGTCGGCATAGATGCCGGGCACCGACAGGCAGCCCTCCTGGTAGGTCTGGCTGCCCTCGCGCTCGATGATCCTCGGATTGATCAGGACCAGCGGCTGATCCTTGGTGTCGGAGATGTCGATGACCAGCAGCTGGCGGTGCACGTCGACCTGGGTCGCGGCCAGGCCGATGCCGGGCGCCTGGTACATCGTCTCGAACATGTCGGCGACCAGCTGCTTGAGCGCCGGATCGAACGCGGCCACCGGCTCGGCGCGGGTGCGCAGCCGGGGATCGGGGAATTCGAGGATCGTCAGCAGGCTCATGGCGTGAAAGGTGCTCCGAGAAGGACAGATGCGGGCGAACCCACCGACTCACAAGCGCGAGCGATCCCGGACCGGTCGGAAACGCGCATTTTGCCGGCTTTGTGCAGGATCGCAAAGCCGTTTCGATTTCGGGAACGGCGTCATTCTCTACCCTGAATAGTTGGGCTACACTCGCGCGGCCATTGGGGAATCAGGTAATTGGCCGCCATGCTTAAAAAACTACTTCCAGTTGCAGCTGGATTGCTGGTCGCATTCGCCGCCTATGCCGCGACGGTGGAGCTCGCCGATCAGCACCCGGCACGCTACACGGTCAAGAAAGGCGACACGCTCTGGGACATCTCGGCGCGCTTCCTCAAGAAGCCGTGGCTGTGGCCGGAGATCTGGCAGGTCAACCCGCAGGTACGCAATCCCCATCTGATCTATCCCGGCGACGAGCTCGTTCTCGGTCTCGGATCGAACGGCCCCGGACTGTCGGCGATCCGCGCCCGCGCGACGCCGGTGGATGAGGCGGTCCCGCCGATTCCGCTGTCGCACATCAAGCAGTTCCTGACCCATACGCGCATCCTCGACGACGAGGCGCTGCGCAATGCGCCGCACGTGGTCGGCATCGAGGAAGACCGCCTGCGCGGCACCAGCGGCCAGCTGGTCTACGTGCGCGGCCTCGACGCACAGCCGGGCCAGCGTCTCGCGCTGGTCCGTCCGATCGGCCGCTACTACGACACGCCGCCCGACGTGGAAGGCGATCCGCAGAAGATCCACCGCCAGGAGCGCGATGCGCGCGACGGCCGCCGCGCCCTGCTCTGGCGGCACGGTCCGCACGAGTTCTCGCTGAAGGGCCGCGTGCGCTTCCTCGGCTACGAGATGCTCGACTACGCCACCGTCGAGGTGACGCGCGCCGGCAATCCGGCCTCGGTCCTGGTCGGCGAGGCCGATTTCGAAGTGCGCCCCGGCGACTTCGTGCTGCCGCTGGAAGAGCGTCCGTACGACGACGAATACGTGCCGCACGCGCCCGGCAGCGTGCCCGACGGCATGCGCGTGATCGCGTTCACCGACGCGCTCAACGCGGTCGGCCCCAAGCAGGTGGTCGCGCTGTCGCGCGGCGCCGAGAACGGCGTCGAGAACGGCCAGGTCTATTCGATCTACCACAGCGGCGAGACCGTCGTGGACCGCACCGACTACCCCGAGAACAGCGCGCGCAAGTTCTTCAATCCGAAGGACTCCAAGGTCGAGCTGCCGCCCGAGTTCGTCGGTCACGTGCTGGTCTTCCGTACGTTCGACCAGGTCAGCTACGGCTTGGTCATGGACACGGTCAAGCCGATCCGCCTCGACGACTGGCTGCACGATCCCGATTCGACGCCCTGAGGCGCCGCGCCTGAGGCGAGCCTAGGCCGCGAGGCGCTGGCGCTCGCGGCCACCCGCCCGGGCTTAAGCCGGGGGCGCCGATGCCACGCGATTCGCGCAACCGCGTGCGCCGTCGCGATTCGTGCGACGGGCGCTGGCTAGACTGGCCGGCATGGACGCGAACGCCGCAATCCCGGATGCCTGGCTGATCCTGCTGCGCACGCCCGGCCTGGGCCCGGCACGGCTGCGCCGGCTGCTGGATCGCCATGGCGATGCCGCCGGCGTGCTCGACGCCTTGCGCCGGCGCGGCGACGAGGAAGCCGGCGAGGCGGCACGCGCCTGGGCCTGCGCGCCCGATGCCGGCGCGATCGCCGCCGACCGCGCCTGGCTGGCCGAGCCGCAGCACCATCTGATCACCTGCACCGATCCGGACTTCCCGCCGCTGCTGCGCACGGTACCGGGTGCGCCGGCCGCGCTGTACATCGTCGGCGAGCCGACGCGGCTTTGGATGCCGCAGGTCGCCGTGGTCGGCAGCCGCAACGCCGGGGCCGGCGGCCTGGCGACCGCGCGCAGCTTTGCGCGCGCGCTGGCCGGCGCCGGTTTCACCGTGACCAGCGGCCTGGCCGAGGGCATCGACGGCGCTGCCCACGCCGCCGCGCTCGATGCCGGCGGCTGCACGATCGCGGTGCTCGGCACCGGGCCGGATCAGGTCTATCCGCGTCAGCATCGCGAGCTGGCGGCGCGGATCGGCGCTGCCGGCGCCCTGGTCAGTGAGTTCCCGCCCGGCACGACCGGGCGCCCGGAGCATTTCCCGCGCCGCAACCGCATCATCGCCGGGCTCTCGCTGGGTACTTTGGTCGTCGAGGCCGGCATCAAGTCCGGCTCGCTGATCACCGCGCGCTACGCGATGGAACAGGGCCGCGAGGTCTTCGCGATCCCCGGCTCGATCCACAATCCGCTCGCACGCGGCTGCCATCAGCTGATCCGCGACGGCGCCAAGCTGACCGAGACGGTCGAGGAACTGATCGGCGAGCTGGCGCCGCTGGCCGGCGAGCTCGGCGATCACCTGCGCGGCCGGCTCGCCGCGGCCGCGCTCGCGGCGACGGCGGCGACGGCGACGGCCCAGCCGGCGCCGCAGGACCGCCGCGCCGACCCCGACTACGCCACACTGCTCGATGCGCTCGGCCACGATCCGGTCACGATCGACGTGCTTGCGCTGCGTACCGGCCTGCCGGTGCCGTCGCTGTCGTCGATGCTGCTCGTGCTGGAAATGGAGGGCACGGTCGGCAGCGAGAGCGGCGGCCGCTACGCGCGCCGCGCCGCGCCGTAGCCGCGCCCGTGCATCTTATTGAAGCAGCTCACAATTTCTCCTGACGACCGGGCAGCCGGGCTTGACAGCCCGAAGGCGGCGTGTTTCCACTGAATATAGAGCGCCGATGCCAGCCGGCATCACGCACCTCCCCCGACAACGATTTCCGCACGGTCCGGATGCCGAGCGGCGACGCCGCGCCAGAGCGGCGCGACAGGACAACGAATGGCCAAGAATCTGCTCATCGTCGAATCGCCCGCCAAGGCCAAGACGATCAACAAGTACCTCGGCAAGGACTTCGAAGTCCTCGCCTCCTACGGCCACGTACGCGATCTGGTGCCCAAGGAGGGCGCGGTCGATCCGGACCACCAGTTCCGGATGAACTACGAGCTGATCGACAAGAACGAAAAGCACGTCGCCGCGATCGCCAAGGCGGCGGCCAAGGCCGAAGCGCTCTACCTGGCGACCGACTTGGATCGCGAAGGCGAGGCGATCTCCTGGCACATCGCCGAGATCCTGCGCCAGCGCGACCTGCTCGACGGCAAGAAGCTGCACCGCGTGGTGTTCTCCGAGATCACGCCGCGCGCGATCAAGGAGGCCGTCGCCAATCCGCGGCCGCTGTCGATGGATCTGGTCAACGCCCAGCAGGCACGCCGCGCGCTCGACTACCTGGTCGGCTTCAATCTGTCGCCGGTGCTGTGGCGCAAGGTCCAGCGCGGCCTGTCGGCCGGCCGCGTGCAGTCGCCGGCGCTGCGCATGATCGCCGAGCGCGAAGAAGAGATCGAAGCGTTCAAGGCGCGCGAGTACTGGACGATCGAGGCGGACTGCGCGCATCCCGACCAGGCGTTCAAGGCGCGCCTGCTGACGCTGCGCGGCAAGAAGTTCGAGCAGTTCGACCTCACCAACGAGGAGGACGCGCTCGCCGCGCGCAGCGCGCTGGAACGTTCGGCGCAGGGGCGGCTGGTCGTCGCCAACGTCGAGTCGAAGGAGCGCAAGCGCCGGCCGTCGCCGCCGTTCACGACCTCGACGCTGCAGCAGGAGGCCGCGCGCAAGCTCGGCTTCACGACCAGCCGCACGATGCGCCTGGCGCAGCAGCTGTACGAAGGCGTCGCGCTCGGCGACGAGGGCGTGGTCGGCCTGATCACCTACATGCGTACCGACGCGGTGTCGCTGTCGGCCGATGCGATCACCGAGCTGCGCGAGGTGATCGGCCGCGATTTCGGACCGCGCGCGCTGCCCGAGCAGCCGCACGTCTACCGCAACAAGTCCAAGAACGCCCAGGAAGCGCACGAGGCGATCCGCCCGACGTCCGCCGCGCACCGCCCCAAGGACGTCGCGCAGTACCTCAGCGACGAGCAGCGCAAGCTCTACGAGCTGATCTGGAAGCGCGCGCTGGCCAGCCAGATGCAGCACGCGACGCTGAACACCGTCAGCGTCGATCTCGACGCCGGCGGCGATTCGATGTTCCGCGCCAGCGGCACGACGGTCGTCGATCCGGGCTTCCTCGCCGTCTACGAGGAAGGACGCGACCAGAAGAACGCCGAGGACGAGGACGAGGGCCGCAAGCTGCCGAAGATGGCGCTCGGCGAGGCCGTGCCGCTGGCCGCGATCGAGGCCGACCAGCACTTCACCGAGCCGCCGCCGCGCTATTCGGAAGCCTCGCTGGTCAAGGCGCTGGAGGAATACGGCATCGGCCGTCCGTCGACCTACGCCAGCATCATCCAGGTGCTGCAGAACCGCGAGTACGTGATTCTCGACAACCGCCGTTTCCGGCCGACCGACGTCGGCCGCGCGGTCGCCAAGTTCCTGTCGGGCCATTTCACCCAGTACGTCGACTACGACTTCACCGCCAAGCTCGAGGACGAGCTCGACGCGGTCAGCCGCGGCGAGGAGGACTGGGTGCCGCTGCTCGAGAAGTTCTGGAAGCCGTTCAAGGCCCAGGTCGACGAGAAGAACGAAAGCGTCGACCGCTCCGAGGCGACCGGCGCGCGCGAGCTCGGCGTCGATCCGGTCAGCGGCAAGCCGGTACAGGTGCGACTGGGCCGCTACGGGCCGTTCGCGCAGATCGGCACCAAGGACGACGAGGAAAAGCCCACGTTCGCCTCGCTGCGGACCGGGCAGAGCATGCATACGATCACGCTGGCCGAAGCCCTGGAGCTGTTCAAGCTGCCGCGCGTGCTCGGCATCGGCGAGGACGGCGAGACGATCAGCGTCGGCGTCGGCCGCTTCGGCCCGTTCGTCAAGCACGGCAGCACCTACGCCTCGCTCAAGAAGGAAGACGATCCGTACACGATCGACCTCGAGCACGCGCGCACGCTGATCCGCGAGAAGCTCGAGGCCGCCGCCAACCGCATCATCCACGACTTCGGCGACGGCATTCAGGTGCTGAACGGCCGCTACGGTCCCTACATCACCGACGGCAACAAGAACGCGCGGATCCCGAAGGATCGCGAGCCCGCTTCGCTGACGCTCGCCGAGTGCACCGAGCTGCTCGCCGCGGCCCCGGACCGGCCCAAGCGCGGCGGCCGCTTCGGCAAGGCACGCAAGACCGAGCCCGCGGCAACCGAGCGCGCCGCCAAGAAGGCGGCCGCCAAGACCGCCGCGGCGCCGGCCAAGACCGCTGCGAAGAAGACCGCCGCGAAGAAGACGGCGGCCAAGAAGGCGCCGGCGAAGAAAACGGCGGCGAAGAAGGCGGTCAGGAAGGCCGCCGGGAACAGTCCGGCCGGCTGATGCCGGCCGGCAGACCCGGCGCCCGGACGCGGCGATGTCCGACCTCCTCGAGCCGGCACTGACGGCGCTGCGCGCGGGCGGCGTCGTCGCCTATCCGACCGAGGCGGTCTACGGCCTCGGTTGCGACCCGCGCGATGCCGCCGCCTGCGCGCGGCTGTTCGCGCTCAAGCAGCGTCCGCTGACGCAAGGCGTGCTGCTGATCGGCGCCGATCTCGACCAGGTGTTCGCCTACGTCGACCTCGCCGCCGTGCCCGATGCGGCCCTGGCACGCGCGCGTGCGACCTGGCCCGGCCCCTATACCTGGGTGTTCCCGGCCGGCCCGGCCGCGCCGGCCTGGATCCGCGGCGCGCATGCCGGCATCGCCGTGCGCGTGACCGCGCATCCGATCGCGGCCGACCTGTGCCGCCGCTTCGGTGCAGCCCTGGTGTCGACCAGCGCGAACCGGCACGGCCAGCCGCCGGCACGCAGTGCGGCCGAGGTGCGGGCCGCCTTCGGCACCGGGCTCGATGCCGTCGTCGACGGGCCGCTCGGCGGGCTCGGCCAGCCGACCGAGATCCGCGACGTGCTGAGCGGCGCCGTGCTGCGCGGCTGATCCGGGCGCCCGCTCAGGCGGAGCGCATGAAGCCCAGATCGCTCTGATCGAACGCCGGCAGGTTCGGGAACAGCGAAGACAGCTGTCCCGGATCGACGCCGAACCAGCGCGCCAGCGTCGCGCCGTACTGGTCGACCGCGATGCGCGGAATCAGATTGCCGTCGCCGGCGAAATCGTCGCTGCCGGCGGCCAGGTCCGGCACCTGCCCGAAGATGCGCCGGCCCTGCACCGCGCCGCCGAGCACGAACAGGTGGTTGCCCCAGCTGTGATCGGAGCCGTCGCCGTTGCTGGTCAGCGAGCGGCCGAACTCGGAAACGGCGAACGTCGTCACCTGCTGCGCGACGCCGAGCTCGAGCGTCGCGGCGTGAAACGCGTGCAGTGCGCGCGAGAGGCCGGCCAGCAGCTCGGGCTGGTCGGCCATCTGCGCATCGTGCGTGTCGAATCCGCCGAGCGAGCAGAACAAGATCTGGCGGCGATGGCCGAGCGCCTCGCGCGCCGCGATCAGCTCGGCGGCACGGCGCAGCTGGCTGCCGAGCGCATGCGCGAAGCGGTCGGCCGCCGGCGCGCCGACCGCCGGCGGCGCCGGAAACGCGGTCGCCAGCGGCGGCAGCGCCGCGAGCACGCCCTGCAACGTGCGGTAGTCGTCGATCGCGTCCTTCAGCGACAGCCGATAGGTGTCGGCCAGCAGATTGACCTGGGCCTGCGCCAGGAACGCTTCGAACTCGGCCGCCGCGACCGGATCGCGTTCGTTCTCGACCGCGCGGATCGTGCCGGTATCGACGGTCAGGCTCTGCGTCCGGCGGCCGACCTGGAACGGATTGGAGCCGGCCAGCGACAGGTTCATCGCGACCGTCGCCTGCGGATTGGCACCGTCGTGGAGCAGATCGGCGATGCGTCCGCCCCAGCCGCTGGCCGGCGCGGGATCGACCGGCGAGCGCACCTCCAGGTTCTGCCAGAAGTCCTGCTGGTCGTTGTGCGAGAACAGCTGCGGCGGCAGCCGCGCGCTGCCCTGGTCGTACTGCTGGCGGGTGACCGGCTCGAGCAGGGCGCCGACGCTGCCGATCAGCGCGAGCTGGCCCGACTCGAACAGCTGCGCGAGCTCCGGTACCGCCGGATGCAGGCCAAGCGGGTACGGCGCGCCCGAGAGCGGCGCGATCGGCAGCAGCTGCGCCTGCGGAATCGTCAGGCCGCGCCGCCGGTGCGCATAGACCGCGTATTCGGCGGCAGCGCGCGGCACGATCAGGTTGTGGCCGTCGTTGCCGCCGAGCAGGAACACGCAGACCAGGGCCTTGTAGTCGTCGCCGCGATCGCTCTGCTGCGCCCAGGCGTGATTGAGCAGGGCCAGACTGGTCGGCGCCGCGAAGAAGCCGCTGCCGCCGGCCAGCGCGGCCAGGCTGCGCTTGAGGAAGCGCCGGCGGCCCGGCGCGATGCGATCGAGGTTCATCACGGCACTCCGGCAGCCGGCAGGAACGAAAGCGGACGCGTCCGGCGGCGACGCGGGCGGGCGCGGCAGGCCATCAGCGCTGCACCGCGAATTCGGGGGCGGTCGCGATCAGGTAGATCGCGTTCTGGACGCGCTTCAAGGTATCGGCGGCCGGGATCGCGCGCAGGCGCGTCAGGATCCGCTCGCGCAGCGGCGCCGACATCGTGCCGCCGAGCAGCAGCTCGTCGAAGTGCCCGACCAGCCGCTCGAGCGCGCCGGGCGGTGCCTGCGTGCCGCCGGGCGGCGGTGCGATCGACCGTTCCCAGCGTTCCAGCTGGATCAGCCGCGCGCGATCGTCGAACTCGTCCATCGGTCCGCCGCGGTACGCCCAGAAGATCCGTCCGCCCAGATCGTTGGTCACCGCGATCGCGAAGTTGGCGGTGATGATCTGCATCTCCGGCGCGACCAGAGCGGCGTTCGCGAGCGGTCCGGGCGGGGCGTGGCCGGGCGAGAAGAAGTTGAACACCGACGGCGAGAACAGCGGCGACTGGTTGTAGCGCAGATGGATGTCCAGATCGTCGAGCATCAGTTCGTCGGCTTCCCACATCACCTCGAACGCGCGCCACATTTGGGTCAGGCGCAGCAGCGGCTCGCGCAGCTTGCCGAAGGTCTGCGGCGCCAGCCGGTGGCCCTGGCGGGCCTCGACGTCGAGCAGGATCGCGCGCACGACGGCGCCGAGCTGGCCGCGCGCGCCGTGGCCGTCGTCGGCGAAGACCGCCGCGATGCGGCCGACGTAGGCCGGCGACGGATTGCTGGTGACCAGGCGCTGGATCAGCTGGCGCGCGATGAACGGACCCACGTTCGGATGGTTCGCCAGTGCGTCCAGCGCCGCTTCGAGCTCGCTGCGCGCGTCGCGCCCGGCCGGCAGCACGAGGCCGTCGAACAGGCGCTTCTCGTCGCGGTCGTGATAGGCCTCGTACGGCACCATCGCCTGTTCGGTGCTGCAGGTGAAGTTCTCCTGCACGAACGGATCGGGCGGACAGTTCTGGCCGGCCGCGCAGTGGCACGCCCAGCCGGTGAACACGCGCGCCAGCGCGCGCACGACGGCGACGTCGTAGGTCGGTACGGTCTGCCCGCCGACCAGCAGCGGCGAGCCGTCGGGATTCAGCCGGATCAGGCCGATCGAGAACAGCTGCATGACCTCGCGCGCGAAGTTCTCGTCGGCCTGGATGTTGTTGGCCGGATCGGGCTTGCGGTTGCGGTACGTGCTGAGGTAGCGGCCCATCGCCGGGCTCAGCGTGACGTCCTCGAGCAGCTGGCGATAGCTGCCGAGCGCGTTGCGCAGCAGGATGTCGTGGTAGGCGCCGAGTGCGAGGCCGTCGTTGCCGAGGCCGGCGCCGCGCTCGGAGACCACGAAGATCTCGCTCAGCGCGAACGCGACGCGCTGGCGCAGATCGTCCGGCGCCGACAGCACGCGGACGAACCAGGCCTGTCGATACAGATGGAACGGCAGCGGCTGCAGCGGATCGGCGGTGCCGGCGGCCTGGCGCATGTACGGCAGCACGTAGCCGGGCGCCTGCGCGAACTGCGCGTCGAACCAGGCATCGAATCCGCCATCCAACAGGGCCTCCACCTGCGCCGGCGTGCCGCCGAAGCTGGCCTGGGCCAGGAACCTGGCCGCATCGGCGCGGCCGGTCGGCAGATCGCCGGGCGGATCGAAACCGTCGCCGAAAATGCGATCGGCCGTACCGGCGCGCAGCGAACCGGCCGCCAGCCCCGCGATCGCGACCGCGATGACCACCCAGGTCTTCATGAGACGCCCCCTGCCCTGTCCTCCTGTCCGGTGACGGAACGCGGCGGCGATTCCTATCACCGCCTGCGCAGGCGGTCGCCGGGACGCGTCGGCGATGCCGGGGAGGCGCGGCGGCGCGCGACTGCGGCACCGGAGAGTCGGGAGACGACTGCGGTCCGCGCAGGCTGCACGCCTCGTTCCGGTCGCACGCGCCGGCGTGTCCGGCACGGCACCACGGCCGGACGGCCGCGGCATGTCGCGTCCCGCTCGCATGCGGCCCGGCTCGACGGGTCTGGCCGGGCTTGCGAGGCCCGGCAGGTTCTCATGCTCCGGCCGGGCATGGCCTGCGCGCGAATCCGCGGGCCCTCGTCCGAGGGCCGATCGCGAAATCCGGATGCCGAAAATAAAAGGTTCATCGCAGAAAACCGTGGACCGTTTGAGGCCCTATCCTGGTGCTTTCTTGGCCAGAGTCGGGGGTCGGACGTGTTCGATCGCAAGACGCTGCAGGCGCTGGGCTGCTGGACCGGCTATCGCCTGGAGCGGGTGGAGTGGCCCGATGGAGAGGCCCGCACGCTCTCGTTGCATCTGAAGCCGACCGGCAAGGTCATGTGGTGCGAAC
>NZ_DATKFQ010000036.1:0-251627 GCF_035511235.1 Dokdonella sp.
GTCATGCGGCGGGCGGCGCTGAGCAGCAGCGCGAACGCGAAATCGGCGACGGTATCGGTCAGCACGTCGGGCGTATTGGTCGCCGCGATGCCGGCGGCACGCAGCGCGGCGAGGTCGAGATTGTCGTAGCCGACGCCGACGTTGGCGACGATGCGCAGCCGCTGTGCGCCGGCGATCGCGGCCGCATCGACGCGCTCGGCGATCGTGACGATCGCCGCGTCGGCCTGGCGCAGCCCGGCGGCCAGCGCGGCAGCGTCGCGCTGGCCCTCGACCGGCTCGACGATCAGCTCGGCCTGCGCCGCGAGCGGCGCCAGCACGTCGGCGAACAGCGGCTGCGCGACGTAGACGCGCGGGCGCGCGGCGGTCATGCCGGCACGCGCGGCGTCCGCGGCGCGACGTCGCCGCATTGCGCACGATGCCGCAGCGCCTGGTCGATCAGCACCAGCGCGACCATCGCTTCGGCGATCGGCGTGGCGCGGATGCCGACGCAGGGGTCGTGGCGGCCGATCGTGCGCACCTGGACCGGCTCGCCGGCGAGGTTCACGCTGCGGCCGGGCACCAGGATGCTCGACGTCGGCTTGAACGCGATCGAGGCGACGACCGGCTGGCCGGTCGCGATGCCGCCGAGGATGCCGCCGGCGTGGTTCGACACGAAACCTTCGGGCGTGATCTCGTCGCGGTGTTCGGTACCCTTCTGCGCGACGGCGGCGAAACCGGCGCCGATCTCGACGCCCTTGACCGCATTGATCGACATCAGCGCCGAGGCGAGCTCGGCGTCGAGCTTGCCGTAGATCGGCTCGCCCCAGCCGACCGGCACGCCTTCGGCGACGACGGTGACGCGCGCGCCGACCGAGTCGCCGGCCTTGCGCAAGGCGTCGACGTAGCGTTCGAGCGCGTCGATCATCGACGGATCGGGCCAGAAGAACGGGTTGTCCTCGATCGCGCCGGCGTCGAAATGCTGCGGCACCAGCTCGCCGAGCTGCGCGAGATGGCCGCGGATGCGGATGCCGTGCGCAAGCGCGAGCCATTTCTTGGCGATCACGCCGGCGGCGACGCGCATCGTCGTCTCGCGTGCCGAGGAACGGCCGCCGCCGCGCGGATCGCGGATGCCGTACTTGTGCCAGTAGGTGTAGTCGGCGTGACCGGGGCGGAACGTGTCGCTCAGCTCGCGGTAGTCCTTGGAGCGCGCATCGGTATTGCGGATCAGCAGGCCGATCGGCGTGCCGGTGGTGCGGCCCTCGTAGACGCCGGACAGGATCTCGATCTGGTCGGCCTCGCGGCGCTGCGAGGTGTGGCGCGAGCGGCCGGTCGCGCGCCGGTCCAGGTCCTGACGGAAATCCTCCGGCGCCAGCGGCAGCCCGGGCGGGCAACCGTCGACGACGCAGCCGATCGCCGGACCATGGCTCTCGCCGAACGTGGTCACCGCGAACAGCGTGCCGAAGGTGTTGCCGGCCATCGTCAGCGCCGCGCGGCTGCCGCCGCGGCGATCGCCTCGGCATGTTCGACCAGGTCGGCGCGGTCGATCAGGAATACGCCCATCGCGCCGACGTCGAACTCGATCCAGTTGAACGGCAGCTCCGGCAGCAGCGCGACCAGCGCGTGCTCGCTCTCGCCGACCTCGACGATCAGCACGCCGTCCTCGGTCAGATGATCGGCCGCCTCGGCGAGGATGCGCAGCGCGAAATCGAGGCCGTCTTCGCCGGCGGTGAGGCCCAGCTCCGGCTCGTGCGCGTACTCGGCCGGCAGCTCGGCGAATTCCTGGCACGTCACGTACGGCGGATTGCTGACGATCAGGTCGTAGCGCTCGCCGGCGATGCCGGCGAACAGATCCGAGTGCAGCGCGCGCACGCGCGGCCCGACGTGGTGGAATGCGATGTTCTCGCCGGCCAGCGCCAGCGCGTCGCGGCTGATGTCGACCAGGTCGACCGCCCAGTCCGGATGGTGCACCGCCATCGCGATGCCGATGCAGCCCGAGCCGGTGCACAGGTCCAGCGCGCGTCCTACTTCGCGGTCGTCGAGCCACGGCGAGAAGCCGCGGCGGATCATCTCGGCGATCGGCGAGCGCGGCACCAGCGCGCGCGGATCGGACTTGAACTTCAGATCGGCGAACCAGGCCTCGCCGGTCAGATACGCCACCGGCGTACGCTCGACGATGCGCCGTTCGATCAGCGCGAGCACGTCACGGCGCTCATCGGCGGTCAGCCTGGCCTGGCCGTAGGCCGGCGACAGGTCCGGCGGCAGGTGCAGCACGTGCAGCACCAGATGGGTGGCCTCGTCCAGCGCATTGTCGTAACTGTGGCCGAAGGTCAGTCCGGCGGCGCCGAAGCGGCTGGCCCCGTAGCGGATGAAATCGACGATCGTCGCGAGTTCGGCGGTCATTGACGAAAAGAGATGCGATGGAAGGTCGCACAGTATAGGCGGTAGGCCCCGCTATAATTTGGCGATGACCCCATACCCGTGTTCCGGACGGATCTCCGTCTCGCTGCTGATCGTACTCGCCGCGGTGGCCGCCGCGCTCGGCCTGTGGGCCGGCGACCGCTGGCTCGGCCGCTCGTCCGGTCCCGACCTGCCACCGATGCGCAACGCCCTGCTCTACCCGCAGCCGCGCCAGGTGCCGGATTTCACGCTGCACCAGGCCAACGGCGCGCCGCTGACGCCGGCCGACTGGCGCGGCCGCTGGACGGTGGTGTTCTTCGGCTTTACGCACTGCCCGGACGTCTGTCCGACCACGATGGCGACGTTCAAGGACGTCTGGCAGCGCCTGAAGGCCCAGGGACTGGCCGATCGCGCGCGCTTCGACTTCATCTCGGTGGATCCGGCGCGCGACACGCCGGAGATCCTCGGCCGCTACGTCGCGTTCTTCGATCCGGATTTCGTCGCCGCCACCGGCAGCGACGAGGAGCTGACGCGGCTGACGCGCGGCCTTGGCATGATCTACGCGCGCGGTCCGCTTGAGAACGGCACCTACTCGGTCGACCACAGCGCCTCGGCCGTCATCGTGACGCCGGAAGGCCACGTCGCCGGTCTGTTCCGGCCGCCGTTCGTGGCCGAGGCGGTCGCGGCGGACTTGCGGACGCTGATGGACCACGTCCGATGAACCTGCCCCTGCTTGCGCAGCATCTGCTGCCGCACCGCCTGCTGTCGCGGCTCGTGTACTGGGCCACGCGCTGGGAATGGACGCCTTGGAAGAACTTCCTGATCGGCCAGATCACGCGCCGCTACCAGGTGAACCTCGACGAGGCCGAGCAATCCGACGCCGCGGCGTATCCGCACTTCAACGCGTTCTTCACGCGTGCGCTCAAGCCCGGCGCACGCCGCTTCGACACCGATCCCTGCGAAGTCCTGTGCCCGGCCGACGGCCGCGTCAGCCAGGTCGGCGCAATCGCCGACGGCCACATCTTCCAGGCCAAGGGGCACAGCTACAGCACCGACGAGCTGCTCGGCGACGCGCTGACCGGCGCGCCGTTCCGGGACGGGCGCTTCGCGACGATCTATCTCGCGCCGCGCGACTACCACCGCGTCCACATGCCGTGGGCCGGCACGCTGCGCGAGACCGTCCACATCCCGGGCCGCCTGTTCAGCGTCGCGCCGTTCGCGGTCGCCGGCATTGCGCGCCTGTTCGCGCGCAACGAGCGTCTGGTCTGCCATTTCGACGGCGCGCAGGGCCCGTTCACGGTGGTCCTGGTCGGCGCGATGCTGGTATCGAGCGTCAGCACGGTCTGGGGCGGGCTCGAGATCCCGCCGTACGCGTCGCGGCCGATCCGGCGCGACTGGCGCGGCCGCGGCATCCACCTGGCGCGCGGCGCCGAACTGGGCCGGTTCAACATGGGCTCGACCGTGATCGTGCTGCTGCCGCCGGGCCCGGCGTTCGCGGACGCGCTGCTGCCGCACGCACCGGTCAAGGTCGGCCAGCCGATCGGCCGCTTCGCCTGAGGCGCCGCTTCGCCTGACGCCGTTTCAGCGGGCGCGCCGCGGCGCCTGCGGCCCGCTCGTCACATTGTGACCATTGCTGACATTTTGTGACTGGCTCAACAGGCACGCGCCGCGCTGCCCGGCTAGAATGCCGGCGGGCCGCAGGGGTATGTCCGGCCCGCAGACCGGGAGTTCCCATGCGCCTCGTGATCCGCATCATCGCCCTCAGCCGCGCCACCCAGCTTCGCCGCCAGTTCCGCGAGGTCGGCAAGGCCATCGACGAGCTGACGCCGAACGCCCGCAAGCAGCTGGCCGCGCTGACGATGCGCGAGTTCACGGCCGCCAGCAAGAGCGAGTTCCCGCATCTGTACGCGACGCCGGCCGAGGAGAAATACCGGCCCTGGGGCGCCGGCACCGAGATCGGCCTGGAACGCATGCGCTCGGACAATCCGCAGGTGCGCATGCGCGGCATCGCGCTGTGGCTGACCGTCGCCTACCACGAGACCAAGGATTCGCCGTTCGAGCGGCAGCAGGACGTGCACCGTCTGATCGTGCGCGCGCTGCGTGCGCTCAAGGAAACGGTACCGCCGGCCGAACTGGATCAGTGGTTCGGCGCCAGCGCCAAGGTCGCCTGACGCCGCCGGCGCCCGACGGTCCGGTCGCGGTCGCCTCGCCAACCTTTCGCGCAGCGCCTGACTGCAGCTGACGGCGCGTCCGGCTGCTCGCGGCATCCATCGGTCCCGTCGATTCCGCGCGCGGGCCGCCGGCGCCATCCGTTCGCGGCGCCTGCCGTTCTTCCGACGCAGCGGCGGCCCGGGCCGAGCGTGCCCGCACGCGGCCGCGTCAGTGCGCTCAGCGGTTCGAGCAGCCGGTCAGCTTGAGCGTCTGGCCGGGCTTGATCGCGTATCGCGGGGCGCGGATGCCGTTGGCGCGCGCGATGTCGACCGGCGTGCCGCAGCCGGTGCGCCGCGCGATCGCGGCCAGCGTATCGCCCTTGCGGACCGTGTAGGCGCGCTGGCGCGGGCCACCATCGCGGCTGGTCTCGCGCGCCGTGGAGGCCAGCGCGCGGGCCGGCACGGCCGCATCGCGCAGCTCGCCGGCCAGCGTGCGCCAGCGGCCGCCGGCGCAGGACTCGGCATAGGCCGCCTCGAGCTGCGCCGGCACCTCCAGCCGCGTGCCGGCCGGCTGGCGCTGCTGCGGGTCGTAGCGCGGATTGAGGTTGCGCAGCGTGCGGAACCAGCCGTCGGTCGCACCGCCGGCCTGGCCGAAGCACACGGTCAGCTCGTTGATCGAGGTCGGCTGCGCGAGCACGATCTCGCCGGGCCGGCCGTCGATCTGCGGGAACGTCAGGTTGTAGCGCTCCGGATGCAGGAACAGCCAGGCCGCGGCCAGCACCATCGGCACGTAGTCGCGGGTTTCGCTCGGCAGCGTCGCGTAGAGCTTGGGATCCCAGAAGCTCGCGTCCGGGCGGCCGCCGGCAAGCCGGCGCATGCGCCCCTCGCCGCCGTTGTAGGCGGCCAGCACCAGCTCGAGGTTGTTGTTGAGCGCGGCCAACTGCTCGTTGACGTAGGCGGCGTTGGCGCGCGCCGACAGGCCCGGATCGAAGCGCTGGTCGAAGCCGTCGACGGTCGTCATGCCGAAGCGCAGGCCGGTCGCGTACATGAACTGCAGCGGCCCGGAGGCGCCCGAGCGCGAGACCGCATGCACCTTGCCGCCGGACTCCTTGGCCATGATGCCGAACAGCACCGCCTCGGGCAGGCCGGCCTTGTGGTACTCGGGCCACATCCGATAGCGCATGTACTGGTAGTTGACGTAGGTCGCGATCAGGTTCGGACGGTACTGGGTCAGCCACTGCTCGATCGCGCCCTTGACGGTGCTGTTGACGGCGATGACCTCGGCCAGCTCGCGTCCCTTCAGCAGCGTGATCGAGCGCTCCAGCTCCGGCAGCGCGGCCGTGACCGGCGAGGACTCGCCGGCTTCCTCGGTCGGCTCGCCCGGCGTCGCGCCGTCGGCGATCGGCTCGGCGTCGACGAGGCCGTCCACATGCAGGCGTAGCAGGCGGTCGAACGTGGAATCGAAGCGGTCGCGTTCGCAGCCGGGCGTGCGGCTGCACTGCGCGCTGGCCGCGCGCAGATCGTCGAGCGCGGCCAGCGTCTCGGTGCGCGCGCGCTCGACCTCGCCGGTGCGCGCCGCCGCCAGACCGGTCTCGTAGCGGCGCGCATCGGCTTCGAGCCGCGCATACAGCGCGTCGACGCCCGGCTCGTTGACCTTGCCCGGCACGCTGCTGCCGGTGCGAGACGGCGTGCCGGCGCAGCCGGCGGCGAGCGCGACCAGGGCCGCGATCATCGAAAGGCGAATCGGCAGGATCATGGGCGGATTCCGGCAAGTGATCGCCGCACGTTACCGGGAGCGGCCGGAGCGGGCAACCGCGTTGGCCGCCGCGATGCGGTCGCGCCGCCGCGCCGCGCCGCGCCGCGCCGATGCCGATGCCGATGCCGATGCCGATGCCGATGCCGATGCCGATGCCGGCGCCGAGCGGCACCGGCGTGCCGGATCCGCGCCTCGCGCCCGTCGCGCGCCCGGCAGCGCCCGCATACAATCGCCCCGCAGTGCCGAACCGGCCATCCGAGGACATGCAGTGAGCCAGATACTGATCGGCAAAGGCGACGCCGAGGTGTTCCTCGAGACGCCGTACGCGAATCGCCACGGTCTGATCGCCGGCGCGACCGGCACCGGCAAGTCGGTCACGCTGATGCTGCTGGCCGAAGGTTTCAGCAAGCTCGGCGTGCCGGTGTTCCTGGCCGACGTCAAGGGCGACCTGGCGGGTCTGTGCCAGGCCGGCGCGATGAACGACAAGCTCAAGGCGCGCCTCGACAGGTTCGGCTTCGAATGGAGCGCCAACGCCAATCCGGTCGTATTCTGGGACATCTACGGCGCGCTCGGCCATCCGGTGCGCGCGACGGTCTCGGAGATGGGACCGACCCTGCTGGCGCGCCTGCTCGAGCTCAACGACACGCAGTCGGGCGTGCTCGAGGTGATCTTCAAGGCTGCCGACGACGAGGGCCTGCTGCTGCTCGACCTCAAGGATCTGCGTGCGATCCTGACCTACGCGGCCGAGAACGCCAAGGCGATCTCGCAGCGCTACGGCCTGATCAGCACGGCCTCGATCGCCGCGATCCAGCGCGCGCTGCTGTCGCTCGAGCAAGCCGGCGGCGACGGCTTCTTCGGCGAACCGGCCCTGGAACTGGCCGATTTCATGCGTCAGGACATGAGCGGCCGCGGCATCGTCAACATCCTCGCGGCCGACCAGCTGATCCTCAAGCCGAAGCTGTACTCGACGTTCCTGCTGTGGCTGCTCTCGGAGCTGTTCGAAAAGCTGCCCGAAGCCGGCGACCTCGACCAGCCCAAGCTGGTGTTCTTCTTCGACGAGGCGCATCTGCTGTTCGACGACGCGCCGGCCTCGCTGGTGCAGCGGATCGAGCAGGTCGTGCGGCTGATCCGCTCCAAGGGCGTCGGCGTCTACTTCTGCTCGCAGAACCCCGACGACGTGCCGCCGGTGATCCTCGGCCAGCTCGGCAACCGCGTGCAGCACGCGCTGCGCGCGTTCACGCCGCGCGACCAGAAGGCGGTCAAGGCCGCGGCCGAGACGTTCCCGCCGAATCCGAAGATCAAGGTCGCCGAGGCGATCACCCAGCTCGGCGTCGGCGAGGCCCTGGTCTCGACGCTGCACGCCGGCGGCGTGCCGAGCCCGGTCGAGCGCGCGTTCATCGCCTCGCCGGGCTGCCGCATCGGCACGATCGACGCGAACGAACGCGCGACGGTGCGCTCGCGCTCGCCGGTCGGCGGCAAGTACGACACCGCGCTCGACCGCGAGTCGGCGTTCGAACTGCTGGCCAAGCGTGCCGAGGCGACCGCCGCGACGCGCGAGCCCGATGCGGCGCCCGGCAAGGGCGGCGGCGCGGCGGCGCAGGAACGCGGCTGGATGGACGCAGTCAAGGACGCCGTATTCGGCACCAAGCGTCGCCAGGGCATCCTCGAAACGATGACCAAGACCGCCGCACGCAACGTCGCCGGCCAGATCGGCCGCCAGATCGGCGGTGCGAACGGCTCGAAGATCCTGCGCGGCGTGCTCGGCTCGATCATGAAGCGCTGAGCGGGATGATGCACGCAGCGATGACATCGGCGGCGGTACCATGAGCCGCTGGCGTCCGGCCGCCGCGCCATCGACGGCGATGATCACCGCCGACGGCCATCGCCGTCTGCGCGACGAGCTCGACACGCTCTGGCGTGTGCGGCGGCCGGAGGTGGTCGCCGCGCTGGCGGCCGCCGCGGCCGAGGGCGACCGTTCCGAGAACGCCGAATACACGTATCGCAAGAAGCAGCTCGGCGAGATCGACCGCCGCCTGCGCTACCTGACCAAGCGGCTCGAATCGCTGAAGGTGGTCGATGCGGCGCCGGCCGACACCGGCGTGGTCTATTTCGGCGCGTGGATCGAGCTGGAGGACGAGGCCGGCCGGGGCCGGCTGTACCGCATCGTCGGACCCGACGAGACCGATCCGCAGCGCGGCTGGATCAGTCTCGATTCGCCGCTCGCGCGCGCGGCGCTCGGCAAGCGCGAAGGCGACGCGTTCGAGGTGCAGCTGCCGTCCAGTCCGGCGCACTACGAGATCGTGCGCATCGCCTATCAGGTGCCGGCCGACGCCTGACCGGAACCCCAGTCGGTGAGCTCGCGCAGCACGGTCGTCGCGTAGGCACCCGATTCGAGCGCGAACGCAAGCGTCAGCGTCGTCTCGTCCTCCCATTCCCAGTTCAGGTCGGCGACGCCGAGGCGCAGCGCACGGCGCTCCTGATCGAGCCCGGCGCCGACGAGGCCTTCGGCCAGTTCCGGTTCCGCGGCGGCGACCGCCGCCTCGAGCGCGCGCACCGCGTCCTCGCTGCGCAGCGCGCCACGCCCCCACATCGGACCGGTCGGGTGGATATCGCGTGCGGCCAGACGTGCGGCCAGCGTCTCGTCGAACGGCAGCGGACCGAAGATCGCATGCGAGCCGTCGAGCATCCACACCTCGCCGGCCAGCGCCTGGTTCCAGCTGCCGGCGTCGACGCGCGCGGCGAGCACGCGGTTGAACAGCAGCGAGCGCGCCGCCGACAGCGCATGGCCACGCAGATGGCGCGGCAGGCGCTGCCCGGCGAACAGCTGGCGCGCGAGGACGAGATTGTCGCCGTCGCGACCGAAACGCTGCTCGCCGAAGTAGTTCGGCACGCCGTCGGCCGCGATCGCCGCGAGGCGCATCGCGACCGCATCGACCTCACCACCGACCGCGCGCAGCCGGATCCGGAACCGGTTGCCGCGGTGCGCGCCGCGCTTGAGCTTGCGGTCGTGGCGCAGCGCCTGCAGCACGCGCACGCCGGGCACCTCGAACGCGGCCCAGTCCGGATCGGCGCGCCCCGGCAAATGCAGCGAGATCCACTGCCGCGTCACCGCGTGCCGGTCCTTGAGGCCGGCATAGCCGACACCGACCGCGGCGACGCCGGCAAAGGCACCGAGCTTCTGCGCGACCCAGTCGGTATTGGCCTGGACCTTCTCGATCTGCACGAAGACGTGCTCGCCGGCGCCGGCCGGCTCGAAGCCGAGCAGTTCCTCGACGATGAAATCGGCCGGCTCGGCGCGCAGCAGGCCGCGCAGCAGCGGACCGCCATGCGCGTACGGAAGGCGTTCCATCAGGTCTCCGGATCGAGTCGCGCGACGAGTTCGCGCAGCGGATCGCCGGCCGGCTCGACCATCGCGGCCGGCCGGCGCCGCTCGAGCAGCACGACCGCCAGCGCGGCGATGCCCTCGCCGCGCCCGGTGAAGCCGAGCTGCTCGGTCGTGGTCGCCTTGACGCTGACGTCGCCGACCGCGCAACCGAGGTCGGCCGCGAGATGCTCGCGCATCGCCGCCGCATGCGGACCGACCTTCGGCCTTTCGCCGATCACGGTGACGTCGGCATTGGCGATCGCATAGCCGCGCTCGATCATCAGCGCCGCGCAGTGCAGCAGGAAATGGCGGCTGCCGACGTCCTTCCAGCGTGGATCGGTCGGCGGGAAATGGCGGCCGATGTCGCCGAGCGCCAGCGCGCCGAGCACCGCGTCGCACAGCGCATGGATCACCACGTCGCCGTCCGAGTGCGCGACGAGGCCGTGCGTGTGCGGAATGCGCACGCCGCCGAGCATCACGTGGTCGCCGGCGCCGAAGGCGTGAACGTCGAAACCCTGGCCGATCCGCATGTGGGCAGTCTCCGGTGTTCAGGACGCCGCGGCATCGGCTGTCAGGCGCCGCAGCAGGAACTCGGCCAGCGCTTGATCGGCCGGCGTCGTCACCTTGATGTTGTCGTCGGCGCCCTCGACCAGCAGCGGCCGCAGGCCGCAGCGCTCCATCGCCATCGCCTCGTCGGTGACCTCGATGCCGTCCGCACGCGCCGACCCCAGTGCCGCCGCCAGCGCGCCGCGTGCGAACAGCTGCGGCGTCAGTGCACGCCAGCGCGATTCGCGCGGCTCGGTGACGTCGACGCGCTGCGCCGCGTCGGCGCGCTTGAGCGTATCGCGCAGCGGCGCCGCCAGCAGGGCACCACCAGCCGGCACGCCGAGCGCGATCAGGCGCTCGATGTCGTCGGCGCGCACGCAGGGGCGCGCCGCATCGTGGACCAGCACGAAATCCGCAGGCGCCACCGTCGCCGGCAAGGCCTCGAGCCCGGCCAGCACCGAATCGGCACGGGTACGCCCGCCGCTCGCGACGAGCAGCGGCTTGCCGGCCGGCTTGTCGATGGCCGGCCAGTGCGGATCGCCAGCCGCCAGCACGACGACCAGACCGGCGATGCGCCGATGCGCGGCCAGACGCTCGAGCGTCCAGGCCAGCAGCGGCCGGCCGCCGATCGGCACGTATTGCTTGGGCAGTTCGCCGCCGAAGCGCAGGCCGCGGCCGGCGGCGACCACGACGCACCAGCACGAGGGGATCACGTCCATCGGCCTACTTGCGCTCGCCGGGCTTGGCCGGTTCCACCACGTGATAGAACGTCTCGCCGGGCTTGATCAGGCCGAGCTCCGAGCGCGCGCGCTCCTCGACCGCGGCGTCGCCGTGCTTCAAGTCCTCGACGTCGGCGGCCAGCGCGTCGTTGCGCACCCTGAGCCTTTCGTTCTCGGCGGTCTGCTCGGCGATGCGCGCCTCCAGCGTCCAGATGTCGCGCATGCCGCCCTGCCCGGTCCACAGCTTGACCTGCAGCGCGATCAGCACGATCAACAGCAGGAGGGCGACGTAGCGCAGCACGACGGCGTGTCAGCGGAAGTCCGGCAGGTTCGGGAACGCCTCGCGGCCGGCGTAGCGCGCGGCCGAGCCGAGCGCCTCCTCGATCCGCAGCAGCTGGTTGTACTTGGCGACGCGATCGGAGCGGCACAGCGAGCCGGTCTTGATCTGGGTCGCGGTCGTCGCGACCGACAGGTCCGCGATCGTCGTGTCCTCGGTCTCGCCGGAGCGGTGCGAGACCACCGCGGCGTACTTCGCCGCGTCGGCCATCGCGATCGCGTCGAGCGTCTCGGTCAGCGTGCCGATCTGGTTGACCTTGATCAGGATCGCATTGGCGATGTGGCGGTCGATGCCTTCCTTGAGGATCGCCGTATTGGTCACGAACAGGTCGTCGCCGACCAGCTGCACGGTGCGGCCGATCTTCTCGGTCAGGAGCTTCCAGCCGTCCCAGTCGCCCTCGGCCATGCCGTCCTCGATCGTGACGATCGGGTACTGCCGGGTCCAGCCGGCCAGGAAATCGGCGAACTGTTCGGACGAGAGCACCTTGCCCTCGCCCTCGAGGTGGTAGGCGCCGTCCTTGTAGAACTCCGAACTGGCCACGTCGAGGCCGAGCCAGATGTCCCGACCGACCGCATAGCCGGCCTGGCCGATCGCCTCGAGGATCGTTTCGACCGCTTCCTCGTTCGAGCGCAGGTTCGGCGCGAAACCGCCTTCGTCGCCGACCGCGGTCGAGAGTCCACGCCCCTTCAGCACCGACTTGAGCGCATGGAAGATCTCGGTGCCGGCGCGCAGCGCTTCGGCGAAGCTCGGCAAGCCGACCGGCAGCACCATGAATTCCTGCATGTCGACGTTGTTGTCGGCATGCGCGCCGCCGTTGACGATGTTCATCATCGGCACCGGCAGCCGCGCGGCGCGGTCGCCGGCCAGATGCTTCCACAGCGGCAGCCGCCGCGAGGCGGCGACCGCATGCGCATTGGCCAGCGAGACGCCGAGCAACGCATTGGCGCCGAGGCGGCCCTTGTTCGGCGTGCCGTCGAGCGCGATCAGCTTCCCGTCGAGCCCACGCTGGTCGGCCGCATCGAAACCGGCGAGCGCCTCGGCGATCGTCGTGTTGACGTTGGCGACCGCGTTGCGCACGCCCTTGCCGAGATAGCGCGCCTTGTCGCCGTCGCGCAGCTCGACCGCCTCGCGCGAGCCGGTCGAGGCCCCGGACGGCACTGCGGCGCGGCCGAGCGAACCGTCGGTCAGCGTGACCTCGGCTTCGAGCGTCGGATTGCCGCGCGAGTCGAGGATTTCGCGGGCGTGGATCTTGGATATCTGCATCGAAAGAAGGCCCAATTAGTGAAGAAAGCTCAGTCGAAACCTTGAATGAGAATGAACTCACCCACGCCCGGATAGACGTAGACCGCACCGTCATTTTGCGGCGCGCCGGAGAGCCAGGGGCCGTGAGGATCGCCGATGAAGAGATCGCCACCCGCGACTGCCACTTCAAACCCACCGCTCGACGCTTCCGGGTCCGTCACGATGTACTGTCGGACCTGGCGGTCGCCGTCGAACGACAAGGCGTAGGCGCCCTTCGTGCGTGTGCTGCGTATTGCCAGTGTCGACTCGCTGCATGCGAGTGAACTGCCGAAGGTGGGATCGGGGCCGCCGATCGTGACGATCGGCGCACCGTCCGCGACCCACGACTCCGGACCGCCGTGATAGACCGTAACGTAACCTTGCACCGGTGGCGAGGCGCCGCTGGTCCGACCGGTCGTCGACACAACGAGACGCGAACCGCACAGGGCCATCGCCCGCCCGAATGCGTAGCCGTCGGGAATCGAGGCCCCCAAGCTGGAGGCGAACCGCCACTCGTCGTTCTCGCGAACGAATGTCGATATTGCAAATCGCGTCCCGCCGGAAAAGAACGTCGGGTCACCGACGACAAGCATGTGTGCGTTGGCGGCCATCACCTCGCCGAACAGGGGTGCATCGAACGGGGGAACCAATTCACGCGCCTCGCCCCAGAGCTCCCCCTCCAAGGTATATGTATAGACGCGGCTGCGCACCATTACATCGTTGGCACTCCACTCACCGAGACTGATCGCGATCGACGAATCGGACACCACGAGATTGCGCACATAGCCGTTGAACGACGGTGCCGGAGAGTTAAGCCGCTGGGCAAACGACCAACCAGCGGCGGTGCGACGGTACATGTCGACATAATTGGGCCAGCCCGTCGCGCCAATGTCGCGCGTCGCTATCGCCAGCCACGTCTCACCCATCGCGAGCCGATACATCGAGAATCGCGGCTCCGCCGGCATATGCTGGACCGCATGCCACGCGCCACCAGACCGCGTGTAGATCGAAACCAAGCCTGGGGTCGAGGCAGAGAGGACACCCAGTTCTCCCTTCCACGTCGTCATTGCATCGCCGAACATTCCGGCGACGTGCCCCGGCGGCGGCTCGGGCCTCAATATCTGCTGAGCATGCACCGCGCCCGCAGCCAGACTCGCTCCAGCGAACAAGAGCGTCAACAATGGCCGTCCCCATTCCCCGATCATGAGTGTCTCCAACTCAGAGGGCTCCATTAGCCTCGCGACGATGTTAGTTCACTCGGAACGAGCGAGCACGCGCTTCGCGACACCGTCGAGTTCGACCAGCGACTCCAGCAGATCTTCCATCTTGCCGAGCGGCCAGGCATTGGGCCCGTCGCTGAGCGCCTGGTCCGGGTCCGGATGGGTTTCCATGAAGATGCCGGCGATGCCGACCGCGACGGCGGCGCGCGCCAGCACCGGCACGAACTCGCGCTGGCCGCCGGACTTGCCGCCGGCACCGCCCGGGAGCTGCACCGAATGGGTCGCATCGAACACGACCGGGCAGCCGGTCTCGCGCATCACGCTGAGCGAGCGCATGTCCGAGACAAGGTTGTTGTAGCCGAAGCTCGCGCCGCGCTCGCAGACCATGATCTGCGGATTGCCGGTCGACCTGGCCTTGTCGACGACGTGCTTCATCTCCCACGGCGACAGGAACTGGCCCTTCTTGATGTTGACCGGGCGGCCGACGCTGCAGGCCTTGAGGATGAAGTCGGTCTGGCGGCACAGGAACGCCGGCGTCTGCAGCACGTCGACGACCTCGGCGACCTCCTCCATCGGCGTGTACTCGTGCACGTCGGTCAGCACCGGCACACCGATCTGGCGCTTGACCTCGGACAGGATGCGCAATCCCTCCTCGATGCCGGGACCGCGATGGCCGCTGATCGAGGTGCGGTTGGCCTTGTCGAAGCTCGACTTGTAGATGAAGGGGATGCCGAGCCGGCCGGTGATGTCCTTGAGCTGGCCGGCGGTGTCGAGCGCGAGCTGCTCGGACTCGATCACGCAGGGCCCGGCGATCAGGAACAGCGGCCGGTCGAGGCCGACCTCGAAGTCGCAGAGCTTCACGCCAGGTTCTCCGATCCGGCCTGCGCGAAGCGCTCGGCGGTGCGCACCGCGCGGTACTCGCGCGCGGCGCGAATGAAGCCGATGAACAGCGGGTGGCCGTCGCGCGGCGTGGACGTGAATTCCGGATGCGCCTGGCAGCCGATGTACCAGGGATGGTCGGCCAGCTCGATCATCTCGACCAGCAGGTCGTCCATCGACTTGCCCGAGATCACCAGGCCGAGATCCTCGAAGCGCTGGCGATAGCGGTTGTTGAACTCGTAGCGATGGCGATGGCGCTCGCGCACGACGTCCTTGCCGTAGAGCTCGCGCGCCAGCGTGCCGGCCTTGAGCCGGCATTCCTGCGCGCCCAGGCGCATCGTGCCGCCGAGATCGGAGGACTCGTCGCGCTTCTCGACCTCGCCGCTGCTGGTCGTCCACTCGGTGATCAGCGCGATCACCGGGTCGCGGCAGCTCTGGTCGTTCTCGCTCGAGTTGGCGGCCTCCAGCCCGGCGATGTGGCGCGCGAAATCGACCACGGCCGCGTGCATGCCGTAGCAGATGCCGAAATACGGCACGCGATTCTCGCGCGCGTAGCGCGCCGCGGCGATCTTGCCTTCGAAGCCGCGCTTGCCGAAGCCGCCCGGGACCAGGATCGCGTCGACGCCGCCGAGCACCTCGTCGCTGCGGCGCTCGACGTCCTCGGACTCGACCCAGCGCAGGTTGACGCGCGTGCGCTGCTTGATGCCGCCGTGACGCAGCGCCTCGCCGAGCGACTTGTAGGCGTCCTTGTGCTCGACGTACTTGCCGACGATCGCGATCGTGACCTCGTCGCGCGGGTGCTCGATCGCCTCGACCGCGCGCTGCCATTCGGACAGGTCGGCCGGCCGTGCCTTGAAGTTGAGCCGGTCCAGGACGATGTCGTCCAGGCCCTGCTGGTGCAGCCACAGCGGCAGGCTGTAGATCACGTCGACGTCGATCGCGCTGATGACGGCCTTCTCGGGCACGTTCGTGAACAGCGCGATCTTGCGCCGGTCCGACTGCGGCAGCGGCTGCTCGCAGCGGCACAGCAGGACGTCGGGCTGGATGCCGATCGAGCGCAGCTCCTTGACCGAATGTTGGGTCGGCTTGGTCTTGATCTCGCCGGCGGCCTTGATGAACGGCACCAGGGTCAGATGCATGAACATCGACATTTCCTGGCCGTGCTCGCTGCGGATCTGGCGGATCGCCTCGAGGAACGGCAGCGACTCGATGTCGCCGACGGTGCCGCCGATCTCGACCAGGGCCACGTCGAAGCCGCTGGTGGCTTCGTAGATGCGGTGCTTGATCTCGTCGGTGATGTGCGGGATCACCTGCACGGTCGCGCCGAGATAGTCGCCGCGCCGCTCCTTGGCGATCACGCTCTCGTAGATCTTGCCGGTCGTGATCGAGTTCTTGCCGGTCAGCCGCGTATGGATGAAGCGCTCGTAGTGACCGAGGTCGAGGTCGGTCTCGGCGCCATCGTCGGTGACGTACACCTCGCCGTGCTGGAACGGGCTCATCGTGCCCGGATCGACGTTGATGTAGGGATCGAGCTTCATCATCGTCACGCGCAGACCGCGCGCCTCGAGGATGGCAGCCAGTGACGCGGCCGCGATGCCCTTGCCAAGCGAGGACACCACGCCTCCGGTCACGAAGATCAGGGGAGTCATGGAAAGCAATCCGCAGGAAAACGCTATTCTACCGACTCGCTCAGCGCGTCGCGAGCATTGACGGCGCGCGCCGCTCTGCCGGCGGTCGCGGCGGCCTGCGGCACGACGCCGCGTCGCCTGCCGGCCGCTGCGCAGAACCCGGCGGTACATTTAACGGAGCATGAACAACAGGCCCGGCGGGCTTTGCTAACGTCGCCGCCGGTCGCGCCGCAAGGGTGGCCTTTCGACTTCACCCTGCCGAGCCCCGCCCGATGCGAAAGCACCCCGCGCGACTGCGACGTGTTCATGGCCTGAGCCTGGGCCTGGCCCTGCTCCTCGCCGCCGATCTGCACGCCGCATCGCTCGACTGGACCGGCCCGATCGGCCTCGACGCCTGGCTCGGCACGCCGACCACCACTTCGCTCGCGCTGCCGGCCGCGGAATCCGCATCCGCCGCGATGCCTGCCGAGAATCAGACCGCGGCCGCACGCCCCGATCCGGGCCACCTGCTGATCGCCCTGGCCAAGGATCTGCGCAACATCCGCTACCGCCGCGGCGGCACCAACCCCAAGACCGGCTTCGACTGCAGCGGCTTCGTCCGCTACGTCTTCCAGCACGCGCTCGGCATCGAGCTGCCGATCGGCTCGGCCGCGCAGTTCCGCATCGGCGACACGATCGACCGCAGCCAGATGCAGGCCGGCGACCTGGTGTTCTTCCGCACCGCCGGTCGGCGCATCTCGCACGTCGGCATCTATGTGGCCGAGGGCCGCTTCATCCATGCGCCGTCGGCCGGCAAGGTGGTGCGCGTGGACAGTCTCGAGGAACGCTACTGGGCACGCCGCTTCGCCGGCGCCAAACGGCCCGAGGCGATCGCCCGCACCTAGCAGCACGCTCGCAGGCGCCGGTCGCGCGAGGTCAGCGCGTCGGAACCGCGCCCTCTTCGGCCGATGCGGCCGCAGCGGCAGCGTCCGCCGGCTCCTCCAGCCGCCAGAAGATCAGCGCCGACAGCAGGCTCAGCACGCCGAGGCAGACGAAGGTGATCTGGAAGCCGGTCAGCACCGGCAGCGGTCCGAGCAGCGCGCGTGGCCCGGTGAACGCGGCGAGCAGACCCCCGGCGATCGCCACGCCGAAGCTCATCGACAGCATCATCACCATCGACAGCACGCTGTTGCCGCTGCTGGCCAGACCGCCTTGGAGATCGCGCAGCGCCACCGTGTTCATCGCGGTGAACTGCAGCGAATTGAACGCGCCGAACACCGAGAACTGCACGACCAGCAGCCACGGCGGCGGCTGCGGCCCGATCAAGCCGAAGCTGGCGATCGACAACCCCACGCACAGCGTGTTGACGATCAGCACCCTGCGATAGCCGTAGCGTCCGATCAGACGCACCGCGGGCCGCTTGATGAAGATGCTCGCAGCCGCGACCGGAATCATCATCAGGCCGGCCTGCGCCGCCGGGTAGCCGAGCGCGACCTGCAGCAGCAGCGGAATCAGCAGCGGCATGCCGCTGCTGCCGAGCCTGGACACCAGATTGCCGGCGACGCCGACGCGGAACAGGCGCACGCCGAACAGCGCCGGCGCGAACAGCGGCTCGGCGACGCGCCGGCTGCGCAGCACGTACAGTGCGAGCGCGGCGGTGCCCGCGGCGAACAATCCGCCGAGCGCGGCCAGGCCGCCGCGCCGCAGCGGCAGGCCGTCCAGCGCCAGCAGGATCGCGACCATGCCGATCGCCAGCAGCGCGTAGCCGCCGAGGTCGAAGCGGCGCGCGCCGTCACCGCGCAGGTCCGGCATCACGCGCAGGGCCCAGACTAGGCCGGCCAGACCGATCGGCAGGTTGATCAGGAAGATCCAGTGCCAGGACGCGAAATCGACCAGCCAGCCGCCGAGCGCCGGACCGACCAGCGGGCCGGCCAGGCCCGGCATCGTCACCAGGCTCATCGCACGCAGGAAACCCGCGCCCGGAAACATGCGCAGCACGGCGAGCCGGCCGACCGGCAGCAGCATCGCGCCGCCGAGCCCCTGCACGATGCGCGCAAGCACGATCTGGGTCAGATTGCGCGACAGCGCGCAGGCCAGCGAGCCCAGCGTGAACAGCGCGATCGCGGCGATGAAGACGCGTCGCGTCCCGAGCCGGTCGGCCAGCCAGCCGGACGCCGGGATCAGGATCGCCACGGTCAGCGCGTAGGCGATCACCACCGCCTGCATGCGCAACGGCGACTCGCCGAGCCCGGCCGCCATCGCCGGCAGCGCGGTGTTGACGATCGTCGTGTCGAGCATCTGCATGAAGACCGCGATCGCGACCAGCCAGAGCAGCGAGTCGCGCGGTATTGTC
Organism: Dokdonella sp.; assembly: GCF_035511235.1. Classification (GTDB taxonomy): domain Bacteria; phylum Pseudomonadota; class Gammaproteobacteria; order Xanthomonadales; family Rhodanobacteraceae; genus Dokdonella. The sequence continues at coordinate 18,589 of NZ_DATKFQ010000036.1, forward strand.
CGGTCCATCGGACGATCATGCCGTCTTGACCCCATCGCCGGCTATGCCCATCCTGCCGGCCCCGCCCCAGCCGAACCGTTCATGAGCAGCCGCTACAACGCCGCCGACATCGAAGTCCTGTCCGGCCTGGATCCGGTCAAGCGCCGGCCCGGCATGTATACCGACACGGCACGGCCGAACCATCTGGCCCAGGAAGTCATCGACAACTCGGTCGACGAGGCGCTGGCCGGCCACGCGCACAGCATCGACGTGGTCGTGCATGCCGACGGCTCGGTCACGGTCGGCGACGATGGCCGCGGCATGCCGGTGGACGTGCATCCGGAGGAAGGCATTCCCGGCGTCGAACTGATCCTGACCCGCCTGCATGCGGGCGGCAAGTTCTCGAACCGCAACTACCAGTTCTCGGGCGGTCTGCACGGCGTCGGCGTGTCGGTCGTCAACGCGCTCTCGCAGCGCGTGGAGGTCACGATCCGCCGCGACGGCCAGATCCACCACATGGCATTTCGCGACGGCGAGCGCGCCAGCGAGCTGACCGTGACCGGCAGCGTGCCGAAGAAGCAGACCGGCACGACGGTGCGCTTCTGGCCGGACCCCAAGTACTTCGACTCGCCGAAGATCTCGCTGTCGCGGTTGCGCCACGTGCTGCGCGCCAAGGCCGTGCTCTGCGCCGGCCTCAAGGTGCGCCTGACCGACGAGGCCAGCGGCGAGCAGGCGCAGTGGTACTACGAGGACGGGCTGCGCGACTACCTGCGCTCGATGGTCGGCGAGGCCGAGCGGCTGCCCGAGGAGCTCTACGTCGGCCACCAGCAGCGCGAGAAGAGCGCGGTCGACTTCGCGCTGGCCTGGCTGCCGGAAGGCGAGCTGACCCAGGAGAGCTACGTCAACCTGATCCCGACCGCGCAGGGCGGCACCCACGTCAACGGCCTGCGCACCGGCCTGACCAATGCGCTGCGCGAGTTCTGCGACTTCCGCAACCTGCTGCCGCGCGGCGTCAAGCTGGCGCCTGAGGACGTCTGGGACCGGCTGAGCTTCGTGCTGTCGCTGCGCATGCAGGAGCCGCAGTTCTCGGGCCAGACCAAGGAGCGATTGTCCTCGCGCGACGCCGCCGGCATCGTCGAGAGCGCCGCGCACGACGGCTTCTCGCTGTACCTGAACCAGCACGTCGCGGTCGGCGAGAGGATCGCCCAGCTCGCGATCGAGCGCGCCGCGCTGCGCCTCAAGGCCGAGAAGCAGATCGTCCGCAAGAAGGTCACGCAAGGTCCGGCCCTGCCCGGCAAGCTCGCCGATTGCGCGTCGAGCGACCTGTCGCGGACCGAGCTGTTCCTGGTCGAGGGCGATTCGGCCGGCGGCTCGGCACGCCAGGCGCGCGACAAGGATTTCCAGGCGATCCTGCCGCTGCGCGGCAAGATCCTCAACACCTGGGAAGTCGAATCGACCAGCGTGCTCGCCTCGCAGGAAGTCCACGACCTGGCCGTCGCGGTCGGCTGCGATCCGGGCAAGGACGATCTGGCCGGCCTGCGCTACGGCAAGATCTGCATCCTCGCCGACGCCGACTCGGACGGCCTGCACATCGCCACGCTGCTGTGCGCCTTGTTCCTGCGCCACTTCCCGGCGCTGGTGCGCGCCGGCCACGTCTTCGTCGCGATGCCGCCGCTGTTCCGCGTCGACGTCGGCAAGCAGATGTTCTACTGCCTCGACGAAAGCGAGCGCGACGCGATGCTCGAGAAGATCCAGCGCGAAAAGATCCGCGGCGCGGTCAGCGTCACGCGCTTCAAGGGCCTGGGCGAGATGAACCCCTCGCAGTTGCGCGAATCGACGATCAATCCCGACACGCGGCGCCTGGTCCAGCTGACCGTCGGCGACGGCGACGACGGCACGCGCCCGCTGATGGACATGCTGCTCAGCAAGAAGCGCGCGGGCGACCGCAAGTCCTGGCTCGAGGAGAAGGGCGACCTCGCCTCGCTGGAGGTCTGAGCCGACCGGCGCCGGCCGCGTGCAGGCCGGCGCTGCGCCTCGACGTCGGCATCCGCGGCGGCGCGCGTGGCACGATCCAAGTGCGACACGATCGATGCATCGTCTCTTGCCGCCGCGCACCGCCGCCCGCAACCGCGCCGTGCGCATCCCCACGGCTCGCGCGATACCGCACCGCACCGTCGGGCGCGATGGCCGGCGCGTGCGGGAACCCGCCTCTTCGGAACGTGAAGACCAACACAGCACGATCGCATTGGGAGTGGACACTGCGCGGTCGACGTCCATGCTTGTGCCCATGATCGTACCGGCCGATGAAACCGCGCGCCTGGCGGCGCTGCATCAAACCGGACTGCTCGACAGCGACCCCGAACGCGCCTACGACGACCTCGTCGCGATCGCGACCGGCATCTGCGGCACGCCGATGGGCGCGATCAGCCTGATCGACGCCGAGCGCCAGTGGTTCAAGGCGCGCGTCGGCATCGACGACACCGAGACCTCGCGGCAGTCGGCGTTCTGCGCGCACACGATCCTGACGCCGGAGGACCTGCTGATCGTGCCCGACGCGACGCTGGACGCGCGCTTCCGCGACCACGAACTGGTCGTCGGCGGGCCCGGCATCCGCTTCTACGCCGGCGCACCACTACGCGCCCGCGGCGGCGAGGCGATCGGTTCGCTATGCGTGATCGACAGCCAGCCGCGCACGCTCGAGCCGTTCCAGCTCGACGCGCTGCGCAGCCTCTCGCGTCAGGTCGGCGCGCTGATCGAACTGCGTCTGGCCTACCGGGCGCTGCGGCACCAGATGGACGAACGGACCTGGTACGAGCAGCAGCTGATCGCGCAGAACGAGCAGCTGGCCGAGCAGACGCGCACCGACGCATTGACCAGCCTGCCGAACCGGCGCGCGTTCGATGCGGCGCTCGCCAAGGCGGTCGACCAGGCCGAGCGCGACGGCCCGTTGTCGCTGGCGATGATCGACGTCGACCATTTCAAGATCGTCAACGACCTGCACGGCCATCCGCGCGGCGACGAGATCCTCGTCGCGGTCGCCCAGGTGATTCACGGCCAACGCGGCCGCCAGGGCTTCTGCGCGCGCTACGGCGGCGAGGAGTTCGCTCTGCTGATGCCCGACATCGGCGACGACACCGCCGAATATCAATGCGAATTCCTGCGCGAAGGGATCCAGGCGATCGCGACCGGCATCCCGGTCACCGCCAGCATCGGGCTCACCTCGTTCCGCAGCGGCGATACCGGCGCATCGATGCTCGCACGCGCCGATCAGGCGCTGTACGAAGCCAAGCGCAGCGGCCGCAATCGCGTTCTGCGGGCCTGACGCGCGATCCGCGCGGCGCCCGTTCACCACGCGCCGCCGGCTCGCCGGCGCCGTCTGCGCGGCGGGCCGTGGCCTCGATCCGTCGCCGCGCCGGCAGGCGCCTCGTCAACCGCGGCGCACGGTATCGATGATCTGCCCGACGTCGAGCGTCTGTGCGCGCTGCTGCATCTGCGGCAGATAGCGCGACTGCAGCCCGCGCGCCTCGCCGAGCATGCCCTCAAATGCCTCGCGCAGCATCTGCGCCGACAGCACGCGATTGCCGGCGTAGTAGCGCTTGGCGACATGGCCGAGCGCATAGGTGCTCGCGAAGCTCATGCCGGAACTGATCGCCTGCTTGCCGATGCCGCCGAGCAGGCGCCCGCCGATCGCGCCGAGCAGGCCGCCGATCAGCTTGCGGCCGGCCTGCTCCAGATACTGCGAGGTCAGGCCGACGCCGGCGGTGGCGAGGAAATCCTTGACGTGGCCGCGGTCGAGCTCGAAGCCGTAGGTCTTGCCGACGCGATAGACCAGGCGCATCTGCAGCGGCAGGATCGCCATCGTCGCCAGCGACTCGGGCAGCAGCTCGAGTGCGCCGTTGAGAATCGCGGCGTCGAGGATCGTCTTGTCGAGTTCGGCCTCGCTGACCGAAGCCGTCGGCCCGCCCGCCTGCAGCGGCGCCGCGGCGACCGCCTCGACCTGTTCGACGTAGCGCCGGCTCGGTTCGGCGCCGAGGCCGAGCGCCTCGCGCAGCGAGTCCAGATAGCGGCGCTCGGCTTCGGACTGCACGCCGTCGGCATCGCAGACGCACACGGCCATCTCGAACGCCAGCTGGCGCGCGCCGTCGCTGCTCAGCGCCTGCGCGGCCGATGCCATCGAGGCGCGGCCGAGCAGCACGTCCTGGTACAGCGCCGGCAGCTCGGGCGCGCCGTCGCCGGCCAGGCTGTCGGCGATGCGCCGGATCTGCTCGCGCTCGGCCGGCGCCTTGTCGCCGTCGGCGAAGGCGGCCATCAGGCTGAGGGTCAGGATCGATCTGCGTTCGGTCTCGTTCACGCGCGGTCTCCGGCCCGGGTCCGCAGACCTGCGGGCTCTGTGTCGGGGATATCGGTGGGCGGCCGGCCGGTGCAGCCGGCCGATGCGGTGCTCAGCTTACGCTGCATGGGGCGCCGGCCGCGATCGCGGCCGGCGCCCCGCACACTCAGACCACCGCCGGCAGCTTCTCGGCCGCCTCGGTCTGGACGTCGAGCTGGCCGTCGACGGCCGAGAGCCGGACCTTGCCGCCTTCGGCGAGCTTGCCGAACAGCAGCTCGTCGGCGAGCGGCCGCTTGATGCTCTCCTGGATCACGCGCGCCATCGGCCGCGCGCCCATCTGCGGGTCGAAGCCGTGCTCGGCCAGCCAGCGCCGCGCGTCGGCGTCGACGTACAGCGAGACCTGCTTGTCCTGCAGCTGCGCTTCCAGCTCGATCAGGAACTTGTCGACGACGCGCAGGATGTGCTCGAAGTCCAGCGCACCGAACTGCACGATCGCGTCGAGACGGTTGCGGAACTCGGGCGTGAACGTGCGGCGGATCACCTCCATGGCGTCGGTCGCATGGTTCTGCTCGACGAAGCCGATCGTGCGGCGTGCCGCGGTCTGCGCGCCGGCGTTCGTCGTCATGACCAGGATGACGTTCTTGAAGTTGGCCTCGCGTCCGTTGGTATCGGTCAGCGCGCCGCGATCCATGATCTGCAGCAGGATGTTGTAGACGTCCGGATGCGCCTTCTCGATCTCGTCGAGCAGCAGCACGCAGTGCGGATGCTTGACCACCTGTTCGGTCAGCAGGCCGCCCTGGTCGAAGCCGACGTAGCCCGGAGGCGCGCCGATCAGGCGCGACACCGAATGGGCTTCCATGTACTCGGACATGTCGAAGCGGATCAGTTCGACGCCCAGCTGCATCGCCAGCTGCCGGGTGACCTCGGTCTTGCCGACGCCGGTCGGACCGGCCAGCAGGAAGTTGCCGATCGGCTTGTCCGGATTGCCGAGTCCCGAGCGTGCCATCTTGATCGCACTGGCCAGCGCGTCGATCGCTGCGTCCTGCCCGAACACGACCATCTTGAGGTTGCGGTCGAGATTGCGCAGCACGTCGCGGTCGGACGCCGACACCTGCTTGGGCGGGATGCGCGCCATGCGCGCGACGATGAACTCGATCTCCGACACGTCGACGGTGCCGCTGCGCTCGGCCTCGGGCAGCAGGCGCTGGCGCGCACCGGCCTCGTCGATGACGTCGATCGCCTTGTCCGGCAGCAGCCGGTCGGCGATGTGGCGCACCGACAGGTCCACGGCGGCCTTGAGCGCCTCGGACGTGTACTGGACGTTGTGGTGCTCCTCGAAGCGCGACTTCAGGCCCTTGAGGATCTCCACGCTGTCGGCCACGGTCGGCTCGACGACGTCGATCTTCTGGAACCGGCGCGCCAGCGCGCGGTCCTTCTCGAACACGCCGCGGAACTCCTGGTAGGTGGTCGAGCCGATGCAGCGCATCTCGCCGGAGGCCAGCATCGGCTTGATCAGGTTCGACGCGTCCATCGTGCCGCCCGACGCCGAGCCGGCGCCGATGATCGTGTGGATCTCGTCGATGAACAGGATCGCCTTGGGTTCCTTCTTGAGCTGGCCGATCACCGCCTTGAGGCGCTTCTCGAAGTCGCCGCGGTACTTGGTGCCGGCGACCAGCGCGCCGAGGTCGAGCGCGTAGATCGTGCAGTCCTTGAGGATCTCGGGTACCTCGCCCTCGACGATGCGCTTGGCCAGGCCCTCGGCGAGCGCGGTCTTGCCGACGCCGGCCTCGCCGACATAGAGCGGATTGTTCTTGCGGCGGCGGCACAGGACCTGGATCGTGCGCTCGATCTCCTCGCTGCGCCCGATCAGCGGATCGATCCGGCCTTCGCGCGCCAACTCGTTGAGATTGTTGGCGAAATCACTGAGCGGATTGCCGCGCGGCTCTTCGCCGCCCTCGCCTTCCTTGCCGGCGGCATCGGCCGTGCCCGGCGCCTGGCCGGCGTCGTTGCCGATCTTGGCGATGCCGTGCGCGATGTAGTTGACGATATCGAGGCGGTTGACGTCCTGCTGGCCGAGGAAATAGACCGCGTGGGAGTCCTTCTCGCCGTAGATCGCGACCAGCACGTTGGCGCCGGTGACTTCCTTACGGCCCGAGGACTGGGCGTGGTAGACCGCGCGCTGCAGCACGCGCTGGAAGCCGAGCGTCGGCTGGGTGTCGCGCTCGTCGCCGGCCGGCAGCACCGGCACGGTCTCGGTGATGATCGAGCGCAGGTCGCGCGCCAGCTTGGGCAGGTCGGCACCGCAGGCGCGCAGCGCGGCGATCGCCGAGGGATTGTCCAGCAGCGCGAGCAGGAGATGCTCCACGGTCATGAACTCGTGGCGCTGCTCGCGGGCCTCCTTGTAGCACTGGCCGATGGTGAGCTCGAGGTCTTTGCTGAACATATACGGTGTCTCCACTTTCAACAGCCCCCGAAATGGGGCCTGTCAGGCTTTTTCCATAGTGCACAGCAAAGGGTGCTGGTGCGTCCTGGAAAACTCGTTGACCTGGGTCACCTTGGTCTCGGCCACCTCGCGCGTGAACACGCCGCAGACGCCGCGTCCACGCGTATGGACGTGCAGCATGATCTGGGTGGCACGCTCGCGGTTCATGCCGAAAAAGCTCTCGAGCACGACCACGACGAACTCCATCGGCGTGTAGTCGTCGTTCAACAGCAGCACCTGGTACAGCGGCGGGCGCGCGACTTCGGGCCGCGCCTCCTCCACCGCCAGGCTGCGGTCGTGCTCGTGTTCGCGATGGGGGTCTTGCGGTGCGGTCATGAGGAAGAAAGGCGGCGACTGGAAATCAGTATAGCGCCCAGATCGGGGATGTCCGACCAGGGTTCAAGTACACTTGCCGGCCATGAATATCGATGCGACCGGCAACCTCGCGGTGGACGAGGAGATCGACGTCTGGCGTCCGCACGTGACGGTGGCGACCGTGGTCGCGCGCGACGGCCGCTTCCTGCTCGTCGAGGAGGACGTCCGCGGGGAGACCGTCATCAACCAGCCGGCCGGTCATCTCGATCCGTACGAATCCCTGCTCGACGCGGCGCTGCGCGAGACGCTCGAGGAAACCGGCTGGGAGGTCGCGCTGACCGCCTTCCTCGGCGTTCAGCAATGGACGCGCGGCGGCAACGACCGCCAGTTCGTGCGCTTCGTGTTCGCCGCCGACCCGGTCCGCCACCAGGCCGACCGTCCGCTCGACGCCGGCATCCTGCGGGCGCTGTGGATGAGTCGCGACGAGCTGGCCGCCGCCGGCGGCCGCCTGCGCAGCCCGATGGTGCTGGCCAGCGTCGAGGACTGGCTCGCCGGACGGCGCCTGCCGCTGGACGCGATCCGCTACCTCGGCGCCACGGCCGCCTGATCGATGAGCGCGCCGCGGGTGATCGTCGGCGTCTCCGGCGGCGTCGACTCGTCGGTCGCCGCCGCCCTGCTGGCCGGCCGCGGCGAGCCGGTCGCCGGCCTGTTCATGCAGAACTGGGAAGAGGACGACCGCGACGGTCCGTGCCGGGCCGACGCCGACCGCAAGGACGCCGTCGCGGTCTGCGCGCAGCTCGGCATCGCGTTCCACGCGCGCAACTTCGCCGCCGAATACTGGGACCAGGTCTTCACGCATTTCCTCGACGAATACCGCGCCGGCCGCACGCCGAACCCGGACGTGCTGTGCAACCGCGAGATCAAGTTCAAGACCTTTCTCGAACACGCGCAGGCGCTCGGCGCCGAGCGCATCGCGACCGGCCACTACGCGCGCGTCGACCGCCGCGACGGCCGCTGGCGGCTGCTGCGCGGCCGCGACGCCGACAAGGACCAGAGCTATTTCCTGCACGCACTTGGCCAGGCACAGCTGGCGGCGACGCTGTTTCCGGTCGGCGAGCTGACCAAGGCCGAGGTGCGCGGCATCGCCCGCGAGGCCGGCTTCGCGACCCACGACAAGAAGGACTCGACCGGGATCTGCTTCATCGGCGAACGCGACTTCCGCCAGTTCCTGTCGAAGTACCTGCCGGCCCAGCCGGGACCGATCCGCACGCCGGACGGGCGCGAGGTCGGCCGCCACGGCGGCGCGCTGTACTACACGCTCGGCCAGCGCGGCGGCCTGGGCATCGGCGGCCGCCGCGACGCCGGCGGCGATGCCTGGTACGTGGTCGGCAAGGACGTCGCGGCCAACGTGGTCTACGCGGTGCAGGGCAATGCCAACGACTGGCTGATGTCGCGGCGCCTGGCCGCCGAGGACGCGCACTGGATCGCCGGCGATCCGCCGGCCTCGACGTTCGACTGCGTCGCCAAGACCCGCTACCGCCAGCCCGATCAGCGCTGCCGCGTACGGATCGGGGACGGCGCCTGCATCGTGCAGTTCGAGCAGCCGCAGCGAGCGGTCACGCCGGGCCAGTCGGTGGTGTTCTACGACGGCGAGACCTGCCTCGGCGGCGCCGTCATCGCGCGCAGCGATGCGCCATTCGGTCAATGGAACGAGGAAACGGAGCATGCGTGAGTCGCGGGTGATCGCCCTGGCGGGCGTCTTCCAGGCCTGTACGCTGGTGCGCGGCGTGGCGGTCGACGGGCGTTGCGACGCGCAGGCCGCCCAGGCCAGCATCGCCAGCGTCCTGCGCATCGATGCCGACACGCCGCAGGCGGTCTTCGGCGGCGTGTCCGGCATCCGGCTCGGCCTGGAGGCGCTGATCCGGCAGATCGAAGGCGGCGACCGCGACCTGCAGCTGACGCAGCTGGTGGTCGCCGCGCTGCGGCTCGAACGCAAGCTGTCACGCCGGCCGGCGATGCTCGAGACGCTGCGCCGCGCGATCGAGTCGGCGCAGCGCCAGGCCGAGCACTTCGGGATCGACTCGCCGTCGCTGACCGGCCGCCTGGCCGGCATCTACGCCGATACGCTGTCGACGCTGCGGCCGCGCATCGTCGTCCACGGCAATCCGCTGCAGCTCAGCCAGGAAGCCAAGGTCGAGCAAATCCGCGCCTTGCTGCTGGCGGCGATCCGCGCCGCGGTATTGTGGCGCCAGGTCGGCGGCAACCAGTGGCGCCTGCTGTTCCGCCGCCGCGAGTACGCGATGCTGGCGCGCGGCCTGCTGGCCCGCGCCACTCTCGACGCCGGCTGAGCCGGCCGATCGCGCCTCAGCCCAGGCCGGCCGGCGCGCGCTCGAGGAACGCGGCGAAGCCCTGCTGCGGCGCCTCGTCGTCGAACAAGCGCCGGCTGCGTTCGCCGATCCGTTCGGCCAGTTCGCGCCGCCGCTCGCGGTCCTGGCACAGCGCGACCGCGGTCTCGACGTAGGCGTCCTCGTCGGCCGCGATCAGCGCATCGAGTCCGAGCTGGCGCAGCATGCCGGCGGTCTGCCGCCCGCGCGCCATCGCGCCGTCGAAGGCGAGCACCGGCGTGCCGAGTCCGAGCGCATCGAGACTGGTGCCGCCGCCGGAAAACCCGAACGTATCGAGTACCAGCGGCGTCGCCGCGACGCCGGCCAGGTAGTCGGCATAGGACTGCACCGGCAGCGCGACCAGGTGGCGCCCGGCATCGAGGCCGCGCGCCGCGAACGCCGCGTCGACGCGCGCGCGGAAGCGGCGCATCAGCGCCGGCTCGCGCGCGAAGAAGCCGATGCGCGCACCGGTCCGCTCGACGATCCCGGCCAGCACCGCATCGAACGCCGGCACCAGCTTGACCGGATACTGCAGGCACAGCAGCAGCGGCGCATCGCCGGCGGCCGCGGCGAACCCGGTCGCGTCGCCCGGCGCCGCGGGGCCGCGGGGCCGCGCGCCGAGGCCCGGCAGGCGGATCAGACGCTCGCGATAATGCGCATCGCCGTCCGCCGGCTCGATCGCCTCGCCGCTCAGGAAGGCGTCGATCGTCGGCAGCCCGGTGCCGACCGGATGCCCGTACAGCGCGCACTGCAGCGGCGCCAGGCGCAGCGCGGCGATCACCTGACTGCGCGGATCGAGGCCGATCTCGGTGTGCACCAGCACGTCCAGGCGCGCCGCGCGGATCGCCGCGGCGACTTCGAGCGGATCGCCCGGCGCGTAGGCGAACGCGTGCACGCGCGCGGCCAGCGCCTCGGTCTCGGCGTCGCGGATGCCGCCGTGCCAGACCGAGACTTCGAAGCGCGCCGGATCGAGGCCGCCGATCAGGTCGTTGAAATAGCGCGACACCGTATGCCGCATGAACTGGCTGCCGACCACGCCGACGCGGATGCGCCCGCCATGTGCTCCCGGCGCCCACTCGCACGGCGCCGCCAGCTGCGGCGCGACCGCCGTCATCACGGTCGCGACGAGATCGCCGTAATCGCACTGCAACGCGGTGTTGTCGCGCGGCTGGTAGTGCAGATGGAACGGCACGAAGCCGGCCACCGCCTGGTATGCCTCGCGCAGCCGCGCCGGCGTATCCAGACGCAGGCGCGTCCGCAGCTCGGCGAGGCCTTCGGCGAAGCGTGCGCGCGCCGCGTCGATCTCGGCCTCGTCGCGCGGGATCGCCGGCAGCAGCAGCGCGCGCATCCAGCGCAGCCGCTCGGCAGTGTCCGGCGGCGGCCGGACACGCGCGAACAAGGCGCGCGACGCATCGACGTCGCCGGTCTCCTGCAGTGCGATCGCGAGCTCGAAGCGTGCGGTCTCGTCGGCCGGATCCGCCTCGCTGGCCCGCCGCAGCGACGTCACCGCCGCCTCGCCGTCCTGCGCCTGCCGCTCGGCGATGCCGCGGATGCACCACCATCTCGGATCGTCGGGCTCCAGACGCGTCGCCTCGGCGGCCGCGGCGGCGGCCTCGACGTGACGGCCCAGATCGCCGAGCAGCAGCGCTCGATTCGCGTGGGTCTGGGCACGCTCGGGCGCCAGCCGGCAGGCGCGCTCGAGCAGCGGCTCGGCCTCGGCGAGACGCGCCTGGTGGCGCAGCAGATTGCCCAGGTTGGTGGCTGCGTCGGCGTTGCCGGGCTGCCAGTCCAGGCAGTCGCGCCAGGCGCGCTCGGCGCCGGCGGTGTCGCCGCTCGATTCGAGCGCGAGACCGAGGTTGTAGGCGGCCTCGGCGTAACCGCCGCGCGCCTGCAGCGCGGCGGCGAACGCGGCGGCCGATTCGCCATGACGGCCCAGGCGCCGCAGCGCGACGCCCAGATGATTGTGCGCCTCGGCGAACGCCGGCCGCAGCCTCACGCACTGGCGCAGATGCTTGACCGCGAGCGGCGGCTGGCCGCCCTGCAATGCGACGATGCCGAGCAGATGCCAGGCGTCGGCATTGCCCGGATCGAGCTTGACCGCGCGCTGGTAGTGACTCTGTGCCAGGCCGAGCTGGCCGCTGCGATGCTGGGCCATTCCGTGGCCCAGCTGTTCGACCGCGGCGCGCCGGTCGGCCGCGCTCACGCCGGCCATCGGCATCCCGGTCCGCCCGCGGACACGACCGTCACGCGGCGACCGCGTCCGCAGCCTGCCTGAACTCGGCGATCTGGTCGAAGTTCATGTAGCGGTAGATGCGATCGCCGTTGGCGTTGATGACGCCGATGTCGGCCATGTACTCCTCGCGCGTCGGGATGCGGCCCAGGCGCGAGCAGATCGCGGCCAGCTCGGCCGAGCCGAGATAGACGTTGGTATTGCGGCCGAGCCGGTTCGGGAAGTTGCGCGTGCTGGTCGAGAACACGGTCGCGCCCTCGCGGACCTGGGCCTGGTTGCCCATGCACAGCGAGCAGCCCGGCATCTCCATGCGCGCGCCGGCGGTGCCGAGCACGCCGTAATGGCCTTCCTCGGTCAGCTGCTGCTGATCCATCTTGGTCGGCGGCGCGACCCACAGCCGGGTCGGGATGTCGCGCTTGCCCTCGAGCAGCTTCGAAGCCGCGCGGAAGTGGCCGATGTTGGTCATGCACGAGCCGATGAACACCTCGTCGATCGTGGCGCCGGCGACCTCCGACAGCGTCTTGACGTCGTCCGGATCGTTCGGGCACGCGACGATCGGCTCGTGCACGTCGGCCAGGTCGATCTCGATCACCGCGGCGTACTCGGCATCGGCATCGGGCTCGAGCAGCTGCGGATCGGCAAGCCAGGCCTCCATCTTCCTGATCCGGCGCGCCAGCGAACGCGCGTCCTGGTAGCCCTGCGCGATCATGACCTTCAGCAGCGTGATGTTGCTGGTCAGGTACTCGATGATCGGCTCCTTGGCCAGTCGCACCGTGCAGCCGGCCGCCGAACGCTCGGCCGAGGCGTCCGACAGCTCGAACGCCTGCTCGACCTTGAGGTTCGGCAGACCCTCGATCTCGAGAATGCGGCCGGAGAACACGTTCTGCTTGCCCTGCTTGGCGACCGTCAGCAGCCCCTGCTTGATCGCGTACAGCGGAATCGCATTGACGAGGTCGCGCAGCGTGACGCCCGGCTGCAGCTCGCCCTTGAAGCGCACCAGCACCGATTCGGGCATGTCCAGCGGCATCACGCCGGTCGCGGCCGCGAACGCGACCAGACCCGATCCCGCCGGGAACGAGATGCCGATCGGAAAGCGCGTATGGCTGTCGCCGCCGGTGCCGACGGTATCGGGCAGCAGCATGCGGTTGAGCCAGGAGTGGATCACGCCATCTCCGGGGCGCAGCGAGATGCCGCCGCGCGTGGAGATGAAGGCCGGCAGCTCGTGATGGGTCTTGACGTCGACCGGCTTCGGGTAGGCCGCCGTGTGGCAGAACGACTGCATGACCAGGTCCGCCGAGAAGCCGAGGCAGGCCAGGTCCTTGAGCTCGTCGCGCGTCATCGGACCGGTCGTGTCCTGCGAACCGACCGAGGTCATCTTCGGCTCGCAGTAGGTGCCGGGACGTACGCCCTCGCCTTCCGGCAGTCCGCAGGCGCGGCCGACCATCTTCTGCGCGAGCGTATAGCCCTTGCCGGTGTCGGCCGGGTTCTGCGGCAGGCGGAACAGCGTCGAGGGCGGCAGCCCAAGCGCATCGCGCGCCTTGGCGGTCAGGCCGCGGCCGATGATCAGCGGAATGCGGCCGCCGGCGCGCACCTCGTCGAACAGTACGTCGGACTTGACCTGGAACTCGGCGATCACCTCGCCGTTCTTGAGCGCCTTGCCCTCGTACGGGCGCAGCTCGATCACGTCGCCCATGTCCATCTTCGACACGTCGAGCTCGATCGGCAGCGCGCCGGCGTCTTCCATCGTGTTGTAGAAGATCGGCGCGATCTTGCTGCCGAGGCAGACGCCGCCGTAGCGCTTGTTCGGGATGAACGGGATGTCCTCGCCGGTCCACCACAGCACCGAATTGGTCGCCGACTTGCGGCTGGAGCCGGTGCCGACGACGTCGCCGACGTAGGCGACCAGATGGCCCTTCTGCTTGAGATCGCGTATCAGCTGGATCGGTCCGCGCTTGCCGTCTTCCTCGGGCTGGAACGGCGCGCCGTCGCGGCGGTTCTTGAGCATCGCCAGCGCGTGCAGCGGGATGTCCGGACGCGTCGTCGCGTCGGGCGCCGGCGACAGGTCGTCAGTGTTGGTCTCGCCGGGCACCTTGAACACGGTGATCGTCAGACGCTCGGGCACGGCCGGACGGCTGGTGAACCATTCCGCGTCGGCCCAGCTGCGCAGCACCGCCTGCGCGTTCGCATTGCCGCTGTCGGCCTTGTCCTTGACGTCGTGGAACGCGTCGAACATCAGCAGCGTTTTCTTGAGCGCCTCGGCGGCGATCGCGCCGACCTGCACGTCGTCGAGCAGCTCGATCAGCGGATGGATGTTGTAGCCGCCGAGCATCGTGCCGAGCAGCTCGGTCGCGCGCTCGCGCGAGATTCCCGCGCAGCGCTCGCTGCCGAACGCGACCGCGGCGAGATACGAGGCCTTGACCTTGGCCGCGTCGTCGACGCCAGCCGGCACGCGATGGCTCAGCAGGTCCACCAGGAACGCTTCCTCGCCGGCTGGAGGCGCCTTGAGCAGTTCGATCAGGTCGGCGGTCTGGCGGGCGGAGAGCGGCAGCGGCGGAATGCCGAGCGCGGCGCGCTCGGCGAGGTGTTGACGATAGGCGTCCAGCATGAGGGCTCCGAATCGGGCGGTGGAATGGGAAAGACAGGTGCGGCTCAGACCGATGGCACGATCAGCTTGAGTCCCTTGAAATAGTCGCGGTAGAACGCGTGGTCGCGCGTGATCAGGCCATTGCATTGCAGCAGCGCATGGGCGCCGATCAGGAAATCGGGCATCGCACGGACGCCGCCGCCACCGCGCTGGCGGTAGCGTCGCTGCATCTCACCGGCGCGCAGCGCCGACTTGGCCTCGAGCGGGTGGTAGCGGATGCTCATGTCCTCGAGCACGGCCAGCGCCTCGGCGCCGTCGCGCAGCGCGCAGCAGACTTCGGCCAGCACGATGTCGCAGACGACCACCGGGCCGGCGCTCAGGCACTGGCGCAGACAGGCCTCCGCGGCATCGGCCTGCGGGCCATCGGCCAGCAGGTCGACCAGCACCGACGAATCGATCGCGATCATCGTGCCGTCATCAGGAATCGACAGGATCGCCCGGCGCGCGATCGCGCAGCGCACGCAGCGCCTCGTCGGGCGAGGCGAAGCCGTCCAGCTTGAAGCGGCCGCGCGCGCGCGAGATCGCGTCGTCCACGCTCTTGCGAAGAATGATGCGGCTGCCGTCGAGTTCGACCTTGAGCGTGGTGCCCTTGGTCAGGCCGAGGGCGTCGCGCACGGCCTTGGGCAGGGTGATCTGGCCGCGCTCGGCCACCGTCGCTTCCATCGCATGGCTCCTCGAAGTATGCATCGATGATACGTACTTTATAATTCATACTCAAGTCCGCATACTGCGTGTCACGGGTCTTCCGACCGTGCAGATGCGAGAGTTCATCGCACGCCCACCCCACGCGGCGGATAATCGACCGCTGGTCGCGCCGGTTTCACGCGCACCGCGGGCATCCGACCGCACCGCCCCAGCCAAAGGAACGTTCCAATGAGTGATTCCTTCGCCACCCGCAGCACGCTCGACGTCGACGGCCGCAGTTACCGCTACGCGAGTCTCGCCAAGCTCGGCCAGCGCTTCGACATCGCGCGGCTGCCGTACTCGATGAAGATCCTGCTCGAGAACCTGCTGCGCAACGAGGACGGCGTCGGCGTGCTGCCGTCGCATATCGAGGCGGTCGCGCAATGGGATCCGCACCGCGAACCGGACACCGAGATCGCGTTCATGCCGGCACGCGTGGTGCTGCAGGACTTCACCGGCGTGCCGTGCGTGGTCGACCTGGCCGCGATGCGTGACGCGGTGGTCCGTCTCGGTGGCCGCCCCGAACAGATCAATCCGCTGGCACCGGTCGAGCTGGTCATCGACCACTCGGTCCAGGTCGACGCGTTCGGCAACGCCGGCGCGCTCGACCTCAACGTCAAGATCGAGTTCGACCGCAACAAGGAGCGTTACGGCTTCCTGCGCTGGGGCCAGAAGTCGTTCGACAACTTCAAGGTGGTGCCGCCGCGCACCGGCATCGTCCACCAGGTCAATCTCGAGCACCTCGGCCGCGTGGTCATGACCGGCCAGAAGGACGGCGAGCTGTGGGCCTACCCGGACACCGTGTTCGGCACCGACTCGCACACGACGATGATCAACGGCCTGGGCGTGCTCGGCTGGGGCGTCGGCGGCATCGAGGCGGAGGCGGCGATGCTCGGCCAGCCCTCCTCGATGCTGATCCCGCAGGTGGTCGGCTTCAGGCTGTCGGGCAAGCTGCCCGAGGGCGCGACCGCGACCGACCTGGTGCTGACCGTCACACAGATGCTGCGCAAGCTCGGCGTCGTCGGCAAGTTCGTCGAGTTCTTCGGGCCGGGCCTCAAGCATCTGGCGCTGGCCGACCGCGCGACGATCGGCAACATGGCGCCCGAATACGGCGCGACCTGCGGCATCTTCCCGATCGACGCCGAGGCGCTGGCCTATTTGCGGCTGTCCGGCCGTAGCGAGGAGCTGGTACGCCTGGTCGAGGCCTACGCCCGCGCACAAGGCCTGTGGCACGACGACAGCACGCCGACGCCGGAATTCACGACCACGCTCGAGCTGGACCTGGCCGACGTCAAGCCGTCGCTGGCCGGGCCGAAGCGGCCGCAGGACCGCGTGCTGCTCGGCGAGGTCAAGCAGAACTACCGCACGCACGTCGGACCGCTGGCGGCCGGACGCAAGCCGAAGAAGACCAGCGAGACGGCCGACTTCGCGAACGAAGGCGGCGCCACCGCGATCGGCAATCCGGCCAACGATCTGATCGCCGGCCGCGTCCGCGTCCAGAAAGATGGCGTCGACTACGAACTGGAGGACGGCGCGGTCGTGATCGCGGCGATCACCTCGTGCACGAACACCTCGAACCCGGCCGTCATGCTCGGCGCCGGCCTGCTCGCGCGCAACGCGGTCGCGCGCGGCTTGAAGACCAAGCCCTGGGTCAAGACCTCGCTCGCACCCGGATCGAAGGTCGTGACCGACTATCTCGAACATACCGGCGTTCTGGCCGACCTCGACGCGCTGGGCTTCTACCTGGTCGGCTACGGCTGCACGACCTGCATCGGCAACTCCGGCCCGTTGCCGGCCGAGGTCAGCAAGGGCATCGTCGAAGGCGACCTCGTCGTCGCCTCGGTGCTGTCGGGCAACCGCAACTTCGAAGGCCGCGTCCATCCCGAGGTCAAGATGAACTATCTGGCCTCGCCGCCGCTGGTGGTGGCCTATGCGCTGGCCGGCACGCTCGACATCGACCTGACCCGCGAGCCGCTCGGCATCGGCAGCGACGGACGCCCGGTCTACCTGGCCGACATCTGGCCGTCGAACAAGGACATCTCCGACACCGTGGCCGGTGCGGTCACGCCGGCGATGTTCGCCAAGAGCTATGCCGACGTGTTCAAGGGCGACGAACGCTGGAACGCGATCGCCTCGGCCGACGGCGAGCTCTACGCCTGGGATCCGGACTCGACCTACATCAAGAACCCGCCGTATTTCGACGGCATGACGATGCAGGTCGGCCGCATCGAGGACGTGCACGGCGCGCGCGTGCTCGGCCTGTTCGGCGACTCGATCACGACCGACCACATCTCGCCGGCCGGCTCGATCAAGAAGGAATCCCCGGCCGGCCGCTTCCTGATCTCGCGCGGCGTGCAGCCGGTCGACTTCAACTCCTACGGCTCGCGCCGCGGCAACGACGACGTCATGGTCCGCGGCACGTTCGCGAACATCCGCATCCGCAACCTGATGCTCGACGGCGTCGAGGGCGGCTATACGCTGCACGTGCCGTCCGGCGAACAACTGGCGATCTACGACGCGGCGATGCGCTACAAAGACGAGGGCACGCCGCTGGTGGTGTTCGCCGGCAAGGAGTACGGAACCGGCTCCTCACGCGACTGGGCCGCCAAGGGCACCCTGCTGCTCGGCGTCAAGGCGGTGATCGCCGAGAGCTTCGAACGCATCCATCGCTCGAACCTGGTCGGCATGGGCGTGCTGCCGTGCCAGTTCCGCGAAGGCGAGAACGCGCGCACGCTCGGCCTGACCGGCCGCGAGACCATCGACGTGATCGGACTCGACGACGGAGCCTCGCGCGAAGCGACGATCGTCGCGACCGCCGAGGACGGCACGCGCAAGCAGTTCCAGGTGCACGTGCTGCTGCTGACGCCGAAGGAGCGCGAGTTCTTCCGGCACGGCGGCATCCTGCCGTACGTGCTGCGCCAGCTGGCCGCCAAACCGCAGGCGTGAGCGGGGCGGCGCGCCGGTCCGTTGCGTCTCGGCAGCGGACCGGCGCGCCTACAGCACCTGTCGCCACTGCGCGTTGATGCAGCGCCACTGCCCGTCTTCGCGGCGCCAGCCGCTGGTGATCGCATAGACCGCACCGCGCTCGGGCAGCCAGCCGCCGGCGCCGCCGCTCAAGGTCGCGGTGACCGCGACCGTGGCGCGATCGCCCTGGATCTCGATGTCCGGCGCCGCGAGTACGACGTCGATGCTCGCGTGCCGCACGACCTGCGCACGCAAGAGGTTGTGCAGGCCGGCGCGGTCGAGCGTGCCGTCGGCGCCGGTGAAGTCCTCGGAGACGACATCGACGAAGTCGCCCGGCCGGCGCTCCTCGACCGCGGTCTCGATGCGCTCGAGCGCCTGGCGCAGCCGCGTCTCGTCGTCGCCGCGCGAGCAGGCCGCGAGCGCGAGGATCAGCCACGCTGCGGTGCACCAGCGGAGCGGTGTCCGGCCCCAGCCACGATTACGCATCGTCGTCGACCTCGATCGCAAAGATCGATCAAGGTAAGCGATCTTCGCCGATCGGGCCAGCGTCGCTGCGCTGCCGCTTGCCGCGCGTTCGACCTCTATGCTGCAATCGTGCGCAACGATCCGATCGCGTATGGTGCGGTCTCCGAGCTGGAGCGCCCGCGCCCGCACCGGCGTCCCCTCCCGCGGATTTCGAGGTCTCTTCATCGATGGTCAACGCTCCCGAGAAGCCCTGGCTCGCCCACTATCCCGAAGGCGTCCCGGCCGAGATCGATCCCGACCAGTACAGCTCGGTCACCCAGCTCCTCGAGGACAGCTGCCGGCGCTATGCCGCCAACCCGGCGTTCCGCAGCATGGGCAGCGATCTGACCTACGGCGAACTCGACCGCCTGAGCGCCGACTTCGCGGCGTATCTGCGCAACGACCTCGGCCTGGCGCAGGGCGATCGCGTCGCGATCATGATGCCCAACACGCTGCAGTACGCGGTCGCGATCTTCGGCGTGCTGCGCGCCGGGCTCACCGTCGTCAACGTCAATCCGCTGTACACGCCGCGCGAACTCAAGCACCAGCTGAGCGATTCGGGCGCGAGCGCGATCCTCGTGCTCGACAACTTCGCGCATACCGTGGCCGACGTCATCCGCGCCACGCCGGCCTGCCGGCAGGTCATCACGACCGCGCTCGGCGACATGCTCTCGTTCCCGAAGTCGGTGCTGACCAATCTCGTCGTCAAGTACGTCAAGAAGCTGGTGCCGGCGTACGACCTGCCCGGCGCGATCCGCTTCAAGGACGCGCTGCGCCGCGGCGCGGCGAGCACACTGGCGCCGGTCCGGATCGAGTCGGACCACATCGCGTTCCTGCAGTACACCGGCGGCACCACCGGCATCGCCAAGGGCGCGATGCTGACCCATCGCAACATCGTCGCCAACATGCTGCAGGCCTACAGCTGGATCAGCACGCGCCTGCGCGAGGGCGAGGAAGTCATCATCACGGCGCTGCCGCTGTATCACATCTTCGCGCTGACCGCGAACTACCTGGTCTTCGTCAAGATGGGCGGCCTCAACCACCTCATCACCAATCCGCGCGACATGCCGGGCTTCGTGAAGGAGATCCGCAACCTGCGCTTCACGGCCTTCACCGGCGTCAACACGCTGTTCAACGGCCTGCTCAACACGCCCGGCTTCGACCAGGTCGATTTCTCGAACCTGCGCATGACGCTCGGCGGCGGCATGGCCGTGCAGAAGGCCGTCGCCGAGCGCTGGAAGCAGGTCACCGGCGTGACCCTGGTCGAGGCCTACGGCCTGACCGAAACCTCGCCCGCCGCGTGCATGAACCCGATCGACCTCAAGGACTACAACGGATCGATCGGCCTGCCGGTGCCGTCCACCGACGCGTCGATCCAGGACGACGACGGACGCCACCTGCCGACCGGCGAGACCGGCGAGCTGTGCATCCGCGGACCGCAGGTCATGAAGGGCTACTGGAACCGTCCCGACGAGACCGACAAGGTGCTGGCCGCCGACGGCTGGCTGCGCACCGGCGACATCGCGCGCATGGACGAGAACGGCTTCTTCTACATCGTCGACCGCAAGAAGGACATGATCCTGGTGTCCGGCTTCAACGTCTATCCGAACGAGGTCGAGGACGTCGTCGCCCAGCACCCGGGCGTGCTCGAAGTCGCCGCCGTCGGCATTCCCGACGAGAAGTCCGGCGAAGCGGTCAAGCTGGTCGTCGTCAAGAAGGATCCGTCGCTGACCGAAGCGCAGCTGCGCGATTTCTGTCACGCCAATCTGACCGGCTACAAGCGTCCGCGCAGCATCGAGTTCCGATCGAGCCTGCCCAAGACCAACGTCGGCAAGATTCTGCGTCGGGAACTGCGCGACAGCGCGGCATCCTGAACGCGGCTTCTGCTACTCTTCGCGGCCCAGATGCGTCGTCCGACGCGTCGGCCCGGCGCTCGCCGGGCGTACCGTCGGGACCGACCCGGTCCGTGCCCGCTTCGCCATGCCAGAACCCGACTCGACCTCGCTGATCGACATCGACGCCACCTTCCTGCCGATCGAACAGATGCGCCAGATCTCGCGCATCACGCGACTGGACGGCGCCCATATCGAGGGTGAGGTCGAACTCGGCGAGACGCACTGGGTCTACCGCCAGCATTTCCCGAACGACCCGATCTTCCCGGGCACCCTGATCATCGAAGCAGCCGGCCAGCTGACTGCGCTGTGGGCATGGTCGACCGGACAGCGCGGCCGGCCGCGTCTGGTCCGCGCCGGCGCCGAATTCCTGCTGCCGGTCGAGCCGGACGTGCCGCGGCTGAAGCTCGAAGCGACCATTCGCCGCAAGCGCAACATCCAATTCGCGCACGTGCGCGTCCTCGCCGATTCGCGCTGCGTGGCGACGATCGATACCGTGCTCGCGGTATTGCCGCCGGCCTGACCGCCTCTCGCCGCCGCTTCCGGCGCGGCGCTTTCCGGCGCATTTTTGAGTGCTTAATGGTTGATTTGTTTGCGTATATTTTGCGCACTCCGTCAGTATTCAAAGACTTGACAGCGGGCTAAACTGCCTTCGATCGCTTGTGCAAACCAGCGCAAACGCCTGCCCACGCTTGAATCGCGATCCGACAAGCGCTCTACCCCGAAGGTACAAAAGCCATGAATATGACCGACACGACGCGCAATACCGACGCCTACCAACTGCTCCGCACCCAGCAAGACGAGGCCACCAATACCTCGTGGTTCTTCATGCACAAGCACCAGCCCCAGCACGAACTGGGTTATCGAGCCTGCTTCTCCGTGCAACTGCTCAAGGAGCTGCATCTGTATCTGCGCCAGAGCGTGGAGCGCTCAACCCTGATCGGCGGCGACGTCGACGGCAAGCTCGCCCATCTGGTGCTCGGCTCCGACGCTGACGTATTCAACCTCGGCGGCGACCTCGAGCTGTTCGGACGCCTGATCCGCGAGCGCAATCGCGACCATCTGCTGGCCTATGCGCGACTGTGCGTCGAGGGCGTGCACGGCGTCTACGCGGCGGCCGCCACCAACAAGATCCATTCGATCGCCCTGGTGCAGGGCGATGCGCTCGGCGGCGGTCTCGAACTGGCGCTCGCCTGTCAGACCATCGTCGCCGAGAGCGGCGTCGGCATGGGCTTCCCGGAAGTGCTGTTCGACCTGTTCCCCGGCATGGGCGCCTATTCGTTCCTGCGTCAGCGCATCAGCGCCAAGCTCGCCGAGGAGATGATCCTGAGCGGCAACATCTACTCCAGCGACGAGCTGCACCAGATGGGCGTGGTCGACGTCCTGGTTCCGAAGGGCGAAGGCGTGCAGGCCGTCCACGAGCTGATCCGGCGCAACCAGCGCATTCCGCACGCCCGCGTCGCGATGAACCGCGTCCGCCAGACCTGCAATCCGGTGACGCTGGACGAACTGATGCGCGTGACCGAAATCTGGGTCGACACGGCCATCCAGCTCGGCGACAAGTCGCTGCGAACGATGGAGCGCCTGGTGCGCGTCCAGCAGCGCCGACCGCAGGCCGCCGCCGAACGCGCCGAGCCGGCACGCCCCGCGCTGCAGGCGGTCTGATCGATGCAAACCGAGCCGGCTCCCGGACTGCGCCGGGAGCCGCTCACGGAAATACCGGATCGGGCGTCGCCCGTGCTGCGCCAGCCGGTCCGCGCTCCTGCAGAATCTTCTTGAACGCGTTCTGCGCCTGCTCGAGCTGGCGCCGGATGCCCTGATTGCGCATCTTCCACTCGCGTGCGAGCTGCCAGTTGGCCAGCCGCATCGCCTCGGACGCCGCCTGCGCCAGGCGCATCGCACCGACATTGCCGGCCACGCCCTTGAGCGCATGGCAGACGTCGCGGTATTCGTCCCACTGCGCTTCCTCGGCCAGCGCGTCCAGCTGCACGATGCACTTGAGCGCGTCCTGCATGCACTCGTCAACGAACAGGCTGACGAATCCGGAGCCGAGGTGCAGTTCCTCCAGATCGTTGAGCACCTCGCGCGAGACGGTCTCGTCGCTCGCCGCCGGCAGTGCGCCGGCCGCCTTGGGCACGTCCTCGGGCTTCGCGCCCGACGCGATCTCGGCCAGCACGTCGAGCAGCCGCGATACCACGACCGGCTTGGCGAGAAAGACGTGGGCGCCGGCGCTCTCGGTCTCGGCGATCGTCCGCGCGGTCACGTCGGCGCTGAGCACGATGAACGGAATCTGCTGGCGACCGGCATGCATGACGCGCGACTGGCGGATCACGTCGATGCCGCTGACGCCGGGCATGTGCAGGTCGATGATGACCGCGTCGTAGACGGTCGTCTCGATCGCGTCGAGCACCGCCTCGCCGTTGTCGACGGCATGGATCTGATGGCCGGCCTTCTCGAGCAGCTTGCGCAGCACCGAGACGTTGGCGGGCTGATCGTCGGCGATCAGCAGGCGCATCGACCGCGCGCGTGCGCGATGGCGCACGAACGGATCGTCGAACGAGATCACGTTGGTGGCGGCCGAGGCCGGCAGCGGCGCCGAGGGATCTGCCTGCGCCGGCAGGCGGAACGGAATCTCGACCCAGAACACCGAACCGCGGCCGGCCTCGCTGCGGAAGCCGATCGTGCCGCCCATCTGCTCGGTCATCGCCTTGGCGATCGTCGTGCCCAGCCCGGTGCCGCCGAACCGGCGCGCATGGCCGCTCTCGGCCTGTTCGAACGCCTGGAAGATGCGCGCCTGCGCCTCCTCGGCGATGCCGATGCCGGTGTCGCGCACCTCGAAGCGCACGACGATCGCACCGCCCTGCTCGCGGACGCGGCTGACGTTGAGATCGACCCGCCCCTCTTCGGTGAACTTGACCGCGTTCGATACCAGGTTGATCAACACCTGGCGCAGATGACCCGGATCGCCGTGCACGGCCGCCGGGACGTCGCCGGCGACCGCGAGCTCGAACTGCAGTCCCTTGTTGCCCGCCAGCGGCTGCATCATCAGCTGCACGCTGTGCAGGACGTCGTCGACCTGGAAGTCGGCCGCGTTGTACTTGAGCTTGCCGGCCTCGATCGCGGAGATGTCGAGCACGTCCTCGACCAGCGTCAGCAGCGATCGCGCCGAGGCCTGCAGCACGTCGGCGTACTCGCGCTGCTCGCCGGTGAGGCGCGTCGTCAGCAGCAGATCGGACATGCCGACGATGCCGTTCAGCGGCGTGCGGAACTCGTGGCTCATATTGGCCAGGAAGCTGCTCTTGGCCTCGTTGGCGCGGCGCGCCTCCTCGGTCGCGCGCGTCAGCGCGCGCAGCAGCGAGGTCAGATAGGCCGGAATCGCGATCAGGCCGATCAGGAGACCCCAGGCGAGGATCTCGTTGGCCTGCCAGAACGGCGTGGTCAGGATGACCGCGAGGAACGATACCGCGCCCATCGCGACCGAAATCAGCAGGAACCACGGCCCGTAGCGCAGACCGTTGCCGATCGTCACCCACATGTTGAGCACGTACAGCAGCGACAGCTGCGTGCCCATGATGTGCATGTTGGCGCCGATGACGCTGTAGTCGACCAGCATGCCGATGACGCGGCGGACGTTGGACCGCGCCGGGCGGAACACGATGTGGGCCAGGATCAGGATCGACGCCAGCACGTCGAGCACGCCGATCAGCATGACCGCCTTCAGCGCCGGGTCGCCGTAGCCGGATACGGCGCCGACGCCGAACAGGTACATCATGCACAGCGCGACGATCGAGACGCGGACCAGAGCCTGCCCGTGCTCGCTGTCGGGACGGTTGGACAGACGCTCCTTGACGATTTCCAGCACTGACTGCATGAGTTGGCTCTGCCCGATCATCCAAGAGCACGACGCTCTTCGTCCCGCTGCGCGCTACGCGCCTGGCTCAGCGCGGCAGCGGGTCGGCCGCTGCGGTCAAAGTCCCAGACTGTGCGGCGCCAGCTTGGACTGCTGGATGTCGACGATCCGCGAACGATGGGCCAACAGGACGTCCACACAGGAGGGATCAAAAAGCGTGCCACGATGGGCCTTGATATAGTCGAACGCTTCCTCGGACGACCAGGCCGCCTTGTACGGGCGCTCCGAGGTCAGGGCATCGTAGACGTCGGCCAGCGCCACGATGCGCGCCGG
This sequence comes from Dokdonella sp., assembly GCF_035511235.1. Classification (GTDB taxonomy): domain Bacteria; phylum Pseudomonadota; class Gammaproteobacteria; order Xanthomonadales; family Rhodanobacteraceae; genus Dokdonella. Next base: position 43,180 of record NZ_DATKFQ010000036.1, read on the forward strand.
CAGCGGAATCGCCTCGCCCTTCAGGCCGTCCGGATAGCCGCTGCCGTCCCAGCGTTCGTGGTGACGCAGCGCGATCAGCGCGCCCATCTGGACGAAGCGGCTCTGGCTGTCCTTGAGGATCTCGTAGCCGATCAGCGGGTGCTTGCGCATGACCGCCATCTCCTCCTCCGTGAGGCTGCCGCGCTTGAGCAGGATCGCGTCGGGCACGCCGATCTTGCCGATGTCGTGCAGCGGCGCCGCGAGGGTCAGGATGCGCGCATCCTCCTCCGGCATGCCGAGCTCCTCGGCCAGCAGCTCCGAGTAGTGCGCCATGCGCAGCAGATGGATGCCAGTGCCGAAGTCGCGGTATTCGATCGCCTTGGCAAGCCGGAACAGCGTCTCGCGCTCGCGCTGCTCGACCTCGCTCAGGCTCTGCAGCACGCGCTGCTCGAGCGAACGCGCGCGCTCCTTGACCGACTCGCCCTGGCGGCGCAGCTGCAGCAGATTCTTGCAGCGCGAACGCAGCTCGCGCGGCCGGATCGGCTTGACCATGAAGTCGATCACGCCGGCGTCGAGCGCAGCCTGGCGGATCGGCTCGTCGCCGACCACGCTGATCAGCACGATCGGCACGTCACGCCGCGCCATCGGGCGGCGGAACCGCCGCGCGAACTCCAGGCCGTCCATCTCGGGCATGCGATAGTCGAGCAGCAGCAGGTCCGCCGGGTTGGCGTCCGACCAGCGCAGCGCGTCGACCGGACTGCCGAAGTCCGACACCCGGATGCCCGGGCCGATCGCCTCGACGACATGCCGGAGCATGGTGCGGGCCGATGGCTGGTCGTCAACTATCAGTACATTCACTCGAGCTCTCCGCGACCTCCCGCGACCCCAGGCCGGCGGATGCCGCACCTGATGGGCATCGTCCGCCTCGGGACGACGACCGCTGCGGCATCCCGCCGTACGAGTCGATCGAGGCTAGCATAGGTCGATCCCGACACGAAATCCGGTCCGTACCGTGTCGTATGGCATCAGCCCGCCGGCCGCATGTACGGGAACAGCAGCACGTCGCGGATCGACGCCGAGTCCGTGAACAGCATCGCCAGCCGGTCGATGCCGACGCCCAGTCCTCCGGTCGGTGGCAGGCCGTACTCGAGCGCGCGGATGTAGTCGGCGTCGAAGTGCATCGCTTCGTCGTCGCCGGCGTCCTTGGCCTGGACCTGGGCCAGGAAACGCGCCGCCTGATCCTCCGGGTCGTTCAGCTCGGAAAAGCCGTTCGCCAGTTCCTTGGCATTGATGAACAGCTCGAAGCGGTCGGTCACCTCGGCGTCGGCATCGCTCTGGCGTGCCAGCGGCGAGACCTCGGTCGGATAGGCGGTGATGAAGGTCGGCTGGATCAGGGTCGGCTCGACGGTCTTCTCGAAGATCTCGAGCAGCAGCCGGCCCCAGCCGTAGTCCGGCTTGACCGCGATGCCGAGCCGGCGGCAATGCTCGGCCATCCGCGCGCGGTCGCGCAGATCTTCGCGCGCGATCTCGGGGTTGAGTTCGCAGACCGCATCTTCCATGCGCCAGCGCCGGAACGGCGCGCCGAGGTCGAGCTCGTTGCCTTCCCAGGTCAGCCGGGTACGGCCGAGCACGTCGCGCGCGCCGTCGCGGATCAGGCCTTCGGTCAGATCCATGATCTCCAGATACGTGGCGTAGGCCTGGTACAGCTCGAGCATCGTGAACTCGGGATTGTGTCGGGTCGAGACGCCCTCGTTGCGGAAATTGCGGTTGATCTCGTAGACGCGGTCGAAGCCGCCGACGACCAGGCGCTTCAGATAGAGCTCGGGCGCCACGCGCAGATACATGTCCAGATCCAGCGCGTTGTGATGGGTCACGAACGGGCGCGCCGTGGCGCCGCCGGGAATCGCATGCATCATCGGCGTCTCGACCTCGACGAAATGCCGCTCCGGCGCCTCGAGATAGTCGCGGATGAAGCGGATCAGCCGGGCGCGGATCCGGAACGCATCGCGCGCCTCGGGCGTCACGATCAGGTCGACGTAGCGCTGCCGGTAGCGCTGCTCGATGTCGGCCAGGCCGTGCCACTTGTCGGGCAGCGGACGCAGCGACTTGGTCAGCAGGCGCAGCTCGTCGACCTTGATCGACAGTTCGCCGGTCTTGGTCCGCATCAGAACACCGGCGGCACCGACGATGTCGCCGACGTCGCCGCCCTTGAACGCCTCGTAGGCGGCCTCTCCGAGCGTGCCCTGGTGGATGAACAGCTGGATGCGGCCGCTGCCGTCCTGCAGTTGCACGAAGCTGACCTTGCCCTGGATCCGCCGCAACAGCACGCGGCCGGCGACGCGCACGCGACGCGGCTCGGCCTCCAGCGCCTCGGCGGTCCAAACCTCGCGATCGGCGTAGGCGGCCTGCAGATCGGCGGCCTGGGCGTCGACGCGGAAATCGTTCGGAAACGCCACGCCGGCCGCACGCAGCGCGCGCAGCTTCTCGCGCCGTTCGGCGACCAGTCGATTCTCGGCGACCTCCGGAGACTCGCCGGCACCCGCTGCCGGCACGTCCGGCCGTGCCGGATGCTGCTGCTCACTCATGTTCATTGTCGTTTCGCACCGCTTGATGAAGATCGGACCGCCTGCCCCGCCTGCGCGTCACGCATCGACGCGTTTGGCACCGGCCTCGAGGCCGGACTTGAGGCTGCCCTCGATGAACTCGTCGAGGTCGCCGTCGAGCACCTTCTGGGTGTCGGAGCGTTCGATGCCGGTGCGCAGATCCTTGATGCGCGACTGGTCGAGCACGTAGTTGCGGATCTGGCTGCCCCAGCCGATGTCGGACTTGGACGCTTCCAGCGCATCCTTCTCGGCGTTGCGCTTCTGGATCTCGATCTCGTACAGCTTGGCCTTGAGCATCTTCATCGCGCGGTCGCGATTGGCGTGCTGCGAGCGCTCCGTCTGGCAGGCCACGACCACGCCGCTGGGCACGTGCGTGATGCGCACGGCCGACTCGGTCTTGTTGACGTGCTGGCCGCCGGCGCCGGATGAACGGTAGACGTCGGTCCTGAGGTCGGCCGGGTTGATCTCGATGTCGATGTCGTCGTCGACTTCCGGCGCCACGAAGACCGACGTGAACGAGGTGTGCCGGCGGTTGTCAGAATCGAACGGCGATTTGCGCACCAGGCGGTGCACGCCGATCTCGGTCTTGAGCCAGCCGTAGGCATATTCGCCCTCGACCCTGAACGTGGCGCTCTTGATGCCGGCGACCTCGCCGGCCGAAACCTCCAGCAGCTCGGTCTTCCAGCCGCGCGACTCGGCCCAGCGCAGGTACATGCGCAGCAGCATCTCGGCCCAGTCCTGCGCCTCGGTGCCGCCGGCGCCGGCCTGGATGTCGACGAAGGCGTTGGCCGAGTCCATCTGGCCGGAGAACATGCGCTGGAACTCGAGCCGGTCGACGCCCGCCGCGCAGCGCTCGACGTCGTCGAGCACCGCGCGCGCGGTCTCCTCGTCGTTCTCGGCAGCAGCCAGGTCGAGCAGCTCGGCCGCACCGCTCAATCCCTCGTCGAGCGCGCGGATGCCGTTGACGGTCTTGTCGAGCAGCGAGCGTTCGCGGCCGAGCGACTGGGCGCGCTCCGGGTCATCCCAGACGTCGGGATTTTCGAGCTCGCGGGTCACTTCCTCCAGGCGTTCACGCTTGACTTCGTAGTCAAAGATACCCCCGTAGCGAAAGCAGTCGATCCTGCAGATCGGCGATGCGCTGGCGGATGGGATTGAGTTCGATCATGGCTTGGTGAAATCGCGCGTCAAAGACCCTCAAGCTTAACAGAGTGGCTACCTCCGGCGTCACGGCTGGCCGACCGGCGGCGTCTTGCGGCGCCCCGGAGGTCGGCATGTAACATGCATGACTCGACTCGCCCCTACGTCGGGGCCCGGGCATCGAATGAAGAGACCGATGATCGACATCTTGCGACGCGCAGGCCGCTGCCGGCCGGTCCTTCCACTGGCACTCGCGCTCGCACTCGCAATGGCGTCGACCGGCGCGGCCGAGGCGCCGGCGCAGACCGCCGAGGCGGCCGTCGAACGCTGCCTGGCGCTTCGCCGCCGCGAACCGCAGACCGCGATCGCGCTCGCCGACGGCGTTCTGGCCGATCCAGACCTTGCGATCGAGCCGCGCATCAAGATGCTGACCTGTCTCGGCGACGCCACCCGGATCGTCGGCCAGATCGCGCGCGCGATCGATGTCGCCAACGAGGTGCAGGCGCTCGTCGACACCCACCCCGACCTCCCCCCCGCGTTCGTGCTGCGCGCGCTTTCACACGCCGGCGCAACGTTGCACAGCGCGGGCCGCACCTACCAGGCCGAACAGCTCTACGCGCGCGTCAACGAGATCGCGGCCAGGCAGGGCGGCAACGACGCGATCGTGTCGCAGATCGTGACCCTGATCAACATCGGCCTGATCCACGCCGACTATCTCGATTCGCCCGAGGTCGCCGACGAGCACTACCGCCGCGCGCTGGCACTCGCCGAAGGCATCGGACGCCAGGACGCCACGCTGCTCTACAACCTGGCGATCAACCAGATCCGGATGGGACGGCCCGAAGCGCTGGACACCCTGCTGCGCGCCGAACGGCTGGCCGAGGAGACCAACAACGTGCTGATCGGCGCCCGCGTGCGCGCGGCACGCGGCGGCATCCTCGCCGAGCGCGGCCGGATCGCCGAAGCGCGCGACCTGGTGCAGGAGGCACTGGCCACTCAGCACGCCTTGCCCGATCCGGAAGGCGAAGCCGCGAGCCGCGCCGTGCTGTCGGCCGTGCAGCGCCTGTCCGGCGACAAGATGGCCGCGCTGCGCACCGCCGAGGAAGCGCTCCAGGCGCTGGAAGGCACCTCCTCGCAGAAGGAGAAGGTGCAGGCCCTCGAGGCGAAGATCGCCGCCGAATCCGCGCTCGGCCGCACCGACGAGGTGCTCGCCTCGACCCGCCGGCTGCACGCGCTGCAGATGAACGCGCTCAAGGAGCAGCGCCTGGAGATTCTCGCGGATCTGCAGGCGCGCCTGCAGGACGCATCGGCCAATCGCGAGCTCGAGCGCCTGCGCCATCAGAGCGAGATCCAGTCGCTGAGCCTGGACAAGGCACGCCTGACCCGCAATTTCACGATCGCGATGCTAAGCCTGCTGGCGATCGCGGCGATCGCATTCGGCCTGATGCAATATCGCCGGCACCGCCTGCTGCGCGAGCTCAGCGCGATCGACCCGCTGACCGGCCTGCCCAACCGGCGCACGGCGACCAGTCAGCTCAACGCGCTGTCCGCGCCCGGCGGACGTTCCGACGTGCGCCACGTGCTGTTTCTGATCGACATCGATCACTTCAAGCGGATCAACGACAACTACGGCCATCATGCCGGCGACGGCGTGCTGGCGGACCTGTCGAGCCGTCTCAAGGCCGCGTGCCGCCCCAGCGACATCGTCGCGCGCTGGGGCGGCGAGGAGTTTCTCGTCGCCTGCGCCGACCTCAATCGCGATCAGGCCGCGGCGGTCGCCGAGCGGCTGCGCCAGGCGCTGGCGGGCGACTTCGAGCTGCTGCCGGGGCAGCCGCGCATGCTGACCGTTTCGGTCGGCTTCGCGCCGTTTCCGTTCTTCTCGGGCATCCGCAGCGGAGAAGCGGCGGCATGGCCCTACGCGATCCGTCTGGCCGATCGCGCCCTGTACGCGGCCAAGATCCGCCGCAATGCCTGGGCCGGCTTCTGGGGCGGCCAGGACGCCGGTGAGGACACGCCCGACCAGGTGCTCGAGTCGCCGGGCTCGGCGGTGATCGCGGGCACGATCACCGGCCTGGCCGGCCCCTGAGCGATCACGTTCACGCCGGCTGCAGGTGCTCCACGACCAGCTGGATCGCCTCGCCGCCGCGATAGTCGTCGGGCACCAGTCGGTACAGCGCGCGCACGCGCCCGGGCGGCGGCTGCCCATTCCAGCCCTGGAAGTGAATCGCATTGAGCGGCTCGGCGCGGCCGTGCAGCCGCAGGCTGAGCCCCAGATGCCGCTCGGCCACCACGCGCCATGCCGCCACCGCGAACTCGCCGTCGAAGGCCGGCTCGGCGAAACCCTGGCCCCAGGGTCCGGCATAGCGGAGCAACGCCGCCAGCTCCGCGGTGAATTCGTGCGGACCGAGTTCGCCGTCGCTCAGCGCGACCGGCTCGAAGAGTTCCGGCGATGCGCGCTCGCGCACGATCGCATCGAAGGCCGCTGCGAAGCGGGCGACATGCCCGCGCGCCAGCGACAGGCCGGCAGCCATGGCATGACCGCCGAAGCGCTCGATCAGACCCGGATGCCGTGCGTCGACCTCGGCGAGCAGGTCGCGCACGTGCACGCCGCGGATCGAACGCGCCGACCCGCGCACCTCCTCGCTGCCGGCCTGGACCGGCGCGCAGGCGACCACCGGACGATGCAGACGGTCCTTGAGCTTGGATGCGACCAGACCGACGACGCCGGCATGCCAGTGGTCCTCGAACAACGTCAGGCCGAGCGGCAGACCGTCGTGTCCGTGCGCATCGATCCAGCGCTCGACCAGCGCCTCGCCCTCCTCGAGCATGCCGGCCTGCACGTCGCGACGCTCGGCATTGATCGCGGTCAGGCGCGCGGCCATCTGCCGCGCGGCCGCCGCATCGTCGGTCAGCAGACACTCGATGCCGAGCCCCATGTCGTCGAGGCGGCCGGCCGCATTGACGCGCGGTGCGACCGCGAAGCCGAGATCGGCCGGCACCAGCATGGCGGCGCTGCGTCCGGCCGATTCGAGCAATGCGAAGACGCCGGCGCAGCCGCGGCCGGCACGCAGCCGGCGCAAGCCGGCGTCGACGAGCAGGCGGTTGTTGTAATCGAGCGGAACCAGATCGGCCACGGTGCCGAGCGCGACCAGATCGAGCAGGCCGCTCAGATCCGCCTCGCCGCCGCGCGCACCGGCGACGCCACCGCTTGCGCGCAGATGGGCGCGCAAGGCGATCAGCAGATAGAACACGACGCCGACACCGGCCAGCGCCTTGCTCGGAAACGCATCGCCCGGCAAGTTTGGATTGACGATCGCATCGGCGTCCGGCAAGCGCTCGCCGGGCAGATGGTGGTCGGTGACCAGCACGCGGATGCCGCGCGCCCTGGCCAGCGCGACCCCGGCGAGGCTGGCGATGCCGTTGTCGACCGTTACGATCAGGTCCGGCGGCGGATCGACGAAGGTCTCGACCAGCGCCGGCGTCAGCCCGTAGCCGTGAACGAACCGGTTGGGCACGCGGTACTCGACGCGGCGCGCGCCGAGCAGGCGCAGGCCGCGCACCGCCACCGCCGTGCCGGTCGCGCCGTCGCAGTCGAAATCGCCGACGACGCAGATGCGTCGGTCCTCGGCGATCGCGTGCGCGAGCAGCGCGCAGGCCGCGTCGATGCCGCCGAGCGCCTGCGGCGGCGCAAGCGAGGCGAGCCGGTACTCGACGTGGCCTGGATCATCGACGCCGCGGGCGGCATAGATCCGTGCGAGCACCGGATGCAGCGCGGCCAGCCGCTGTGGAATCGCCACCGCGCGATGGCGGATCGTGAGCGGCCTCACGGCGGCAGCGGCCGCACACGCCGCCAGAAACGCCTGCGGTGCGAGGCGCGGACCGTCACGCGCTGGCCGGAGACGAAGCCCAGTTCGATCGCCTCGCAATCGCCGCGCCGCAGCCGTGCGTCGAGCGGCTGCAGCCAGTCGCGCTCGAGCACGCCCGCCCGCGCGCTGCGCAGGTCGATGCCGAGATCGCGCGATCCGGCCGCGCGCGATGCATCCTCCAGACCGGCCGGATCGAACGGTGCCTCGGCGCCGCCGGCCAGGCGTGTCAGCGCGACCAGCACCGGATCGGCGGTGATGACGCGGGCGCATCGGCTGCTTACGCCGCCGGGCAGGCGTCCGCCGCCCCAGAACCACAGGCTGTTGATCGGCACCGCGCCGCGCGCGATGCGTGCGGCGTTGACCGGATGGTTGTGCAGCACGACCTGCGCTTCGTTGAGCAGCAGGCGCCAGCGCTTGCCGGCCGCACCCTGCGGCCAGTGCAGCTTGATGTCGTCGCCGAGGATCTCCTCGGGCGGCGGGCAGTCCGGAAAATCGGTGCCGGGCGACCCGGCCAGATACCAGCGCGCCGGCGTCGGCGCATCGATCGGGACGCCGCTGTCGCCGAACAGCGGCTTGAGTTCCTGCAGCAGGGCCGCCGTCTCGGCAGCGGTCTGCCCCAGATCGCCGCTGGCGAGCAGCCGCACCGTGGTGAGATCGGGACGCACGTAACACGGATCGGCACGCAGCCAGGCACCGTGCGCGGCATCGGCGGCATCGAGGCTGCGCGTCAGCGCAGCCGCCGGCAGTGCCGTGCCCGGCCATTCGACCAGGCTGCGAAGCGCCGCGGCGGTGCCCGCCTCGGCGTCCGGGCGCACGTCGCCGCGCGCGATCCATCCGGCCAGCACGCCGCCGGCGACCTCGGCCGAGGCCGCGCAATGCCGCAGTTCCGGCAGCAGCAGTCTGATTGACGGCACGCCGCAGCTCCGCCGGCGTCAGTCGCGATAGTCGACCGAGACGATCTCGTATCGCCGCGTGCCGTTCGGCGCCTGGAACTCGAAGCTCTCGCCCTGGCTCTTGCCGATCAGCGCGCGCGCGAACGGCGAGCTGACCGAGATCATGCGCTGCTTGATGTCCGATTCGAGGTCGCCGACGATCTGGTACGTCACCTCCTCGCCGCTGTCCTCGTCGGCCAGACCGACCGTGGCGCCGAACACGATGCGCGGCCCCTTCAGGCGCGACAGGTCGATGATCTCGGCAGTCGACAGCGCGGCTTCCAGTTCCTGGATGCGGCCCTCGACGAAGCCCTGCTGCTCGCGTGCAGCGGCGTACTCGGCGTTCTCCTTCAGATCGCCGTGCGCGCGCGCCTCGGCGATCGCCTGGATGATCGCCGGGCGCTCGACGGACTTGAGGCGCTCGAGCTCGGCGCGCAGGCGCTCGGCGCCCTTGGCCGTCATCGGTGAACGCTTGATCATGCCAGTTCCTTGTGCAGTTCCTGCAGACTGTGTACCGCACGGCTGTCGCGGAAGTCCAGCGAGTGCAGCAGGGCCTTGGCGCCGCTCAGCGTCGTCGAATAGGTCACGCGCTGCTGCAGCGCCTCGCGCCGGATCGAGAACGAATCGGAGATCGCCTGCTTGCCTTCGGTGGTGTTGACGATGAAGACGATCTCGCCGTTCTTGATCAGATCCACGATGTGCGGGCGGCCCTCGATGACCTTGTTGATGCGGTCGCAGGCCAGCCCGTGCGAGGCCAGGAACGCGTGCGTGCCGCCGGTCGCGACCAGCGTGAAGCCGCGCCGCAGCAGATCGCCGGCGATCGGCAGCAGGCGCTCCTTGTCGGCATCGCGCACCGACAGGAACGCCTTGCCGGGCTTGGGCGCCTGGATGTTGGCGGCCTCGTGCGCACGCGCGAACGCCGCGCCGAAGTTGCGGCCCACGCCCATGACCTCGCCGGTCGAACGCATCTCGGGCCCGAGGATCGGATCGACGTTCTGGAACTTCAGGAACGGGAAGATCGCTTCCTTGACCGAGTAGTAGTCGGGCACCACCTCGCGCGTCGCGCCCTGCGCGGCCAGCGAGCGGCCGACCATGCAGCGCGCGGCGATCTTGGCCAGCGCCACGCCGGTCGCCTTGGATACGAACGGCACCGTGCGCGATGCGCGCGGATTGACCTCGAGCACGTAGACGGTATCGCCCTGCACGGCGAACTGCGTGTTCATCAGGCCGACGACTCCGAGTTCACGCGCCATCCGCGTGACCTGGTCGCGCAGCTGCTCCTGCAGCTCGGGGCTCAGCGAGTACGGCGGCAGCGAGCACGAGGAATCGCCCGAATGCACGCCGGCCTCCTCGATGTGCTCCATGATGCCGCCGATCAGCACGTTGCCGTCGGCGTCGGCGATGATGTCGACGTCGACTTCGCCGGCATGGTCGAGGAAGCGGTCGAGCAGCACCGGCGAATCGTTGGACACGCGCACCGCGTCGCGGATGTAGCGCGAGAGGTCGGCGTCGTCGTGGACGATCTCCATCGCGCGGCCGCCGAGCACGTAGCTCGGCCTGACCACCAGCGGATAGCCGATCTCGCGCGCCAGCGCCTGCGCCTCGTCGGCGTTGCGCGCTGTGCGGTTCGGCGGCTGCTTGAGGCCGAGCTTCTCGATCATCTTCTGGAAGCGCTCGCGGTCCTCGGCCGCGTCGATCGAATCGGGCGAGGTGCCGATCACCGGCGCGCCGTTGGCTTCCAGTGCCCGCGCCAGCTTCAGCGGGGTCTGGCCGCCGTACTGCACGATGACGCCCTTGGGCTTTTCCTTGTCGATGATCTCGAGCACGTCCTCGAGCGTCAGCGGCTCGAAGTAGAGACGGTCGGAGGTGTCATAGTCGGTCGAGACGGTCTCCGGATTGCAGTTGACCATGATGGTCTCGTAACCGTCCTCGCGCAGCGCCAGAGCGGCGTGCACGCAACAGTAGTCGAACTCGATGCCCTGGCCGATGCGGTTCGGACCGCCGCCGAGCACGACGATCTTCTCGCGATCGGACGGCTCGGCCTCGCACTCTTCCTCGTAGGTGGAATACAGATACGCGGTGGTCGTCGCGAACTCGGCTGCGCACGAATCGACGCGCTTGTAGACCGGCCGCACGTTGAACGCGCGCCGCAGATGGCGCACCGCGTTCTCGTCGGTATCGAGCAGCTCGGCGAGGCGCGCGTCGGAGAAACCCTTGCGCTTGAGCGCGAACATGCGCGCGCCGTCGACCGCGGCGAGTCCGCCGGCCTTGACCGCCGCCTCGGTCGCGACCAGATCCTCGATCTGCACCAGGAACCACGGGTCGATGCGCGTCAGCGCGAACACGTCCTGCAGCGAGAGGCCGGCGCGGAACGCGTCGGCGACGTAGAACACGCGATCGGGACCGGGCTCCTTGAGCTCGCGCTTGAGGCGGACCAGGTCGTCGGCATTGGCGGGCACCAGGCTCGGATTGAGGCCGTTGCGGCCGGTCTCCAGGCCGCGCAGCGCCTTCTGCAGCGACTCCTGGAACGTGCGTCCGATCGCCATGACCTCGCCGACCGATTTCATCTGCGTGGTCAGCCGCGCATCGGCGCCCGGGAACTTCTCGAACGCGAAACGCGGAATCTTGGTGACGACGTAGTCGATCGTCGGCTCGAACGAGGCCGGGGTGCGTCCGCCCGTGATGTCGTTGCGCAGCTCGTCGAGCGTGTAGCCGATCGCGAGCTTGGCGGCGATCTTGGCGATCGGGAAACCGGTCGCCTTGGAGGCGAGCGCCGAGGACCGCGACACACGCGGATTCATCTCGATCACGACGACGCGGCCGTTCTCGGCATTGACGCCGAACTGCACGTTCGAGCCGCCGGTGTCGACGCCGATCTTGCGCAGCACCGCGATCGACGCATCGCGCAGACGCTGATACTCCTTGTCGGTCAGCGTCTGCGCCGGGGCGACGGTGATCGAGTCGCCGGTGTGTACGCCCATCGGATCGAGGTTCTCGATCGAGCACACGATGATGCAGTTGTCCGCCTTGTCGCGGACCACCTCCATCTCGAACTCCTTCCAGCCGAGCACCGACTCTTCGATCAGCACCTCGTGGACCGGCGACAGGTCGAGCCCGCGCTTGACGATGTCCTCGAACTCCTCGCGGTTGTAGGCGATGCCGCCGCCGGAGCCGCCGAGCGTGAAGCTCGGCCGGATGATCGTCGGGTAGCCGACCTTGGTCTGTGCCTCCAGCGCCTGCTCGAACGTCTTGGCGACTTCGGCCTTCGGGCAATCCAGGCCGATCTCGGCCATCGCGACGCGGAACAGTTCGCGGTCCTCGGCCATCCGGATCGCCTCGCGCGAGGCGCCGATCAGTTCCACGCCGTAGCGGTCGAGCACGCCGCGGTCGGCCAGATCCAGCGCGCAGTTGAGCGCCGTCTGGCCGCCCATCGTCGGCAGCAGGACGTCGGGCTTCTCCTTGGCGATGATCGCCTCGACCGTGGAGGCGTTGATCGGTTCGATGTAGACCGCATCGGCCGTCTCCGGGTCGGTCATGATCGTAGCCGGATTGGAGTTGACCAGGATGACGCGGTAACCCTCGCTCTTGAGCGCCTTGCAGGCCTGAGCGCCGGAGTAGTCGAACTCGCAGGCCTGACCGATGACGATCGGGCCGGCCCCGATGACGAGGATGGAACGGATGTCAGTTCTTTTGGGCACCGGCGTCGCCTGCAGCAGGAGTGTTCTGGGAGCGGCCGGGAGCGGCCAGGCTGATCGAGCGGATCGTCTCGCGCGGCACGCTCAGTTCGATGCCGCTGTCCAGTTCGATCGTCAGCACGACCGAGGTGTACTTGCGCAGGATGCCGCTGCGCGTCGTGTTGAGCGTGGTCTGGATCACGACGGTGTCGCCGACGTGATCCTCCAGCGTCGTGTACTCGACCGCGGCCGCCGGTGCCGGTGTCTTGCCGGCCGGTGCCGCGATCGCCGCCGGGACCGCCACTGCGAGCATCGCCGCGGCGAGCAGCCGGATCCGTTTGCGCATGGTGAAAGTCGTCATCACGCTTCTACGCCGCGAGAGCCGCGTGCGCCTCCATCTGATGGATGAATCGATCGAACAGACCGTCGACGTCGTGCGGCCCGGGGCTGGCTTCCGGATGACCCTGGAAGCCGAACGCGGGTGCGTCGACGAACGCCAGTCCCTGCAGCGATCCGTCGAACAGCGAGCGGTGCGTGGCCTTGACGTTCGCCGGCAGTGTCGCCTCGTCGACCGCGAAACCATGGTTCTGGCTCGAGATCATCACGCGGCCGCTGTCCAGATCGATGACCGGATGATTGGCGCCGTGATGGCCGAACTTCATCTTGACGGTCTTCGCGCCGGCCGCCAGACCGAGCAGCTGATGGCCGAGGCAGATGCCGAACAGCGGAATGCGCGCGCGCAGAAACTCGCGCGCCGCGTCGATCGCGTAGGTACAGGCGGCCGGGTCGCCCGGACCGTTGGACAGGAAGACGCCGTGCGGATCGAGCGCGAGCACCTCGGCCGCCGGCGTCGTCGCCGGCACCACCGTCACTTCGCAGCCGCGGTCGACCAGCAGACGCAGGATGTTGCGCTTGGCGCCGAAATCGTAGGCGACCACGCGCCAGCGCGGCGCCGGGCGCCCGAATGCCGTGCGGTCCAGATCGAAGCTGCCCTCGTCCCAGACGTAGGAGCGCTCGACGCTGACCTCGCGTGCCAGATCGGCGCCGTCCAGTCCGCCGAATGCGCGCGCCGCAGCGATCGCCGCATCCGCGTCGACGTCCGCGCCGGCGAGAATGCAGCCGTTCTGCGCGCCCTTGTCGCGCAGAATCCGGGTCAGCCGGCGCGTGTCGATGCCGGCGATCGCGACGATGCCGTTGCGCACCAGATAATCCGGCAGCGTTTCTTCCGAGCGCCAGTTGCTGGCCAGCAGCGGAAGATCGCGGATCACCAGACCGGCCGCATGGGCGCGATCGGATTCCGCGTCGACCTCGTTGCACCCGGTATTGCCGATATGCGGATAGGTCAGCGTCACGATCTGCCGGGCATAGGAAGGATCGGTGAGGATCTCCTGGTAGCCGGTCATCGCCGTGTTGAACACGACCTCGCCTACCGTACGTCCGGTAGCGCCCGCCGACAGCCCGTAAAAAAGGCTGCCGTCGGCTAGTGCGAGGATGGCAGGAGTAGTCATGCGTTCGCCTGTCGATAAGAAATGCGGGAAGTCAGCACCGCGAGATCGAAGCATCGGGTGCGGCATCGACCCCGGGCTGGTGCCAACCAGTCCGTGGGCGGACAAGAAAAGGGGATCGAGGCGAACAGCGATTTTAGAGTCGAGCTGCCCGGCTGTCCATCGAAGCGGGGGCACCGCGGCGTACAATGCGCCGATGACTGCGACCGCTCTCCCCGACGCGACGCCGCTGCTCGACGCCGAGCGGCTGCGCCGCCCCGACGTCCTCGTCCGCCATGCGCCATTCGCGTTTCTGATCGCCGAGGATCAGCTGCCGGCCGCTGCCGCCGACGCGCTCGATCGGGACTTCCCGCGCTACCGGTCGGCAGGCTTCTTCCCGTGGGAGCCCGACGACTGCGGACCGGCGGTCAACCGGCTGATCGAGGAGCTCACCGCGCCCGAATTCGCCGACCGGATCGGCCGCGCGCTCGGCATCGAAGGGCTCGGGCACCGCCCCAGCCTGGTCACGATCTGCCGCCATCTCAACCGCCGGCACGGCACGATCCACACCGACAGCCGCTCGAAGATCGCGACCGCCCTGCTTTATCTCAACCGCTCCTGGCCGGCGACCAGCGAGGGCTGCCTGCGCTTCCTGAACCGCATCGACGACATCGACGATCTGGTCGTACCCGAAGTGCGGCCGGTCTACGGCACTTTCGTGGTGTTCGGCCGCGCCGACAACTCGTTCCACGGCCATCTGCCGCACGAGGGCGAGCGCCGCGTGATCCAGGTCGCCTGGCTGACCGACGAGTCGGAGAAACGCCGCAAGACCCGGCGCGGCCGCTTCTCGCGCTGGCTCAAGCGGCTGCTGGGACGGCTGGACCGCCGATTCGGTGCCGGCCGCGGTCCGAACGCCGCTCATCCGCGCTGAATCCTGTCGAAGCGTTCGCACTATCGGTGCTGTTAGGCTTTCGTAAAATCGGTTAATATCGCGACCGATCGACCCGGCTGTCGCGACGCCTCTCAACTGGGGGAACTCGCGCCGGACCCGCGGGTCGAAGCGACACCCCTGCCCCGTGCGTCCCGACGACTGCCTCCTGATGAAACTGCGTTGCGCCAGCCTGCTGCTCGCACTGTCGCTTCCCCTGCTGGGGAACGCGCAGACGTCGGGCATGCCGCCGGCCGGCGAGCTGATCGTCGATTCCCGCCTGGTGCCGGAGCTGCCGGCGGCCCTGCTGACCCCGGACACCCAGGTCGTGCCGGTGTGGTCCGATGCCAACGGCCGCCTGGTCGCCCTGGTCGATTTCTCCAATACCGGCAGTCTCGCATCGCGCTGGTCGGCGACGACGGCCTCCGGCATCGCCGCCGACTGGCGGCTCATCGACGTATCGAACCTCCTCTCGGGCGGCCTGCGCTGGCAGAGCCCGCAAGGTCTTCACGTCGACGCCTTGTTCAGTCAGCAGTCCTGGTCGCGCAATGCCTGCATCGGCGCCGGAAGCGACTGCCTGTTCTCGACCGCGCCGGCGCCGGCCAGCGCCGGCTGGATGCAGGGCAGTCTCGGCCTGGGCTGGACATCCGGCAGCGGTAGCGGTGCGCTGGATTTGTCATACGGCCTGTCATGGCTGCGCTCGACCGAGCCGAGCGTGCCGTGGGGCTCGCCCCCGTCGGCCGTCTACGGCGACGGACTGGCCGATCTGATCCGGTCGCAGTCCGGGCTCTATCAGCTCGATTCGGCGGACGGCGTTGTCGCGAACGCGCGCATGCGGCTCGGTGACGGAACCCTGCTCGATCTCGGCGCCGGCCTCGGCCGCAGCCGCCTGACGCCGTTCGGCGGTGCGCCGTCGACGCTCGCGCTGCCGGGGCTGGACCTGCAGGAAACCAGCCTCAGTCTCGCGATCAGCAGCGGCAGCCTGCGCGGCAGCATCATCGGCCGCACCGCGGTGTCGCCCGATCCGCTGCTGACCGGCAAGCGCTGGACGACGTTCGACTTCGGCGTGTCATGGCGCACGCCGTGGCAGGGCGAGCTCAGCCTCGGCACGCAAAGCCAGCTGACGCCGGTGATCGACGCCAACGGCCGCGATGCCGAGGCCACGCAGAATCGCGTGCCGTACGTGCAGTATCGTCAGGACCTCTGAGTCCGCCGGCAGCGGTCGCCGGAACCGCTCGGCCATCGTTCGCGGCGTTTTCTTCGCAAGCCACGTGCTTCGCACCCGGTTCCGGGATTGCCACGGCGCGCCCAGTCGGTGAGCATAACGCTCTTTTCACGACTGCCGTTGCGATGCCGCCACCGCCACCGCCATCCGATCCGATACAGGCCCGCCTCGAGCAGTTGTTGCGCGATTACGGCGCCCGCGTGCGCCGCCTGCTGCAGTCCCACGGCCTCGATCAGCGTGGCATCGACCCGGCCGACGTCGAGCAGGAAGTCCGCATCCGCCTCTGGCGTGCGATCGAGCGTGACCGGTCTGCGGCCTTTCATGCGTCTTACATCCAGAGAGTGGTGGCGACCGCGGTCGTCGATGCCCTGCGCAGGGCGGAGGTTCGGGCAGCCGAGCCCCTGCCTGACGAGGACAGCGAGGCGTCCCCGCTCCCGGATGCGGCCGCCGGCCCCGATCGACAGGCCAGCGACAGCGAACGCATGGACGATCTGGCGCGCTGCCTTGATTCGATCCCGGAGCGGCGGCGCCTGCCGATCACGTTGCACCTGCAGGGCTTTTCGCTGCAGGAGATCGCCGATTCGGTCGGAGTTTCCGCCGAAGCGGCCCGAAAACTGGTATCGCGCGGCATGGACGAACTCAAATCCCGCCTGCGCGAATGTGGACATGGTGACTTCGATGAATGACAACCGCCTGGCCCAGCTCTACCGCGACCTGACCGCGCGCAGCGCCGGTCCCGTCGCTCTCGATGCCGACACGCTTGTCGCCGCTGCGGCCGGCTCGTTGCCGGCGGAGCGCCGCGAAGCCGTCGTCAGCCGCCTGGCCGCGTCGCCGGCCGAAGCCGACCTGGTCCGCATGCTGGCGGTCCTCGAGGACGATTCGCAGGCGCTCGCGACCGACCTCGCCCGCTACGACCGCAGCCACGGCCGCCGTCTCGACCGGCGTGCGCGCCCGATCGCGGCGACCGCACGGCGCACCAGGACGGTCCGCTGGGCCGGCATGGGCGCCTGTCTGATGGCCGTGCTCGGCCTGTGGTCGACGCATCGCATCGGTCCCGGCTCGATCGATGGCGCATCGAACGGAATCTACGCCGAGCACAAGAGCGACCGCATCTTCACGACCAAGGACAGCATCTTCGCCTGGTCCAACGGCGAGTCGGGCGCTCAAGGCGGACAGGACAAGCTGTTCCACTCGGAATTCAACGGCAGCTGATCGCCCCCGGCGTCGGCTCATCCCGAAACGCGAAGGCCCCGGTTCGAAACCGGGGCCTTCTTCTTTTTTGCGGCGGACCGTAGCGCCGATCGTGCCGATCAGGCGCCCAGGATCACGCGGTTGAGCCGCTGCACGAACGCGGCCGGATCGTCCAGCGCGCCGCCGCCGGCCAGCTGCGCCTGATCGAGCAGCAGCAGCGCCAGATCGGACGCGCGGCCCGGATCGGTCTCGGCCTCGAAACGCTTGACCAGCGCGTGCGCCGGATTGACCTCGAGCACCGGCTGGCTGGCCGGCACGTCGTGCCCGGCCTCGCGCAGCAGGCGCTGCATATGCAGGGCCATGTCGTGCTCGTCGAGCACCAGACAGGCCGGCGAGTCGGTCAGCCGATGGCTGACCCGCACGTCGCGCACGCGCTCGCCGAGCGACTGCCTGAGCTTGTCGACGACGCCGGCCGCGGCGTCCTCGACCTGCTTGCGCTGCTCGGCATCGGCGCCGCCGGCCGCCTCGAACTCGCCCTTCGCGACGTGGCGCAGCTTCTTGCCGGCGAACTCGCCGAGATAGCCGATCATCCACTCGTCGATGCGCTCGAACATCAGCAGCACCTCGACACCGCGCGCCTTCAGCGCCTCGATCTGCGGGCTGCCCTTGGCTGCGGCGAACGAATCGGCCGTCACGTACCAGATGACGTCCTGGTCGGCCTGCATGCGCCCGACGTAGTCCTCGAGCGATACGGTCTTGTCGGCGCTGTCGCCGTGCGTGGATGCGAAGCGCAGCAGCTTGGCGATGCGCTCGCGATTGGCCGGATCGTCGGCGATGCCTTCCTTGAGGACGTTGCCGAACTCGCGCGTGAACTGCGCGAACTTGGCCGGGTCGTCCTTGGCGAGTCTCTCGAGCAGGTCGAGCACGCGCTTGATGCAGGCGGCGCGAATCTGCGCGACCAGACGGTTGTCCTGCAGCAGCTCGCGGCTGACGTTGAGCGGCAGATCGTCCGAATCGACCACGCCGCGCACGAAGCGCAGCCATGGCGGCAGCAGCTGCTCGGCGCCGTCCATGATGTAGACGCGACGGACGTAGAGCTTGAGGCCCTTGCGCTCGTCGCGGCCGCCGAGCATCGCGTCGAACGGCTGCGCGCCCGGCACGTACAACAGCAGGGTGTAGCTCTGGTTGCCCTCGACGCGATTGTGCGTCCAGGCCAGCGGATCGTTGAAGTCGTGGCCGAGCGACTTGTAGAACGCCTGGTAGTCGGCGTCGGTCAGCTCGGACTTGGGCCTCATCCACAGCGCGGACGCCTGGTTGACGGCCTCGAACTCGCCGTCGGGCTTGCCGTCCTTGGACGCCTGCATGCGGATCGGGAACGCGACGTGATCGGAATAGCGCGCGATCAGGTCGCGCAGCTTCCAGCCATCGAGGAACTCGCGCTCGTCGGCCTTGAGATGCAGCACGATCCGCGTGCCGCGTTCAGGCACCGCGAGGGTTTCGAGCGAGTATTCGCCGGTGCCGCTCGACTCCCAGCGCACGCCTTCGGCCTCGGGCGCATCGGCGCGGCGCGTCGTCAGCGTGACCTGGTCGGCGACGATGAAGGCCGAATAGAAACCGACGCCGAACTGGCCGATCAGACGGCTGTCCTTGCGTGCGTCGCCCGACAGCGCATCGAGAAACCGGCGCGTACCCGAACGCGCGATCGTGCCGATGTTGTCGATGACCTCTTCGCGGCTCATGCCGATGCCGTTGTCGGTCAGCGTCAAGGTGCCGGCGTCCGGATCCCAGCTCAGATCGATGTGCAGATCGGCGTCGCCGGCGAGCAGCTCGGGGCGCGCCAAGGCCTCGAAGCGCAGCTTGTCGAGCGCGTCGGACGCATTGGAAATCAGCTCGCGCAGGAAGATCTCCTTGTGCGAGTACAGCGAATGGGTGACCAGGTGCAGGACCTGGGCCACCTCCGCCTCGAAGCGGCGGGTTTCAGCGCTTGCAGTCATGTGGGACGGTCTCCTCCCGTAGATGATCTGCCGCGCCTATGAGGGCGCCGGAGTCCGCTTTCAATCCGCCCAAAAAAACAAACCGGCCGCCTTGCGGCAGCCGGTTTGCGACGAGGAGCACAGACGCGACTCGATGCTCCAAGACTTCAATCAGGCCTGATTCTTCGCATGAGCGCTGAGGTCTTCCTTGATGCGGGCCGCCTTGCCCTCGAGACCGCGCAGGTAGTACAGCTTGGCGCCGCGCACCTTGCCGTGACGCTTGACGACGACCGAGTCGATGATCGGGCTGTGCGTCTGGAAGACGCGCTCGACGCCGGTGCCGTGCGAGATCTTGCGGACCGTGAACGCCGAATTGAGGCCGGCGTTCTTCTTGGCGATCACCACGCCTTCGTAGGCCTGCACGCGCTCGCGGTTGCCTTCCTTGACCTTCACGTTGACGACCACGGTGTCGCCCGGCGAGAAAGCCGGCAGCTCACGGGTCATCTGGGCGGCTTCGAACTGCTGAATGATGTTGCTCATGACACTCACCAAATGTTGATCGTTGTAGTTTGTTTCAGCCAGTCCGGTCCTTGCCCGCTTCTGCCTGATCCCGTGCCGTCACGTACTCACGGCGAAACTCGTCCAGCAATCGTCGCGATTCGGCGTCCAGCTCGACCCGCGCCAGCAGATCCGGCCGGCGCAGCCACGTCCGCCCCAGCGCCTGCTTGCGGCGCCAGCGCCGGATCGCGGCGTGGTCGCCCGACAGCAGCACCGCCGGCACCTCGCCCCACGCATCGCGAACCGGCCGCGTGTAGTGGGGACAGTCGAGCAGTCCGTCCGAGAACGAATCCTGCTGTGCCGATTGCGCGTCGCTCAACGCACCTTCCTGCAACCGTCCGATCGCATCGATCAGCACCGCTGCCGCCAGCTCGCCGCCGGACAGCACGTAATCGCCGATCGAGACTTCCTCGTCCACTGCTTCGGCCAGCAGGCGCTCGTCCACGCCCTCGTAGCGACCGCACAGCAGGACCAGACGCGGTCCGCGTGCGAGCTGCGCCACCTTGGCCTGCGTGAGCCGCGCTCCCTGCGGACTCAGGTAAATCGTTCTGGCCGGACCACCCGCGGCACGCACCCGTTCCAGGGCATCGCGCAGCGGACCGACCATCATCACCATGCCCGGGCCGCCGCCGAACGGCCGATCGTCGACCGTGCGATGGTTGTCGGTGGCGAAGTCGCGCGGGTTCCAGGTGCGAACCTCAAGCAGCCCCCGCTCCCTCGCCCGGCCGACCACGCCGGCACCGGCACAGGCCTCGATCAGGTCGGGGAACAGCGTGATGACGTCGATCCGCATCGCGCCCGTACCCACACCGATCAGAACTCCGGATCCCAGTCGACCACGATGCGGCGTGCATCGAAATCCACTGCCTTGACGAACGGCCCGGTCACGAACGGAATCAACCGTTCCTTCTCGCCGTCGACGACGAACAGGACGTCGTTCGCGCCGGTCGCGATCAGATGCGACACCGTGCCCAGACTCGCCCCGTCGACCGTGACGACGGCCAGTCCTTCCAAATCGACCCAGTAGTACTCGTCCTGCTTCGGACGCGGCAATACCGAGCGTCTCACGCGAATCTCGGCGCCGATCCAGGCGGCGGCCTCGTCGCGGTCGGCGACACCGGGCAGTTGGGCGACGATGCCCTTGCCCTGCTCGCGCCCGTGACTTCCCCGGAATTCCCTCTCCGCGGAGGCCGTCTTCAACAGCCACGGCTGGTAGCTGAAGATCTGCATCCGGGGCTCGGTCCACGACTCCAGCCGGACCCAACCCTGTACGCCGTAAAGTCCGACGATCCTGCCGAGCAGGATCAGCCGGTCCTCGGTCATGCCGCTCAGGCCGCCTGAGCCGGCGACTTGGCCGCTTCCTTGTACAGCGCCTGCACGCGGCCGGTCAGCTGGGCGCCCTTGGCGACCCACTGCTTGACGCGGTCGGTGTCGATCTGCAGACGCACGTCCTTGCCCGCGGCGATCGGATTGAAGAAGCCGATGCGCTCGATGTTGCGGCCATCACGCGCATTGCGCTCGTCGGTCACGACGATGTGGTAGAACGGCCGCTTCTTGGCACCGCCACGGGACAGGCGAATCTTGACCATTGTAAGTCTCTGAATTCTTGGGTGAAAATGTGAGCCGGCCGGGCGACCGCGCACGATCGTGTACGAAGGCCGGCCGAGCGAGCCGCGTATTCTAGCCGAAACGCGAAAAAATGAAAGCCCGATACGGGTTTAGGCCGCCGGCGCCGGCGGCGCGGGTTCCGCTCAGCGCGGCGGAAGCATGCCACTGCCGCCCATGCCGCGCATCGCGCCCTTCATCTGGCGCATCAAGCCCTTGATGCCGCCGCTGCCGAGCTTGGCCATCATCTTTTCCATCTGCTGATACTGCTTGAGCAGACGGTTGACGTCGGCCGGCTGCTGTCCGGCGCCGCGCGCGATGCGGGCCCGCCGCGAACCGTTGAGCAGATCCGGATGACGGCGCTCCTTCTTGGTCATCGAATTGATGATCGCGATCATCCGGTGCACCTCCTTGTCGTTGACCTTCGACTTGACCTGATCGGGCAGCGCGCTGACGCCCGGCAGCTTCTCGAGCAGGGACGACATGCCGCCCATGTTGACCATCTGCTCGAGCTGATCCTTCATGTCGTTCAGATCGAAGCGCTTGCCCTTGATGACCTTCTCGGCGAGCTTCTGCGCCTTCTCCTGATCGACCTTGCGCTCGACCTCCTCGACCAGCGACAGCACGTCGCCCATGCCGAGGATGCGCTGCGCGACGCGATCGGGATGGAACGGCTCGAGCGCGTCGGGCTTTTCGCCGGCACCCATGAACTTGACCGGCCGCCCGGTGATGTAGCGCACCGACAGGGCCGCACCGCCGCGCGCGTCGCCGTCGGTCTTGGTCAGCACCACGCCGGTCAGCGGCAGTGCCTCGGAGAACGCCTTGGCGGTGTTGGCCGCGTCCTGGCCGGTCATCGCATCGACGACGAACAGCGTCTCGACCGGATCGAGCGCGGCATGCAGCGCCTTGATCTCGTCCATCATCGCCGCCTCCACGTGCAGACGGCCGGCGGTGTCGACGATCAGCACGTCGGCGAAGTTCTTGCGCGCCGCATCGATTGCCGCTCGCGCGATCGCGATCGGCTGATCGGTGCCGGTCGATGGGTGGAACAGCACGTCGACCTGCTCGGCCAGCGTGCGCAGCTGCTCGATCGCGGCCGGCCGGTAGACGTCGCAGCTGACGACCATGACCTTCTTCTTGCGGCGCTCGCGCAGGAACCGCGCGAGCTTGGCGACCGTCGTCGTCTTGCCAGCGCCCTGCAGGCCGGCCATCAGGATCACCGCCGGCGGCGCGGCGGCGAGATTGAGGTCGGCGTTCGCGGTGCCCATCACCGCGGTCAGCTCGTCGCGCACCACCTTGATCAGAGCCTGGCCCGGCGTCAGGCTCTTGAGCACCTCCTGGCCGATCGCACGCACCTGCACACGCTGGATCAGGGCCTGCACCACCGGCAGGGCCACGTCCGCCTCCAGCAGCGCGACGCGCACCTCGCGCAGGGCTTCGCGAATATTGGACTCGGTCAGGCGTCCGCGGCCACGCAGGCGCTCGACCGTCGAGGATAGACGCTGGCTGAGGGATTCGAACATGGCGATCGGCGGCGGCACGAAAAAACGGCCGGCGAGTATATCAGCGCGGCGGCGCGCCCCGGCGTGCCGGCCGCCGCCGGCGCGCGGGCCCGCAGCTGCGTTCCGATGCCCGCGCCGCTATGCGACACTCGCGGCATGCCGACCTCCCTGCTCAGCGCGTTCGCGATCGCCGACTACGTGATCGCAGCGATCCTGCTCGCGCTGCCGATCGCACGCCTGCCGGCGCCGGCGCGCGGCATCGCGCTGCTGCTGGCGACGCTGGCGACCGCCGTCCATGCCACGCTGATCTTCGGCATGCACCGCGGCGGGCTCGACCTGCATTTCTTCGCAGCGTTGTCGCTGGCCGGCTTCGGCGTCGCGGCGCTGACCCTGCTGGTCAACCTGTTCCGGCCGGTCGCCGGCCTCGGCGTGATCGTGTTCCCGCTGGCTGCGGCGCTGCTCGCGATCGACGTCTACGTCGCGCCCGATACGCATCCGCAGCCGCTGGAGTGGCAGATCACGCTGCACGCGGGGTTCGCGCTGCTCGCCTACAGCCTGCTCAGCATCGCCGCGCTGCTGGCGATCCTGCTGGCGCTGCAGGAACGCGCCCTGCGCCGGCGCGCGTTCGATTCGAGCCTGATCCGCGCCTTGCCGCCGCTGACGCTGACCGAAGCCTTGATGTTCCGGCTGATCGCGGCCGGCTTCGCGTTTCTGACGCTGACCCTGGTCAGCGGCGTGCTGTTCGTCGACGACCTCTTCGCGCAGCACCTGGTCCACAAGACCGTGCTGTCGATCGCGTCCTGGCTGGTGTTCGGCCTGCTGCTGTTCGGGCGCTGGCGCTGGGGCTGGCGCGGCCGCCGCGCCGTGCGCCTGACCCTGATCGGCATGGCCGTGCTGCTGCTGGCGTTCTTCGGCAGCAAGTTCGTGCTCGAGCTGGTGCTGAAGAAGGGCCTCTGACGGCCGGAAGGCAACCTGCGCGTGCGGCCTCGCACGGCGGCGGCCGATCATGCCTCGGTCCGGCCACGCCCGCCTGTCCTGCACCGGCCGGCGGCGAGCCGGTGTCTAGGGACGCGTCCTGGCCGCCGTCGGCCGGCACCCGTCTCGGCGCGTCGGCGCAAGGACGCCGCGCGGCGGGCGACGACGAGACAGCGCTCCCGTGCCCGCTCGTGCTGACCGCCGATCTCGATCGGCGCGCGCGAATACGACCTGCGTACCGCGTCCGCGCCGACCACGATCGGCTGCGTCCTGCGTCCTGCGTCCATGGCGCGCGACCGAGCGCGCGCGTGGCGGTCAGAGATCGTGCACGGCCGTCAGCGCGTCGCCGAGCCGGTCGACGCCGAGTATCTTCAGATCGCCGAGACTGCCGCGCTTGGGCGCATTGGCCTTCGGCACGATCGCGTAGCGGAAGCCGTGCGTGGCCGCCTCGCGCAGGCGCTCCTCGCCGTTGGGCACCGGACGGATCTCGCCGGACAACCCGATCTCGCCGAACGCGACGAGCTTGTCCGGCAGCGCCCGGTCGCGGAAGCTCGACAGCACCGCCAGCACGACCGGCAGGTCGGCCGCGGTCTCCTGCACGCGGATGCCGCCGACGATGTTGACGAAGACGTCCTGGTCGTAGACGGCCGCGCCGCCGTGCCGGTGCAGCACCGCCAGCAGCATCGCCAGGCGGTTCTGCTCGAGCCCCAGCGTCACGCGGCGCGGATTGGCCAGTGGCGAGGCATCGACCAGGGCCTGGACTTCGACCAGCAGCGGGCGGGTGCCCTCGCGCGTCACCATCACTGCGCTGCCCGGCGTCGGCTGTGCATGCGCGGACAGGAAGATCGCCGAGGGATTGGGCACTTCCTTGAGGCCCTTCTCGGCCATCGCGAACACGCCCAGTTCGTTGACGGCGCCGAAGCGGTTCTTGAACGCGCGCAGGATGCGGAAGCGGCTGCCCGATTCGCCCTCGAAATACAGCACGGCGTCGACCATGTGCTCGAGCACGCGCGGGCCGGCAATGCCGCCTTCCTTGGTCACGTGACCGACCAGGAACACGCTGGTGCCGGTCTCCTTCGCGAAGCGCACCAGCCGCGCCGCCGCCTCGCGCACCTGGCTGACCGAGCCGGGCGCGGCGGTCAGCAGCTCGGTCCAGATCGTCTGGATCGAATCGACGACCAGCACCTGCGGACGCGCCTCGGCGGCTTCGGCAAGAATGCGTTCGATCGAGGTCTCGGCCAGCGCCTGGACGCCGTCGAGCGGCACGCCGAGCCGCTGTCCGCGCGCGGCGACCTGGGCGAGGCTCTCCTCGCCGGTCACGTAGAGGCCGCGCAGGCGCTGGCCGATCGTGCCGAGCGTCTGCAACAGCAGCGTCGACTTGCCGATGCCCGGATCGCCGCCGATCAGCACGACCGAGCCGGCGACCAGACCGCCGCCGAGCACGCGGTCGAGCTCGCCGATGCCGGTCGGGCTGCGCTGCTCGGCCTCGCCGGCGACGCTCGCCAGCGAAGTGACCTTGGCCGGCCCCGAAGCACCGGCATAGCCGCCGCGCCGCGCAGCCGGCGCGGCCTTCTCCGATTCGACGACGATCTCGCTCAGCGTGTTCCAGACGCCGCATTCGGTGCACTGGCCCTGCCATTTGGCATGGGCCGCGCCGCATTCGGTGCAGACGTAGGCGGTGCGCGCCTTGGCCATCAGCCGGCCTCCTCGGTGAAGCGCACGCGCCGCGTGACGCCGCAGGTGAGGTCGTAGCCGATCGTGCCGGCATGGGCCGCGACGTCCTCGACCGGCAGACCGCGCCCCCACAGGATCACCGGATCGCCGATCCGCGCCTCCGGGTGCGCGCGCAGATCGATCGTGACCAGGTCCATCGAGACGCGGCCGACGATCGGCGCCGGGCGGCCGTCGAGCAGCACCGGCGTGCCGCTCGCGGCCGAGCGCGGATAGCCGTCGCCGTAGCCGATCGCGACGACGCCGACCGCCATGTCCTCCGGGCACTGCCAGGTCGACGCATAGCCGATCCGGTCGCCGCGCGCGAGGCGGTTGATCGCGATCAGGCGGCTCGACAGCGTCATCGCCGGCCGAAAGCCGAAATCGGCGCCGACCCGCCCCTCGACCACCGAGATGCCGTACAGCGCGCCACCGGCGCGGACCCAGTCGCCGTGCGCTTCGGGCCAGCCGAGCACGCCGGCGGAGTTGGCCAGGGCGCGCTCGCCGGCGAGTCCGGCCGTGGCCGCCTCGAACGCGTCGATCTGGCGCGTGGTCAGCGGATCGTCGAACGCGTCGGAATTGGCGAAATGCGTCATCAGCCCGATGTCGCGATGCACGCTCGGCAGCTCGCGCAGCCGCGCGTAGGCATCGCGCACCTGCTGCGGCGCGAAGCCGAGCCGGTGCATGCCGGTATCGGCTTTCAGCCAGACGCGCAGCGGTCGCGAATCGCGATCGGCCGCGAGCCAGTCGATCTGGACCGGATGGTGGATCACCGATTCGAGAGTGAGCCGGCGCATTTCCGACAGATCGGCCGGCTCGTCGAGGCCGGACAGCACCACGATGCGCTGCGAGACCCCGGCGGCGCGCAGACGCTGGCCGTCGGCGATGCAGGCGACGCCGAAGCCGTCGGCACCCTGCAAGGCGCGCGCGACGCGTTCCAGGCCGTGTCCGTAGCCATCGGCCTTGACGATCGCCATGACCTTGCGGCCCGGCGCGAGCTCGCGCACGCGCCGCAGGTTCTCGCGCAAGGCGTCGATGTGGATCGTCGCGCTGCTGGCGCGCATGCCTCAGACGCTCCCGCTCAAGGAACCAAGCGGCCGCGCACGGCCGGCGCAGCGCGGCCGGAATCGGACGCACATCGAGATCCGGCGCAGCCGGCGCGTCGCCGCCGCTTCACTCGAAGCTGCCGGAATAGCTGTCCGAGGCATAGTTCTCGAACTTCGTGTACTGGCCGAGGAACGTCAGCTTGACGGTGCCGGTCGGACCGTTTCGCTGCTTGCCGATGATCACTTCGGCCAGCCCCTTGTCGGGCGAATCGGGGTTGTAGTACTCGTCGCGGTAAATGAACATGATCAGGTCGGCGTCCTGCTCGATGGCGCCCGACTCGCGCAGGTCGCTCATCATCGGTCGTTTGTCGGCACGCTGCTCGAGCGAGCGGTTGAGCTGGGACAGCGCGATCACCGGCACGTCCAGCTCCTTGGCCAGCGCTTTGAGTCCACGCGAGATTTCTGAAATTTCGGTGGCGCGGTTCTCCGTGTTTCCGGGCACCTGCATCAGCTGCAGGTAGTCGATGACGATCAGCCCCAGATCGTGCTCGCGCTTGAGCCGGCGCGACCGCGCGCGCAGTTCGCCCGGCGACAGCGCCGGCGTGTCGTCGATGAAGATCTTCACTTCCGAGAGCATCGTGATCGCGCTGGTCACGCGCGGCCACTCCTCCTCGGCCAGGTCGCCGGTGCGCAGATGCTGCTGGTTGATGCGGCCGAGCGAGGAGATCAGTCGGAACGCCAGCTGCGAGGCCGACATTTCCATCGAGAACACCGCGACCGCCTTCTTGCCGCGCATCGCCGCCGCCTCGGCCAGGTTCAGCGCCAGCGCGGTCTTGCCCATCGACGGACGCGCCGCGAGGATGATCAGGTCCGACGGCTGCAGGCCGGTGGTCTTCTCGTCGAGATCCGTGAAGCCGGTCGTCAGGCCGGTGATCGAGCCGCGGTTCTCGTAGCGATGATGCAGGATCTGGAACGCGTCCTTGACCGCCTGACGCATCGGCACGAAGCCCTTGCGCCCACGCGCGCCGGCCTCGGCGATCCGGAACACCTGCTGCTCGGCCGATTCGAGCAGCTCCTGGCTCGAGCGGCCCTCGGGCTGGTAGGCCGTGCCGGCGATCTCGGTACCGGTGTCGATCAGCTGCCGCAGCACCGACTTCTCGCGCACGATGTCGGCGTAGGCGACGATGTTGGCCGCGCTCGGCGTCGTGTTGGCGAGCTCGACGACGTAGCCGACGCCGCCGACCATCTCGGCCAGATTCTGCGACTGGAACCATTCCCCGAGCGTGATCGCGTCGTAGGGCATGTTCTTGGCCGACAGCTCGCCGATCGCGCGGAAGATCAGACGATGATCCTTGCGGTAGAAGTCATCCTCGCCGATGCGGTCGGCGACGCGGTCCCAGGATTCGGGCGCCAGCATCAGGCCGCCGAGCACGGCTTGTTCGGCTTCGATCGAGTGCGGCGGCACGCGCAGCGCCTCGACGCTGGCGGCGCTCTTGCGTTCGGAAAAGGCGGGCATGGAGTCGGGACCGGAGACGACGGGGGCGGGGCCATCATCGACAAGCGCGTCTCGCCTGTCGAGATACAACTATGTGGACGCGCGCGGGAAAACCTGTGGACAAGCGCCGCGCAGCCTGGGGATAACCCGGCTGGCATCCTGTGGACGCCACCGGCCCCGGCGCAAAAAAAGACGGGCGCCGAAGCGCCCGTCGATCATCCGTGGAATCGTCCGGTCAGCCGGCGACGACGATGACCTTGATCGTCGTGTGCACGTCGGCGTGCAGATGCACTGGCACTTCGTACTCGCCGACGTTGCGGATCGGGCCGTCGGCGAGGACGACCTCGCCTTTGCCGAGCGCGTGGCCGGCCTCGGTGAACGCCTCGGCGATGTCGCGCGGGCCGACCGAGCCGAACAGCTTGCCTTCCGGGCTGGCGTGCGCGGTCAGCGTGACGCTGGCGCTCTCCAGCGCGGCCTTGCGCGCTTCGGCGCCGGCGAGCTGCTGGTTGGCCTTGGCCTCGTAGTCGGCGCGGCGCTGCTCGAACTGCGCGAGATTCTCGGCGGTCGCCGGCGCGGCCTTGCCCTGCGGCACGAGGAAATTGCGGCCATAGCCCGGCTTGACGTTGACCTTGTCGCCGAGGTTGCCGAGGTTCTTCACTTTCTGAAGAAGGATGAGTTCCATGAAACGGGCTCCGTATTCGTTAGCACCGGCCCGGCCGGTGCAGCGTGGGCTGTCCGAATGAGGACGATGAGGGCGGTCGGCGCGCCGCATCCCTCTCGGGCGCGGCGCGCGGGCCGGATCAGTGGCTGTCGCTGTACGGCAGCAGCGCGAGGAAGCGCGCGCGCTGGATCGCCGTGGTCAGCTGACGCTGGTAGCGCGCCTTGGTACCGGTGATGCGGCTCGGCACGATCTTGCCGGTCTCGGTCACGTACTGGCGCAGCGTGTTGAGATCCTTGTAGTCGATCTCGGTCACGCCTTCGGCGGTGAAGCGGCAGAACTTCTTGCGGCGGAAGAACATCTTGGACATGGGATGGATTCCTGGACGGGTCGGGGGTCGGCCGGCTTACTCGGCGGCCGGGGCGTCGGCGGAGGCGCTCTCGGCGCCGGCCTCGGCGTTGCGCGGCGCGCGACGGCGCGGCTCGTCGTCGAAGCTGTCGCCGCCGAAGCCTTCCTCGTCGCGACGACGGCGCTCGCCGCCCTTGTCGTCCTTGTTCTTCATGATCGCCGACATCTCGGTGACGATGTCCTCGCGCTTCATGATCAGATGGCGCAGCACCGCATCGTTGAAGCGGAAGCCGGTCTCCAGGTCGTTCAGCGCGCCCTGGCCGCACTCGACGTTCATCAGCACGTAGTGGGCCTTGGCGAGATTCTGGATCGGATAGGCCAGCTGACGGCGGCCCCAGTCTTCCAGACGGTGGACCTTGCCGCCGTCGTTCTCGATCAGCGCCTTGTAGCGCTCGATCATGCCGGGAACCTGCTCGCTCTGGTCAGGGTGGACCAGAAACACGATTTCATACTGACGCATGGCATTACCTTGTGGATGTCCGCGCGAGGCGGGGGCAGCCTCCCGGCGCGGCTGCGGCGGTGAGGCAAGGACGCCTCGCCGACCCGGGGTCGACGAGGGGGCGCGCATGGTAGTCGAACCGCTGCCGGTCCGCAAGCGCGCGTCGGCAAAGGAAAATCAGGCCGGGGCGTCGACCGTGAAGCTCTCCCCGCAGCCGCAGGCGCCGGTCGCGTTGGGATTGCGGAAGACGAACGTGGCGTTGAGCCCCTGCCGCTGGAAGTCGATCTCGGTGCCGTCGATGAACGGCAGCCACTTGCGCTCGACGACGACGCGCACGCCGCCGGTCTCGAAGACGCGGTCGTCCGCGCCGACCGATTCGGCGAGGTCCACGGTATAGCCGTAGCCCGAGCAGCCGGTGCGCTTGATGCCGAAGCGGACCGCCTCGGCGCGGCCTTCGCTGCGTGCGATGAAGTCGCGCATGCGCGCCTGGGCGGCTGGAGTGAGCTGGATCGTCATGGGCGAGGCGTCGGAGTCGAACGGAATCGAGTGTAGCACCGCGGCCGTTCGGCCCATCGGATGGGCTATCATGAACGGTCTATCGGGCGTCCCGTCCAGATGGCTGCCGCAGGCGCCGTTTCAAGGCCGTTCCAGGCCCCTGGCGACGGCGGCGGCCCGCCCACATCCGATCCGCCAGAGGAAACCATGTCAGAGGGTATCGTCGTCGACGTCAAGCACGCACTGTCCGGCGCCGTCGCGCCCGGCAGCGCGATCACGGTGCGCGGCTGGGTGCGCACACGGCGCGATTCGAAGGCCGGACTGTCGTTCGTGACGGTCAGCGACGGCTCGTGCTTCGATCCGATCCAGGTCGTCGCGACGAACGACCTGCCCAACTACGCCGAGGAGATCGCGCGGCTGACCACCGGCTGCTCGGTCGTGGCGAGCGGCACCCTGGTCGCCTCGCAGGGCAAGGGGCAGGGTTTCGAGATACAGGCCAGCGCGATCGAGGTGCTCGGCTGGGTCGACGATCCGGAGACCTATCCGATCCAGCCCAAGCCGCATTCGCTGGAGTTCCTGCGCGAGGTCGCGCATCTGCGGCCGCGCACCAACCTGTTCGGCGCGGTCAGCCGCGTGCGCCACACGATCGCGCAGGCGATCCACCGCTTCTTCCACGAGAACGGCTTCTACTGGGTCAATACGCCGATCATCACGACGTCCGACGCCGAAGGCGCCGGCCAGATGTTCCGCGTCTCGACGCTCGATCTGATGAACCTGCCGCGCAACGATCGCGGCGCGGTCGACTTCCATCGCGATTTCTTCGGCCGCGAGGCGTTCCTGACGGTATCGGGCCAGCTCAACGCCGAAACCTACTGTCTGGCGCTCAGCAAGGTCTACACGTTCGGCCCGACGTTCCGCGCCGAGAACTCCAACACCACCCGCCATCTGGCCGAGTTCTGGATGATCGAGCCGGAGATCGCCTTCGCCGATCTCGACGACGACGCCAATCTCGCCGAGGCGCTGCTCAAGTACGTCTTCAAGGCGGTGCTCGACGAACGCGCCGACGACATGGCGTTCTTCGCCGAGCGCATCGAGAAGACCGCGATCTCGCGCCTGGAGACGTTCCTGTCGGCGCCGTTCGCGCGCGTGGACTACGGCGAGGCGATCGAGATCCTGTCGCGCTCGGGCAGGTCGTTCGAGTACCCGGTCGCCTGGGGCGCCGATCTGCAGACCGAGCACGAGCGCTACCTGGCCGAGGAACACGTCGGCCGTCCGGTCGTCGTGATGAACTACCCGGAGAAGATCAAGGCGTTCTACATGCGCCTCAACGACGACGGCCGCACGGTCGCGGCGATGGACGTGCTCGCGCCCGGCATCGGCGAGATCGTCGGCGGCGCGCAGCGCGAGGAGCGTCTGGACCTGCTCGACGCCCGCATGGGCCAGTTCGGTCTCGACCCCGCGCACTACCAGTGGTATCGCGACCTGCGCCGCTACGGCAGCGTGCCGCACGCGGGCTTCGGCCTGGGCTTCGAGCGCCTGCTGGTCTACGTGTGCGGTCTGTCCAACATCCGCGACGCGATTCCGTTCCCGCGCGCGCCCGGCCAGGCCGAATACTGATGCTGGTCGGCGCCTCGCGCGAGTTCCTGCTGATCATGGGGCTGGGCCTGATCGTCGCCGGCCTGACCACCTACGTCATCATCGGCATCCTGTCGGTCGTGCATGTGCGCGACAAGCATCCGGCGCTGCGCGCCGAGCTCGGCGCCAACATCGCCGCGCCGCGCATGATCGGCTGGTTCCTGCGCGCGCGCTATCGCGCCGCTGGCGATACCGCGCTCAACGCGATCGCCCTGCCCGGCTGCATCGGCGTGTGGTCGATCCTCGCCGGCATCGTTTGCGTCATCGTCTCCAAGGGCATCGGCTATGTCTGACAACGAACAACCGCTCGCGGCGGAGGATCCAGCCGTCGAGGTCGAATGGTGGCTGGCGGTCCATGGCGACACGCTGATCTGGGCGCGGCTGTCGGTGCTCGACTCGGGCATCGCCGAGGTGTTCGACTGCGACGGTCGCGTGCTGCGCTACGACGACGACCAGGCCGGCCGCGCCGCGCTGCTCGACGCGGAATTCCGCGCGCTCGACGGTCTCGACGAGGAGGACGCAGCCGTGCTCGGCTTCGATCTGGATTCGACCGAGCCGCCGCGCGGCGACGACGACGCGGATCTGATCCCGCAGATGATCGTCAAGCTGGTCGGACACGCCTGATGAACCTCGATCTCACCGGACGCCACGCCCTGGTCTGCGGCGCCTCGCAGGGCATCGGCCGCGCCACCGCGATCGAACTGGCGCAGCTCGGCGCCGACGTGACCGTCCTGGCGCGCAGCGAGGCGCGCCTGCAGGACCTGACCGCCGAACTGCCGCGCCGGCGCGACGGCCAGCACCACGGCTACGTGGCGGCCGACATGAGCGATGCGGCGCAGCTGCGCGCGCGGATCGAGGCCGTCGCGAGCGCCCACCCGATCCAGATCGTCGTCAACAACAGCGGCGGTCCGCCGGGCGGCCGCGCCAGCGATGCCGGCGCCGAGGCATTCCTCGCGGCCTTCAATCAGCACCTGATCGCCGCTCAGGCGGTGCTGCAGGCGACCCTGCCCGGCATGCAGGCGGCCGGCTACGGCCGGATCGTCAACGTGATCTCGACCTCGGTGAAGGAACCGATCCGCAATCTCGGTGTCTCCAACACGGTCCGCGGCGCGGTCGCGAACTGGGCCAAGACGCTGGCCGGCGAACTCGGCGGCTACGGCATCACCGTCAACAACGTGCTGCCGGGCTATACGCGGACCGGCCGGCTCGACCAGATCCTGGCCGATCGCGTCCGCGCGACCGGACGGGACGTCCAGGACATCGTGCAGGGCATGCTGGCCAGCGTGCCGGCCGGCCGCTTCGCCGAGCCGGAGGACATCGCCCAGGTCGTGGCGTTCCTCGCCTCGCCGGCGGCCGGCTACGTCAACGGCGTCAACGTGCCGGTCGACGGAGGCCGCACGCTCTCGCTCTGAACGGCGCCCGACTGCGCCCGCTGCCGACCGGGCCGATCTCCGGGGCGCGCGGCGCGATCGGGTAACATTACCGCCTCGCTCAGGTACCGATCGCCCATGAAGAAGCTGCTGTTCACCCTGTTCGTCGTCTTTCTCGGCGCCCTGTCGGTCGGGCGCGCACAAACCCTGCCGGTCGAATCGCTCGACAGCATCGTCGCGATCATCGACGAGGACATCGTGCTGCGCAGCGAGCTGGACCGCGACGTACAGATGATCCGCCAGCAGTACGCGAGCAATCCGCAGCAGCTGCCGTCGATGGACGTGCTCGAGCGTCAGGTGCTCGACCGCCTGATCCTGATGAAGCTGCAGATCGCGCGTGCGAACAGCAACGGCATCAAGATTCCCGACAGCGAAGTCGACCAGACGCTCGGCCGCATCGCCGAACAGAACAAGCTGACCGTCGCCCAGATGCGCCAGGCGCTGCAGGCGCAGGGACAGTCCTACGACCAGTTCCGCCGCAGCGTACGCGACCAGCTGACCGTGCAGGCGCTGCAACAGCGCATGGTGCAGAGCCGCGTGCAGATCAGCGACGCGGAGATCGACAGCGTCATCAAGAACGGCAAGCTGCGCCGCGGCCAGATCCATCTGGCCTACATCCTGGTCGGCCTGGCCGACGGCGCGACGCCGGACCAGATCGAGGAAGCACGCGCGAAGGCGGAGGACGTCAAGGCGCAGATCGACGGCGGCATGGATTTCGCAGCGGCGGCGATCCGCTACTCCGACGCGCAGAACGCGCTCGACGGCGGCGATCTGGGCTGGCGCCCGTATGACCAGGTCCCCGCGGCATTCGCCGACGTCGCCGAGCAGATGCAGCCGGGCCAGGTCTCGGTGCCGCTGCGCGGCCCCAACGGCTTCCACATCCTCAAGCTGATCGAGCGGCGCGACCAGAACACGCAGCTGGTCACCGAGTATCACGCACGCCACATCCTGATCAAGACCAGCGAGCTGACCAGCAACGAGCAGGCGCGGGCCACGGTGGAGGGCCTGCGCGCGCGCGCCGAGGCCGGCGAGGATTTCGGCAAGCTCGCCAAGCAGTATTCGGAAGACACCAACAACGCCAACCTCGAAGGCGACATGGGCTGGTTTCCGAAGGAGGGCTACGGCAGCCGCGTCGCCGAGGTGCTCGACACGCTCAAGGACAACCAGATCAGCCAGCCGTTCGAGACCGAACTGGGCTGGCACATCCTGCAGCTGCTCGGCACGCGCAGCACCGACAAGACCCAGGACATCGAACGCAACCAGGCCCGGCAGATGCTGATGAGCCGCAAGGCCGAGGACGAGTACCAGAGCTTCCTGCGCCAGCTGCGGTCGGAAAGCCACATCGAGATCCGTCTGCCCGGCGCCGAGGGCGCCGGCACGTCGGCCGGCTGACGCAGCGGCGCCGCAGCGGCGCCGCGCGACGATGACGACGTCGCCTGCCCTGCCCCGCATCGCGGTCACCGCCGGCGAGCCGGCCGGCATCGGGCCCGAGCTTCTCGTGCGCCTGGCCGCGACCGACCTCGCCGCCGATCTCGTCGCGCTGGCCGCGCCCGAACAGCTCGCGGCAGCCGCCGGCGCGCTCGGCCTGCCGCTGCAGCTGCTGCCGTTCGATGCGTCCGATCCGCCGCAGCCGCACCGCGCCGGCGAGCTGCGCGTGCTGCCGGTCCCGCTGCGCCGGCCGGTGACGCCGGGCAGGCTCGACGTCGCCAATGCCGCGCATGTGCTCGAGATGCTCGCGCGGGCCGCCGCAGGCGCCGAATCGGGCACATTCGCGGCGATCGTCACCGCCCCGGTACACAAGGGCATCATCAACGATGCCGGCGTCGCCTTCAGCGGCCACACCGAGTTCTTCGCCGAGCACGCCGGCCGCGAGGTCGCGATGATGCTGGTGGCCGACCGGCTGCGCGTCGCGCTGGCGACCACGCATCTGCCGCTGTCGGCGGTGCCGGCCGCGATCACGCCGGCCGCGCTGGACACGATCCTGCGCCTCGTCGAGCGCGAGCTGCGCGAGCGCTTCGCGATCGCGCAGCCGGCGATCGCGGTGCTCGGCCTCAACCCGCATGCCGGCGAGGGCGGCCATCTCGGACGCGAGGAGATCGAGACGATCATCCCGGTGCTCGAACGGCTGAGGACCGAGGGCCTGCACCTGATCGGACCGCTGCCGGCCGACACCGCGTTCCTGCCGGACCGCCTGGCCGGCTACGACGCGGTCCTCGCGATGTACCACGACCAGGGCCTGCCGGTGCTCAAGCACGTCGGATTCGGCCATGCCGTCAACGTCACGCTCGGCCTGCCGTACGTGCGCACCTCGGTCGACCACGGCACCGCGCTGGACCTCGCCAGCAGCGGCCGCGCCGACGCCGGCAGCCTGATCGCCGCGACCCGTCTCGCGCTCGATCTGACCAGCCGCGCCGGCTGACCGCGCGCAATCGCGGCGCACCACGGCGCCTCGCCCTCGGCCGCGACGCGCGCCGGCCGGCCATCGACGGATCGTGCGGCGGCACCCGACCCCGGGCTCACCGCGATCCGCCGCGCGCTGCCGGCATGCGGTCGGCCGCTCCGGGCCGGGACCATCCCGATCGCGCCGCGACCGGCGCGCGCGACACTGCGACCCGGGCTCGCGACGACGCACCGGCGCCCATGCGCGGACCGGCCCCGGCGCTTCGGAGAAGCGCGCGGCTAGCGCCGGCGCATCCAGGGCACCTTCTCGAACACCAGCGCGACCGCCAGCAGCACCAGCGCGCTGCCGGCAAGGCTGATCCAGGTCGGATGCTCGCCGAGGAATGCCGCGCCCCAGATCTGCGCGAAGATCGGCACCAGGAACGTATTGGTCACCGCCTTCTCGGTGCCGATGTCGTGCAGCAGCCGGAAGTACAGCACGTAGGCCAGGCCGGTGCAGACCAGGCCCAGCGCGATCAGCGACAGCACGACGCCCAGATCCGGCAGCGCCGCCGGCAGATGAGCCAGGCCGAGCGGCGCCAGCACCAGCGCGGCACCGAGCTGGCTGCAGCCGGCCAGCACCAGCGGATCGGTACCGGCGTAGTGCCGCCGGATGTGCAGCGCGCTGCCTGCATACATCAGCGAGGCCGCCAGCGCGAGCGCGAACGCCAGCAGCGAGGGCAGGCCGAACGCGACGCTGCCGTAGCGCGCGAGCACGGCGACGCCGAACAGGCCGACGACGACACCGGCCAGCTTCGAGGACGACGGGCGCTGGCGCAGCACCGCCCACATCAGCACGACCGTGAACAGCGGCACCGTGGCGTTGACGACGGCCAGATAGCCGGCCGGCAGCTGGCGTGCGGCCAGTGCGAAGAACAGGAACGGCAGCCCGGCGCTGAACGCGCCGAGCAGCAGATAGCCGCGCCAGCGCCGGCGCAGGTCCAGCGGCCGTCCGAGCAGGCGCAGCATCACCAGCAGCAGCGCCGCCGACAGCGCCAGGCGCGCCGCCGCGGTGAAGCTCGCGCCGACCGCCGGAACGGTGACGCGCTGGAACAGGAACGAAGCGCCCCAGATCATGCCGAGCAGGATCAGGCGGGCCAGGGAAGCCGGCGTCATGGCGTAGCAGGACCGATCGAGCGGAGGCCGCGCCTCCCGTTCGCCATCATAGGCATGGAAAGCAGGCCGAAGAATGGCCACACTCTGGCGATGCGAGAACCTGCTCACTCCCCCCACGTCCCGCGCAAGCGCTTCGGACAGCACTTCCTGCACGACGCCGGCCTGATCGAGCGCATCGTCCAGGCGATCGCGCCCAAACCGGGGCAGGCTCTGGTCGAGATCGGTCCCGGCGAGGGCGCACTGACGATGCCGGTGCTGCGCCGCGCCGGCCACCTGACCGTGATCGAGCTCGACCGCGACCTGGCGCCGCGGCTGCATGCGCGGGCCGAGGGCATCGGCACCCTCGACGTCATCAACGCCGACGTGCTCGGCATCGATCTGGGCGCCCTCGCCTCCGATGGCCCCGTGCGCGTGATCGGCAACCTCCCGTACAACATCTCCACGCCGATCCTGTTCCACTGTCTCGATCATCTCGATGCGATCGCCGACATGCACTTCATGCTGCAGAAGGAGGTCGTCGAGCGCATGGCGGCCGAGCCCGGCAGCAAGGTCTACGGCCGCCTCAGCGTCATGCTGCAGCTGAGCTGCCGCGTCGAGCCGCTGCTCGACGTGCCGCCCGGCGCGTTCCGGCCGCCGCCGAAGGTCGATTCGCAAGTCGTGCGCCTCACGCCGCTGCCGCGCGAGGCGCGCCCGGCGCCGCAGCTGGCGCCGGCGATCGAACGGGTCGTGCGCGCCGCGTTCGGCCAGCGCCGCAAGACGCTGTCCAACGCTTTGGGCGGCGTGCTGCCGGCGGCCGCGATCGAGGCCTGCGGCATCGATCCGCGCCAGCGTGCCGAGCAGCTGGCGCCCGAGGCCTACGTCGCGCTGGCGAAGCGGCTCTGAACGCCTGCGCCGGAACGGGCCTCGCCGGCGCGGCCGGCCGCGGCCAATCTTGCCGCGAGCAGGCGCCTCCCCGACAATGGGGCCGAATGAGACCCGACAAGCCTTATCAGATCGATGTCTCGGTCGCCGCGCGCTTCCTCGACGAGCAGTCCGCGCCGGCCGAGAACCGCTACGTCTTCGCCTACACGATCACCATCGCCAATACCGGCAGCGTGCCGGCACGGCTGATCAGCCGGCATTGGATCATCACCGACGGCAACGGCAAGATCAGCGAGGTCCGCGGCGAGGGCGTCGTCGGCGAACAGCCGTGGATGCGGCCGGGCGACGACTACAGCTATACCTCCGGCGCCGTCATCGAGACCTCGCTGGGCACCATGGAAGGCAGCTACCAGATGCTGGCCGACGACGGCACGCGCTTCGACGCGGCGATCCCCGCTTTCGTGCTGTCGATCCCGCGGACCGTCCACTGATGGCGACCTGGGCCATCGGGGACGTCCAGGGTTGCCACGACGAACTGGCCGGCCTGCTCGACCGGATCGACTACGACCCGGCACGCGACACGCTGTGGTTCTGCGGCGACCTCGTCAACCGCGGCGGACAGTCGCTCGAAGTGCTGCGCCTGGTGATGTCGCTCGGCGAGCGCACCGTCAGCGTGCTCGGCAACCACGACCTGTCGCTGCTGGCCGTCGCCGAGCGCCGCGAGGAGGAGCAGGCCAAGGTCAACCCCGAACTGCGTGCGGTCCTGTTCGCGCCCGATCGCGAGGAACTGCTCGGCTGGCTGCGCACGCGTCCGCTGCTGCACACCGATCGCAGGCTCGGCTACGCGCTGGTGCACGCCGGCCTGGCGCCGCGCTGGACGATCGAACGCGCCGAACGCGCCGCACGCGAGGTCGAACAGCGCCTGCGCGGCAGCAACTACAAGATGCTGATGCGGCAGATGTTCGGCAACAAGCCGGATATGTGGACACCGAAGCTGCAAGGCATCGACCGGCTGCGCGCGAGCATCAACGTATTCACGAGGATGCGCTTTTGCGACATCCGCGGCCGCATCGCATTCAACGAGAAGGGCACGCCGGGCACGCAGAAGCCGGGGCTGTACCCGTGGTTCGAGGTGCCGGGCCACGCGCCGCGCGACCTGCGCATCGTCTGCGGCCACTGGTCGACGCTGGGCCTGTTCTCGGGACTCGGCGTCCATGCGATCGACACCGGCTGCGTCTGGGGCGGCGCGCTGACGGCGCTGCGCCTGGACGGCGAACGGCCGGAATGGGTCGCGCTGAAGTCGAACCGCCCTGCCCCCGCCGGCAAGGTGGTGATGGACTGACCGCCGGCGGCCCGGCTAAGGCCGCTCAGATGCCGGCGAGTCCGGCGACGCTGTCCAGGCGCGTCACGTAGCGCGACGGCTGGTAGCGGCCGGCGACGTCCGGTTCGAACGTGTTGAAGCGCTCGAGCAGGCCGCCGTAGACGTGCAGCGACAGCGCCGGCTTGCGCGCCGACAGGTTGCGGCAGCGATGCACGTAGCGCGGATCGGCAAACGCGGCCGCATCGCCGACGCCGAGCACCAGGGTCCGCGCATGGGCCAGACCGTCACTGCCGGGACTCTCGTCCTTGCGGAATTCCTCGACCTGCAGTGCGCCGTCGAGGACCAGCTCGATGCCCCACAGGCCATCGTGGTCGTGCAGCGGCGTGGCATGCCCGGCCGGCCACTGGATCAGCAGACACGAGTAGCCGATGCCGGGCTCGGCGACCAGCTGATGGCGGCTGTAGCGGCTGATCTCGCCGGCCTCGCCGAGACCGTCGGCCTGCGGGCAATCGGCGCGGAACGCCAGTTCCAGCAGACGCGAGCGCATCGCCTCGATCACCGAGGCCGAGGTGCCGCCGGCCAGGTGCCGCTCGACGATGTCGCATGCGGCACGCGCCCAGCCCGGACCGATCGGCAGCGTGTCGGGGACGTCGCTCATGGCAGCACTTCCGGCGATCGAAGACATGCCTCGATCAGACCATGTCGCCGGTTACGGAAAGGTAAAAATTCGCGGGCGAAAAAGGGCCGTCGCGCATCATTCCGTACGGCAATAATCGACGAACGAAAAACTGTGCGCATGCAGCATGTCGGCCACGTGCGCGACGCGCGCGACCTCGCGCCATTGCGCCGGCGGCCAGGCCGGAAACCAGGCATCGGCGCCGTCGACCTCGGTGTCGACCAGGGTCAGGTGCAGCCGGTCCGCCTGCGGCAGCGTGAGCCCGTAGACCTCGCCGCCGCCGATCACGAGCAGGTCCGCGTCGCCGGCGAGCGCACGCGCCGCCGGCAGCGAGTCGACCGCTTCCTGCCCCGGATATGGCGCATGCCCCCGGCGCGTCAGCACCAGATTGCGGCGTCCCGGCAGGGCCCGGCCGATCGATTCGGCGGTCGTGCGCCCCATCAGTACCGTGCCGCCGAGCGTCAGGGCCTTGAAGCGTTTCAGATCGTCGGGCAGATGCCACGGCAGGCCGCCGGCGCGGCCGATCGCGCGGTTGCGGTCCAGCGCCGCGATCAGGGCGATCGCCATGCTCAGACCGCGACCGGCGCCTTGATCGCCGGTGCCGGGTCGTAGCCTTCGAACGCGACGTCTTCCCAGCGGAAGTCGAACAGCGAGCGCACGTCCGGATTGAGGCGCAGACGCGGCAACGGCCGCGGCGTGCGCTCGAGCTGCAGGCGCGCCTGCTCGACGTGGTTCGCGTACAGGTGCGCATCGCCGAGCGTGTGCACGAAGTCGCCCGGTTCCAGATCGGTCACCTGCGCGATCATATGGGTCAGCAGCGCATAGCTGGCGATATTGAACGGCACGCCGAGGAAGATGTCGCCCGAGCGCTGGTAGAGCTGGCACGACAGGCGCCCGTCGGCGACGTAGAACTGGAACAGCGCATGGCACGGCTGCAGGGCCATCCGGCCGAGCTCGCCGACGTTCCAGGCGCTGACGATCAGACGCCGTGAATCGGGATTGCGGCGGATCTCCTCGACGACGTTGCGAATCTGGTCGATCGCGCCGCCGTCGGCGGTTCCCCAGGCGCGCCACTGTTTGCCGTAGACCGGCCCGAGCTCGCCGTCGGCATCGGCCCACGCGTCCCAGATGCCGACGCCGTGTTCCTTCAGATAGGCGATGTTGGTCTCGCCGCGCAGAAACCAGATCAGCTCGTGCACGATCGAGCGCAGATGCAGCTTCTTCGTGGTCACCAGCGGGAAGCCGTCCTGCAGCGCGAAGCGCATCTGCCAGCCGAACACCGAGCGCGTGCCGGTGCCGGTCCGGTCGCTCTTGATCGCGCCGTGCTCGAGCACGTGGCGCAGCAAATCCAGATACTGGCGCATCAGGGCGCTCCTTCCTTCGCGGCCGCCGCGGCCGCCGGAGACGGCGCAACCGGCGTCAGCACCGGCGCCTTGCGCGAGGCCAGCAGCAGCCCAATGCCGACCGCGATCAACGGCAACGACAGCACCTGCCCCATCGTCATCCAGCCGAACGCGACGTAGCCGAGCTGCGCGTCGGGCTCGCGCACGAACTCGACTGCGAAGCGGAACACGCCGTACAGCAGCGCGAACCAGCCCGACACCGCATAGCGCCGGCGCGGCCGCGAGGAGATCAGCCAGAGCACCACGAACAGCACCACGCCTTCGAGGAAGAACTGGTAGAGCTGCGAGGGATGGCGCGCCTCGGCATCGAGCTGGCCGGCCAGCGCCAGCGCACGCAGCTGCTCGAGCGTACGACCGCCGGCCTCGATCGCGTTCGGGAAGATCACGCCCCAGGGCGCGTCGGTGTGGCGGCCCCACAGCTCGCCGCCGATGAAGTTGCCGAGCCGGCCCAGGCCCAGGCCGATCGGCACCAGCGGCGCGACGAAATCCATCGTGTCGAAGAAGTGCAGGCCGTGGCGCCGCGACCAGAACCAGCTGCCGAGCAGGACGCCGAGCAGGCCGCCGTGGAACGACATGCCGCCCTGCCAGATCTTGAACAGGCTCAGCGGATCGGCGATCAGCTCGGCGGTGCCGTAGAACAGCATGTAGCCGATCCGCCCGCCGAGGATCACGCCGAGCATGCCGTAGAACAGCAGGTCCGAGAATGCGGACTCGCTGACCGGCAGGCGGCCGGCGCGGCGCCGGCGCTCGCCCAGATACCAGGCCGCGCCGAGGCCGAGCAGGTACATGATGCCGTACCAGTGCACGCCGAACGGGCCGACGGAGAACGCGATCGGGTCGATGTCGTGGAAATAGCGCATGGCGTGTGTGTACTCGTCCGCTTCGCACACCGTCCACGGCCGCAGACGCGGACCGCGGGCGGGCCGGCCGTCAGGCCGGCAGTACGCGCAGGATGTAGCCCTTCAGATAGTCGGTTTCGGGAATCGCCGGATGCACCGGATGATCCGGCGCCTGCTGCAGCTGCACCAGCACCTGCGCCTGGCGGTCGAGGTGGCGCGCGCCGAGCTGGATGCCTTCGAGCAGCAGCGTACGCGGCATGTGATACGAGCACGAGCAGGTCACCAGGATGCCGTCGCGCGCCAGCACCTGCATGCCGAGCTCGTTGAGCCGGCGATAGGCCTGCTTGCCTTCGGACAGGTCCTTGCGGCGCTTGACGAAGGCCGGCGGATCGAGAATCACCACGTCGAAGCGCTCGCGTGCCTCGCGCAGCGCACGCAGGTGGTCGAAGGCATCGGCGCGCACCGCGCTCACGCTGCCGGCCAGACCGTTGCGTTCGGCATTGGCGGCGATCGCCTCGACCGCGTCGGCCGAGGCATCGACGCAGACCACCTCCGACGCGCCCATCGACGCGGCACGCAATCCCCAGCCGCCGAGGTAGCTGCACACGTCCAGC
The DNA here is from genome assembly GCF_035511235.1 of Dokdonella sp. Lineage (GTDB taxonomy): Bacteria > Pseudomonadota > Gammaproteobacteria > Xanthomonadales > Rhodanobacteraceae > Dokdonella. The sequence goes on from NZ_DATKFQ010000036.1 coordinate 85,397, forward strand.
ACGCGCTTGCCCGCGACGAAGCGCGCGAGCAGGTCGCGGTTGGCGCGCTGGTCGTAGAACCAGCCGGTCTTCTGTCCGCCGACCGGATCGACGGCGAAACGCAGGCCGCCCTCGCGCGCCTCCAGCGGCAGCGCGCCGTCGCCGTAGCCGAGATCGGCGTACGACGGCAGTCCCTCCAGCGCGCGCACCGCCGCATCGTTCTTCCACCATAGGGCCGCCGGCTTGAGCGTCTTGACCAGCGCCTCGGCGATCGGCTCCTTGAGGCGCTCCATGCCGGCCGTGGTCGTCTGCGCGACCAGCACGTCGCCGAAACGGTCGACGGTCAGCCCCGGCAGGCCGTCGGCCTCGCCGAACACGAGGCGGTAGTACGGCTCGTCGTAGAGCCGCTCGCGCAGCGACAGCGCGACGTTGAGCCGATGCACGAACAGCGACTTGTCGAGCGCGTGCTCGAGGCCGCGCGCGACCAGGCGCGCGCAGATCAGCGAATGCGGGTTGACGTAGCCGACGCCGATCGGCTTTTCGCGGCTGTCGAGGATCGCGCAGGCTTGACCGGGCGCGAACTCGGTCAGCGGCGTGCGCTGCACGTCGACCTCGTTGGAGAACACCCAGGCGTGGCCGGCGCGCAGGCGCGCGTCCTCGCCGCGCTTGAGTATCAGGGCCGGATAATCGACGGGCTCGCTCATGCGGTGGAGGCTCCCAGGCGGAATGAAGAGGTCACGCGGCGGCCTCAGAGATTGCGCACGCCGTGCGGCACGTGGCCGGTGGCGACGTGACGGCGTGCCGACTCGACGTTCGCGGTCGAGTCGTCGAAGAAGATGTCGGCGCCGAACGCCTCCAGGAACGGTCCCTTGTCGCGCCCGCCGAGGAACAGCGCCTCGTCCAGGCGCACGCCCCAGGCACGCAGCGTCAGGATCACGCGCTCGTGCGCCGGCGCCGAACGCGCGGTGACCAGGGCGGTGCGGATCGGCGAATCCTCAGGCGGGAACGCGGCCTGGATCCGATGCACCGCGTCGAGGAACGTGCGGAACGGGCCGACCGCCAGCAGCTCGCCGACGCGTTCGCGCTCGTTGCGGTGGAACGCCTCGATGCCGTGCTCGAACGAGACGCGCTCGGCGTCGTCGCCGAAGATCACCGCGTCGCCGTCGAACGCGATGCGCAGCTGCTCCGAATGGCCCTGCAAGGTCTTGGACGGCAGGATCGTCGCCGCGGCGATGCCGGCCTTGAGCGCTCGGTCGACGTCCTCGCTGTTCGACGACAGGAACAGGCTGGCGCCGAACGGATGCGCGTACGGGGCCGTCGGCGCGCCGTTGGTGAACGCCGCGCGCACGATGTCCAGCCCGTAGTGCTCGATCGCCTTGAAGATCCGCAGGCCGGTATCGGCCGAGTTGCGCGAGAGCAGGATCACCTCGACGCGCGGCGCTTCCGGCGCCAGGCGGTTGAGGCGCAGCAGCTTCTGCACCAGCGGAAACGCCACGCCCGGAGCGAGCAGCTCGTTCTCGTGCGCGATCTGATAGTCCGCGTAGGCATCCACGCCCTCGCGCTCGAACAGCGCATGGCTCTTGCCGAGATCGAACAGCGCGCGCGAGGAGATCGCGACGACCAGACGATCGCCGTCGGGCGAGGTGCCGGCGGCGGCGGGCGGGGGATCGATCGACATCGCGACAGTCTAACGCCTGGCGCACCACGCGGCGCGCCCGATCGCGCGCGATCGTCCGGCGCGCGCTCAGGGCGCCGTGTCGAAGTCGTCGGCGAACGGCGTATCGGCCAGCCGCACGGCGGCCCAGGCGTCGATCTGCCCGTAACCCTGCACCGGATTCGGAAACAGGTCGGCCGCGACGCCGCCGCAGACCTGACTGCTCGTCGTCAGCGGCACCGCGGTGGCACGCAGGATCGCCGCGATCCGCTCGGGCCGGCCGCGCAGCGCCGGGTTGACCGAGATCATCAGTGCAGCCGCGCCGGCGACGTGCGGCGCGGCCATGCTGGTGCCGGTCATCCGGCCGTAGCCGTCGCCGGGCACGCTGGAGCGGACCGATTCGGCCGGCGCGATGACGTCCGGCTTGATCTCGGCCAGGCCCGGCACCGGTCCGCGGCTCGAACCGACGTACAGGCGGCCGGCCTCGTTGCTGCCGCCGACGACGAAACTCTGCGCATAGATCGCCGGCGGCGCGTCGATCGTCTGGCAGGCCGGACCGCTGTTGCCGGCGGCGGCGACGAAGAACAGGCCGCCGCGCACCGCGTTCTCGACCGATTCGAGCAGCACGTCCGGCGCTATGCAATCCTCGCTGGGCGGACAGGCCCAGGAATTGTTGACGACGTCGGGCGCCAGATCGGGCTGTGGATCGCCGCCGGCCAGATCGGTCGGCGCGAGAAACCACTGCGTGCAGCCGATGTAGGTCGACGGCCGGCCGTTGCCGCGGTCCATGTTGCGGCAGGCGATCCAGCGCGCATCGGGCGCCACGCCGATCGCGTTCGCGCCGCCGTCGTCGCCGAGCATCGTGCCCATCGTATGCGTGCCGTGACCGTGGTCGTCGCACGGCACCGGCGAGGCCGCGCCGCAAGGACCGCTGCCCGATCCGATCGGGGTGCGCACGCCGTCGTACCAGTGGTGGTCGTGCACGGCCGAGCCGCCGTTCCAGCCGCGATAGGCGGCGCGCAGCGCAGGATGGTCCCACTGGTAGCCGGTATCGGCGCCGGCGACGACGACGCCGGCCCCACGGATGCCGGCCGCCCAGGCCAGCGGCGCGCGCACGCGCTCGACGCCCCACTCGACGCCGCGCGCGCCGCCGGCGGCTGCGGCGGTCTGCGCCGGGACCGACCGCACCGCCCGGTCGGCCTGCACCGCGGCGACCTCCGGCCGCGCGGCGATCGATTCGAGCGTCGCCCGATCGGCGTGCACGCGGACCGCATTGGCGATCCAGAACGCTTCGTGGTCGATCCGCTGCGCATCGAGCCAGGCGACCAGATCGCGCTGGCTCTCGGCGGCCGTCGATCGCAGCAGGTCGACCCAGAGGCGCCGTCTTGCCAGCGGCGTCAGCGCCGGATCCAGCGGCAGATCGCTCGCCTTCGCGCGCAGCTCGATCAAGGCCTCGGCCGGCCCGGCTTCAGCCTCGGCGGCCAGGCGCGGATCGATCCGCGCCGCCGCCGACGCGATGCCGCCGCTCAGCAGCAGCGGCAGGCAGGCAGCCGCGGCGACGTTCCGCCGTTGCGGACACGCTGCGTTCGCGTCGACGCGGCTGCGACGGGGCGGCGCGATGGCCGCCAGCGGGCGCGAGTATCCCGTGCGCCGGGCGCTCATCGTGGCCGGATTCCGATCAAAGCGAGGCGCATCGACTGCATGACGTGATCTCGGGTTAGGAGACGGCGACATCGCACCGGCGCGTCGTCGGCGACTCGGACGTCATGCCGATGCGGGCGTTGACGCGCGCTCCCAACGGTATTCCAAGCGAGGCGCCCGCGCACGGAGCGCCTCCGGCACGCCGCCTGTAAGCCGGCATTCTGGCGCGGCCCGTGCAGCCGCGCCAGCGCTTCGCCCCGACATCGCGACGGCGCGCCACATGCGCCTCGTCGCACCCGGGCCGATCAGTCAGTCGCAGGCGCTCTCGCCGGACGTGCAGGCCACGTGCGTCACGTGCGGTGCGGTGCCGCTGTAGTTGGACATCACGCCGTCGGCGACGCTGTTGTTGACCAGGTTGGTCGCCCAGAAGCCGATCGCCGGCAGACCGTGGAACACCTTGCCGGACGCGCCGGCACCGCCGATCGACATCGAAGCGCGCATCGCGTGCGGCTCGGCATCGGGATCGAGATCGAGCCGCGCCCAGCCGGCCTTGAACGCGCGATCCAGCGCGAAGCCCGTCGCGATCAGCCGCGAACCGAGCACCGGCGACGGCTCGACGTCGGCGGTGCCGAGGAACGACAGCACATTGGTGGCGTAGCACAGCGACGGCCGCGTCGGGATCGGGGGAGCACCCGGGAAACCCGAGTCGGCGACGGTCTGCGACTCGCGATCGAGATAGCGCACGTGGGTGCGGACGCAGGAACCGTTCTCTCCGAACAGTTCGACGAACGGCGGCAGGGCTTCTGACTGACCCGGAAAAAATAGTCCGTTGGTGTAGAACTGCTTGGTCGGGAACGTGACGACCCAGTCGGAATTCGCGCCGATCGCCGGATCGAGCAGGTACTCGTTCTGCAACATATCGGCCATCAGCACAGCGCTGACCGCATCGATGGCCTGATAAGCGAGCCCGCCTTCATAGGTCACGTCGATGATCGCACCGTCGACGTAGACCTGCGCATTGGAACGGTCCGTCTGATAATCGAATGTCAGCGTCAACGGATCGATGATGGTGTCCAGACCGTTGAAGCGGACCTGATCGGGAAATCCGGCCAGCGCGGTCGCCCGGTACGGGAAGTAGGTGCCCTGCGCGACGTTGATGACGGCGCCGGACGCGAACAGTCCGCCGGTCGACGGCACGGTCTCGGTCGTCGGCGCGACAAGGTTGCGCACGCGCGAGCAGTCGAGCGGCACGCCCTGACGGTGCGTCACCGCATCGGCCAGATATCCGGTCAGGTCGGCCAATTCGACGATCTGGACATGGCCTTCGCGCGTGCGCGATATCGCCTGCGGACCGCCGTCGCCGGCGTAGCCGCCGCTGAAGAACCGCACATACGGATAGCCGTTGAGCATGCCATGCCCCTCGGTCCAAATGTCCGGCGCGGTGCAGCTGCGGTCGCTGGTCAGCAGCGCCGCACCCTCGCCGTCCTCGCCGGCGATGTCGTCGAGCGCGAACACGGTGCCGGTCCACACATCGTGCGGCGCGAGGAACAGCCGGACGTCGAACACCGTCCGGCTGTTGTAGCCCTCCATGAACTGGAGCTCGAGCATCTTGGCGCGATCGGAGGTGTTGCCGACCGTCAGGTAGGTCTGCTGCTGCTTGTTGACCGTGTAGTACGGCAGCAGCAGCGCCTGACCGGTTCCGTGCGGATTGACGTGGATCGCGGCGCACACGTCACCGGCGAGCACGCCTGTCAGTATCGCGGCCAGCGCGGCCGCCGCTTGGGTTTTGGAAGAGATTCGCATGTCGTCACTCCTGTTTGACTGGATCGATGCGCCGTCGAATCAGCGGCAGGCCGACTCGCCGGCGCTGCAGCTCGCGTGCGAGCCGTGCGGAACCACGGCGCTGTAGTTGGACATCACGCCGCCGGCGACATTGTGATTGACCAGATTGGTTGCCCAGAAGCCGATCACCGGCAGACCGCGGAACACCTTGCCGGCGGCGCCGCCGGTCGCCATCGACGCGCGCATTGCGTGCGGCTCGCCGCCAGGATCGAGATTGAGCGTGGCCCAGCCGGCCTTGAACGGCGGTGCCAGCGCAAAGCCGGGCGCGACCAGCCGCGAGCCGAGTACGGCCGACCGATCCGATCCGGCAGCGTCCAGGAAGGTCAATACGTTGGTCCCGTAGCACAGGCGCGGCCGGGTCGGCAGCGGAGGCCCGCCCGGAAATGACGAGTCGGCGATCGTCGCCTGCTCGCGATCGAAATAGCGGATGTGCGTCTCCACGCAGGAGCCGCCCTCTCCGAACGGTTCGACGAACGGCGGAAAGGCCGCATCCGGAGCGAGGAGCGGGTCGGTGTAGAATCGCTTGGTCGGGAACGTGACGACCCAGTCCGAATGGGCACCGATCGCCGGATCGAGCAGATACTCGTTCTGCAGCGTGTCGGCCATCAGGGCGGCGCTGACGGCATCGATCAGCATGTACGGATGCTGTCCGTCGTAACTCGCGTCGACGATCGCGCCGTCGACGAAGACCTGCGCGTCGGAACGGCCCGTCTGATAGTCGAACGTCTGCGTCAGCGGATCGATGACGATGTCCAGGCCGTTGAACCGGATCCCCTCGGGAAAACCGGCCAGCGCAGTCGCCCGGTACGGGAAGTAGGTGCCCTGCGCGACGTTGATGACGGCGCCGGACGCGAACAGTCCGCCGGTCGACGGCACCGTCTCGGCCGTCGGCGCGACGAGGTTGCGCACGCGATCGCACGAGAGCGGAACGCCCTCGCGATGCGTCACACCGCTCGCCAGCGAACCGGTCAGATCGGCCAGTTCGACGATCTGGACATGCCCCTCGCGTGTGCGTGACGCCGCCTGCGGACCGCCGTCGCCGGCGTAGCCGCCGCTGAAGAACCGCACATACGGATAGCCGTTGAGCATGCCGTGTCCCTGGGTCCAGATATCCGGCCCGGTGCAGCTGCGGTCGCTGGTCAGCAGTGCGGCACCCTCGCCGTCCTCGCCGGCGATGTCGTCGAGCGCGAACACGGTGCCGGTCCACACATCGTGCGGCGCGAGGAACAGCCGGACGTCGAACACCGTCCGGCTGTTGTAGCCCTCCATGAACTGGAGCTCGAGCATTTTGGCGCGATCGGAGGTGTTGCCGACCGTCAGATAGGTTTGCTGGCCCTCGTTGACGGTGTAGTACGGGAACAGCAGCGCCTGTCCGATGCCGCGCGCATCGACGTGAATGGCGGCGACGGCGCCCTCACCGGCCAGCGTGAGCGCAAGCGCCGAACCCAGCAGGACCGCTCCGGTCCGATGAGCGGATACTGATCGCATCATTTCCTAATCTCCATTCCTCGAATCGTGGTCGACGTGCACTTCCCCGCCGTGCTGAATCGCGTTCGAGATCCGCGCTCGAGCCAAGGCATGGCGCGGATCGAGCTCGGTCGTCTGAGCGAGGCGGCCGTATCCAGCGCATGCCGGATCGGCTTCAGCCGATGCGCCGTGCGGCGTACCTCGATCGGGTACGCCGCGCGGCACGACGACGTCAGTCGCAAGCCGCTTCGCCAGCGGTGCAACTGACGCGCGAGCTGTGAGGCACCGCCGCACTGTAGTTCGACATCACACCGTCGGCGACATTGCTGTTGACGAGGTTGACGGCCCAAAACCCGATCGCCGGCAGGCCGTGGAACACCTTGGCGTCCGCGCCGAGCGACGGGAACAGCGCATGCGGTTCGCTGGCCGGGTTGAGATTGAGCGCGGCATGCCCCGCATCGAAGCGGACCGAGAAGTCGCGCACCAGCAGGCTCGAGCCGAGTGCCGCCGACTGCGTGACCGGCAGGCCGGCGAACGAGAGCACGTTGGTGCCGTAGCACAGCCGCGGCTCGGCGAACGGCGCGCCGAATCCTCCGTTCGGTGCGACCGCGCTCTCGCGGTTGAAATGAACCATCTGCGCGCGCACGCAGGAACCGTTCTCGCCGAACAGCTCGACGAACGGCTCGGCCGCGGTCTCGCCGACCCACAGCAGAGGGTCGGTATAGAAGCGCTTGGTCGGGAACGTCACGACCCAGTCGGAATTCGCGCCGATCGCCGTCTGCACGACGTACTCGTTGTAGAGCGTGTCGGCCATCAGCACGGCGCTGACCGCGTCGATTCGTTCGCTGTCGGTCGCCGTGCCGTAGCTGGCCTCGATCAGCCTGCCATCGGCTGCGACGCGCGCCGTCACGGTGGTACCGCCGCCGTCGTTGACGGCACTGAGCGGCTCGGCCACGCCCGCCCCCAACAGCACGGTCGAGGTGAATCCACCGAGCGCGTCGGGCCGGTACGAGAAGTAGGTGCCCTGGCCGACGTTGATCACCGCACCGCTGCCGGTCAGGCCGCCGGTCGGTGCCACGGTTTCCGCCGTCGCCGCAGCCAGGTTGCGCACGCGAGCGCAGTCCGCAGGTTGCCCCGACCGGAACGACACCGCGTCGGCCAGCGCGCCGGTCAGATCGGCCAGCGCGACGATCTCGATGTGTCCTTCGCGCGTGCGTGCACTGCCCTGGGGGCCTTCGTCGTCGGCGAACGCGGTCGACGAGAAGCGCGCGTACGGGGAGCCGCCGACCATGCCATGACCTTCGGTCCAGAAGTCCGGTGCCGTGCAGCTGCGGTCGCTGGTCAGGATCGCGGCACCGTCGCCGCCCTCGCCGGCCACCTCGGCGAGCGCGAAGACCGTGCCGGTCCAGGTATCGAACGGCGCGAGGAACAGGTTGAAGCTCATGACCTGGCGGCTGTTGTATCCCTCGCGGAACGATACCGAGACCATCTTCGCGCGGTCGCCGGTGTTGAGCACCGTCACGTAGGTCTGCTGCTGCTTGTTGACCGTGTAGTACGGATAGAACAGCACCTGCCCCGAACCACGAGGATCCAGATGCACCGCAGCGGCCTGGCCGGCCGCGGCGAAACCGCATGCGACCGCGATCGACGCGGCGAGACGACGGGAATTCCTGGAACCGCTGCGCTTCGTCATGAACTCGCTCCATTGGCGTCGGGATCGAAACGCCGCGAGTATCCCAACCGCCGATGCCGTTCGGCAACTGCGGCGAGGCATCGGCGGCCGATGCCGCCCCGATCAGTCACGCGTTCCGGCGCCCTGCATGCAGGTGACGCGCCGCGCATGCGGCAACGCGCCGGCATCGTCGGACAGCACGCCGTCGGCGACCCGGGCGTTGACGGGCCCGACGCCCAGCAGCCGATCGCCGGCAGATCGCGGAACACGGACCTGCGGCGATGCCGGGGCGACGAACGGGCAGCGGATCATCGGCGCTCCCTGTCCACGGGGCGTTCCGGACAAGCGCCATACTCGAACGCGCGGCGATCGCGCCTGCGGCGGAGCGACCGCCGCGCGTCGTGCGGCTACAGACCGCCGGCCGCCTGCGCGACCGCGCGGAACAGCGCGCGGCCCTTGTTCATCGTCTCCTCCCACTCGCGGCCGGGATCGGAGTCGAACACGATGCCGGCGCCGGCCTGCACGTGCAGGCATCCGTCCTGGATCACCGCGGTGCGGATCGCGATCGCGGTATCGGCGTCGCCCCACCAGCCGATGTAGCCGATCGCGCCGGCGTAGATGTTGCGCTTGACCGGCTCGAGCTCGCCGATCACCTCCAGCGCGCGGATCTTCGGCGCGCCGCTGACCGTGCCGGCCGGAAACGCGGCCTTCAGCACGTCCATGTAGGTCAGGCCGTCGCGCAGCTCGCCCTCGACCTGGCTGACGATGTGCATGACGTGCGAATAGCGCTCCACGACGAAGCGATCGGTCAGCCTGACCGTGCCGGTGCGGCTGACGCGGCCGACGTCGTTGCGACCCAGATCGATCAGCATCAGATGCTCGGCACGCTCCTTCGGATCGGCGAGCAGCTCGCGCTCCAGCGCGAGGTCCTCTTCCGGCGTCGCGCCGCGCGGCCGCGTGCCGGCGATCGGCCGCAGCACGACGCGGCCCTGCTGCTGGCGGACCAGGATCTCCGGCGAGGAGCCGACGATCTGCGTGGCGCCGAGGTCGAGGAAGTACATGTACGGCGAGGGGTTCATCGAGCGCAGCGCACGGTAGACATCGACCGGCCGCGCGCGGAACGGCACGCTGAGCCGCTGCGACAGCACGACCTGGAAAATGTCGCCGGCGCGGATGTAGTCCTGCGCGCGGCGCACCGCGTCCTCGAAGCCCTCGCGCGTGAAGCCGGAGACGAAATCGGTCTCGTCGAGCGGCTTGGGATCGAGCATCTCCGGATACGCCGCGCCGGCATGGCGCAGCCGGAACGCAAGCTCGTCCAGGCGCCGCCGGGCGCGCGCATAGGCCTGCGGCTGCGCCGGATCGGCATGCACGATCAGGTACAGGCGGCCCTTGAGGCTGTCGAACACCGCGACCTCCTCGCTCAGCATCAGCAGCGCATCGGGCGTGCCGAGCTGGTCGGGCTTGTCGGCGCCGCCGGCCAGGCGCGGTTCGATCCAGCCGATCGTCTCGAAGCCGAAATAGCCGACCAGGCCGCCGGTGAACGCCGGCAGGCCCGGCAGCTGCGGCACGCGATAGTGGCGGCGCAAGGTCTCGATCTCGGCCAGCGGATCGTCGAGCTCGCGGCGCTCGACGACCTCGCCCAGATCCTCGACCTCGAGCCGGTGGCCGCGCAACGCATAGACGCGTCGGCACGGCAGGCCGATGATCGAGTAGCGCCCCCAGGTCTCGCCGCCTTCGACCGATTCGAACAGATACGCATACGGGCCGTCGGCGAGCTTGAGATAGACCGACAGCGGCGTGTCGAGATCGGACAGCACCTCGCGCACGACCGGGATCCGGTTGTAGCCCTCGGCCGCCAGCGTGTCGAACTGGTCCTGCGAAATCACGGCGTCTCCTCGAAATGATGGCGGCCGACGCGCCGTGGCATACGCGGCGCCGACGGTCCGCGAAGCACGGGGCCCGGCCCGGCATTGTCCGCGCGAATCGACCCGCGTGCGCGGCGAATCGACGACAGGCGCGCCCGGTCGCGAGTCGGCCCGCCAACATAGCAGGGCGTCCGGCGTCAGTGCACGTCGGCCAGACGCCGCCGCGGCATGCCAGCCAGGCGCAGCACGAACTCGACGCCGTCGCGTTCGGCACGGTCGTGCGCAGCGGCGTGGCCGCGGTGCAGATCGGCGACCAGGCGCACCACGTACAGGCCCAGGCCCAGATGCGGCGCTTCGCCGCTGCCGCGCGCGCTGCGCTCGCGCATGCTGACCAGCGTGTCGAACAGCCGGTCCTGCAGCGCCGCCGGCAGCAGCGGGCCGCTGTTGGCGACCGTCAGCACGACGCCGTCGCGTTCGCGCGCCAGACGCAGCTCGATCCAGCCGCCTTCGGGCGTGAACGAGCGCGCGTTGTCGAACAGCTTGTCGAGCGCCTGGGCGATCAGCTCCGGCGCGCCGTGGAACGGCACCGGGCCGTCCGGCAGCCGCAGCCGGATCGTGCGCGGGCCGGCCAGCGCGCGATAGCCCTCGGCGCAGCCGGCGACCAGGGCGGCCAGGTCGAAGTCCTCGGCATCGGCCGAGGCGATCGCGCGCTCGATCCGGTGCGATTCGCTCATCGCGCGGACGATCGTGCCGAGCCGCTCGGCGCCGTCGCGGGCGCGCGCCAGATACGCGCGTGCGCCGTCGCCGAGCGGCTGCTGGTCGAGGTTGTCGAGCGAGGACTTGACGATCGCCAGCGGCGTGTTGAGCTCGTGCGAGAGCTTGGACGCCAGCGTGCGCAGGTAGCCGGTGTAGGCGTCGACCTCGTGCAGCAGCTTGCCGAAGCTGCGTGCCAGATCGCCGAGCTCGTCGCCGGCATCGGCCAGCGGCAGCGGTCCGGTCCAGCGACCGCCGCTGCCGACCGCCTGTTCGGCGGCGTTGCGCAGGCGGCGGATCCGGAAAGACAGCAGCGCACCGAACGAGACCAGGACGCCGGCCGCGACGGCCAGCGCGATCGCGCTGGCGACCGCCAGCCCGGTCAACGCGCGGTTGGCCAGCAGCGGCAGCGCGCGGCTGGCCTGCTCGAGCAGCAATACACCGGTCACGCGCCCATCGGCATGGCGCGGCACGGCCGCGGCCAGCACCACCTCGCCGGGACGCTCGCCGGGGCGCCAGCTCAGGCGCGGCCGGCCGGTCGCCGCCGCCGCGACCTCCTCGCCGGCGAGCCGTGCCGAGACGCCGTCGAGCGACCGCGTCCCGGTCAAGGCCGGCGCGATCATGCCGCGGTAGATCAGACCGCCGAACCAGCCCTCGTCGTCGGGCTCGGCCGCGTCGGCATCGGCGACGAGACCGCCGCTGTCGGCGACGAGCCAGCCTTCCGGCGTCGCCAGGCGCGCACGCATGCGCTCCGGCGCGAGCCGCGCCAGGGCGCGCGCCGCATCCTCGTCGTAGCGCAGCAGGCGGCGCAGCGGCGGATCGGCACGCGCCGGAGCGGCCGCGTCGTACAGCGCGAACGCGAGCCGGTCCGGCAGCACCGCGCGCGGCAGGCGGAACTCGATGCGGTACGACGAGCCGTCCTCCTGCCACTGGCCGAGGATGCGTTCGGGCAGTTCGCGCAGCGGCGGATCGGCCGGCGCGTCGAACTCGCCCGGTGCGGCGCTGGCCAACGGATAGCGCGAGCGCTCGCCGCCGCGCTCGAGCTCGAGCACGACGTGATCGCTGGTCCACACCCGCCGGTCGCGCGCATCGACGCGGGTGCGCGTGCCGTCGCGCACCTCGACCAGCACGTAGAGCCAGGCGCGATCCTCGGCCAGGGCGACGCGCGCGCGCGCCTGATCGCCGGGGCCGACCGGCTGCAGGTCGGCCCGCCATGCGCTCCAGTCGTCGGTGTAGCCGTCGACGAGAACCGGCGCGGTCGCCGCGAATGCCGGAAACACCGGCTCTTCGACCGGCACGGCGACGCCGAGCGCGTCGATCGCCTTGACGATCGCCTCGGCCGAAGCCTGCAGCGCCTGCTCCTGCCCCTGCCGCAACAGGCTCTCGGTCTGCCGGACGAGCTGCCAGCCCATCCACGGCAGCACCAGCGTCGACAGCGCGACGATCAGCAGCTTGAAGCGCAGCGACATGCCGGGCGCATCCGTGGGACTCGGACCGGATCGCGGCGGCGCCGCGCGCGGCCGCGCGCGCCGGATGCCGGCGCGTTCAGCCGCGCCACCGGTAGCCGGCGCCGTGCACGGTGTCGATCGCGTCGAACGCCGGATCGATCGCGACGAACTTCTTGCGGATGCGCTTGATGTGCGATGTGATCGTCGCGTCGTCGACGACGACCTGGGCATCGCGCATCAGCTGATCGCGGCTCTTCACGTGGCCCGGGAAACGCGCCAGCGTGTAGACCATCCAGAATTCGGTCACCGTCAGCGGCACGTCCTGACCGGCCCAGCTGATCCGCATGCGCTCCGACTCGATCCGCAGCGGCCCCTGCTCGATCACGCTGTCGCTCTCGGCCGGCCGGCGCAAGGCGTCCATGCGCCGGAACAGCGCGCTGATCCGCGCCGCGAGCTGATGGAACGAGACATCCTTGGCGAGGTAGTCGTCGGCGCCGAGGCGCAGGCCCGAGATCACGTCGAAATCCGAATCGCGCGCGGTCAGGAAGATGATCGGCAGCGTCGGCGAACGCACGCGCAGCGAGCGGCACAGCTCGAACCCGCCTTCGGGCTCGTCGCCGAGTCCGATGTCGATGATGACCAGCTCCGGCATGCGCTGCGCGAACACGGCCTCGGCTTCCGGGCGCGAGGCGTAGCCGCGGACCTCGTAGCCGATCCGGCCGAGCGCCTCGACGTAGTTGGCGCGGATCAGGGGTTCGTCTTCGACGATGGCGATGGTGCGCGGCATGGGTGTCCTCCGGGTGGCGGCCAGCTTACGCAGGGCTGCGAGCGGCACGCAACGCATCGGCGGCCGCTGCCCGCGAACCGCCACAACCGGTCGTCGCTCCGCCATCGGCGGGCCGCCGCGACGGCCGGCACCGGCGCTGCAATGGCCGCCACACACCCCGATGGAGCCGCCGTTCGTGCCGTCCTCGTCCCGACCGTACTACCGGCAGCGCGGCTTCCATCTGTTGTGCCTGGCCTGGACCGGCCTCGCCGTGCTGACCGCGCTGCTGCCGGCCGGCGCGCCGGATGCGGCCAGGCTGGCCGTCGCAGCCGCCGCGGCAGCGCCGCGCCCCTGATCGAAAAGGAGACCGCCGTGAAAGACCCCCGCCCCGATACCGACCTCGAAGGCCGCGAACCGATGCGCATCGCGTTCGCGGTACTCGCCCTGCTGCTCGGCCTCGCCGCAACCGTCGGCGCTTCCGATCCCGGACCGGCCGGCGCGCCAGCCGCGGCGGCCGCGCAATGAACATCGTGCCGCGGCTCGCGCCGGCGCCGCCCGCGGCGGCGACCGGTCGCAGGCGGCAGCGCCATGACCGCTACTTCCTGGCCTGGCTGCTCGAGCGCTGCGCCACGCCGCGACCCGGGACCGTCCAGCCGCGCCTGACGGCGCGCGAACGCTGACCGCCCGGCGTCTTTCGTCCGCGCTGCGCCGCGCTCCTCCGCCGGCGGTGCAGCGCGGATCTTCTGTCGCCCCCGCTCAGACCGAGGCGACCGCCGCGCGCATCGCGGCGATGACCGCCGCATAGTCGGACTGGCCGAAGATCGCCGAGCCGGCGACGAAGGTGTCGGCGCCGGCGCGCGCGATCTCGGCGATGTTGTCGGCCTTGACGCCGCCGTCGATCTCGAGCCGGATCGCGCGGCCGCTGCGGTCGATCCGCTCGCGCACGGCGCGCAGCTTGTCGAGCGCCGACGGGATGAAGCTCTGTCCGCCGAACCCCGGATTGACCGACATCAGCAGCACCAGGTCGAGCTGGTCGAGCACGTGATCGAGATGGTTCAGCGGCGTGGCCGGGTTCAGCACCAGGCCGGCGCCGCAGCCGGCACTCCTGATCAGCTGGATCGTGCGGTCGACGTGCTCGCTCGCCTCCGGATGGAAGCTGATCGTCGTCGCGCCGGCCTTGGCGAAGTCCGGCACGATGCGGTCGACCGGCTTGACCATCAGATGGACGTCGATCGGGGCGATGACGCCATGCTTGCGCAGCGCCTCGCAGACCAGCGGCCCGATCGTCAGGTTCGGCACGTAGTGGTTGTCCATCACGTCGAAATGCACCCAGTCGGCGCCGGCGGCGAGAACCGCATCGACCTCGGCGCCGAGGCGCGCGAAATCGGCCGAGAGGATGGACGGTGCGATGACGCAGGATTGCTTTGCCATGGCTTTCAGTGACCGCGCTCGTTCTTGATCTGTTCGTAGGCCGCGTTGATCTCGCGCGCCCGCTGTTCGGCCCGGCGCTTGAGCTCGTCGGGAACGTCGCCGAGCTTGTCGGGATGGTGCTGGCTCATCAACCGCCGCCACGCCGTCTTGATGTCGCGGTCGCTGGCGCCGCGGGCGAGGCCGAGGATCGCGTACGGGTCGGGCCGACCGGGCTGCGGGCGCGCGCTGCGGCCGCCGCCCGGCTGCGCACCGGGGCCGGTGCCGCGCCGGCCGTAGCCCTTCATCGCCGACAGCGCGCTGAATTCGTTGTCGCTGATGCCGAGCGCGCCGGCGAGCCGGCCGATCAGGCTCAGCTTCTCGTTCGACAGCGCACCGTCGGCGTGGACGATGTCGAGCAGCATGTCGAGCAGCAGGAAGCCGAGGTCGCGGCGGCCGCCGGCCCAGGCGCGCAGCTCGGCGATCGCCGGCTGCGTGTCGAACTGCGACTGTTTGCCGCGGTTGAAGCTGTCGATCGCCGCGCGCCGCTGCTCGCCGTCGAGCTGCATGCGCGTCATCAGCGCCTCGGCGGCCTGGATCTCGGCCTCCGAGACGCGCCCGTCGGACTTGGATACCGCGCCGGCGAACGCGAACAGCGGGTTGAGGAACGAGGCGCTGCGCACCGGCGGACGCGGCCTCAGCACGCCGAGGTCCCACAGATGGCCGAGAAACAGTCCGGCCAGCAGGCCCCAGCCGTTGCGGGTGATCACGAAGCCGACGACGGCGCCGACGATCTTGCCGAGGATCTTCATCGAGGAGTGACGGGAGAACGCATGAGGGAAACGGGAATGCGCCGGGCCGGCGTACCGGCGCGACACGGCCGGCGCGCCGGGTGGCGCATGGTAGCAAACCGGTCCGGCCGGACGCCGCGGCGCGTGCGGCGACGTCGACACCGACACATCGACGCCGATCAGTTGCCGCTACAATCGCGCCCTTTCCACGAAAGACCGTTCACCGCCGTGCCGACCATCCTGCACCAGTCGAACCTGCCCGACCTCGAACTGATCCACCGCGGCAAGGTTCGCGACGTCTATGCGCTCTCGGCCGACGAGCTGCTGATCGTCGCCAGCGACCGCCTGAGCGCATTCGACGTCGTCCTGCCCGATCCGATTCCCGGCAAGGGCGAAATCCTGACCCAGCTGTCGAACTTCTGGTTCGACAAGACCCGGACGCTGGTGCCCAACCACCTGACCGGCAAGCCGGTCGCGTCGGTGCTGCCGGCCGGCGTGGACGCGGCGCTGTACGAGAAGCGCAGCGTCGTCGCACGCCGCCTCAACGCGCTGCCGGTGGAGGCGATCGCGCGTGGCTATCTGATCGGATCGGGCTGGAAGGACTACCAGGCCAGCGGCAGGGTCTGCGGCATCGCGCTGCCGGCCGGCCTGCGCCAGGCCGACCGCCTGCCCGAGCCGATCTTCACGCCGTCGACCAAGGCCGCGCTCGGCGACCACGACCAGAACGTCAGCTTCGACCAGGTCGTCGCGACGATCGGTGCCGACCTCGCCGAGCGGGTCCGCGACGCGACACTCAAGCTGTACCGCTATGCCGCCGCCTATGCGGCCGAGCGCGGTATCCTGATCGCCGATACCAAGTTCGAGTTCGGCACCGACGCCGAAGGCCGGCTCTACGTCATGGACGAGATGCTGACGCCCGACTCCTCGCGCTTCTGGCCGGCCGACCAGTACCAGCCCGGCAGCAGCCCGCCGAGCTACGACAAGCAGTACGTGCGCGACTACCTCGAGACGCTGGACTGGAACAAGCGCGCCCCGGCGCCGATCCTGCCGCGCGCGATCATCGACGGCACCGCCGCGCGCTACGCCGAGGCGCTGCAGAAGCTCGCCGGCATCACGCTGGACTGAGCGTCCGGCATCCGCCCGCCGCGGCCGGCGGCGTCCTTCACGCCACCGTGCGGCATGCCCTCGGCGCGCCGCCGTGCGATCATCGGCGGTCGAACCGCCGGTGCGGACCGTCCGTGTCCGGCATCCCCTCGAAGCCAGGGTCGTCCCGACGGAACCTCAGCCATGAATCACGATGAACTGCTAGCGAAATACGGCCCGCGCGAGTCGATGGAATACGACGTCGTCGTGGTCGGTGCCGGCCCCGGTGGTCTGGCCTGCGCGATCCGGCTCAAGCAGCTGGCCGCCGCGGCCGGTCGCGAGCTGTCGGTCTGCGTGCTCGAGAAGGGATCGGAGCCCGGCGCGCATATCCTGTCCGGCGCGATCATGGATCCGCGCGCGCTGACCGAGCTGATCCCGGACTGGCAATCGCGCGGCGCGCCGCTGAACCAGCCGGTCACCGAGGATCAGATCCTGTTCCTCGGCCGCGAGCGCGCAATCGCGACGCCGAAGCTGTTGATTCCGTCGAGCCTGAACAACCACGGCAACTACATCGTCAGCCTCGGCAACGTCGTGCGCTGGCTCGCGCGCGAGGCCGAGGCGGCCGGCGTGGAGATCTTTCCCGGCTTCGCCGCGGCCGAGGTGCTCTACGACGAGGCCGGCGCGGTGCGCGGCGTCGCGACCGGCAACCTCGGCGTCGGCAAGGACGGCGAGCCGACCGAGCAGTTCCAGCTCGGCATGGAGCTGACCGCCAAATACGTGATCTTCGCAGAAGGCTCGCGCGGCCAGCTCGGCCGCGAGCTGATCGCGCGCTACCGGCTCGACGAGGGCCGCGATCCGCAGAGCTACGGCATCGGCATCAAGGAGCTGTGGCAGGTCGACCCGGCCAAGGCCCGGCCGGGCCTGGTCGTGCATACCGCCGGCTGGCCGCTGGCGTCCGATACCTACGGCGGCTCGTTCCTGTACCACCTGGAGGACGGCAAGGTCGCGGTCGGCTTCGTCGTCGGCCTGGACTACAAGAACCCGTGGCTGAGCCCGTTCGAGGAATTCCAGCGCTTCAAGACGCATCCGGCGATCCGCAGCCACCTCGAAGGCGGCAAGCGGATCGGCTATGGCGCTCGCTCGATCACCGCCGGCGGCGTCGTCTCGCTGCCCAGGACCGTGTTCCCGGGCGGCGCGCTGATCGGCTGCGAGGCCGGCTTCCTCAACGCCAGCCGCATCAAGGGCAGCCATGCCGCGATCAAGACCGGCATGCTCGCCGCCGAGGCCGCGTTCGAGGCGATCGGCGCCGGCCGCGCGCGCGACGAGCTGACCGCCTATCCGCAGGCCTACGAGCGCAGCTGGCTGCGCGAGGAGCTGGATGCCTCGAAGAACTTCAAGCAGTGGTTCAAGAAGGGCCTGCTGGTCGCGACGCTGATGAACGGCATCGAGCAGTGGCTGCTGCCCAAGCTCGGCCTGCGCACGCCGCCGTGGACGCTGCGCCGCCGCGTCGCCGACCATGCCTGCCTCGAGCCGGCCGACCGCCATACGCGCATCGTCTATCCGAAGCCCGACGGCGTGCTGACGTTCGACCGGCTGAGCTCGGTGTTCCTCAGCAGCACCCATCACGAGGAGGACCAGCCGGCGCATCTGACGCTGAAGGATCCGGCGGTGCCGGTCGCGATCAACCTCGCCACCTATGCCGGCCCCGAGGCGCGCTACTGCCCGGCCGCGGTCTACGAGTTCGTACCGGCCGAAGGCGGCGGCGAGCGCCTGCAGATCAACGCGGCCAACTGCGTGCACTGCAAGACCTGCGACATCAAGGACCCGACGCAGAACATCGTCTGGGTCGCGCCACAGGGCGGCGGCGGACCGAACTACTCGGGCATGTGAGCCGCCGCTGGCGCGAGCCTTGCGCAGATCCGGATGTGCGCGGGCGCCGTAGCGGCGCCCGCTCGGCGGGGGCGGACGGCCGCATACGCCAGCGCCCAGCTCGCCGGCGCGGACCTCAGCGGCGCAGCGCGGCCGCCTGCCGGCGCGCGCCGAAGAAGCCGCGCAGCAGCTCGCCGGCCTCCTCGGCGAGCACGCCGCCGCGCACCGCGACGCGGTGGTTGTGGCGCTCGCTGATCAGCGTGTCGAACACGCTGCCGGCCGCGCCGGTCTTCGGATCGGCGGCAGCGTAGACGACGCGCTCGACGCGCGCATGGATCATCGCGCCGGCGCACATCACGCACGGCTCCAGCGTCACGTACAGCGTCGCGCCGGGCAGGCGGTAGTTGCCGAGCGCGCGGCCGGCCGCGCGCAGCGCGACGATCTCGGCGTGCGCGGTCGGATCGTGGTCGGTGATGCAGCGGTTGCCGCCCTCGGCGACGATCGCGTCGCCGACCACGACGAGCGCGCCAACCGGCACCTCGCCGTGGCGCGCCTGCGCCTCGCGCGCGCAGTCGAGCGCGCGCTGCATGTAATGGCGGTCGCGCGCGTCGAGTGCGGCGTCGATCGGCGTCAGCGGTTCCATCGGACGCCCGGCGACGGAGGTCTGGCGGCGCGGCGCTTCACGGCTCGTCGAACAGCTTGCCGGGATTGAGCAGGCCGGCCGGATCGAGCACGCGCTTGATGCCGCGCATGACGGCGATCTCGGCGGGGCTGCGCGTACCGGCGAGGTAGGGCTTCTTGACCAGGCCGATGCCGTGCTCGGCCGAGATGCTGCCGCCGCAGGCGGCCAGCGCATCGCCGAGCAGGCGCGTGACGTGCTCGCACTGCGCGATGAACGCATCGTCGGCCAGGCCGGCCGGCTTGAGCACGTTGATGTGCAGGTTGCCGTCGCCAATGTGGCCGAACCAGACCACCTCGAAATCGGGATACTCGCGCGCGAAGATCGCCTGCATGCCGTGCATGAAGGCCGGAATCTCGCCGATCCGCACCGCGATGTCGTTCTTGTACGGGCGGTGCGGCGCCAGGCTCTCGGTGATGCCCTCGCGCAATCGCCACAGCGCGGCGGCCTGGGCCGCGCTCTGGCTCATCACGCCGTCGACGACCCAGCCGTTGTCCAGGCACTGCTCGAACACGTTCAGCGCCAGCGCCTGCTCGGCTTCGCCGGCCGCGTCGAACTCGACGATCACGTAGAACGGCGCGCCCTGCGCGAACGGCGGCTGCGCGCCGTGCGCGACCACGTGGTGCAGCGCGCGGTCGGTGAAGAACTCGAACGCGCCGAGCGTCAGCTGGCGGCGGCAGGCGTCGAACACGCGCATCAGCGCGTCCATCGCCGGCAGCGCGAACAGCATCACGCTCGAGGCCGGCGGCGGATCGGTCAGGCGCACGCGCGCCTCGACGACCAGGCCCAGCGTGCCTTCCGAGCCGATCATCAGATGGCGCAGATCGTAGCCGCTGGAGTTCTTGATCAGGCCGCGATTGAGATCGAGCAGCTCGCCGCTGCCGGTGACCACCTTGAGCCCGGCGATCCATTCGCGCGTATTGCCGTAGCGGATCACGCGGATGCCGCCGGCGTTGGTCGCGATGTTGCCGCCGATCGTGCACGAGCCGCGCGCCGCGAAGTCGACCGGATAGAGCAGGCCGTGCTCGGCGGCGGCCTGCTGCAGGCGCTCCAGCGGCAGGCCCGGCTGCACCGTCAGCGTGCGGTCGGCGGCGTCGAAGCCGAGCACGCGGTTCATGCGCTCGAAGCTGACCACGACCTCGCCGTGCGCGGCGACGGCGCCGCCGGAAAGGCCGGTGCGTCCGCCCGAGGGCACCAGCGCGATGTGGCGCTCGAGCGCCCAGCGCACGATCGCCTGCACCTGCGCGACCTCGCTCGGCAGCACGACCGCGAGCGGGGCCGGCCGCCAGCGCCGGGTCCAGTCGCGGCCGTAGTGCTCCAGGTCGCCCGGATCGGTGGTCACGGTCAGCTGCGGCTGGCCGGCGACCAGGTCGGCCAGCACGGGATCGGTCTTGGGCATCGGCGAGCGGACTTACGGATGCGGCCCCGGCGGGCCGCGGGCACCTAGCCTGCCAGCGATGCGGCAAACCGTCCACCGGCCGCCGCCGCGCGGCGCGGCCGGCTCGTGGCATAGTCTGGCCCTCGCCCGGCCGGCCCGGACCGGGCTCCGCCGCGAGACGCCACCGCCACCGATGAAGAAGACCTCGTTCCCGAAGCAGGACATCCGCGTACTGCTGCTCGAAGGCGTCAGCCCCAGCGCCGTCGAGACGTTCAAGGCCGCCGGCTACTCGCAGATCGAGTACCACGACAAGTCGCTGCCCGAAGCCGAGCTCAAGCGCCGCGTCGCCGAGGCGCATCTGATCGGCATCCGTTCGCGCACCCAGCTCGACGCCGGCGTACTCGAGAGCGCCAAGCGCCTGATCGCGGTCGGCTGCTTCTGCATCGGCACCAACCAGGTCGACCTGGCGGCCGCCCAGGATCTGGGCGTGCCGGTGTTCAACGCGCCGTACTCCAATACGCGCAGCGTCGCCGAGCTGGTGCTGGCCGAGGCAATCCTGCTGATGCGCGGCATCCCGCAGAAGAACGCGCAGTGCCATCGCGGCGGCTGGTCCAAGTCCGCCGCCGGCAGCTACGAGGTGCGCGGCAAGGTGCTCGGCATCGTCGGCTACGGCCACATCGGCACCCAGGTCGGCCTGCTCGCCGAGGGGCTCGGCATGCGCGTGCTGTTCCACGACATCGAGTCCAAGCTCACGCTCGGCAACGCGCAGCCGGCGGCGAACCTCGACGACCTGCTCGCGCGCGCCGACGTGGTCACGCTGCACGTACCCGAAACGCCGCAGACGCGGCTGATGATCGGCGCCGCCGAACTGGCACGGATGCGCCGCGGCGCCTGCCTGATCAATGCCTCGCGCGGCACCGTGGTCGACATCGACGCGCTGGCCGACGCGCTGCGCAGCGGCCACGTCGCCGGCGCGGCGATCGATGTGTTCCCGGTCGAGCCCAAGGGCAACGACGACCGCTTCGTCTCGCCGCTGGTCGGCATGGACAACGTGCTGCTGACGCCGCACGTCGGCGGCAGCACGCTCGAAGCCCAGGACAACATCGGCATTGAGGTCGCGGCCAAGCTGGTGCG
The DNA here is from genome assembly GCF_035511235.1 of Dokdonella sp. Taxonomy (GTDB): domain Bacteria; phylum Pseudomonadota; class Gammaproteobacteria; order Xanthomonadales; family Rhodanobacteraceae; genus Dokdonella. The sequence continues at coordinate 106,825 of NZ_DATKFQ010000036.1, forward strand.
CTACAGCGACAACGGCTCGACGCTGTCGGCGGTCAACTTCCCCGAGGTCACGCTGCCCGAGCATCCGCACAGCCGCCGCCTGCTGCACATCCATCGCAACACGCCGGGCATGCTGTCGCGGATCAACGAGCTGTTCTCGCGCGAGAACGTCAACATCGACGGCCAGTATCTGCAGACCAATCCGTCGATCGGCTACGTCGTGATCGACGTGTCGACGTCCGAGGCGCAGGCCGGCGCGCTCAAGGACGCGCTGGCGCAGATTCCCGGTACGCTGCGCGCGCGCGTATTGTACTGACCGGAGATCGGACCGCGGCCGGCCGGGGGATTACGGGGCCGGGTCGGCGCCGTAGCCGCCGCGTACGCCCTTGCTGGCGACCGCGACCGCGTCGTGCGGGTGCAGGCTCTCCAGATGGCTGGCGCGCACCCAGAAGTCGGCGATGCGCTCGTCGGCGTCGAGCGCGTGCTGCATGCGCCGCGCCGCATCCTCGCAGAACATCAGGTTCTGGCCGTTGAGCAGCGCGAACGCCTGCTCGTCCTCGCGCTTGACCGCGGTCTGCACCGGCGTCTGCAGTGCGTCCTCGACACGGTCGATCAGGTCCAGGATCGGAAACTCGAAGCCCGGCGCCAGGCGCACGCGCACCTCGGCGAGGCTGCGCTGGCTGTGCGGCGTGGCGACGATGCCCTGCTCGCGGCCGAGCCAGTCGAGCACGGCCTCGCGCGACAGCGGGCGGTCGGCGAAGTCGGCCGCGAAGCGCTGCTGGATCAGCTGGCGCGCCAGCGCGGCCGAGCACGGACAGGTGCTCGAATAGGCGATCTGGCAGCCGAGCTCGAGCGCGAACTGGCCCTCGTGCAGCGAGGCCGAGACCTGGATCGGATAGGACTTCCAGCCGCTGTTGTCGCTGCGCAGCGCCGGCCGCCGCACCATGTGGTCGAAGCGGATCGACACCTTCGCGCGATCGGACAGATCGGCGTGCGAATCGAGAAAATCGCGCAGCAGCCGCCGCAGCGAGCACGGCGTCAGCGGCTCGGACGACAGATGCCGGTCCACGTGCAGATACAGCCGCGACATGTGGATGCCGCGCGCGTCCGGACGCTTGAGGTTGACGAATGCGGCCACGCGTGCCGGCGACTGCACGATGCTGCCGTCGGCCAGCGCCAGCCGCACCGGCGCCGCGATCTCGTCCATGCCGACCCAGTCCAGCACGCCGGCGGTGGCCGCCTGCGGCTCGGTGGCGATATCGGGCATCGCGCGCAGGGCGCTGCTGTCGGTGGCGGTCATCGCGGAAAACTCGTTCAGGATCGGGGGCGGGCGGACCCGCCGGCCCTATCTTGGGCGCGATCGGCCGAAGGTCAAGTGAGCCCGCGCCCGCACGTCTCAGAAGAAGACCTGCGCGCGCAGCTGGAACACCGCCGGATCGAGGTCCAGTCCCTGCCGGCGGCTGGCCGCCTTGACGTAGTTGGCCTGAAACTTGACGTACGGGGTCAGGTACCAGTTCGCGCCGAGCGTCCAGTCGTGCTGGCGGCCGCCGCGGATCGCGCCGTCGTCCAGATCCACCGCGCTGTAGCGCAGCAGCCATTCGAGCGCGCCCCAGCGGCCCTTCGGCTTGACGTTGCCGCTGTTGCCGCCGCTGTACGGCCGCGATTCGCCGGTCGCGATCCAGCTGCCGAACACGTAGTAGCCGTGCCCGCGGAAGTCCGGCAGGCCGCGGCTGCGCTCGACCGCGAGCGTCAGCACTTCGCCCTGCAGCGACCACGGACCGTCGATCCACAGCGCCTCCAGGCCGAGGCGGTCGATCGTGTCGACGTCGCCGAGCGTGCCGGTGTCGACCAGGCGCACCGGCGTCAGCGCGGCCTCGGGCCTTGCGCGCGGCCGGATCGACGGCCGGTTACGCCGGCCCTGCCCGTCGGTGCTGGCATCGGGCGACTCGCGCGAGGCCGAGACGCCCAGATGCAGCACCTGCCCGGCCGCCTTGACCGGCGTGACCGCCACGCGACCGCCGACGGTCGTGCCGTCGTTGTCGCCCTGCAGATCCTGACCGAAGTAGTAGCCCAGATCGACCCGGTAGCGCGGCCGCTCGAACGCCCAGTCGATGCCGGTGCGGCGGTTCTCGTAGAACGCCTGGATCGGCAGCGCGGTCTCGAGGAAGCTGGTCGCGCGCGAGCTGGTCACGCCCTCGAAGCCGACCGGGGTCTTGGTGTAGCCGATCCGGAACGCACCATAGTCCGCGCCGAACAGCGCCTGGGACTGCACGCGCGCGTAGGTGTCCAGCCACTGCTTGTTCCAGAAGTCGTAGACCGTGCCGAGGTCGTAGACGCCCTTCTTGCGCAGATAGAAGCCGAGTTCCTTGCGCCGGTTCGCGCTCTCGTCGTCGAAGCGGTGGCTTCCGTCGGGCAGGCGATCGTCCGAGAACCGGTTGGTGTCGAACTGGTACTGCGCGCTGAGGCCGAGGTCGGCGCCGTCGGCGAACACGACGTGGGTGGGCCAGTCGTCGATGCCGTAGGCGGCCGCCGGGCCACTCGCCGGCGCGATCGCGACCGCAAACGCCGCCAACGGCCCCGTTGCAAGCTTGCGCATGTGCATCCCCCTGCTGATGAGTATCGGCCGCCACTATCGCCACGGCGCCGTCCGGCCCGGAAATGAGGGCTGCGCATATCCCGATCACCCGGCCGCGCCGGCAAGCGCATGGCGATCCGGACCGCGCCCGGCATGAACCCATAACCATCGGTTCGTTCCGCGGCGCGCCCGGAGCGCCTAGCATCCGTTCTCATTCGGACGTCTGGACGTCCAAATCCACGGAGTATCGGTGTCCGCCCTACCCGCCCGCCCGGCAACCGCCCTCAGTCCGGACACGCTCGCGCAACTGACGCGCCTGACCGAAGGACTGGACCGCGACGCCCTGCAATGGGCCTCGGGCTATCTCGCCGGTCTGGCCGCGCATACGATACGCCAGGCCGCGTCGGTCCCGTCGGCCGCAGCGGCGGCGGCGATCCCGGCCACGATCGTCTACGGCTCGCAGACCGGCAACGCCCGCCGCCAGGCCGAGGCGCTCGCGCGCGAGCTCGAGCAGGCCGGCCTGCCGCGGCGCGTCCTGCGCGCCGATGCCTATCCGCTGCGCGAGCTGCCGGCCGAGCGCCTGCTCTACGTCGTCGTCAGCACGCAGGGCGACGGCGATCCGCCGGACGATGCACGCGCGTTCGTCGAGCATCTGACCGGCCGCCGCGCACCGCGGCTGCCGCAGCTGCGCTATGCCGTGCTCGGCCTTGGCGATTCGAGCTATCCGAAGTTCTGCGCGGTCGGCACGCTGATCGACGAGCGCCTGGCCGCCCTCGGCGCCGAACGGCTGTTCGCGCGCGGCGAAGCCGACGTCGACGTCGACACGGCCGCCGCTTCGTGGCGGCGGACCGCGCTGACGCAAGCCCAGGCCGTGCTCGAACCGACGCCCGCGCTGGCGACGGTGACGCCGCTGCGCGGCCCGGCGGCGCCGGCGGACGCGACGGCCTGGTCGCGCAAGCGGCCGTTCAGGGCGCCGCTGCTGTCGAACCGGCGCATCGTCGGCCGCGACAGCGCCGGCGACGTCCGCCACGTCGAACTCTCGCTGCAGGGCTCGAACCTCGACTACCGGCCCGGCGACGCGCTCGGCGTCTGGCCGACCCAGCCGCCGGGCCTGGTCGAGGCCGTGCTTGCGGCGCTCGGCGCCGATCGCGAGCAGACGGTGACGATCGCCGGCGAGACGCTGCCGCTCGCACAATGGCTGGCGGCGCGGCGCGAGCTGACGCGGCTGACGCGGCCGTTCGTCGCCGCGCACGCGCAGCGTGCGCGCTCGGCCGTGCTCGACGCGGCGCTCGCGGCCGACGCTGCCGATGCCCTGCGCGCCCTGCTCGACGGCCACCAGCTGATCGATCTGTTGCAGCGCTATCCCGCGGCCTGGGACGCCGCCGATCTCGTCGCCGCGCTGCGCCCGCTGGCACCGCGTCTGTACTCGATCGCGTCGAGCCGCGCCGTGGTCGGCGACGAGGTGCATCTGACCGTCGCCGTGGTCGGCTACGAGGCCTTCGGCCAGGCACGCGCCGGCACCGCCTCGCGCTTCCTGGCCGATCGCGGCGAGGACGATGCGGTGCCGGTCTTCGTCGAGCCGAACGAGCGCTTCCGCCTGCCCGAGGATCCGGCGCGCGACATCGTCATGATCGGCGCCGGTACCGGCGTCGCGCCGTTCCGCGCCTTCGTGCAGGAACGCAGCGAGAGCGGCGCAGCGGGACGCAACTGGCTGTTCTTCGGTCATCGCCATTTCCGCTTGGACTTCCTCTACCAGACCGAATGGCAGCAAGCGCATCGCGAGGGCCATCTGCACCGCGTGGATCTGGCGTTCTCGCGCGACCGCCCCGAAAAGGTCTACGTGCAGCACGCGCTGCGCCGTCGCGGCCGCGAGCTCTACGACTGGATCGAGAACGGCGCCCACCTCTACGTCTGCGGCGACGCCTCGCGCATGGCGCGCGACGTCGATGCGGCGCTGCGCGAGATCGCGGTCGCGCACGGCGGCCACGACGCCGAGTCGGCCGCCGAATGGGTGGCCGCGCTCGCGGCCGATCGCCGCTACGGCCGGGACGTCTACTGATGCCGCCCGCTGCCCCGCCCTCCCCGGTCGAGACGATCAAGGCCGCCAGCCGGCGCCTGCGCGGCACGCTGGCCGAGAGCCTCGCCGACGAACTGACCGGCGCGCTGCGCGCCGACGATACCCAGCTGATCAAGTTTCACGGCAGCTATCAGCAGGACGACCGCGACCTGCGCGAGGAGCGCCGCGCGCAGAAGCTCGAACCGGCCTACAGCTTCATGATCCGCACGCGTACGCCCGGCGGCGTGGTCACGCCGGCGCAATGGCTGGCGCTCGATGCGATCGCGACGCGCTACGCCAATCACACGCTGCGGCTGACGACGCGTCAGGCGTTCCAGTTCCACGGCGTGATCAAGCATCAGCTCAAGGCGACGATCCAGGCGATCAACCAGAGCCTGATCGACTCGATCGCGGCCTGCGGCGACGTCAACCGCAACGTCATGGTCTCGCCGAATCCGGTCGAGTCGCGCGCGCATGCCGAGGTCTACGCCTGGGCCTGCCGCCTGTCCGAGCACTTGAAGCCGCAGACCCGCGCCTACTACGAGCTGTGGCTCGACGAACGCAAGGTCGCCGGCAGCGGCGAGGAGGACGAACCGCTCTACGGGCCGGTCTATCTGCCGCGCAAGTTCAAGACCGCGCTGGCGATCCCGCCGTACAACGACGTCGACGTGTTCGCGAACGATCTGGGCCTGATCGCGATCATCGAGGAGGGCGTGCTGCACGGCTTCAATGTCGCGGTCGGCGGCGGACTCGGCGCGACGCACGGCGACGCGCGGACCTATCCGCGGCTGGCCGAGGTGATCGGCTTCGTCACGCCCGACCGCCTGCTCGCGGTCGCCGAGGCGGTGGTGACCGCGCAGCGCGATCTGGGCGACCGCAGCGACCGCAAGCTGTCGCGGCTCAAGTACACGATCGACCGGATCGGCCTGGCCGCGTTCAAGGCCGAGGTCGAGCGGCGGCTCGGCGAGCCGCTTCAGCCCGCGCGCGCCTGTGCGTTCGAGCACGCCGGCGACCGCTTCGGCTGGGTCGAGGGGCACGACGGACGCTGGCATCTGGGTCTGCGCATCGAGTCCGGCCGCGTCGCCGACCGCGGTGCGCGCCGCCATCTGAGCGGCCTGCGCGCGATCGCGCGGATCCACGACGGCGATTTCCGCCTGACCGGCAACCAGAACCTGATCGTGGCCAACGTCTCCGCGGCCGCGCGCGACGCGATCGAGCGCCTGGTCGCCGAGCACGGCCTGGACGACCATCGGCGCGCGCCGGTCCGCCGCGATGCGCTGGCCTGCGTCGCACTGCCGACCTGCTCGCTGGCGATGGCCGAGGCCGAGCGCTATCTGCCCGAGCTGCTCGATCGGATCGAGGCCCTGCTGGCGGTGCACGGCCTGTCCGACGCGCCGATCGGCCTGCGCATCTCCGGCTGCCCGAACGGCTGCTCGCGTCCGTATCTGGGCGAGATCGCGCTGATCGGCAAGGCGCCCGGCCGCTACAACCTGATGCTCGGCGCCGACGCCTGCGGCCGCCGCCTCAACCGGCTGCACCAAGAGAACGTGACCGAGGCACAGATCCTCGCCGAGCTCGACCGCCTGTTCGCGCGCTATGCCGCCGAGCGCCGGCCCGGCGAGCGCTTCGGCGATTGCCTGCTGCGCAGCGGCCTGATCGCGGCCGCCGTGCCGTCCGCGGGCGCGCCATGAATCTGCCGGACCTGATCAGCGCAGCCGAAGACGAGCGCGCGCGCGCCGAGATCAACGCCTGGCTCGAACGGCGCGACGCCGCGGCGCGCCTGACCTGGGCTTTGCAGTACCTGCCGGGCACGCACGTCATGTCATCGAGCTTCGGCGCGCAGTCGGCGGCTCTGCTGCATCTGGCGACGCGGCAGCGGCCCGAGCTGCCGGTCGTGCTGATCGACACCGGCTATCTGTTCCCGGAGACCTACCGCTTCGCCGATTACCTGACCGAGCGGCTCGGCCTGCAGCTGCGCGTCTATCGCCCGCAACTCGGCGTCGCCTGGATGGAGGCGCGCCACGGCCGTCTCTGGGAGGACGGTCCCGAAGGGCTGCGCCGCTACAACCGCCTGCGCAAGGTCGAGCCGATGCGCCGCGCGCTCGACGAGCTCGGCGCGCGGACCTGGATCGCGGGCCTGCGACGCAGCCAGTCGCGCACGCGCGCCGGCGCCCAGGTACTGGAGCTGCGCGAGGGACGCTGGAAGCTGCATCCGCTGGCCGACTGGAGCGACCGCGACGTGTGGACCTATCTGCGCCGCCACGACCTGCCGTACCACCCGCTCTGGGAACGCGGCTACGTGTCGATCGGCGACGTCCACACCACGCGCGCGCTCGCCGACGGCATGACGGCCGAGGACACGCGCTTCTTCGGCCTCGGCCGCGAGTGCGGCCTGCACTACGACACCTGAGGCCGCCGTCCGCGACCGCCTCATCCCCTGCCGGCCCGCCGGGCCGTGCGCCACGACAACAAAGATCCGCCCCGGAGTCCCCATGTCCCGCCCCGCTGCCGTTCTCGACCTGCCCACCGATCCGACCGGCACGCCTGCCGGCGCTCCGATTCCGCCGCACGGCGGCGTGCTCAAGGAGCGCTACCTCGGCGGCGAGGCTGCCGCGGCGCTGCGCGCGCGCAGCGCGGCCCTGCCGGCCTGGACGCTCGGCGAGCGCCAGCTCTGCGACCTCGAACTGCTGCTCAACGGCGCGTTCTCGCCGCTCGAGGGCTTCCTCGGCCAGGCCGACTACGAACGCGTGCTGAGCGAGCTGCGGCTCGCCGACGGCACGCTGTGGCCGATCCCGATCACGCTCGACGTCGATGAGGCGTTCGCCGCGCCGCTCGCGATCGGCGAGGAGATCGCGCTGCGCGACGGTCAGGGCGTGCCGCTGGCGGTGCTGACGATCGAGAGCCGCTACCGGCCCGACCGCGAGGCCGAGGCCCGCGCGGTGTTCGGCACCCTCGACCGCAGCCATCCCGGTGTCGCCGACCTGCTCGAGCGCAGCCACCCGGTCTACCTCGGCGGCCGCCTGCAGGGCATCCAGGCACCGACGCATTTCGACTTTCGCGACCTGCGCGAATCGCCGCGCGAGCTGCGCGACTGGCTGGCCCGGCACGGCTGGCGCGAGACCGTCGCGTTCCAGACGCGCAATCCGATGCACCGCGCGCACCGCGAGCTGACGCTGCGCGCGGCCGAGCGAACCGGCGCCCGCCTGCTGATCCAGCCGGTGGTCGGCCGCACCAAGCCCGGCGACGTCGACCACTTCACGCGCGTGCGCTGCTATCGCGCGCTGCTCGACCACTACCCGCCCGATCGCGCCAAACTGTCGCTGCTGCCGCTGGCGATGCGCATGGCCGGCCCGCGCGAGGCGCTGTGGCACGCGATCATCCGCAAGAACTACGGCGCGACGCATTTCATCGTCGGCCGCGACCATGCCGGGCCCGGCCGCGATGCGCAGGGCGTGCCGTTCTATCCGCCGTTCGCGGCGCAGGAGCTGCTGGCCCGGCATCAGGACGAACTCGGCATCGGCATCGTGCCGTTCCCGGCGATGGTCTATGCGGCCGACCAGGACCGCTACCTGCCCGCCGACGAGGTCGGTGACGGCGAGCGCGTCGAGGACCTGTCCGGCACCGAGCTGCGGCGCCGCCTGGCGCACGGCGAGGACATCCCGGCCTGGTTCACCTATCCGCAGATCGCCGCGATCCTGCGCGAACGCCATCCGGCCGGCGCGCGGCGCGGCTACACGCTGTTCTTCACCGGCCTGTCCGGCGCCGGCAAGTCGACGATCGCCGAAGCCGTGATCGCGCGTCTGATGGAACGTTCGGCGCGGCCGGTCACCCTGCTCGACGGCGACGAGGTGCGCACGCATCTGTCGCGCGGCCTCGGCTTCAGCCGCGAGGACCGCTCGGCCAACGTGCGCCGGATCGGCTGGGTCGCGGCCGAGATCACGCGCCATGGCGGCATCGCGGTCTGTGCGCCGATCGCGCCGTATGCCGACGACCGCGACGCGGTGCGGCGTCTCGTCGAGCGTCACGGCGCGTTCGTCGAGATCCACGTCGCCACGCCGCTCGCGGTCTGCGAGGCGCGCGACCGCAAGGGGCTCTACGCGCAGGCGCGCGCCGGCCGCATCGCGCAGTTCACCGGCATCAGCGATCCCTACGAGGTGCCGGCCGCACCGGATCTGCGCCTCGACACCGATGCCACGACACCGCATGCGCTGGCCGACGCGGTGCTGAACGCACTGGCCGAGCGCGGCCTGCTCGGCTGAGCGTCCGCGCGGCAGGCCGAGCCGCGGCCACGCGGCGCGGCGGGCCCGGCGATGCGATGGGTGCGGTCGCGGCGACCACGATCGCGGCAGCGGCCCGACCCGCCAGGGCAAGCGGCGCCGCGGCGCGGCCACCGTCAGCCCGGCCGCACGGCCCCGGGGCCAACGAGCGCACGAGCCGGAACGCCGCGCCGGCTCAGGCGCGCGACTGCATCAGCACCTGGTCGACCGCCGGATCGTCCTGCATCGTCTCCATGAAGCGCGCGACGTTCGGATAGGCACGCCAGGTCCTGGGCAGGCGTTCGGTCCAGCGCGCCATCACGAACGCATAGGCATCGGCGATCGTGCGCCGGCCGTCGTGGACGTGCACGCCGCCGCCGATCAGGCCGTCCAGATGCGTCATCACGCGATCGATGCGCGCATGCGCCGCCTCGCGCACCGCCTGCAGCGAGGCTTCGTCCTCGCGCGTCGTGTAGCGCTGCGGCGAGAAGAACGGCCAGAACGCCGGATGGAAATCGCCGGTCAGGAACGCCAGCGTCTCGGCGAACGCGAAGCGCCGCTCGGCGCCGCCCTCGACGCCGAGCCGCCGCTGCGGATGCGTCTCGGCAATGTATTGCAGGATCGCGTCGGCCTGCGTCATCGCGCGTGGACCGCCGATGTCGAGCGCCGGCACCGTGCCGAGCGGATTGATGCGCCGGTAGGCGTCGGACTTCGGATCGACCTTCTCGGCCGTGTAGTCGGCGCCGGCCCACTCGAGCGCGATCCAGCAGGCCAGCGAACAGGTGCCGGGCGCGTAGTAGAGCTTCATGCGGTTCTCCTCACGATGTGGCCGGATGCGCGCTCAGCCGCGCGCGAGCGCCTCGCCGAACGCGGCGACGACACGGTCGACGTTCCCGGGCGTGCTGCCGTGGCCCATCAGGCCGATGCGCCAGATCTTGCCGGCCAGCTCGCCGAGACCGGCGCCGATCTCGATGCCGTGCCGTTCGAGCAGCGTGCGGCGCACGGCCGCTTCGTCGACGCCGTCCGCCACCGCGACCGCATTGAGCTGCGGCAGACGCGACGCCGGATCGACCGGCAGCGTCAGACCGAGCGCCTCGAGCCCGTCGCACAATCGCAGGTGGTTCGCGCGGTGGCGCGCCCAGGCCGCTTCGAGGCCCTCCTCGTGCAGGATCAGCAGGGCTTCGTGCAGCGCGTAGAGCATGTTGATCGGCGCGGTGTGGTGATACGCGCGGGCGCCGCTGCCCTGCCAGTAGCCGATGACCAGGTTGAGATCGAGGAACCAGCTCTGCACCGGCGTGCGGCGTGCGCGGATCGCGGCGACGGCCGCGTCGCTGAAGCTGACCGGCGACAGACCCGGCGGTGCCGACAGGCACTTCTGCGAGCCCGAATAGACCGCGTCGATGCCCCAGCCGTCGACCTCGAGCGGGCTGCCGCCGAGACTGGTCACCGCGTCGACGATGCTGAGCACGCCGTGCTCGCGGGCGAGCCGGCACAGCGTCGCGGCGTCCGAAGCGACGCCGGTGGAGGTCTCGGCGTGCACGAACGCCAGCGCCTTGGCCCCCGGATGCGCGCGCAGCGCGGCCTCGACCTTGTGCGGATCGACCGGCCGGCCGAACGGGTCGTCGACCATGACCGCATTGGCGCCGATCCGCACGACGTTCTCGCGCATGCGCCCGCCGAACACGCCGTTGCGGCAGACGATCACGGTGTCGCCCGGCTCGATCAGATTGACGAAGGCCGTTTCCATGCCGGCCGATCCGGGCGCCGACACCGGCAGCGTCAGCGCATGTCCGGTCCGGAACGCGCCGCGCAGCAGATCCTTGACCTCGTCCATCATCGCGATGAAGCGCGGGTCGAGATGGCCGATCGTCGGCCGCGCCAGCGCGGCCAGCACGCGCGGCGGCACCGGTGACGGCCCAGGCCCCAGCAGCAGGCGATCGGGAGGCAAGAAGCTGTGCATCGGCGGCGATCCTCGGAGCGGCGGGAATGGCGATTGTAGCTTCGCCGTCAATCCAGGACGCCCGGCCCTCGCCGTTGCGGTCTTACCCGCGCTTCACGCCGGCTCAGGTGCTTGGACTAGCACCGACGTCGGCATCTTTCGGACGACCCTGTACAACGCGATGTTCGCGCCGCAGCCATTGAATGACCTGTGCTTCGTACCGCTTAGCTAAGCGCATACAAGCCAGTCTAGCCGCGAAGAACAGCACTATGGTCACCGGCACGGCGTACCAACGTAAAAGCGGGCTGACCCCGACCAAGGGCTCGTCCGACAAAAAGAACGAAGCCCATTGCATCAGAAACGCAAGAAATATGAAGCCGCATCCAAACTGATACTCAGCCTTCTGCGTAGCCAGTGCGGGCGGAAGATTGGGATTCCAGTTCCAGTACGTTCCAGACAGGCGCCCCATGGCCTCGACGCTTTGCTTGAGAATTCCCTTAGCGAAGAAGACTGACCCAACGATGCCCAGACAGGCTGAAAAGAGTTGCGCCATCGTCATTGTCGACACAAGGTCCTCCTAGAGCCTGCCTCCGGCCGAAGCTCGGAAGATCGCATCAGAGCCGTCCGGGTCAGAGATAGTTCTGGTAGGACTTCTCTTCTATCAGCGTCGAGCCGAGCTTGAGGTTGATCTCGCGCTTGAGCGCCGCGCGCTCGTCGTTGCGGATGTAGACCGAACGCGCCAGCTCGACGAACTCGGCATCGAAGGCCTTGGCCTTTTCCTTGAGGCGGATCCGGTCCTCGATGTCCCAGAGCGCCTCGTTGACGGCCTTGAGCCGGCCGCGCAGCTCGGCGATGTCGGCCGCCGCGGCCGGGTCGGCGGCCCAGGTGCGGTTCAAGGCGTCCAGCTCGGTGCCGACGTTGGCGAGCTTGGCCGGGTCGCTCATGCGCTCGGACTTGATCTGGAGGATCGTGATCTTGTCGATCAGCTCGCCATACGAAACGGGGGTGGAGATCAGGCTCATCGGCACGCATCGAAAGCGGAGGGAGCGGCCAGTTTACCGGACCCCGTTGTCACCGGCCGCAGCGCCCCGTATCATGCGCGCCCTCCCGAGACCATACGGGCGCCGCTTTTCTGGAGAGGTGGCAGAGTGGTCGAATGTACCTGACTCGAAATCAGGCGTACGTGCAAGCGTACCGTGGGTTCGAATCCCACCCTCTCCGCCACCCATCAAGGCCCTGATCCGTCAGGGCCTTTTTGTTGGCCGGACCGTCGCCTCGCCGCATGCTCGCTCAGGCCTCACGACCGCGACGCCGGCCCCGGCATCTCTCGACGAACACGCCCGGACGCGCCTCCGCGGTACCGCCGTCGAACCGGAATGGAGAGGCGCTGCCGGCCCGGCGCCGCGCCGCAACGGCTGGCAAGCCGGCCGCGCCTGCCTCAAACGCCCGTTTGAGCCGGCCATGGGGACGATTCAGGCGCAACGCCGGGTGGAAGAGTATAAGTTTCGTGATTGCGACGAACGGGGCGCGCCATGTCTCCAGGGAAGTCTTCCGCATCGAACGTGGTGCCGCTGCAGCGGCGACACGGGCGCCCGCACGCTCAGGTCGACGAGGCCGTGCTGACGCAGATCATCGCCGCGCAGAGCGAGATCGCGCGTGCCGGTCTCGACCCGCTCAAGGTGGTCGACCTCATCACGCGCCATTCGCAGACGATGACCGGCTCGACCGGCGCGGTCGTCGAGATGCTCGAAGGCGACGAGCTGGTCTACTGGTCGGCGAGCGGATCGGTCGCCGCGCACCGCGGCTTTCGCGTCTCGTGCGAGGGCAGCATCTCGGGCCTGTGCCTGCGCACCGGCCAGGTGCTGCAATGCGACGACAGCGAGCACGATCCGCGCGTCAACCTCGAGGCCTGCCGCCGCGTCGGTCTGCGCTCGGCGATCCTCGTGCCGCTGCTGTACGAGCAACGCACGGTCGGCGTGCTCAAGGTCGTGTCGGATCGGCCCTATGCGTATACGCGGCGCGATACGGCGACGCTGGAGATGTTCGGCACCTTCATCGGCGCCACGCTGCATCACACGCTCGAGCACGCGCGCACGCTAGCCGAGGCCGCGGCCGCCGCGGCCGGCGAGCAGGAGGCGCGCGAGCGCCACGAGGCGCAGTGCAACAGCCTGCGCGCGCTGATCGACACCGGCGCGATCGCGCCGGTGTTCCAGCCGATCTTCGAGCTCGACAGCGGCCGCATCGTCGGCTACGAAGGCCTGAGCCGCTTTCCGGAACGGCCGGCCGCACCGGAAGGCGGCTGGTTCGCCGCAGCCGATGCGCTCGGTCTGTGCGAGGAACTGGAGCTGGCCTGCATCGAGACGATCGTCGCGGTCGCGCACCGCCTGCCGGCCGATGCCTATCTGTCGGTCAACGTGTCGCCGAGCACGCTGCTGCGCGCGGAGCTCGACATCCTGCTCACCCGCTTCCCCGGCGAGCGCGTCGTCATCGAGATCACCGAGCACTCGCAGGTCGCCGACTACGCCACGCTGGCCGAGCGGGTGCAGGCGCTGCGCCAGTATGGATGGCGCTTCGCGATCGACGACGCCGGCGCCGGCTATGCCAGCCTGCGCCATGTGCTGCGGCTGTCGCCGGACATCATCAAGCTCGACATCTCGATCACGCGCGACATCGACCAGCGCCTGCAGCATCGCCAGCTCGCGACCGCGATCGTCTCGTTCGCGCGCGAAACCGGCACCGCGCTGATCGCAGAAGGCATTGAGACCGCCGAAGAACGCGACACCCTGGCCGCGCTCGGCGTGCGCTACGGCCAGGGCTTCCTGCTGAGCCGGCCGGCGCCGGTCTGAGATCGGCAACGCGCCTCAGTCGGCGCCGTCGAACCGGTCCAGCGCCTTCTCGGCCTGGCCGCGCTCGAAATCGTCCAGACCGCGCGCGACCTTGCGATAGCGCGCGATCAGTCCGGCTTCGCCGGGCATCACGCGGGCGAGGCCGACCAGCACCTGGCGCGCCTCGAAATCCGAATCCATCGTCTCGACCGCCGCGAGCACGCCATTGGTCGTGGCCGCATCGGGCACGGCGCCGTCGAGCAGGGCCAGCAGCGCCTGACGGCGCTCGAAGTCCGAGCCGATACCGGACGCCAGGCGCAGATAGGCGGCGCGCACGTCGGCGGAATCGCTGTGCTGGGCGGCGATCGCATCGAGCACCGAGCGCTTCTCGAAATCGCTGCCGATACCGCCGGCATCGTCGAGTGCACGGACCAGCACGGCCGGCGTCGCCGGGCCGCGCTCGAGCAGCGCCTCGATCACGCGACGCCGCTCGAAATCCGAGCCGATGCCGCGCACCGCCTCGCTCCAGGCGTCCAGCGCCTCGCCCTGCAGCGGCAGGCGCTCGGCCACCCAGCTCAGCAGCTCGGCGCGTTCGTAGTCCGAACCGATGCCGGCGGCTGCCCGCAGCAGCGGCACCTGCAGGTTCGCCGGCAGCGCGTCCTGTTCCAGCGCGCCCTGCAGCACGTTGCGCTTCTCGTAGTCCGATCCGATCGCCGCGGTCAGCGCCAGCGCGCGCCGCTGTTGTTCCGGCGCCAGCGTGGCCCCGGCGAACAGCACGCGCAGATAGGCGGCACGTGCGTGATCGGACTGGATCAGGTCGATCTCGGCCAGCAAGGCATCGGCGCCGCCGCGGGCGAGCAGGCGCCCGCCGCGCGCCTCGGCCTGAGCGCCGCTTTCGCGCAGCACGCGCGGCAGCACGGCCGCGACCCAGGCGCGGCCGTCGGCATCCAGAGGCTGCTCGGTGCCGTCGACGCGGTAGCGCCGCTCGACGGCGTCGCCGCGGCCCTTGAAGCCGATCTCGCGCGTCACACCGGAGACCGTCTCGGTGATCGTCAGATCGGCACCGTTCGCGAGCCGTGCCACGTCGCTCTCGTCGGCGTTGAAGTCGATCGTGCCGTTCTGCTCGACGTCCAGCGCGTAACCGTCGCGGCGATCGCGGTAGCGGATGGTCTCGGTGCCGTTCGCGGTGCGCACCTCGACGTTGCGACGGGCGTCGCCGGCAACGGCGGTGGTCACCGCGATGCCCGGGAGCGAAAGCAGCGCCAGTACGACGGCGGCGGACGCGCCGCCTCGCAGCCACGCGGATGAAGGACGGATCGACATCGGAGTTTCCTCGAGCAGGCGCTGCACGCGGCGCACGACCGGACTTGCATCGTGTGCCATCGTGGCGGCGAAGGTGGGCATGCGCGGACCGCTGTGCGCATGGGACAGACAGGTGGCGAGACATTCGGCCAATGGCCGTCCGCTGCCCAGCAGGTCGGCCGCCGCGGCATCGCAGGCATCCTCGGCCAGCGATTCCAGGCGCCGCCGCGCATGCCAGGCGAGCGGATGGAAGAACAGCGGCAGCAAGGCAGCGTGCTGGACGATCCGCCAGTACGGATCGCGGCGCTGCAGATGGGCCAGCTCGTGCGCGAGCATCGCGCGCTGCTGCTCGGCCGACAGCGCCTCGCTCCAGCGCGGCAGCAGCACGATCGCGTGCGGCAGCGCCATCGGACCGGTGACCGCCGGCGTCACGCGAACGGCCGGGACCGGCAGGTGCATCCGGGCAGCCAGATCGACGACTCGGTCGAGCAGCGGCGGCGAGGCCGCTTGCCCCCGCACCAGCACGCCTCGCCGCAACCGCAGCAGCCCGCGCCCGCGCCGCACGAACACCAGCAGCGCGACCAGGAGGCCGGCCAGCCATGCCGCGACTGCGCCCTGCATCAGGCCCGACGTCAGAGCCATCGCCGGCCGGTACTTCGTCGCAGGCGTCTGGCCGGGTGGCATCGGCAGCAGCGCCATCGCCGCATCGGTGCCGCCGAACTGCGCGGTACCCGCGACCGGCAGCGGTGTCGACGGTGACGGCGCGGCCGCGATCGACGCAGACCGCTCGGCCGCGGTCTGCCGTTGCGCAGCGTAGTCGGGTGCCGCCGGAACCAGCACCGAAACGGCCGTGGACAGCAGCGCACCGAACAAGCCGAAGCGCCATGCGCATTCGAGCGCCTGCGGACTGCGCAGCAGACGCAGGCGCTCGAGCGACCAGACGATCGCCAGCAGCAGCGTCGCATGCACGGCCAGCGTCGCCAGTGCCGAAGCGAGCCGCTCGACGAGGACGATCATGTCCGCCTCCTGCGCGGCGGGGCGCGCTCGGCATCGAGCAGCGCGCGCACGCGTTCGAGGTCGTCCGGCGCGACGTCGTCCTCGCTGACCAGATGCGCGAGCAGTGCGCGGGCGTCGCCGCGGAAAAGGCTCTGGATCAGGCCGCTGACCATCGAACGGCGCACCTGCGATTCGCTGACGCGGGCGCTGTAGAGCAGCTGCCGGCCTTCGCGGCGAACCGCCACGACGCCGCGCTTCTCCAGACGCGTCAGCAAGGTGGCCACCGTGGTGTGGGCCAGATCGCGCGACGCGGCCAGGGCGGCCACGACATCGGCCACGGTCGCCTCGCCGCGCCAGAGCGTGCGCATGACGTCCAGCTGCAGATCGCTCAGCGCGATGTCGTCGGACCGGTGTTCCATGAGCTACCTTCTACGCCCGTAGTACTACATTTGTAGAACACGAAGCTGCTGCCGTAACGGGCCGAAAGTCATGGACGGGCGTCACGGCCGGCTCGCACGCGGCGACATCGCCGGCGGCCGCTGCCCGGCACGATCGGCCGGCCGCGCTTGTGCCCGCGGTCCGTCCAGGCTTCGTGCCGGTCCGGCCGGTCCGTCACCGGACGGGATGCGCAACGTCCGTGACCGCAGTCACGGATGAATGCCGCGCAGCGGCAGACGATCGGCGCTCAACCACGCCAAGGAGAGTGTGCACATGAAAATCCGTCTTCTCGCCGCTGCCGTCACGCTGACCGCTGCCGGCGCCCATGCCGGTCCCGCGTCGCTGCAGCGCAGCCCTGCGATCGCGCCCGACTCGCTGAGCGGTACGGTGATCAAATGCTGGACCACACCCGGCGGTTCCTCCGGCAGCGCGACCGACTACTGCGTGCCGTCGGTACCGGCGTCCGGCTACGCGGTCAACATCCAGGTCTACGCGCCGGCCGGCGGCACCTACAGCTACGCCTGGACCGTTCCGGCGCTGCCGCCGCCTTTCGGCGCCAAGCAGAGCATCTTCTCCGGCTGCATCTCGACGACCTCGTACTGCAATCTCGCGGTCGGCTCGGCCGGCAGCGATCTGGACAATACGATCTTCGTGACCGTGACCGACACGGCCACCTCCGAGACGCTGCCCCTGGAGGCGACCTACTGGATTCCGGCGGTCTGCGGCGGCGGCAGCAGCTGGTGCTGACGCGCCCGCGATCCGCCGCCCGCGCGGCGGGTCGGCGGATCGCATCGGGCTGGGATCGAACCGGCGGTCCGAGCGGCGAATCGAGCAGCCGGCGGCGGAACGCGGCAGCCGGCCTCAGCGAGCGTCGAAGCCGTCGGCGAAGATCGTCTCGGCGACGACCGGCACCGCGACGTAGCTGGCGACCGTGAAATTCGGGCCGCGCGCGGTGCCGGCGATCGTGCCGTCCTCGGCGACCGCCACCGCGTTGAGCAGGTATTCGTAGAGCGTTCCGTTGTCGGCCTGCGCGGCGATGTCGTAGGAGACGCCGTCGACATGCACGAAGGCCTTGAACGCGAGCGTCGCGAAGTCGTACGCGCGGCCGACGATCGTGCCGCCTTCGTTGACGTCGAAGGCGATGCCCTGCGCGAGTCCGAGCAGCGCCCCCGGCACGGCGGTCGCGGTGCCGTCGCGAAACGTCACCGGCACCGGCTTGCCGTTGCCGGCCAGATCCATCTCGCCGACCGCCAGGCCCGCCTCGTTGGCCGCATAGGCCTTGCTTGCGACGTCGTCGACGCCGGCGGCGATCGGGGCGATGCCGGGGACGCCGGCCTGGCCGATCGTGGCGTGCGACGGCGTGCCCGGGAAGTACCAGCCGCCGAGCTTGACGCCGGCATTGTTGATGCCGGCCCAGTAGGCCTGCGTGCCGGGACCGTGGTCCGGCACGCCGTCGTCGACGAAGCCGCGCTCGGCGCTCCATTCGAATGCGTTGAACTGGCCTGCGGTCGCGGCCAGGCCGACGACGACGCCGCTGTCGTTGATATCGTCGGGATTGACCTGGGTACCGGCCGGGCCTTCGATGATCGCGTACTGCGCCAGATCGGCGGCGTCCCAGAGCAAGGCGGTCGTGACCGCGCCGTCCTTGAGGATCGTCGAGGCGTAGCCGACGATCCGGCCGTTGCCGTTGATGCCGGTCGCCTGGCCCTCCTCGCGGTCGGCCGGAATCGGCAGCCGACGCGCCTGCTGGCCGTCCCAGAGGAACGGGCGGTTCTGGAACGTGTCGGCGTCGACGTAGTAGCCGACCGCCAGGCCGGCGTCGTTCATGTCGGCGACGAAGACGCTTTCGGCACCGTCGATCTCGATCGGCACCAGGTGGTACTGCGGCGCGGCGGCGGCGGCCGTCGCGGCAGTCAGGCCGAGCGCGATCGCGAGGACGGCGGACGGCGGCGATTTCACGGTGATCATCTGGGCAGGCTTCCTCGTACGGGTGAGAGCGGCCATGGCACGGGCACGGCGCCGTCGCGATGGTCGTCCGATGACGGCGGCGGCGCGATTCGCAGCACGTTCGGATCGCGTTACGATCCGATTAAAGGTTTCCGATCAATTGCTTGCGATCGGTCCGGCGCCGCCGGCGCAGGCGCCCGGTCCGCCGATCGAGGTCCGGCGGCGCCAGGGGTTCAGCGCTCGCCGGGCCGGGCGCCGGAACGCGCGACCGCGGGGTCGCGCGGACCCGGCGCAGCGACCAGCTCGGCCGGTATCGTCCGCTCGCCGGCCAGCGCCCGGGCCTGCTCAAGCGCGGCGCGCCAGGCGTCGGTCCGTCCCTGCGCATGGGCCAGCCGCAACCGGGTCAGCGCGCAGCCGTAGTCGTGCGCGGCCCAGAGCGCGACGCGGCCGGCGATCGCGGCCGCCTCGCGCACGCGGCCGGCCGCGAGCAGGAACCGCGTGTAGTCGGCGACGATCGCCGCGGTCGTCTCGGCGACGCCCTGCGCGTCGGCCAGCGACAGCGCGGCCTGGAACGCGTGTTCGGCCTGGTCGAGGCGTCCGGCCGTCCAGGCCCGGTTGGCGGCGGCCAGCCCGCGCAGCGGCATGCGCGGATGGCTGCGCTCGGCACGCATGACGGCTGCCTCGCCGCTGCCCGGCGGCGTGACCGGCGTGCCCAGCGCCTGCTCGAGCCGCGAACGCAGCACCGCGACCGCAGCCCGTACGACGTCGTTGTCGGCCGAGGCGGCCTCGTCCTCGGGCACGGCCTCGAGCAGGCCGAGCGCCTCGGCGGGCTGGCCGCGGTCCCAGGCCAGCTCGGCACGCAGCAGGCGGATCCGGTCGTTCTCGATCGGATCGGCCGGCGTGCGGTCGTTGGCGGGATCGTCGAGCAGGCCGGCCGCCTCGCCGTGGCGTCCCACCCGCAACAGACCCTGCACGCGGAACAGCCGCACCGACAGCAGCGAATCGGGATTGACCATCCGCTCGCGCATCGCCCAGGCGCGGTCGATCGCCGCCAGCGCCTGCGCGTTCAACAGCTGCTGGCGCAGCGAGACGAACAGGTTCTGCAGGTTGCTGATCTGCTCCTGGACCACGCCGAGCGACTGGAACTGGGCGATCGCCGATTCGAGGTACGGCACGGCCAGCGCCGGGTGGCCGCGCAGATTCTCGAGTGCGCCGAGATTGCCGTCGACGCGCGCGACGCTGGCGATGTCGCCGGCGCGCTGGAACTCCTCGCGCGCGATGCCGTTGTCGATCAGCGCGCCGGAATAGTCCTGCATCGAGATGCGGCTGACGCCGCGCGCCAGGTGCAGGCGGCCGACCAGGATCGCATCGTCGTCGTCGGCATGCAGCTCGATGCCCTCGCTGGCGTAGCGTCCGGCGTCGGAGAACGCGCCGGTGCGGATCGCGACGGTTGCGCGCGCCGCGAGCACCTCGGCGCGGAACACCGAGGCCTGGCCCTGCGTCTCGGCGAGCAGCGCGTCGAGCGCGGCGCGCGCATCCTCGAAACGCCCGGAGCGGATGTCGACCTCGGCCAGGTGCTGGCGCAGCCGCGGCTCGTCGCGGACCAGGGCCGGATCGGCGAGCAGGATCGCGCGCGCGGCCGCCGGCTCGTTGGCGAGCATCGCGGCACGCGCACGCTGCAGCGTCTCGGACAGACCGCCGGCATCGGCCGGAGCCGCCGGCACGTGGCCGAGCACCGCACTGAGCCGGTCGGCGGCACCGCGCAGCGCAGCCACCGGCGAGACGTCCTGATAGCGGCCGAGCAGCGGCGGGCCGACATCGGCGGCCGCGCTCGCCGTCGCGAGCCAGGCATCGCCGGACCGCGTCAGCGTCGTGCGCACCAGCGCAGCCGCACCGGCCATTTGTCGCAGTTCGGCCAGCTCAGCCTCGCCGGGCATCGCCGTCGGCGCGACGCCGAGGCTGCGCAGCATGCTGACGGTCGCATCGCTCGGCACCACCGCGATGCCGCTGCGGCGCAGCCGGTCGCCGACCAGGTCCATGCCGCCGAGCCGGATCCACGGCTCGTCCGCGTCGGCCGACGCGACCGGCAGCACGACGATCCGGTCCGCGCCGCGCGCAGCCTCGGACGCGGGCCGTCGAACGAGCCAGGCCGAGACCGCGATCAGGGCCGCGATCAGCAATGCGGCCGCCGCGAGCCAGGCGGCCCGCCGGCCGCGGCCGCTGCGCGGCACGGGCATCGCCGCGGCCGCAGACGCCGGCGCCGGATCGGTCGCCGCTGCCGACCCGGCCGCGCCGGACGGCGATACCGCCGGTGCGCTCGCGGCCGGCGCCTCGGAATCGCCGCGCAGGCGCTCGACTTCGACCGGCGCGATCCAGCGATAGCCGAAGCCGGCCACCGTGCGGATCGCGTGCTGGCTCTGGCCGTCGTCGTCGATCGCGCGGCGGCACTGCAGGATCAGCTGGCCGAGCTGCACATCCGAGGCATGGCCGCGCGGCCACAGGGCGCCGATCAGCTCCTCGCGCCCGACCGCGCGTTCGCGCTGCTCGACCAGCATGACCAGACACGAGAACGCACGCGGCGGCAGCGCGACCAGGGTGTCGCCGTTCCACAGCTCGCGTGCAGCGGGCAGCAGCCGGAACGCGCCGAAGCGAAACGCCAGCGGCTGCATCAGCGGGTGCAGCCCCTCGGGGTGCGACGCGCGTAGCGCCGAGTCGGCGCCGGACCGCTCCGCTCGCGATGTGCACTGCTCATGAAGCGACCTGCCCGCTCGTATCGCCGGCGATTCTACCGCGCGTGCGCCGAGCCCATCGGCGCGCCGGCGCCACTGCCGCGGCTCATGGCGGCGCCGATCGGCGCTGGCCGGCCCAGCCGAGCACGAGCCAGCCACCGATCAGCACCAGTCCGCCGAACGGCGTCACCAGGCCGAGCAGGCGCGGTGCGCCGAGCGCGAGCAGGTAGAGGCTGCCGCTGAACAGCACGATGCCGGTCGCGAACAGCGCACCGGCCAGCCGCGCCGGCCGTGCCGCGAGACCCGGTGCCAGCGCGGCCAGGCCGAGCAGCGCCAGCGCGTGCCAGATCTGGTAGTCCACCGCGGTCTGCCACAGCGCGATGCGGTCCGCCGCGAGCGTGGCCTTCAGCGCATGCGCGCCGAACGCGCCGGCGATCACGCCGAGGCCGCCGAAAGCGGCCGCCGTGCACGCGATCGTCCGGCGCGGGTCGGTCACCGGCCTACTTCTTGGCCGGCTTGGCATCGGCCGGCTTGAGCAGATCGTCGATGGACTTGTCGAAGCTCGCGTACTTGTGCGCCGGGATCTCGAACGCCCAGCCGGCGAAGCGGCGCTGCAGCGCCTCGACCTCGGTTCTGACCGCGGCCAGCCGCGCCGCGCGATCCGGCGCCGCGTCGGCCGCCGCTGCTGCGCTGTCGCCGGCAGCGCGCTCGGCATCCGCGGCAGGCTGGCCTTCGGCCGCCGCCGCATCCGCCGGCGCGGGCTGCGCAGCCTTGGCCTGTGCCTGCGCAGCCTCGGCATGCGCATCGGCGCGCGCCTCGTCGAGCGAGGCCGCGAACTGCGCATAGTGCTTGCCGTCGGCCTGCCAGGCCGTGACCTCGACGACGCGGCCGTCGAACGCGGCATAGCGCGCCTTGACCGCGGACGCCGGCGCCGCGGCGGCGGACGCCGGACGCGCCCCGTCGATGCGCAGGCCGGCCAGGCCGGACGCGAGCGGATTGGCTGCGGCCGGCGAACTGGCCTCGCGGCCCTTAGGCAGGTCGGCGATGCGGAAGTTCTCCTCGGCGGCGTCCTGCTTGAACAC
Source organism: Dokdonella sp. (assembly GCF_035511235.1). Lineage (GTDB taxonomy): Bacteria > Pseudomonadota > Gammaproteobacteria > Xanthomonadales > Rhodanobacteraceae > Dokdonella. The sequence continues at coordinate 128,949 of NZ_DATKFQ010000036.1, forward strand.
GCGCAGCGTCTTGCCGGCCTTCTCGATCGTCACCTCGGCGATCTGCGCGGCCGGCACGTCGACCAGATCGCGGCTCAGCCACTCGGTCGGATTCTTCTCGGGCGTCAGCGTGCCGCTGGCGAGAAAGCTCTGTGCCTCGTCGGCGCGGCGCACGAAGGTTCCGCCGCCGCCGGCACCGTTGAACGTACCGACGATCAGCCGCACCGGCGTCTTCGGGCCGTCGATCTCGACGCGCACGCCCTTGGCGTCGGCCGCCGCGACGTCCTCGACGCCGATCGCCGGATAGCGGTCCTGGCTGGCGGTCTTGGGTTCGAGCACGGTCGCGTCGGCGAGCTTGAGCACGAATTCGCGCAGCTTGCCGCTGTCGGCCGGATAGCCGTCGCGGTTGGCGACGACCCAGCCGGCGTCCTTGCGCTCGAGCACGACCAGCGGCGCATTGCCGGCGCCGATCAGGCTGAGTTTGGAGATCGCGTTGACCTCGTCCTTGAGGCCCGGCACGAGCGGCTCGCTGCGCAGCTCGGTGGCCGGCTTGCGCGTGTGGTTCAGGCCGATCGCCGCGGCCAGCGCGGCCAGCGTCACGACGGCGACGATAGCGAGGGTTCTGGCGTTCATCACAGACCTCCCTGCGCCGCGCGGCGGCGGTTGCGTCGCCACAGCACGAAGCCGAGCGCACCCAGCGTGACCAGCAGCGGCATCAGCAGCACGTTGATCAGCTTCAGGCGCGTGCCGAGGCTTTCGATGTCGGCGTCGAGCTCGCGGCGCACGCCGCGCAGTTCCTTGCGGATCTCGAGCTTGCGCTCGGCGAAATTCTTGAGCTCGGCCTCCTGCTCCGGCGACAGGATCATCGCCTGGTCGCTGGACTTGGCGCGCTGCAGCTCGGCAAGCTTGCGCTCGGTGTCGGACAGCTCGCGCTGCAGCTCCTGCTCCTTGGCGCGGAAGCGCTCGTCGGCGTGGCGCTTGAGCGCCTCCACGGTCGTGAACGGCCGCTGCGAGGTGGCGCGGCTGCGGATCGAGATCAGATCGCCCGAGCCGCTGAGGTTGTCGACGGTGTTGACGACGAAGTCGCCGTTGTTGGCGAACGCGTTCATGATGCGCTGCCCGAAGAACTGCTGGACCTGCACCCAGAGCCGGTCCGACAGCAGATCGGTATCGGCGACCACCACGATCTGCGCATCGTCCTTGGCCTCGGCCAGATGGCCGGCCTCGCTGCGTTCCGGGAACGCGGTCGCGAGCTTGCCGCCGACGCGCGCGGCGATCACGAACGGCTGGCCGGCGGCCTGGTAGCCCTCGAACAGCGCGCCGGGATCCTGCATGAAGCGGATCCGGTCGGTGTCGACCGCGGCCGCCTCGCCCGAGCTCTGGATCAGCGGCGTCAGCGTCGCCTTGGCGCCCTCGGCCAGCGTGAAGTAGCCGGTCGTCGAGACGTTGATCGACTCCAGACCGGAGGTCACGACGTCGTCGCGGCTGAAGTCGCCGGCGGTCAGGCCGAGGATCGCCGGATGGCGCGTCGTCGGCTGGCCGGGACCGCGGCTGATCGCCAGCGCGCGCAGGCGGTCGATGACGACCTTGCCGGCGTCGTAGCCGACGCCCCAGGCCTTGAACAGCTTGCCGAGGTCGGAGGACTTGTCGGCGAACATCGCCGCCTGCGGATTCTCCGGATCCTGGCCCGAGGTGTCGGTCTCGGCGTTCGGATCGACGAAGACCAGCAGATGGCCGCCGCGCAGCACGAACTGGTCGATCGCGTACAGCGCATCGTCCGGCAGCTGCTTGGGATGGACCACGACCAGGGTGCCGATCTCCGCGTCGATCGTCTTCAGCCCCTCGGCGTTGAGCGTGCGCAGCTCCGAGAGCTGCTCGAGCTGCTGGGCGATCGCCCAGGGTTCGCGCATCTGCCGGGTCGCCGGATCGAAGCCGGCGCTGACCGGCAGGCTCGACAACAGGCCGACCACCGGCTTCTTGGGCACGCTGAGCTCGTGGATCAGCTTGGCGACGTCGTACTCGAGGAAGGATTCCTTGTCGGGCTGGAAGAACGGGATCGTCGCCCGGCCGTTGGTCGAGTTGGTGCCGGCCAGGCCGAAGAAGATCGACTCGCCGCCGGGACCGGCCGGAATGCCTTGCAGACCGAACGCCGAGGCGCGGTCCTCGTCCTCGGAGAACGGCAGCGGATCGATCACTTCAAGCTCGATCTTGCCGCCGGCGCGCGCGGCCATCTCCTCGAGCATCTCGCGCACGCGCAGGTAGTACGTGCGCAGCGGCGCGAGGTTCTGCGTGCCCTTGTCCGAGTAGAACAGGTACAGATGGATCGGCTCCTCGATCGAGGCCAGGATGTTGCGGGTGCCGTCCGACAGCGTATACAGCCGGCTCTCGGTCAGATCCACGCGCGCGCCGCGGAACAGCGTGTTGACGATCAGCAGCACGGCGACGAACAGCACGGCGAGCACGACCAGCGCGCCGCCGGAGAGGGTCTTGCGATGAAGCGTCATGTCGTCGTTCCCTTCAGTCGGCTTTCTTCATCTCGATGACCAGCGCGCTCGCGTAGAGCCAGAAGCCGATCATCAACAGGAAATACAGCAGGTCGCGCAGGTCGATCACGCCCTTGCTGATCGCCGCGAAATGGGTCAGGAAGCTCAAGGACGCGATCGCGTCGACCACGCCCTGCGGCGCGAACGCGCGCACCGCGTCGAGCACCAGCGGGAACCCGGCCAGCAGCAGCAGGAAGCAGGCCACGACAGTCAGGATGAACGCGACGACCTGGTTGCGCGTGCAGGCCGACAGGCACGAGCCGATCGCCAGGAACGCGCCGGCCATCAGCAGCGAGCCGAGATAACTGGCGAAGATCACGCCGTTGTCGGGCGAGCCCAGATAGTTGACCGTCAGCCAGATCGGGAAGGTCAGCGCGAGCGCGATGCCGATGAACGCCCAGGCCGCGAGGAACTTGCCGAGCACGGCCTGCCAGGTCGTCACCGGCAGCGTCAGCAGCAGCTCGATCGTGCCGCTCTTGCGCTCCTCGGCCCACATCCGCATCGACACCGCCGGCACCAGGAACAGATACAGCCACGGATGGAACGTGAAGAACGGCCGCAGGTCGGCCTGCCCGCTCTCGTAGAAGCCGCCGAGATAGAACGTGAACGCCCCGGACAGCACCAGGAAGATCACGATGAACACGTACGCCACCGGCGTCGCGAAGTAGCTGCGCAGCTCGCGCTTGAACAGGGTCGACACGCCGCTCATGTGCGGGCCTCCTGGGCGGCCGTCGCGGCGCGCGTGGTGATCGTGCGGAACACCTCGTCGAGGCGGCCGCCCTCGAGCGCGAGTTCGCGCACGGCGATGTTCTGCGCCTTCAGCGCGTCGCCGACCGCGTTGAAGATCGCGCGGCCCGGTTTCGGGAACGCGGTGATGCGGCCGTCCTGCGGATCGACCTCGATCGCGGCGACGTCGGGCACGCGTGCCAGCGCTTCGCGCGCCGCGGCGACGTCGAGCGCGGTCAGCGTGACCGCCTGGTGATAGCGCGACCGCGCCTCCAGCTCGGCCGGCTTGGCGTCGGCGAGCACCTTGCCGGCGGCGATGATGATCGCCCGATCGCAGACCGCGTGGACCTCCTCGAGAATGTGCGTGGACACGATGATCGTCTTGTCGCGCGCCATGTCGTTGATCAGGCCGCGCACCTCGTGCTTCTGGTTCGGATCGAGGCCGTCGGTGGGCTCGTCGAGGATCAGCACCTTCGGATCGTGCACGATCGCCTGGGCGATGCCGACGCGGCGCTTGAAGCCCTTCGACAGCGTGTCGATCGGCTGCTCGACGACGCGCTCCAGATGCAGGCGGCCGATCACGTCGTCGATGCGGCGCTCGCGCGTCTCGCCTTTGAGGCCGCGCACGTCGGCGATGAACTTGAGGAATTCCAGGACCGTCATCTCGCCGTAGCTCGGCGCGCCCTCGGGCAGGTAGCCGAGCGCGCGGCGCGCCTCCAGCGGCTGCTTCTCGACGTCGAAGCCGCAGACGCTGGCGCTGCCCGACGAGGGTGCCAGAAAGCCGGCGATCATCTTCATCGTGGTGGACTTGCCGGCGCCGTTGGGCCCGAGGAAACCGAGCACCTGGCCGGGCTCGACGGTGAAGCTGATGCCGTCCACGGCGACCAGATCGCCGTAGCGTTTGGAGAGTTGCCGGGTTTCTATCATGGTCTGATCACTCGTTGCGTTCTCATGACGTCACGCCCCGTCCGGACCGCCGCGGATCGCGGCCGACGGCGACGGCCGGCCCTGCCCCGAAAAAAGCACCGCAGCGGCCGATCGCGCCGCGACGAAACTGCAAGGGAAGCCGCCATCGGAACATGCCCCGCCCGGGCACGTCCTGCGGGCCGGGAAATGTACAGCAAACGCCGCGGAAAAGTTCCCGACCGGGCCGCTCGCGCAGGCGTCCTTGCGTGAGACCGCCCCATTGTTCCGTCCACACGGGCGCGGGCCGTGCCGCCCGATGCCGTCGACGGGTCCGGCGGCGAGCGTCCAATGCCGCGATGGGCGGATGGACGGCGTCCGCCCCTTTCCGTCAGTCGCCGGACGGCGCGGGCTCGGCCTTCTCGGCCGGCGGCGTCTGCTCGAGCGGCTGCAGCGGTCCGACCGTGGCGGTGCCCTTCCATTGCGCGTCGCGCAGCGCGAAATAGGCCTTCGGATCGGTCGGATTGACGTCGTTGAGCCCGCGCACGGCCTGGCCGCAGCCGGACTCGCCGATCACGATGTTGCCGATCACGATGCCGCCGATGTTCATGCAGTTGCCGCCGCCGTTGCTGGCGGCGCTGCTGGCGCTGCGGACGCTGAGGTCGTCGTAGCCGGTGCGCGAGCCGGTGGTGTTGAGGCGCACCGAGCCGAGCTCGCCGGCGACGCGGCGCTTGGCGACCGCATCGCCGTACTCGGCGGCGAGATCGGCGCGGATCCGTTCGGCACGCGCGCGCTGCTCGGGCGAGAGCTGTGCCGCGACACGGTCGCGCGTGGTGACGAAATCGGGATACTGGCGCTCGGCAGCCAGATCGATCCACGCATAGGCGGTGGCCGGATCGGCGGCGACGCCCTCGCCGTTGAGATACATCAGTCCGATGCTGAGCTGCGAAGGCTTGTCGGCGTAGCGGGCGCCGATCAGGAAGAACTTCATCGCGCTGGCGTAGCGGCCGCGCGCGTGCGCGGCCAGGCCCTGCGAGAAGCCCATGACGTCGCTGTAGCCGCGTACCGGATTGACCCGGCCGAGCTTGGCGACGGTGCGCTCGTACTCGCGCGGGCTGATCGTGATCACGTCCGCGTCGGCGGCGCCGCGCGCCGGATCCGACTGCGCTGCGGCGCCGTCCTCGACGGCGAACGCCGCGCTGGACAGCGACAGCGATGCGGCGATCAGACCCGCGCCCAGGACGGTTCGGTGAATCATGCGGCTGCTCCTCGGTCGGGCGGCGACAGACGCCCGCGGCGGCATCATGCGACCTGGCCCGTGCCGGCGCAACGCGTCGCACTGGTGCGCCTGCGCGGGTCCGTCCAGGCCGTTCAACAGGCGAACGGCGGCGGATAACGGCGCCCCGGCCGCAACGGGCGGAAGCAGGCCTCGGTCCGGTAGAACGCCTCCGGCGGCGGACGAAGGTGCCAGCCCGGAATGCCGGCCAGCGGCAGCGGACGCAGCTCCTGCGGATCGGCGAGCAGCCGGCACTCGGCGATCGCCTGCGCGAGCGCCGCCTCCGGCTCCGGCCAGGCGCCGACCAGGGCGTCGGCCGCGAGGCCGCGCGCGGCGAGCCGGGCGGCACCGACACGGACCACCAGCGCCTTGGCAGTCGGCCGGTGCGCGTGCCGCACCGCGTGCTCGAGCAGCGCGTGGCCGAACACCGTCACCGCGACCTGCCGGCCCCAGGCGTCGGCGTGACGATGGAACAGGCCGGTCCAGTCGTGCGCGTCCCAGCACGCCAGCACCGCCTCGTCGGCGATCCAGACGATCGCGCCGGCCTCGTCGAAATGCGTCAGCGCGCACTGGCCGCGCGTGCGCAGGCGCGGCCCGACCCGTTCGATATCGGCGACCTGCCGTGCGTTGAGCGCCCATTTCAGCGCCGGATGACGCAGCCAGATCAGCGCGTTGAACAGATCGTGCACGCCGCTGCTGCGCGTCGCCAGCACGCCGTCGCGGGCGATGCGCGACTCGTAGTGCAGGCCGTCGGCGAGCAGGGCCGGCGTCTGCTCGCGCACCGCCGGTCGCGGCACGCCGTCACGCGCCGAGGCTGCGCGAAAGAGCCGGTCGAGCGCAGCGACGTCGACTTGCGGTCCCGGCAGCGTGTCACGCCACGCGCTCAGCGGCGGCCGCTCGGTCGCCGCATCCCAGGCGGCGCGTTCGGCCGGCTCGGGCGCCATCCGGGGGGCCGCTGCGCTGCGCGCGGTCAGGCGCCGGCGAGCCAGCGCAGCAGCTGGCCGGTGACCCAGGCCAGATACGTGCCGGTCGCGTAGCCGACCACGCCGAGCAGCACGCCGACCGGTGCCAGCGACGGATGGAACGCCGCCGCGACCACCGGCGCCGAGGCCGCCGCGCCGATGTTGCCCTGCGAGCCGATCGCGAAATAGAACAGCGGCGCCTTGATCAGCCGGCCGGCGGTGTACAGCAAGGCGGCGTGCACGAGCATCCAGATCGCGCCGAGCGCGAACAGCCACGGCCGGTCGAGCAAGGCGCGCAGGTCCATCTGCATGCCGATGCTGGCGATCAGCACGTACAGCAGCACCGAGCCGAACTTCGACGCGCCCACGCCCTCGAGCCGGCTCGCGCGCGTGAAGCTCAGGCTCACGCCGATCGTCGTCGTCAGCATGACGACCCAGAAGAATTTCGAGGTCAGGCTGAAGCGCGACAGCCCGGGCGCCTCGGCGGCGATCCAGGCCGAGACCGGACCGCCGATCGCATGTGCCAGGCCGGTCGCGGCGAAGCCGACGCCGAGCACGACCATCATGTCGGCCAGCGCCGGATTGCGTGCATGCTGCGCATGCCAGTGCTCGATGCGCCGCTTCAGATCGTCGATCGCGCGGGTGTCGGCGCCGGACCGGGCATCGACGCTGGCCGCGCGGCCGGACAGGAACAGCAAAAATGCCATCCACAGGCTCGCGACGATGACGTCGACCGCCGCGAACTGGCCGAACGTGTTCGCGTCGACCTGGAAGATCTCGCGCATCGCGACCATGTTCGCGCCGCCGCCGATCCAGCTGCCGGCCAGCGCGGCCATGCCGGCCCAGGTGTCGCCGGCGACGGTCTCCGGATGGATCCAGCCGATGACCAGGAAGGCGACCGGTCCGCCGATCATCACGCCGAGCGTGCCGACCGCGAACATGATCAGCAGCTTGGGCCCCAGGCCGAGCAGGCCCTTGATGTCGATCGACAGCGTCAGCAGCACCAGTGCGGTCGGCAGCAGGTAGTCGCGCGCGACCGGATACAGCGCCGCGGCGTGGCCGTCGATGATGCCGAAGGTGTTGAACAGCGCCGGGATGCAGTAGCACAGCATCAGCGCCGGCACGACCGAATAGAAGCGCCGCCAGAACGGGGCCGGGCTCGATGCGGTCCAGAACACCAGCGCGAGGATCGCGGCGACCAGGCCGAGTACGACGCCGTCGTCGGTGATCAGGGCGGTGTTCGTCGGCATCGGCACGTTCCGGCGGGCATTCGGGAATGCCGAAGCCTAACCGGAGCGACACCGGCGATGCACGCGCCTCAGATGCGCACCGCGTCCAGATCGTGCTCGGACGCGCCGGTCACGCGCACGCGCGCGAACTGGCCCGGACGCAAGCCGGCGCCATCGGCGACCTGCACGATGCCGTCGATCTCGGGCGCGTCGGCGGCCGAGCGCGCGATCGCGACGTCGCCGTCGATCTCGTCGACCAGCACCTCGATCTCGCGCCCGATCTTCGCGCGCAGCCGCGCGGCGCTGATCCTCGCCTGCACGGCCATGAAGCGCTCCAGGCGCTCGTGCTTGACCGCTTCGGGCACCGGATCGGGCAGATCGTTGGCGCGGGCGCCCTCGACCGGCGAATACGCGAAGCAGCCGACGCGATCGAGCTGCGCGGCCTCGATGAAGTCGAGCAGCTCGCCGAACTCGGCCTCGGTCTCGCCCGGGAAGCCGACGATGAAGGTGCTGCGCAAGGTCAGCTCCGGGCAGGCCGCGCGCCAGGCCTGCACGCGCTGCAGCGTGCGGTCGACCGCGCCGGGCCGCTTCATCAGCTTGAGGATGCGCGGGCTGGCGTGCTGCAGCGGAATGTCCAGGTACGGCAGGATGCGGCCGTCGGCCATCAGCTCGATGACCTCGTCCACGTGCGGATACGGATAGACGTAGTGCAGCCGCACCCAGGCGCCGAGCTCCGCCAGCGCCGCGCACAGCGCGGTCATCTGCGTGCGCCGCGGCTGGCCGCGCCAGTCGCGCTCGGCATAGCGCAGGTCCACGCCGTAGGCGCTGGTGTCCTGCGAGATCACCAGCAGCTCCTTGACGCCGCCGCGCACCAGCTTCTCGGCCTCGATCAGCACCTCGTCGACCGGCCGCGACACCAGGTCGCCGCGCATCGACGGGATGATGCAGAACGTGCAGCGGTGATTGCAGCCCTCGGAGATCTTGAGATACGCATAGTGCTTCGGCGTCAGCTTGACGCCGACGCCGGGCTCCGGGACCGGCAGCAGATCGGTGAAGCGGTCGCGCCGCGGCGGCAGCGCCTGGTGCACCGCGCTCAGCACGCTGGCGTAGTCCTGCGGACCGCTGATCGCGAGCACGTCCGGATGCGCGTCGCGGATCAGGTCGGCGCGCTTGCCGAGGCAGCCGGTCACGATCACGCGGCCGTTCTCCTCGAGCGCCTCGCCGATCGCGTCCAGCGACTCCTCGACCGCCGCGTCGATGAAGCCGCAGGTGTTGACGACGACGACGTCGGCCGCGTCGTAGCTGGGCACGATCGCATAGCCCTCCACGCGCAGCTGGGTCAGGATGCGCTCGGAGTCCACCAGCGCCTTGGGACAGCCGAGGCTGACGAAGCCGACTTTCGGGGCGTTTTGCACGATCTCGTTAACATTTCGTGGGATCGCGAAGTTTACACTCGCCACCAGCCACGCGGCAGCGCGCAACGCTCGCGGCCGTCGTCCCCTGTTTCGAATGGCCATGTCACATACGAGACGCCTGACCGGCTGCTGCCTCGCCCTGCTGCTGGCATCGACGGCGGGTGTTCCGGCCACGCCGGCCTCCGAGGAGACCTTTCCGAGTGCCCAGGTCGCGGCCGGCTCGCGCCGCGTCGCCGAGGGCCTCGACGCGATCGTCGGCTTCTCCGCCGAGATCTCCGGCCTCAACGCCGACCGTGCCGGCCGGCTGGCCGCCGCGCACGTCATCGCGCATCTGGCGCTGCTGTTCGAGGCGCGCGAGCTGGCCGACCGCCGCTGGGGCGAGGTCCAGGCCCTGGCCGATCGCGGCGGCGACCGCCCGCTGCTGGCCGAGGCCCTGCAGAACCGCGCCGAGATCGCGTTGCAGTCGGGCGACTACCGCCGTTGCGAGGCTTACGTCAGCCGCCTCGCGACGCTGCCGCTGCCGCACGGCAAAGCGACCGCCGAGCTGTTCCGCGCCGTGCTCGAGCGCCGCCAGGGCCGTCTCGACGCCGCCCTGCGCCACGGCGAACATGCCCTGGAGCTGTACCGCGCGCTCGGCGACCGGCTCGGCGAGGCCCAGGTGCTGGCCAATCTCGGCACCGCGATGCGCGATCGCGGCGACTATGCCAAGGCGCTCGACCTGCAGCTGGAGGCGCTGACGATCCGCGAGCGCTACGACGAGCAGACCGAAACCTCCTATCGCAACATCGCGCTGATCTACCGCGCGATCGAGGACGGCGACGCCGCCGCGGTCTATTTCGCGCATGCGCTGGACGCGGCGCGGCGCCGCGCCGCCCCGTCGCTGCTCGCGCCGATACTCGGCAGCTACGCCGGCCAGCTCAACGACCGCGAACGCTACGAGGAAGCGCTGCTGGCCGCGCGCGAGGCGCTGGCGATCGATCGCGCGATCGGCACGCGGCCCTCGCAGGGGCTGGAGCGGCTCGAGGCCGGGCGTGCACTGAGCGGCCTCGGCCGGCGCGAGGAAGCCGAGGCCGAATTCGAGCAGACGCTCGAGCTCGGCCGCGAGCTCGGCCAGCGCGAGATCGTCGCGACGGCTCTGCTGAATCTGGCCGGCCTGGCGATCGAACGGCGCGACCGCCTGCGCGCCCGCGCCCTGCTCGACGAGGCGATCGCCGGACTCGAATTCAGCCAGCTCAAGCCGCAGCTCGCCCAGGCCTACCAGCTGCGCGAGCAGCTGGCGCTGTCCGAGCACGACACACCGGCCGCGCTGCGCTACCTGTCGCGGCGGTCCGCGCTGCGCGAGGAGATGCTCGGCGCGCGCACCAGCCGCCAGCTCGCCGCGCTGCAGGTGCGCCATGCACGGCGCGACAGCGAGCAGCGCAATGCGCTGCTGACCAAGGAAAACGAGCTGCAGGCCACGCGGCTGCACAACCAGAAGCTCGAGCGCCAGTTCGGCCTGCTCGGCATCGGCACGCTGCTGATCGTGCTCGGCCTGCTGTCGTGGCGCTACATCGGCGTCAAGCAGCGCAACCAGCTGCTCGCGCGCGGCGCGGCGGAACTGGAACGGCAGCGTCAGATCCTGTCCGATGCCAACGGCAAGCTCGAGCGCCAGGCCGCCGAGCTCTACCAGGCCGCGATCGGCGATCCGCTGACCGGCGCGTACAACCGCGGCCACCTGATACGCCAGCTCGACGAGTCGATCGGCGACGCCGAGCGCCACGGCCACGACCTGAGCGTGCTGCTGATCGATTTCGACCATTTCAAGCAGCTCAACGATCTGCGCGGCCATCTGTTCGGCGACCGCGCGCTCGTGGTCGGCGTCCAGGCGATGCGGCAATGGCTCGAACCGGGCGACCTGCTCGGCCGCTTCGGCGGCGAGGAGTTCCTGATCGTATTGCCGCGCAGCGGCGGCGAGGCGGCCACGCAGGTCGCCGAGCGGATCTGCGAGAAGGTCGGCGATGCGCTGCGGACGCTCGATCCGACCGGTCCGGCGCGCACGATCAGCATCGGCCTGGCCAGCCTGTCGACGGTCGCCACGCGGCGACTGGAGGTACTGCTCGACGCGGCCGACCAGGCGCTCTACGCGGCCAAGGCGTCCGGCCGCAACCGAGTCATCCGCTATCCGTCGCCGACGCCGCTGACGCGCGGCTCGGTGGCCTGAGCCCGCGCGCGGCGCGCGCAGCAGACATCGCCGCAGCGGGCACTCGGGATTTCGCGCCCGGATCGCGTTCCGCGCCGCGGCGGACGCCGCGCGCCATGGCCTCGGCCGCGCCTCGCGACGGGTGTCTCAGGCGACCCGCGCGGCCGGTGCGTAGCCGCCGTCCGCGCGGTCGCGCCAGTACGGCGGCTGCGGCCAGGCCGCGGGCGCCTCGCCGTTGAGCGCGCGCTGCAGATCGCGCGGATCGAGCTGCGGCGCGATCAGTCCGGCCAGCGACGCGGCGTAGGCACGCAATACGCGGTCGCGCCGCAGCACCAGCCAGGTCGTGCATTCCGGAAACAGGCCGGCCGCGTCGAGCACGGCCAGGTCGCGTGCGTCCTCGTCGGCCAGCGCCATCTCGGCGAAGATGCCGACGCCGAGGCCGGCGCGCACGTAGGTCTTGATCAGGTCGGCATCGCGCGAGGTGCAGGCGAAGTTCGGCGTCGCGCCGGCATCCTCGAACACGCGCCGCAACGACGATTCGGGCCGCAGCGAGGACTCGTAGCTGACCAGCGGCTGGCCGATCAGGTCCTCGATCGCGAGCGGGCGCCGCAGCGCCGCCAGCGCATGCGCGCGCGGCACGACGACGACGCGCCGCCAGCGGAACAGCGGCACGGCCACGCCGTCGCCGGGCGCCGTGCCGGTCGTACTGATGATCGCCAGATCGGCCTCGCCGCGCTCGAACAGGCCCATGACCTGGGCGTCGCCGTGTGGCTTGAGATGCACGCCGATCGCCGGATACAGCCGCTTGAGCTCGGCGATCGCCGACGGCAGCACGAAGCGCGCCTGGGTATGCGTGGTCGTGATCGCGAGCTCGCCCTCCTGGTCGCCGCGCAGGTTGGCCGCGATCGCGCGGATGTTGCGCGCCTCGGCCAGGATCATGCGGGCACGATCGATGACCTGCTGTCCGGCCGGCGTCACGCTGGCCAGGCTCTTGCCCTTGCGCGCGAACAGCTGGAAGCCGAGCTCGTCCTCGAGCTGCTTGAGCTGCTTGCTGAGGCCGGGCTGGGTCGCGTGCACGTGCTCGGCGGCCTGGGTGATGTTGAGCCCGGCGTCGGAGATCGCGACCAGATAGCGCAGCTGCGTGAGTGTCATGACGATGCTCCGGGAGGAAAGCGCGCCGGCACGCCCGGGGCGGTCCGGCGTGCATGCTGCGAAGATCCGCATTCGCGGCGACGTGTCGCGGCATCATAGCCACAAGTTATTTGGACGTCCATCCGTCCGAACCGGATCTCGATGATGCGTCATGCCCTGCGGCCATATGCCTGGTCGTCGCGGTCATTTCCGCACCGTGCGCACCCTCGCTATGGTCCTCGCCGTGAACGATGCCGCCCCGCCACCGACGCTCTATCCGCTGTTCGCCGATCTGCGCGGCCGGACGGTGCTGGTGGTCGGCGGCGGCGCGGTCGCCACGCGCAAGATCGATGCGCTGCTGCGCACCGGCGCGGCGATCCGCGTCGGCGCGCCGCGGCTGACGCCGGCGCTCGCCGCGCGCGCCGCCGGCGGCGAGCTGGTCCATCTGCCGGGCCGCTTCGAGCCGGCCTGGCTCGACGCGGTCTGGCTCGTGATCGCGGCGACCGACGACGCGGCCTTGAATGCGACGATCGCCGCTGCGGCGACGCAGCGGCGCGTCTTCGTCAACGTCGTCGACGACGCCGGGCACTCGAGCTTCCAGGTGCCGGCCGTCGTCGATCGCGCGCCGCTGCAGATCGCGGTCTCCTCCGGCGGCGGCGCGCCGATGCTCGCGACCCTGCTGCGCGAGCGGCTCGAACGGCTGCTCGATCCGGCGCTCGGTCCGCTGGCCGCGCTGCTGGCGCGCCGGCGCGGCGCGATCCGCGAACGGCACGGCACGCCCGGCACGCGCCGCGGCGTCTACCGGCGCCTGCTCGACGGCGAGCTGCTCGCGCTGTTGCGCGCCGGACGCGAGCGCGAGGCCGAGGCGGCGCTCGAGCGCATGATCGCGGCGCCTTCCGCAGCGGCAGCGGGACGCGTCGCCCTGGTCGGCGCCGGCCCCGGCGATCCGGGCCTGCTGACGCTGCGCGCGCTGCGCGTCCTCAACGAGGCCGACGTCATCGTGCACGACCGGCTGGTCGCGCCGGCCGTGCTCGAGCTGGCGCGCCGCGATGCCGAGCGCATCGACGTCGGCAAGCAGGGCGGCGGCCGCGCGGTCACGCAGGCGCGCATCCACCAGATCCTGCTCGAGCACGCGCGCGCCGGGCGGCGCGTGGTCCGGCTCAAGGGCGGCGATCCGTTCGTGTTCGGACGCGGCGGCGAGGAGCTCGAGTTCCTGCGCGGGCACGCGATCGCCTACGAGGTCGTGCCCGGCATCACCGCCGCCCTGGCCTGCGCGGCCTACGCCGGCATTCCGCTGACCCATCGCGACCACGCGCAGTCGCTGCGGCTGCTGACCGCGCATTGCAAGGACTCGCTCGATACGCTCGACTGGCCCGCGCTGGCCGCCGAGCGGCAGACGCTGGCGCTGTACATGGCCGGCCTCGAGCTCGACACGCTGCGCGAGCGGCTGCTCGCGCACGGCCGCGATCCGCGCACGCCGTTCGCGCTGATCGAGAACGGCAGCCGCCCCGGGCAGCGCGTGATCTGCGGCGAGCTGGCCGACCTGCCGGCACTGGCGCGCCGGCATGCGCTGCGTTCGCCGAGCCTGCTGATCCTCGGCGAAGTGGCCGCGCTGGCGCCGTCGCTGGCCTGGTTCGGCGCGCCGGTCGTGGACGAGCGCGCGCACGGCGCGCCGCCGGCCGATGCGCCGGTCCTCGACGCAGCCCGCCACGACACCCGCCGTGCCCCGCATCCGCACCCGCCGCTGGTCGCGGCGGCCTGACCGCTTTCGTCCACCCGCCTCAGGAGACATCGATGTCGCTCAAACTCGGAGAGATCGCCCCGGACTTCAGTGCCGAGTCGACCCAGGGTCCGATCCGCTTCCACGACTACGCCGGCGACGGCTGGGTCGTGTTCTTCTCGCACCCGGCCGACTTCACGCCGGTCTGCACGACCGAGCTCGGTGTCTTCGCGCGCCGCCAGGACGAGTTCAGCGCACGCAACACGCGGCTGCTCGGCCTGTCGGTCGATCCGCTGGAGTCGCACCAGCGCTGGGTCGCCGACGTGGAGGACGTCGGCGGCACGACGCTCGGCTATCCTCTGCTGGCCGACCCGGACCGCCGCATCGCCGAGCTCTACGGCATGATCCATCCGGCCGCCGATCCCAAGGTGACCGTCCGCTCGGTGTTCATCGTCGATCCGCACAAGAAGGTGCGCCTGACGCTGACCTACCCGCCGAGCGCCGGCCGCAACGTCGACGAGATCCTGCGCGTGCTCGATTCGCTGCAGCTGACCGAGGGCCGCAAGCTGGCCACACCGGTGGACTGGAAGCCCGGCGAGGACGTCATCATCGCGCCGTCGGTCTCCGACGAGGATGCGCGTACACTGCATCCGGACGGCTGGAAGACGCTCAAGCCGTACCTGCGCACGGTACCGGCACCGCGTGCATGACGGTGGCGCGGCGGGCGGCCGGCGCACCGCAGGCGTCGGGGAGAGGCGTTCTGGACACCCGTGACGATCTGGCCGCCGCGATCGGCCGCACCCCGCTGATCCGGCTGCGCGGCGCGTCGGCGCAGACCGGCTGCGCGATCTACGGCAAGGCCGAGTTCGCGAACCCCGGCGGCTCGATCAAGGACCGCACCGCGCTCGGCCTGCTGCTCGAGGCCGAGCGCAGCGGCGCGATCCGGCCCGGCGGCACGATCGTCGAGGGCACCGCCGGCAATACCGGCATCGGCCTCGCCCTGCTCGGCGCCAGCCGCGGCTACCGCACGATCATCGCGATGCCCGCGACGCAGAGCCGCGAGAAGATCGATGCCTTGCGCGTGACCGGTGCCGAGGTGCATCTGGTGCCGGCCGTCGCCTACGCCGATCCGGGCCACTACGCGCACGTGGCGCGGCGTCTGGCCGCCGAGATCAACGCGCGCGAGGCCGGCAGCGCCTGGTTCGCGAACCAGTTCGACAACACCGCCAACCGCGACATCCACGAGACGACGACCGGGCCGGAGATCTGGGATCAGCTCGACGGCCGCGTCGACGGCTTCGTCTGCGCGAGCGGCACCGGCGGCACGCTGGCCGGCGTCGGCCGTGCGTTGAAGGCGCGCAACCGGCACGTGCGCATCGCGCTGGCCGATCCGGCCGGTTCGGCGCTGGCGTGCTACGTCAATACCGGCCGGCTCGAGGCCGAAGGCAGCTCGATCAGCGAGGGCATCGGATCGAGCCGCATCACCGCGAACTTCGCCGACGCGCCGATCGACCTGGCCTGGTCGATCCCCGACACCGAGTCGGTGCCGCTGGTGCATGCGCTGATCGCCGAGGAAGGACTCAACGTCGGCGGATCGAGCGGCGTCAGCATCGCCGGCGCGATCCGCCTGGCGCGCCGGCTCGGCCCCGGACATACGATCGTGACGATCCTCGCCGACGCCGGCACGCGCTATCAGGCCAAGCTGTTCAACCCGGCCTTCCTGCGCGACAAGGGACTGCCGGTGCCGGACTGGCTCGATCGCGCGTTTCCGTAGCCGGCCGCGCGACGCCGCCGGCCGCTACGCGTCCGGCAGATCCGGCATGCTCCGGCAGCAGCACCTCGGCGCGGCCGCGCGGTGCGACCGCCGCGCGGCGTCCCGCCGCCGGCGTCGGCGCGGCGCTCGTGGACCGGTCTCCGCGCCGCGGCCGCGCGCCTTTGCCAGTCCGCACGCGGGCTGGCACGCTGTCGCCTCGGCCCGCACCGGGCGCAGGCACCACGAGGACATGCGATGACCGAGCTGCACGACAAGGTGGTCTGGATCACCGGCGCGTCCGGCGGCATCGGCGAGGCGCTGGCGTACGGCGCGGCCGCACGCGGCGCGCGCCTGGTGCTGACCGCCCGGCGCGATGCCGAGCTCGAGCGCGTGCGCGCGGCCTGTCCCGATCCGGCCCGCGTGGCCCTGCTGCCGGCCGACCTCGAACGGATCGACGACGCGCAGGCGCTGGCCGACCGCGCCCAGGCGTTCTTCGGTCCGGTCGACGTGCTCGTCAACAACGCCGGCCTGTCGCAGCGCACGACCGCGCTGGAGACCTCGCTGGCCTCGTACCGGCGCCTGTTCGAGATCGACTTCTTCGCGCCGATCGCATTGACGCGGGCACTGCTGCCGGCGATGGCGGCACGCGGCAGCGGCCACGTGGTCGTCGTCAGCAGCGTGTTCGGCAAGATCGCGATGGCACGGCGCACCGGCTACGCGGCCGCCAAGCATGCGCTGCACGGCTACTACGACTGCGCGCGGATCGAGCTCGGCGATCGCGGCGTGCGCTTCACGCTGGCCTGTCCCGGCTTCGTCAGCACGGCGATCTCGCTCAATGCGCTGGGGCCGGAAGGCCGCGCCTGGGGCACGGTCGACAGCGACATCGGCCAGGGCATGACGCCGGCCGCCTGCGCCGAGCGCATCTGGCGAGCGGTCGAACGCGATCGCTACGAGGTCGTGATCGCCGGCCGCGAGCGCGTCGCGGTTTGGTTCAAGCGCTTCCTGCCGCTGCGCTGGTACACCGCGTTCGCGCGTCGCCTCAAGGTGTCCTGAGCGCCGGCGTCCACCGCACGGGAGCCAGCCGACGCCGGATCGCGCACCGCCGCGGACCGCGTTTACAGGACCGCGCGCTGCCGTGACACCGGCCGCCTCGGTGCGCGACCGGACCCGCTCAGCTCAAAGTCGGCCGGACGCTCTAGACTCACACCATGTCCCCCCGCTCGCTCCCGCTTCCCGATGCCGACCAGGCGCTGCGCCATGCGGCCGAACGCGCGTTCTATCGCGCGGCCGGCGCACCGCTGGTCGGCGGCAACGCGGTCGATCTGCTGATCGACGGCCAGGCTCACTTCGACGCCTGGCTGGCCGCGATCCGCAGCGCCCGACGGCGCATCCTGCTCGAGAACTACATCTTTCGCGACGACGCGGTCGGCCGTGCGTTCCTCGAGGCGCTGACCGAACGTGCCGCCGCCGGCGTCGAGGTGCGCGTCCTGCGCGACTGGCTCGGCTGCTTCGGCGAATCCTCGCTGCGCTTCTGGAAGCCGCTGGTCGCGGCCGGCGGCGAGGTGCGCACCTACAACCGGCCGGGCCTGCCCGGCAGCGGCAACTGGCTGAGCCGCGACCATCGCAAGTCGCTGGTCGTCGACGCGACGGTCGGCTTCGTGTCGGGCGTCTGCGTCAGCGCCAAATGGCTGGGCCGGCCCGAGCGCGGCGTGCCGCCGTGGCGCGATACCGGCGTCGCGCTGCGCGGCCCCGTGCTCGGCGAACTGACGCGCGCGTTCGCGGCGATGTGGGCGGCGACCGGCTCGCCGCTGGCCGAGGCCGAACCGGCCGAGCCGATCGAAAGCGCCGGCTCGGTCGACGTCCGCCTGATCGCGACGCGGCCGAGCACCACCGGCGTCTACCGGCTCGATCAGCTCGTCGCGGCCCTGGCGCAGCGCTCGCTGTGGCTGGCCGATGCGTATTTCATCGGCGTCGCACCGTACGTGCAGGCGCTGGCCGCGGCCGCGCGCGACGGCGTCGACGTGCGCCTGCTGGTGCCCGGATCGAGCGACGTCGGCATGGTCGCGTCGCTGTCGCGCGCCGGCTACCGGCCGCTGCTCGAAGCCGGCGTGCGCGTGTTCGAATGGAACGGCTCGATGATGCACGCCAAGACCGCCGTCGCCGACGGGCGCTGGGCCAGGGTCGGCTCGAGCAATCTCAATATCGCCAGCTGGCTCGGCAACTGCGAGATCGACGTGGCGATCGAGGATGCCGGATTCGCCGAGCGCATGGAGCGCCAGTACGAGGCGGATCTGTGCGGCGCCACCGAGATCGTGCTGACGCCGCGGCGGCGCGTACGCCGCGCCGCGCCCTCGGCACGCCGCCATGCGCGCGGGGGCCGCGGCAGCTCATCGCGCGCCACCGCCAGCGCGATGCGCTTCGTCAATACGGTCGGCGCCGCGTTCTCGCGTCACCGCGTGCTCGGCCCGGCCGAGGCCGGCGTCGCGCTGGTCGCGACGTTCTCGCTGCTGGCCTTCGCCGCGCTGGCGATCGTGCGCCCGCACTACGTGGCCTGGCCGCTGGCCGGCGCCGCCTTGTGGATGGCCACGGCGATGCTGATGCGGCATGGCCGGCACTGGTGGCGGCGCGCGACGCCGGCCGGGCGCGCCGCCGATGCGGCCGGACCGGCCGACGAGGATCCCACGGCCCGCTGAGCGCCCGGCGCCGCCTCGCGGCGGCCGCGCGTCACTCCTTGGGCGGCAGGACGACGATCGTCAGCCAGAAGTTCTCGATGCTGCGCACGACGTGCATGAACTCCTCGAACTCGACCGGCTTGGTGATGAAGCAGTTGGCGTGCAGATCGTAGGCGCGCAGCAGATCGCGCTCGGCGCGCGAGCTGGTCAGCACGCACACCGGGATCTGCTTGAGCTGCGGATCGTGCTTGATCGCGGCCAGCACCTCGCGCCCGTCCAGCCGCGGCAGGTTGAGGTCGAGCAGGATCAGGTCGGGCCGCACCGCCTCCTCGTACGGCGCCTGGCGGCGCAGATAGGCCAGCGCCTGCTCGCCGTCGTAAACGACGTTGAGGCGGTTGCGCAGCCGGCCGTCCTTGAGCGCCTCGCGCGTCAGGCGCACGTCGCCCTCGTTGTCCTCGATCAGCAGGATCTCGACGACCTGCTCCCAGCGGTCGACTTCGACGTCAGCCATGCTCGCTCTCTCCAGGCAGGGTGAAATGGAAGACCGCTCCGTGGCCGGGCTCGGACTCGACCCAGATCGTGCCGCCATGGTTCTCGACGATCTTGCGGCAGATCGCCAGTCCGATGCCGGTACCCGGGTATTCGCGCCGCGTATGCAGACGCTGGAAGATCGCGAACACGCGCTCGCGGTGTTGCGGCTCGATGCCGATGCCGTTGTCGGCGACGCGGAAGTGCCACATCGCGTCCTCGCGGCGCGCGTCGATCGTGATCGACGGAGGCGCCGCGCCGCGGAACTTGACCGCGTTGCCGATCAGGTTCTGGAACAGCTGGACCAGCTGGCTCGGTACGGCGACCACGCGACAGTCGAGGTCGACGTCGAGCCGCGCACCGGCCTCGCGCAGCACGTCGGTCAGCTGCGAGATCGCCTGCCGCGCGGCCTGAGCCGCGTCGGTCGGCACCGGCTCCTTGCCGGCCCGGCCGATCCGCGCATAGGCCAGCAGATCCTGGATCAGCCGCTGCATGCGCGTCGCGCCGTCGACCGCGTAGCCGATGAACTCGTCGGCGTCGGCGTCGAGCTGGTCGCGATAGCGGCGCGCCAGCAGCTGCACGTAGCTGGCGACCATGCGCAGCGGCTCCTGCAGATCGTGCGAGGCCACGTACGCGAACTGCTCGAGCTCGGCATTGGAACGCTGCAGCTCCTGCGTCCGCCGTTCCAGCTCCTGCTCGGCGAGTCGACGCCGGCTGATGTCGCGGATGATCGCCGTGATGAAGACGTCCTCGTCGCTGCGCCAGCGCGAGAACGTGACCTCGGCCGGATACTCGCTGCCGTCGTGGCGGCGCGCGGTGACCTCGACCGGATGATCGCCGAGCCCCGGCTCCATCGGATGCAGGCCGCGGCGCAGCGCGCGCTCGTAGAGCGGACGCTCCTCCTCGGCGAACAGTTCCAGCGCCGAGCTGCCGATCAGGCTGCCCGGCGGCGCCCGGAAGCCGCGCTCGGCCGCGGGATTCACGTAGAGGATGCGCGCCCGCGCATCGGTCATGACGATGCCGTCCTTGGCGGTATCGGTGACGGCCTTGAGCGCACGCTCGCTGCGCCGCCATTCCTCGGTCATCGACCGCGCCATCGCCAGCGCACGCGCGCGATTGCCGGCCAGCAGCCAGGTGATCGCGAACAGCACGATCGCAGCCAGCACGCCGACCAGCAGCACCCGGTCGCGATCGCGGTCGCCGACGCCGGCGGCCGGCGCGGCCGAGGGCTGCCCTTCCAGCGTCCACAGCCGCCCTCCCCGGCTGATCGCGACGCGCTTGACCGTGCCGGTCGGCGCGAACGGCGCGGTCTGGTAGACCAGGGCCGCCGGCGCCGGCGCATCGCCGTCGTACAGACGCAGGTTCATCGGCAACTCGCCCTCGCGCGCACCGCCGACCAGGTCGGCGGCGCTGAACACGGCATAGACGAATCCGGCGAGCCGGTCGGTGCGCGCGGCCAGGTCGTCCGGCGCCGCCTCGCCGAGATAGACCGGCACGACCATCACGAAGCCCGGACGCCGCACCGGATCGTCCTCCTGGATCAGATCCACGCGCGGCGTGAGGCGCGCGGCATCCTCGTCGCGCGCGGCCTCCAGCGCCGGCCGCCGCTCGGGCACCGATCCGAGGTCGAAACCGAGCACACGCCGGTTGCGCGGATCGTCCGGCAGCGTGAACGCGACCGCGAAGTACTGGTCGCGTTCGCCGTCGGGCCAGATCGCGACCGGACGGCCGTCCGGATCGGTCAGGTCGGCGCGGTCCCGGTCGGCGATGCGCTTGACGAAGCCGAACGCGCGGACGTCCGCGTAGCGGCGCTCGAAATCGACCGCCGTGGCGAAACGGCGCCACTCGGCCCGCGAGACCTCGCTGGATGCCGCGAACAGGCCGCGTGCGCCGTTGAGCAGATCGGCGTACTCGCGCAGGCGCAGGCCCAGGTTGGCGCCGACGCGCTCGACGGCGCGCTCGATCGCGGCGTCCTGGTTCGCGCGATCGGTGTCGGTTGCGATGCGCCAGGCCAGCGCGGTCGCACCGAGCACGACGACCAGCACCACGATGCTTGCGGCAAGGCCGGCTCCGTCCTCGGGCTGTTCCTGCAGCGAACGGCCCGCGTCGCGGATCGGCGGCAGCGCCGAGCGCAGGCAGGCCATCATCGCGACGCCGACCAGGACCAGCACGATGCCGCTGGCCGGCCGCATCCGTACCAGCTGGCTCCAGCCGCTGGGCGTGGCCATCTCGGCCGGCGTCGCGCCGACCAGGCTGCCGATCGCGCCGAGGCAGATCGCGACGGCCGCGAGTATGCCGATCACCGCGCGCCGCCCGAGCCGCGGCGGCAGCACGGCGTCGACCATCAGCGCCAGCCCCAGACAGCACAGGCCGCCGGCGAAACCCGGGCCGAGCGGCGGCGTCAGACCGCTGCCGCCGACGAAGAGGATGCGCCCGGCGACGAAGCCGAGCAGCTGGTTGACGGTCAGCAGCACGATCGCGGTGCCGACCACGCCGCCGACCGCTGCGCGCCAGCCGAACCGGCGCTGCGACAGCGCCAGCACGATCGCGAACAGCGCGAACAGCGTCATCCAGCGCAACCGGAACGCCGTCAGGTCGAGCACGTGACCGGCCAGCGCGAACGCGAACAGCACCGCCGCGGCGACGATCAGACAGCCGCGGCAGGCGACCGCGCGCGGCACCCGGGCGTTCATCGTCCGCCGGCCATGCGGTCGGTGTCGTCCGCGGTGACCAGGCGTGTCGCGAACGCGGCCGCGTCCATCGGCCGCGCGAGCAGGTAGCCCTGCATCTGGTCGCAGCTTTCCTCGCGCAGGAAGTCGCGCTGCGCCTCGGTCTCGACGCCCTCGGCGATGACCAGCAGGCCGAGCGTACGCGCCATCACGACGATCGCGCGGACGATCGCGGCGTCGCGCCGGTCGGCCGGCACGTGAGTCATGAAGCTGCGGTCGATCTTGAGCACGTCGACCGGAAAGCGGCGCAGGTACGCCAGCGAGCTGAAGCCGATGCCGAAGTCGTCGAGCGCGACGCTGATGCCGCGCTCGCGCAGCCCCAGCAGCAGATGCCGCGACGCCTCGCTGTGCATGATGTTCTCGGTCAGCTCGACCATCAGCGCGGCAGGCGACAGCTGGTTCTCGCGCAGCGCGCGGTCGATCACGCCGATCAGCTCGTCGCCGCCGAGCTGGTGCGCCGATACGTTGACGCTGACCCGCAGCGGCTGCGCGACCAGCGTGTTCCAGTAGGCGACGACGCGGCAGGCGGTATTCATCGCCCAGGCGCCGATCGGCACGATCAGCCCGGACTGCTCGGCGACGTCGAGGAACTGGTCCGGCGCGAGCAGGCCGCGTTCGGGATGGCGCCAGCGCAGCAGCGCCTCGGCGCCGACCAGGGCCTGCGTCGCGGCATCGACGACCGGCTGATAGTGCAGCTCGAACTCCTCGCGCTCGAGCGCATGGCGCAGGTCGCGCTCGAGCATCAGCCGGCGCCGCGCGGTCGCGTTCATCTGCGCCGAATAGAACTGGAACGTGCCCGGACTGGTGTTCTTGGCCTGGTACAGCGCGGTCTCGGCGCACTTGAGCAGCGGGGCGGCCTCGTCGGCGTCGATCGAGTACATGCTCATGCCGACGTTGGCGGCCAGGTAGAACTTCTGGTCGGCGACCTGGCATGGCGTGCGGATCCGCACCAGCAGGTCTTCGGCGATGCGCGGCGTGTCCATGATCGCGCCACGGTCGGTGAGGATCGTGGAGTATTCGGCGCTGCCGGTACACGCGAGCAGCACGCCTTCGGGCAGCGCCTCGCGGATGCGCAGCACGGCCGCCGCGACGACCTGATCGCCGACCTCGTGGCCGTGGATCTGGTTGACCAGACCGATGCCGGACAGGCCGATACTGATGACCGCGGCATCCCCGCCGGTGCGCTGGCAGCCCGATACCACCTGGCTCAGATTGGCCAGGAACACCTGGCGGTTCGGCAGTCCGGTCACGCCGTCGTGGCTGGCCAGGTAGTCCAGGCGCTCCTGCACCAGCTTGCGCTCGATCGCATAGCGCAGCGTGCGCAGCAGCGGTGCGCTCTGCAGTTCGCCCTTGATCACGTAATCCTGCGCGCCGAGCTGGATCGCGCGCAGCGCGATCTCCTCGTCGCCGTGCCCGCTCAGCACGACCAGCGGCGTCAGCGGAGCCACGCGGTGCAGGGCCGCGACGGTTTCCAGACCCTGCGAATCGGGCAGTCCCGGGTCGAGCAGGATCGCCGTGTAGCGATGCTCGCGCACCGCGTCGATCGCCTCGCGCAGACGCGTGACCACGTCGATGCGCAGGTCCTCCTCCATCGACTCGCCGAGCATCTCGCGCACCATGCGCGCGTCGCCGGGATTGTCCTCGACCAGCAGCAGCGAAGGCGTCTCCATGCGTCCGGTCGAGACGCCCTCGGGCAGACTGACGACGGACAGCCAGAAGTTGCCGACCGTCTGCAGCACGCCGAGCAGCTGCTCGAACTCGACCGGCTTGCGCACGTAGCAGTTGGCGTGCGCGTCGTAGGCGCGCCGGATGTCCTCGTCGGCGTCCGATCCGGTCAGCACGACGACCGGTATGCGCACCAGACGCGGATCGCTCTTGAGCGTGTGCAGCAGTTCGTGCCCGGACAGGCCCGGCAGGTTCAGATCGAGCAGGATCAGGTCCGGCAGCGGACGCTGCGCGGCACCGGCGCCGCGCAGTTGCAAGAGCGCGCTGTCGCCGCTGTCGGCGACGCGCAGATGGGTCAGCAGTCGCGCCTGCCGCAAGGCCTCCGCCACCAGTCTTACGTCACCGGGATTGTCCTCGACCAGGAGGATCTCCAGTGGCCGACCGCTGGCCCCTGCGACTTCCAAACGGCTGCCCCCCAACGATGTCCGTCCAGCCTTGTCGTTCATCGGTCGCCTTGCGAGACGCTCAGCGCGTTTCCACTTTATCGCAAAATGCGTTGGCACCCGCAAGCCGACGCGGCCCGACGCAGGCGGATACGGACGCGATGCGTGTTAGCGTGGGCAGCCGCAAGACGCTGCACTGCAAGATCGGATCTCCGTGACACGCCAACACGACACCGACGAAGGCGAGATCCTCTCGCCGACGCAACTCAACCGCCGCGCGCGCGAGCTGATCGAGACGCGTTTCGCCTCGCTGTGGATCGAGGGCGAGCTCTCCAACGTCTCGCGTCCGGCGTCGGGACATCTGTACTTCACGCTCAAGGACGCCGGCGCGCAGGTGCGCTGCGCGATGTTCAAACCGCGCAGCAACTGGCTGCGGTTCCGGCCCGGCGACGGCATGCACGTGCTGCTGCGCGGCCGCGTCAGCCTGTACGAGCCGCGCGGCGAGTTCCAGCTGATCGCCGAACACATGGAGGAGGCCGGCGAAGGCGCGCTGCGGCGCGCCTACGAGGCGCTCAAGGCGCGCCTGGCCGCCGAGGGCCTGTTCGATCAGGCCATCAAGCGCGCGCTGCCGCGCTGGCCGCGCCGCATCGCCGTGGTGACCTCGCCGAGCGGTGCCGCGGTGCGCGACGTGCTGGCGGTGATCGCTCGGCGCTTCCCGCTGGTGCCGGTCGAGATCCTGCCGGTGCCGGTCCAGGGCGGCGACGCGGCGCCGGCGATCGTCGCGATGCTGCAAGGCGCCGCGCGCGCCGGCCGGCACGACGTCCTGGTGCTGACGCGCGGCGGCGGATCGATCGAGGATCTGTGGGCGTTCAACGACGAGGCGCTGGCGCGTGCGGTGCGCGCGCACCCGGTGCCGGTGGTCGCGGCGATCGGCCACGAAACCGATTTCACGATCGCCGAGTTCGCGGCCGACCTGCGCGCGCCGACGCCGTCGGCCGCAGCCGAGCTGCTGGTACCCGATCGCGCCGACCTCGAACGCCTGCTCGCCGGCAGCCGCGTGCAGCTGCGCCGCTGCATGACGCGCTCGATCGAGCGCCGCGCGCAGCGGCTCGACCAGTTGTCCGCGCGCCTGCACGCCCAGCATCCGCAGGCCCGGCTGCTGCGCGCGCGCGACCGCCTCGGTCTGCTGCAGGCGCGTCTGCTGCGCGTGGCCGCGCACGCCCAGCAGCGCCGCGCCGACCGTCTGGCGCACAGCCTGGTGCGGCTGCGCGCGGCCGATCCGCAGCGCCGGCTGCGCAGCGCGACCGAGCGCGGCACCGCCGCACACGAGCGTCTGCTGGCGGCCCTGGCACGCGCGATCGAACGGCGCCGCCATCGCCTGGCCGAACTGGTCCGCACGCTGAACGCGGTCAGCCCGCTGGCCACGCTCGAACGCGGCTATGCGATCCTGGACCGGCCCGAGTCGGGCCACCTCGTGCGCTCGGTGGCCCAGGTGCAGGCGGGCGATGGCGTGCGCGCGCGGCTCGCCGACGGCGAACTGGCGCTGCGCGTGGAGCGCATCGATCGGCCCGCGCCGGCCGGCTCCAAACGCAGCGAGGATCCCCGATGAAGGCGACCTACCCCTACTGGCTGGCCGGACAGCCGCACCAGCCCAATACCGACCTGGAAGTCCTCGACAAGTATTCCGGCGAAGTCGCCGCGCGCGTCGCGCTGGCCGACGCCGCGGCGATCGATGCCGCGATCGCCGCGGCGGTCGCGGCCGAGCGACCGATGCGCGAGCTGCCGGCCTATCGCCGCCAAGCCGTGCTCGAGCATTGCGTCGCGCGCTTTCGCGAACGCAGCGACGAGCTCGCCGAGGCGCTGTGCATCGAGGCCGGCAAGCCGATCCGCGACGCGCGCGGCGAGGTCGGCCGCCTGGTCGACACGTTCAAGGTCGCCGCCGAGGAGGCCGTGCGCATCGACGGGCAGACGCTGGAGCTGGCGATCTCCGAGCGCGCGCGCGGCTATCGCGGCTTCACGCGGCAGATGCCGGTCGGCGCCTGCTCGTTCATCGCGCCGTTCAATTTCCCGCTGAACCTGGTCGCGCACAAGGTCGCGCCGGCGATCGCGGCGGGCTGCCCGTTCGTGCTCAAGCCGGCCAGCCGCACGCCGGTCGGCGCCTTGATCATCGGCGAGATTCTCGCCGAGACCGATCTGCCGCCCGGCGCATTCTCGATCCTGCCGGCGCACCGCGACGGCGCCGACCTGTTCACGACCGACGAGCGCTTCAAGCTGCTGTCGTTCACCGGTTCGCCGAAGGTCGGCTGGGATCTCAAGTCCCGCGCCGGCCGCAAGAAGGTCGTGCTCGAACTCGGCGGCAACGCCGCCTGCATCGTCGACGCCGACCAGCGCGACCAGCTCGACTTCGTCGTCGAGCGGCTGATCTTCGGCGCGTTCTACCAGTCCGGCCAGAGCTGCATCGGTGTGCAGCGGATCCTGGTCCACGCCGATCTCTACGAGACGCTGGCCGCGCGCTTCGTCGCCGCCGCCGAGCGGCTGGTCACCGGCGATCCGCGCGAGGAGACCACCTTCGTCGGCCCGATGATCGACGCCGCCGAGGCCGAGCGGCTGCAGCAGTGGATCGAGGAGGCCGCGGCCGGCGGCGCCCGCCTGCTCTGCGGCGGCCGCCGCGACGGCGCGATGCTCGAGGCGACCGTGCTCGAGCACGTCGATCCGTCGGCACGCATCAGCCGGCTCGAGGCGTTCGGGCCGGTCGCGCTGCTGCAGCCGTACCGCGACTTCGAGGAAGCGCTGGCGATCGTCAACGACAGCGACTACGGCCTGCAGGCCGGCGTGTTCACGCACGACCTGCGCAAGGCGATGCGCGCCTGGGACGTGCTCGAAGTCGGCGGCGTGATCGTCGGCGACGTGCCGAGCTTCCGCGTCGACAACATGCCGTACGGCGGCGTCAAGCAATCCGGACTCGGCCGCGAAGGCGTGCGCTACGCGATCGCCGACATGACCGAGACCCGCCTGCTGGTGCTGCGCGATCCGCCGCACGGCGGCTGAGACATCGGTTCTTTATTGTGCTGCTCTCTACATCTTTGCGAAGGAGCTCGGCAACCTGACCTAAGCCACGGCATCGACGGCGGAAGATCAAGCTCAAGAGCTTCGGCTCGCTTCAGGCGCACCGACGGCGAGAGCCGAAGCCGGAGCAGCGGCCGGCGACCGATGCAGGCTGCGGGCGAACGCTCAAAGAAAAAGGCGGCCCGAAGGCCGCCTTTTTCGTGTCGATGCTTGCAGCGACCGCTTACTCGATCGTGACCGGCAGGTAGACCTTGAGCTCCTGCTCGTCCTGCGGCGTCGTGGCCGGGTCGGAGATCGTCTCGTCGTACGGACGGCCGGTGCCGATCTCGCTGTAGGCGTAGCCGTGCGTCTCGGCGTAGGCGCGCTCCATCAGGCGCAGCAGCGGCAGCGCGGCCGGGTTGCCGGTGTAGTCGGTCACCAGCGCCTTGCCGCCGTAGGACAGCGTGCCGCGGATCGTGTCGGTCACGATCAGATAGCCGCGCTCGTCGAGCTCGCCGGGCTGGTAGACCTTCTCGCCGGTGCCGCCCTCGGCCGTCGGGTCGGTGGACTCGTCCGCCTCGGCGTCGGCGTCCTCGGCCGCCGCGGCGGTCTCCGGAGCG
Source organism: Dokdonella sp. (assembly GCF_035511235.1). GTDB lineage: Bacteria > Pseudomonadota > Gammaproteobacteria > Xanthomonadales > Rhodanobacteraceae > Dokdonella. The sequence continues at coordinate 156,467 of NZ_DATKFQ010000036.1, forward strand.
GCCGTGATCTTGAACTCCTTGCCGTCGAGCGTGAACGTGTCGGAGCTGACCGGCACGGCGATGTCGAAGACGTAGTTCTCGGCACCCCAGTTGGTGGTGATCGTCGTCAGCGGACCGGCCTTCTGCAGGCCGGCCTTCTCGATGACCGCGTCGATCTTGGCGACGGCCTCGTCGGTCGCGATCGCGATCTCGTCGAGCGAGCGCGGCACCTTGGCGCGGATCAGCAGCAGCGGACGCGACGGCACCTCGACGACCTCGATCGCCTGATCGCGGTAGTCGGCGTTCGGGAACGTCGCCAGCGTATTGGACAGATTGCCGAGGCTGTCCTGCACCAGGCGGTCCGGCGTGCCGTGGATGTACAGGCCGGCGTAGCGCCACAGCAGGTTCCAGCCGTACTTGACGTCGTAGGCCCACTTGATCGTGACGGTGCGGCCGTTGGCCGACGGCGTCAGCGTGATCGTGTAGACCTTGTCGGTGCCGCTCCAGTCGTTGTCGAGCGCCATCTTGACTTCGCTGTCCGGCTCGCTCGAGGCGATCGTCAGCGAGCCGTCGCCGATCTTGTCGACCTCGCTCTGCCACGCGATGCGCGCGCCGACGCCGCTCTCGGGACCGGAACGCTCGAAGGTGACCTGCGGATCGTTGGCGCGCAGCGCCGACCACTGCGGAAAGCGGCGGAAATTGTTGACCGAATCGTAGACCTGACGGACCGGATTGGAGACTTCGACCGAGCGCTCGATATGGCCGCTGTCGGGCAGGAACACGCCGATGACGACCGCCAGCAGGAAGACGATCAGGATCGAAACGAGTATTTCGAGAACACGAATCATTCCAGGGACTCTCCAGAACGTAGACGACGTCATGCGAGCCCCTCAGCCACGCCGGACGTCCGCGGAACTCGTCCGCTGGTTGAGCCGGGACAGCGGCGAGGCGCCGGCCCGGGCGCGCATGGTACCGTGCCGCCGATGGTATGGCTACGGTTCAGTCTGCGCACGGTCAGGACCGCCGAAAACCCCCGGAACGACCCGTTTCGTACACGAACGGCCCCGCCGCTCAGACGATGCCGAGCTCGAACGCCTTGAGGACCGCACGCGTACGGTCGCGTACGCCGAGCTTGGAGAGAATGTTGGACACGTGGTTCTTGACGGTGCCCTCGGCCACGTTCAGCGACCCGGCGATCTCCTTGTTGCTGTAGCCACCGGCCATCAGCCGCAGAATCTCGGTCTCGCGCTCGGTTAGCGGGTCGGGCCGGTCCAGGCTGGTGAAGTCGTTGTTCATGCGCTCCAGGCCGGTCAGCAGGCGCTGGGTGACCACCGGCGCGACCAGCGAGCCGCCGGCCGCGACCACCTTGACCGCGTCGACCAGCTGCTCGAGCGAGACGTCCTTGAGCAGGTAGCCGCGCGCGCCGGCCTTGAGTCCGGCCAGCACCAGCTGGTCGTCGTCGAACGTGGTCAGGATGATCGTCGGCGGCAGCAGGCCGCGCGGCGCCAGCGCATTGAGCACGTCCAGGCCCGACATGCCGGGCATGCGCATGTCCAGCAGTACGACGTCGGGCTTGACCTCGGGAATCGTCGCCACCGCCTGGGCGCCGTCGCTGGCCTCGGCCACGACGCGGATCGCGTCGGACAGCTCCAGCAGCGAACGGATGCCCTGGCGCACCAGGTTCTGGTCGTCGACCAGGCACACGCTGATCATGTCGCCACCTCCAATGGCAGCCAGGCGTCGAGCGTGAAGCCGCGCCCCCGGCTGGTGTTGACGTCGAGCCGGCCGCCGAATTCGGCGAGGCGTTCACGCATGCCGCGCAGTCCGTTGCCGGCGGTCAGGTCGGCCGCGCCGCGGCCGTCGTCGCGGGCGTGGATCGCCAGCTGGCGATCCTCGGTGCGCACGAACGACAGCCACAGGTTGCGCGCACCGGAATGGCGCACCGTATTGGTGATGATCTCCTGCGCGCAGCGCAGCAGCACCTGCGCGCGGCGCGGATCCTCGATGCTGAAGCGCTCGGGCAGTTCCAGATGGATCGCCAGCTGCGGCACGCCCTCGATCAGGCTGCGCAGCGCGGCGGTCAGGTCGATGTTGTCGCCGTCGCGCAGCTGGCTGACCACCTCGCGCACGTCGTTGAGCAGCAGCTTGGCGACCGTCTGCGCCTTGCGCACGTGCTCCTGGGCCTGGCCCTGGGCCAGATGCGCGGCCACCTCGAGATTGAGGCTGAGCGCGGTCAGGTGGTGGCCCATCAGATCGTGCAGATCGCGCGAGATGCGCATGCGCTCGCCGAGCCGGCTCGATTCGGCCAGCAGCGCGCGCGTCGCGCGCAGTTCGGCGTTGAGCCGGCGCTGCTGTTCGCGCTCCTCGCCCTGCTGCTTGGCGATCACCGAGGTCACGAACGCCAGCACCGAGAAGCCGAGGTACAGGCTCGACTGCAGCACGGCCTCGGCCAGCGTGAAGGTGGTGTCGTGGAAGCTCAGCCAGACCGGCACCAGCGTGTAGTTCTGCGCGACCGCCCAGAACAGGCCCGGCCGCAGCGGCAGCAGCCACGGCAGCACGACCGCGACCACGACCAGCAGCAGCGCGCACAGGCCGCTCTGGCTGATCAGGCCGATCACCACCGCGGTGCCGTTCAAGACCAGCAGCAACGCGATCTGCAGCAGGCGCTCGGCCGGCGAGACCTGGCGCGCGCCGAGGCGGTGGGTCAGGAACCAGAACACCAGGCCGAACAGCAGGTAGCAGACCAGCCACAGGTCGACCAGGACCGGCGAACGGCCCTGCTCGCGCATCGCCGCCATCAGGCCCGGATAGCGCAGCAGCGGGGTGCCCACGCACAGGTACGTGAAGAATCCGGCGTAGCGCAGCAGCTGGATGTGGTTGAACTGCTTCATCGGCATGGCGGCATCATAGGCCCGGCCCGGCCGATCGCAACCTGTCCTAAGTCACTGGCGCGCGGCAGCGGCGCGGTGCGCGGCCGCCGGCGCGCGGCGCGTGCCCCATGGCGGTGCGGTGACCGCTGTGCGCATGCGTGCGATAATCGCCGAGCCGCGGTCGGACCCGCACTGCGGCGATTCCGCAGGAGCCCCGCAATGTCCGTAGTCATCCGCGACGTGCTCGAGCACGAGCTGGATTCGATCGTCGCCATCAACAACGCTGCCGGGCCGACGATCCTGCCGCTGGACGCGGCGCGGGTGCGCTGGTTCTACGACTGCGCCTGCTATTTCCGCGTGGCCGAGGTCGACGGGCACCTGGCCGGCTTCCTGCTGGGCCTGGACCGCAACACCGACTACACCAGCGCCAACTACCTGTGGTTCCGCGAGCGCTACGAGGAATTCCTCTACATCGACCGCATCGTGATCGCGCGGCCGTATCGCGGCCTGGGCCTGGGCCGGATCTTCTACGCCGACGTCACCAGCTTCGCCGAGGTGCGCGTGCCGCTGCTGGCCTGCGAGGTCTTCCTCGAGCCGCACGACGACGTCTCGCTGCTGTTCCACGCGACCAACGGCTTCCAGGAAGTCGGCCAGCAGGTAATGCCGGTGATCGAGCGGCGCGTGTCGATGCAGGGCAAGAACCTGCCGAGCTTCGCGTTCGTGCGCGACACCTATCTCAACGCCGGCGAGCGCCGCCTGCCCGACGTGCCGTGGCTGGCCGACCGCGCGCACGCGCTGCCGGAACCGCCGCGCGCCGCCGGAGGCGCCTGAGCGATGACGACCGCCGCGATCTCCGCGCTGGAACCGGTCGGCGAGCTCAAGTTCGGACAGGTCGGCATCGCCAACCTGCGCCTGAAGCGCCTCGACGGCCCCGCGCTCGAGCAGGAACTGGCCGACAAGGTCCGCCATGCGCCGCATCTGTTCGAGCGCGCGCCGCTGGTCGTCGACCTCAGCCATCTGTCCGCCCTGCCCGACATCGGCACCGTGCAGACCTTGCTCGCGCACATCCGCAGCGCCGGCCTGATCCCGGTCGGCCTGGCCTACGGCACCAGCGACAACGAGCAGCTGGCGCGCGCGCTCGGCCTGCCGCTGCTGGCCAAGTTCCGCGCCGCCTACGAGCGCGCCGGCGGCGAACCGATGGTCGCCACGCCTCCACCGCCGTCGCGGACGGCGCCGGCCGCACCGGAGCCGGCGCCGACACCTGCACCGGCGGCGCCCGCGGCGAGCGCACCGGCCACCGCGGGCGGCGCGACGCTGCACGTCGACCAGCCGGTCCGCTCCGGCCAGCAGGTCTACGCGCGCGGCGGCGACCTGGTGCTCAACAAGCTGGTCGCCAACGGCGCCGAGGTCATCGCCGACGGCTCGATCCACGTCTACGGCGCGCTGCGCGGACGCGCGCTGGCCGGCGCGCTCGGCGACGAGAAGGCGCGCATCTACTGCCGCGAGTTCCACGCCGAGCTGGTCTCGATCGCCGGCCACTACCGGGTGTTCGAATCGATCCCCGACGAGCTGCGCGGCCAGCCGGTCCAGGTCGGCCTGGACGGCGAGAAGCTGGTGATCGCCCGATTCTGAACGACCCCGGCGTGCCGGCGCGGCGCGGCCGGTGTCGCCGCCGCGTCACAGGCATGCAACACTTGGCGAACCTTACGGAGAACCCGCCTTGACTGAAATCATCGTCGTCACATCCGGCAAGGGCGGCGTCGGCAAGACCACGTCCAGCGCCTCGCTGGCGGTCGGCCTGGCGCGCCGCGGCAAGAAGGTCGCGGTCATCGACTTCGACGTCGGCCTGCGCAACCTCGATTTGATCATGGGCTGCGAGCGGCGCGTGGTCTACGACTTCGTCAACGTCATCCACGGCGAGTGCACGCTCAAGCAGGCGCTGATCAAGGACAAGCGCTTCGAGACCCTGTACGTGCTGGCTGCCTCGCAGACCCGCGACAAGGACGCGCTGACCAAGGAAGGCGTCGAGCGCGTGCTCAACGAGCTGGCCGAGGAGGGCTTCGACTACGTGATCTGCGACTCGCCGGCCGGCATCGAGAAAGGCGCGGCGCTGGCGATGTACTTCGCCGACCGCGCGGTCGTCGTGGTCAATCCGGAAGTGTCCAGCGTGCGCGATTCCGACCGCATCCTGGGTCTGCTGTCGAGCAAGACGCGCCGCGCCGAGCTCGGCAACGGCGCGATCGAGCAGCACCTGCTGCTGACGCGCTACAACCCCGGACGCGTCGAGGCCGGCGACATGATGAGCATCAAGGACGTGCAGGAGATCCTCGGCATCGAGGTGCTCGGCGTGATCCCGGAATCGGAAGGCGTGCTCGCCGCGTCCAACGCCGGCGTGCCGGTGATCCTCGACGAGCAGTCCTTCGCCGGCCAGGCCTACGACGACGCGGTCGCCCGGCTGCTCGGCGAGCAACGCTCGATGCGTTTCCTCGACGCGCAGAAGAAGGGACTGTTCGCGCGCATCTTCGGGAGCTAAAGCACCATGGGAATCCTGGATTTCTTCAAATCGCGGCCGAAGAACACCGCGAGCGTCGCCAAGGAACGCCTGCGCATCATCGTCGCGCAGGAACGCGCCCAGCGCGGCAGCCCGGACTACCTGCCGCTGCTGCGCCGCGAGCTGCTCGAGGTCATCAAGAAGTACGTCAACGTCGACCCGGACGCCGTGCTGATCAACGTCGAGCGCGAAGGCGACCAGGAAGTGCTGGAGCTCTCGGTCGCCCTGCCCGACCAGGCGCCGGCGGCGATGCGCGACGAGCCCTGACGCGAGGCGCCGATGCTGCACCTGGCCGACGTCGACCTCGCGCAGGTCGCGGCCCTGCTCGCCGAGTACGGCCTGAGGCTGAGCCTGGTCGCCGACGGCATGCCGATTCCCGGCAGCTACTGGGGCGATCCGGAGGCCGGGGTGATCGGCAGCACCGTGCACGCGCGGCGCGACACGCCGCTGCATTCGCTGCTGCACGAGGCCTGCCACCTGATCGTGCTGCCGCCGGAGCGGCGCGCCGCCGTGCACACCGACGCCACCGATTCGATTGCCGAGGAAGACGCGACCTGCTGTCTGCAGATCCTGCTCGCCGACCGCCTGCCCGGCGTCGGCCGCGAGCGCCTGATGGCCGACATGGACGCCTGGGGCTATACGTTCCGGCTCGGCTCCAGCCGCGCCTGGTTCGAGCGCGACGCCGACGACGCGCGGGGCTGGCTGGCCGAGCGCGGCCTGCTGCCGCCGGCCTGAGCGCCGCGGCGGCGGCCGGGCCGCCCTGGCAATCGGCGCCCGTCGCCCCCAGTTCGGGCGCCATCGCCCCGACGGAGTGGCCATGATCCCGTTATCGATCCTCGACCTCGCACCGGTCTGCGAGGGCAGCGACGCGAGCCAGGCGTTCGCGCACACGCTCGACCTGGCGCGCCACGCCGAGCGCCTCGGCTACACGCGCTACTGGCTCGCCGAGCACCACAACATGCCCGGCATCGCCAGCGCCGCGACCGCGGTGCTGATCGGCCACGTCGCCGGCGGTACCGAGACGATCCGCGTCGGCTCCGGCGGCGTGATGCTGCCCAACCACGCGCCGCTGCAGGTGGCCGAGCAGTTCGGCACGCTGGCCTCGCTGTATCCGGGCCGGATCGACCTCGGACTCGGCCGCGCGCCCGGTACCGACCAGGCGACCGCGCGCGCGCTGCGCCGCTATCACGACAGCGCCGACGCGTTCCCGCAGGACGTGCAGGAACTGCTGTACTACTTCGAGCCGGCCGAGCCCGGCCAGCCGGTGCGCGCGGTGCCGGGTGCCGGCGTCGACGTGCCGGTCTGGCTGCTCGGATCGAGCCTGTTCGGCGCGCGCCTGGCGGCCCGGCTTGGTCTGCCGTACGCGTTCGCATCGCATTTCGCGCCCGATGCGCTCGATCACGCGCTGGCGCTGTACCGGCGCGAGTTCACGCCGTCGCGGCGACTGGCCCGGCCCTACGCGATGCTCGGCGTCAACGTCGTCGCCGCGCCGAGCGAGACCGAGGCGCGCCGCCTGTTCACGACGCTGCAGCAGAGCTTCGTGAACCTGCGCCGCGGCCGGCCCGGCCTGATTCCGCCGCCGATCGACGACATCGAGGCGTACTGGACGCCGGCCGAGCGGATCGGCGTCGAGCAGGCGCTGGCCTGCAGCGTGGTCGGCGATCCGGACCAGGTCCGCGACGGCCTGGCCGCGTTCGTCGAGCGCCATCGCCCGGACGAGCTGATGCTGACCGCCAACGTCTACGACCATGCCGCGCGCAAGCGCTCGTTCGAGATCGCGATGGCGTCGCGGCCGGGCTGAGGCGGCATCCGCCCCGCCGTCGCCGCCGCTCGCGGCGACGGCCTCTTGCGCACGGTCGCGGCAGCGGTCTAGCCTCCGCGACCGACCACGACCTGGGGAGAGGCATCGATGAACGTCAAGCTGTTGACGGCGGCCGTGCTGGCCGTCCTGACCGGCGCCTGCGCGGCGACCGCCACGCGCGACCAGGCTGCCGCACCGGCGCCGGGCGCCAACAGCGAAAGCGCCGATGCGTTCGTCGCGCGCGTCAACCAGACCCAGCGCGCCCAGTATCCCGAGACCGCCTCCGCGCAGTGGCTGGCGGTGACCTACATCAACGACGACTCGCAGCGCCTGGCCGCCAAGAGCAACGAGCGCACGCTGGCCCAGCTCAACACCTTCGTCGAAGAATCGCGCCGCTACGAGGGCCAGACGCTGAGCGCCGATACCGCGCGCTCGATCGCGCTGCTCAAGCTCAGTACCGCGATGCCGGCGCCGAAGGATCCGGCCAAGCTGGCCGAGCTGACCCAGATCGCCTCGCGTCTGGAGGGCGCCTACGGCGCCGGCACCTACTGCCGCGATCACGGCGGCAAGCGCGAGTGTCGCCAGCTCGGCGAGCTCGAGGACGTGCTGCGCGATCCGAAGGCCAGCTACGACGAGCAGCTCGACGCCTGGGCCGGCTGGCACACGATCGCCCAGCCGATGCGCGGCGACTACCAGCGCTTCGTCGAGCTGGTCAACGAGGGCGCGCGCGAAATGGGCTATGCCGATGCCGGCGCGATGTGGCGCTCGGGCTACGACATGGATCCGGACGCGTTCCGCGCCGAGACCGACCGCCTCTGGGAGCAGGTCAAGCCGCTCTACAGCGATCTGCAGTGCTACGTGCGCGGCAAGCTCGAGAAGAAGTACGGCGCGCGCGGCGAGATCGACGGCAAGCTGCCGGCGCACCTGACCGGCAACATGTGGCAGCAGGACTGGGGCAATCTGTGGCCGATCCTGGAGCCGTACAGGAACGTCGGCAGCCTCGACATCACCGGCGCGCTCGAGAAGCAGCGCGCCGAGGCGCTGCGCCGCGCGCGGGCCGGTTTCAAGGGCCGGCCCGGTGCCGAGGACACGGTGCGCCTGGAACGCGAGGCCGACCTCGCGATCGCGCGCAGCATGACCGAGCGCGCCGAGGACTTCTATGCCTCGCTCGGCATGCCGAAGCTGCCGGCCAGCTTCTGGGACAAGGCGCAGCTGATCAAGCCGCGCGACCGCGACGTGGTCTGCCATGCCAGCGCCTGGGACATGAACCTCGCCGGCGACGTGCGCATCAAGATGTGCATCAAGCCCAACGAGGAAGACTTCACGACGATCTACCACGAGCTCGGCCACGTCTATTACTACCTGGCCTACAACGACCTGCCGCCGCTGTTCCAGTCCGGTGCCAACGACGGCTTCCACGAGGCGATCGGCGATACCGTCGTGCTCGCGCTGACGCCCGACTACCTGCACTCGATCGGTCTGGTCGGCAAGCCGCGCCAGAGCGAGCAGGCGGTCATCAACGCGCAGATGCGCATGGCGCTGGCCAAGGTCGCGTTCCTGCCGTTCGGCCTGATGATCGACCGCTGGCGCTGGGGCGTGTTCGACGGCTCGATCACGCCGGACCGCTACAACGAGGCCTGGTGGTCGCTGAAGGCCCAGTACCAGGGCGTGGCGCCGATCGAGCCGCGCGGCGAGGATTATTTCGACGCCGGCGCGAAGTACCACGTGCCCGGCAACACGCCGTACACGCGCTACTTCCTCGCGCACATCCTGCAGTTCCAGTTCTACCGCGCGCTGTGCGACGCAGCCGGCTACGACGGACCGCTGCACCAGTGCAGCTTCTACGGCAACAAGGAAGCCGGGCAGAAGTTCTGGTCGATGCTCAAGAAGGGCCAGAGCCAGCCGTGGCCGGAGACGCTGAAGGAACTGACCGGCAGCGGCGAGCTCGACGCGACGGCGATCCTCGACTACTTCGCGCCGCTGCAGACCTGGCTCAAGGAACAGAACCAGGGCCGCAGCTGCGGCTGGTGAGCGGTGCTCAGCCGGAAGCGCGCCGCCGCGGCGCCTTCCGGTCCGGCCGTGGCGCCGCGTCCTGCGCCGGCGCGGCGCCGCGCAGCCACGGCGGCGGCGAGAACACCGCGCGCAGGTGTTCGACCAGCAGCTGCACGCGGCGCGAGATGCGGCTGAGCGGCGGCAGGATCGCGACCAGCCAGAACTGCGGCAGCTCATAGCCGCTCAGCACGACCGCAAGCCGTCCGGCGCGGATATCCTCGCCGACGACGTGGGTCGGCAGCATCGTCAGGCCGCCGTCCTTGAGCGCGATCTGGCGCATGATCTGGCCGTTGCTGGTGCTGAACACCGGATTGACCGGCACGCTGATCTCGCCGGTGGGGCCGGTGAACAGCCAGACCTGCGCGCTCGGCAGGAACGAATAGTGCAGGCAGTCGTGGCGGACCAGGTCGCGCGGATGCTGCGGCGTGCCGCGCCGCGCCAGATACGCCGGGGAGGCGCAGATCACGCGCTCGATCGGGCACAGCGGTTCCTCGGTGAGGTCGCCGTTCGGAATCACGTAGGTCTGTTCGGCGATCAGCAGGTCCAGGCCCTCCTCGACCGGATCGACCGTACGGTCGTGCAGCACCAGGTCGAAGCGCACATCCGGATGCCGCGCGCGGAACTCGATCAGCGCCGGTCCGATGTAGTTGACGCCGATCGAGGTCGGCGCGCCGATCCGCACCAGGCCGGCGGTCTCGTCGCGGTGCCGCGCGATGTCGCGCTCGAGCTCGTCGAAGCGCTGCAGCAGCTCGACCGCGCGATGGAAATAGCGCGCGCCGTGGTCGCTGAGCGTCAGCTTGCGCGTGGTGCGCAGCAGCAGCTGCACGCCCAGGTCGTGCTCGAGCTCGGCGATGCGCTTGCTGACCACCGACGGCGTCACGCCGAGCACGCGGCCGGCCCGCGCGAAACTGTTCTGCTTGACCACGGTCACGAACGTACGGATCTGATCGAGACTCGCCATGCCACTCCTCCTCGGACCCGCTCATGGTGGCACGGAACGGCAGCGGACGCCGCCCGGCTCCTGCGCGGTGCGGCGCCGGAACGCCGCCAGCGGGCGCCTGGCGCAGCCCGATCACGGGCCGGCAGGCGCGCCGTCTCCGGCCGCATCGGTGTTGCCGCCGCCGGCAGCGCGCGCGCCCGGATCGGCGCGAAATCGCAAGGCGCGCAGCGTCAGGCGCTGCGCTCGGCCGTGTGCCGCGGCCGCAACCACCACACCAGAGCGCCGGCCAGCGACAACGCGCCGGCCGCCAGCGCCAGCTTCAGAATGCTGTCCGACAGCAGCGCCGACAGCGCGCCGGCGATCAGCGCGCTGAGCAGCAGGTTGACGAAGGCCTGCATCGACGAGGCCGCGCCGCGGTGCTGCGGATAGCGGTCGAGCAGCAGCAGCGCCAGCGTCGGGAAGTTCAGCGCGACGCCGACGCCCTGCAGCGCGATCGGCAGGACCGACCACGGCAGCATCGGCCGCGGCAGCAGCCAGGCGAACGCGATGTTGACGGTCGAGGCGGCCAGCATGATCGCGAAGCCGAGCCGCACCGTCGCCGGCGGCGACAGCCGCCCGGCCAGGCGGCCCGACAGCAGCGAGCCGGTCATCATGCCGCCGATCGCCGGCACGAACAGCCACGCGAAGCTCTGCTGGTCCAGACCCAGCAGGCCGAGCACGAACGCCGGCGCCGAGGCGATGTAGACGAACAGCGCGCCGAAGCCGAGCGTGCCCGACAGCGCCAGCGGCACGAACATGCGGTCGGTCAGGATCATCCGGTACGAGCGCACCAGCTCGCCCGTCGACAGCGGCGTGCGCCGCTCGCGCGGATGCGTCTCCGGCAGCCAGGCCAGACAGACGAACCACAGCACCAGCGAGAAGCCGGCCAGCAGCCAGAAGATCATCGGCCAGCGCGCGAACGCGATGACCCAGCCGCCGACGATCGGCGCGATCGCCGGCGCGATGCCGAAGATCATCGAGATCGAGGCCATCAGGCGCTGCGCATCGGCGCCGTCGAAGCAGTCGCGCACGATCGCCCGGCCGACGATCATGCCGGCACCGGCCGACACGCCCTGCAGCGCGCGGAACGCCAGCAGACTTTCGATCGATCCGGCCAGCGCGCAGCCGACCGAGGCCAGCGTGAACACGGCGACGCCGGCCAGGATCACCGAGCGCCGGCCGAGCGCGTCCGACAGCGGCCCGTGCGCCAGCGACATCAGCGCGTAGGCGATCAGATAGACGCTGATCGTCTGCTGCATCGCGATCGGGCCGGCGCCGAGATCGGCGGCCACGGCCGGGAACGCCGGAAACAGCGTGTCGATCGAGAACGGACCGAACATCGCCAGTGCCGCGAGCAGCGGAGCCAGACGACGCCGGCGGGGCAACTGGGACACGACGCACCGGGGGGAGGAAGGCAGCCGCTCATGATGCCACCGCGGCGGCCGCCGCGTCAGATGCTTCGTTCAGCTCGGTACCGCGGCAGGCGCGGCGGCACGCGGGCGCGACACGCTCTAAGATCGGCGCCGGGGCATCTGCACGGCAGACCCGAACGCAGGTCCGGCACCGGAGGCCGCATGATCGATTCCGCCGATTCAACCTCGGCCGCACCCGCGCAGGACGCCGATGCGCTGTTCGCGCAGGTCTACGACCGCCTCAAGGCACTGGCCGGTGCGCGGCTGCAGCGCGCCGGACCGCACGAGTCGCTCGACGCCACCGCGCTCGTACACGAGCTCTACCTGCGCTTCGGCCGGCATGGCGAGGCGCGCTTCGAGCATCCGGCGCAGTTCTTCGCGTACGCGGCCAAGGCGATGCGCCATCTGCTCGGCGACCGCGCGCGCGACCGGCTGCGGCTGCGCGCCGGCGGCGACTGGCAGCGCATCACGCTGACCGGCAGCGGGACCGAGCTGGCCCTGCAGAGCGCCGAGGAAGCGATGGCGCTGGAACAGGCGCTGCAGAAGCTCGAGGCCCTCGATGCGCGCGCCGCACGCGTGGTGGAGCTGCGCTATTTCGCCGGCCTGACCCTCGAGCAGACCGCCGAGCTGCTCGCGCTCGCGCGCCGCACCGTCGACCGCGACTGGCGCTTCGCGCGGGCGTTCCTGCAGGCCGAGATCGGCTGATGTCGCAAGGCCGCACCGGACGGCGTTGACGCCGACACCCTCCTGCCGAGTCCGCCGATGACACCGCATACCCTGCGCGACTGGTTCGAACGGGCGATCGAACAGGCCGATCCGGCCGCCTGGCTGCTCGACCACTGTCCCGACCCCGCGCTGCGCGCCCAGGTCGGGCGCCTGCTCGACGCCGACGCGGCCGGTGCCGAACCGGCCACCGGCGGTGCTGTGCGGCTGGCCGAGGAGATCGGCGCGGCGGAGCCGTCCGCACCGGCGCCCGGCCTGCAGGTCGGCCCGTACGTGCTCGAGTCGCTGCTCGGCGAGGGCGGCTTCGCGCGCGTGTACGCAGCCTGGCGCGACCATGCCGGCACGCGCCGCGAGGTCGCGCTGAAGCTGCCGTTCCGCAGCGTGCATTCGCACGAGGCGCAGCAGCAGTACCAGCGCGAAGTGCGCGCGCTGGCGGCGCTCGAGCATCCGAACATCGCCCATCTGATCGACGCCGGCATCGGCGCCGGCGGGCAGCCCTGGATCGCGCTGGAACGCGTGCGCGGCGCCTCGATCCTCGACCATGCGCGCGAGGCGCGGCTCGATCTCGCCGCGCGGCTGCGCCTGATGGTGCAGGTCTGCCGCGCGGTCGACGCCGCGCATCGCAGCCTGATCGTGCACCGCGACCTCAAGCCGTCGAACGTGCTGGTCTCGACCGCCGGACAGGTCAAGCTGCTCGACTTCGGCATCGCCAAGCTGCTGCAGCCCGAGGACGACGCCGGCCACACGGCCGCACCGGCGTTCACGCCGGCCTATGCCGCGCCCGAGCAGCGTCAGGGCGGCGCGGTCACGACCGCGACCGACGTCTACGCGCTCGGCGTGCTGCTCGGCGAGCTGGTCACCGGCGAACGCGTCAACGACGGCAGCGGCCGCACGCCGTCGAGCCGTCTCGGCGAGGCGCGCGGCGAAGCGCGGCCGCAGGCGCTGCCGCCGGTCGCGCGTCGCAAGGTCCGCGGCGATCTCGACGCGATCGTCATGAAGGCGATCGACGCCGATCCGGCGCAGCGCTACGCGTCGGCGGGCGCGCTCGCCGACGATCTCGAGCGCCTGCTCGACGGCCATCCGGTGCACGCTTGCGCGCCGACGCGCTGGTATCGCACGCGCAAGTTCGTCACGCGCCACAAGGGCGGCGTCGCGGTGACGATGGCGTTCCTCCTGGCGGTGTTCGCGGCGCTCGCGCTGGCGGTCTGGCAGGCCGGGATCGCGCGCGCCGAGGCCGAGCGCGCGACCCAGCAGACGCGCCGCGCGACCGCCACGCGCGATTTCCTGGTGTCGGTGTTCGAGGCGGCCGGGCCGGACCTGCCGCGCGAGCACCGGCCGAGCCTCGAGGATCTCGTCGACGATGCCGGCGCGCGTGCACTGCGCGACACTGCACTGACCGACGATGTCCGCGCCGATCTGCTGCTGTCGCTGGCCAAGGTCAGCGGCGCACTCGGCGACTACGAGCGCGAACACGCCCTGCTCGACCGCGCCGAGGCCGATCTCGCCCGCCTGTATGCGCCCGACAGCGAACCGTGGCTGCGCGCGCGCGTGCTGCGCGCCGGCGCATGGCGCGGCCAGGCGCGGCCCGAGGCGGCGCTGGCCGTGCTCGAGCCGCTGCACGCGCGCTTCGCCGCGTATGGCGGCCTCGGCGTCGATGCGCAGATCGCGCTGGCGCAGGCGCTGGCCGACGTCGGCCGTGGCGAGGAATCCACCACTGCATTCGAGACGGCACGCCGGCTCGCCGCGCAGCTGCCCGAACGCGCCGGCGAACGGACGCTGCGGGTGGACCTGCTGCGCAGCAGCGGCCTGATCGACGCGCAGCGCTTTTCCGAGGGACTGGCGATCGCCGATCGCGCGCTGGCCGACTGGAAGACCAGCGGCCGGCCGCCCGACCGCGACGTGCTGCAGCTGCTGTCGGCGCTCGGCAATGCCGCCTCGATCGGCGGCGACGCGGCGCGCGCCGAGGCCAGCTACCGCGAGGCGATCGTGCTGGCCGAACAGCTCTATGCGCGCCCGCACCCGGACACCGCCTGGGCGGTCGGCATCTACGGCAGCTTCCTGGTCGCGCAAGCCCGTTATGCCGAGGCCGAGCCGTTCATCGAACGCGCGCTGTCGATGCGCCGCGCCCTGCTCGGCGAGGCCCATCCGGAGACGCTCGACGCCCTGGCCGCGTTGGGCCGCCTGCGCGCCGGCCAGAGCCGGCGCGAGGAGGCGCTGGCCGCTTTCGAGCAGGGCGTCACGCTATGCGAGCGCGAACGCGTGCGCCAGCCGGTCTGCCCGCGGCTGCTCGGCTCGGTCTCGCAGATGCAGGCGATCGCGGGCCGCTCCGATCAGGCGCTGGCTACGGCCGCGCGCGCGGTCGCCGCGCAGCGCGAGCTCGGCGGGCCGGACAATCCGCAGCTGCTGGCGCCGCTGGGCTTCCTCGCACGCGCGCAGGTCAAGCACGGCGACTATGCCGCGGCGCTCGGCACCACCGACGAACTCGCGCGGATCGCCGCGGCGACCGGCAACGAGGACGGCAGGGAGCCGCACTATGCGCGGTTCCAGCGCGCGCTGGCGCTGTTCGCGCTCGGCCGCAACGATGAAACCCTGCCGCTGATCGGCGCGGTGATCGCCGCGCAGAAGCAGCGCACGCCGAACGAACGTCGGCCGTTGTTCTCGATGCTGCTGCTGCAAGCGCGCGCGCTGGCCCGTGCCGGCCAGCGCGACGAGGCGCGCGCGGCGGCGCGCGAGGCGCTGGCGATCGAGCCCAAGCCCGCGCCGCTCGACCCCGCGCTGCTGGCGAATCTGCAGCATCTGGCGCGCGAGGGCCGCGAGCACTGAGGCACGCGCACCGATCCGCCCGGCCGTGTCGCAGAACGCGCGCCGACGGCGTTCTACCGGACGACGCCCGTTTCGCGTCTTCGGAGATTCGCCATGACTGGGTCCGCCACGCTCGCCGTCCGCATCACCCGCGCCGCGCTCTGCCTCGCCGCGCTCGCACCGTTCGCCTCGTCGCAGGCCGCCGTCTTTCGCGTCGGCGGATCGGCCTCGGGCTGTACGCATACCACGATCCAGGCCGCGGTCGACGCGGCCCAGAACAGCGCCGGCGCCGACGTGATCCGCGTCGCGCGCGATGCCGCCTACACCGCCCAGCAGGTCATGATCTCGACCAGCCAGGAGCTCGAGATCGCCGGCGGCTACGACAGCTGCGGCGCGGATGCGGCCAGCGGCACGACCGTGCTCGACGGCAGCGGCGGCGGCGGCTATCCGGTGCTGCGCCTGTACGGCGATACCGGCGCGCTGGTGCGCCTGCGCGGCCTGGCGCTGACCGGCGGCGACAACCCCGATTCCGATCACGGCGGCGGCATCCTGTTCGTCGGCCGCGGCCGGCTGGAGCTGCACAACGTCTCGGTGCGGCAGAACCGCGCCGGCTACGGCGCCGGCATCTACGTCGGCGGCGAGGACTCCGGCGAAGCGCGGCTCGTGTTCGGCCGCGACGTCATCGTCAACAACAACATCGCCGCGCACAGCGGCGGCGGCGTCTACATCGAGAAGGCCCGCTTCGACATGCTCGAGCCGGACAGCGTGATCGCGTTCAACGAGGCGCTCGGCAACGGCGGCGGCGGCTACGGCGGCGGCCTGATCCTGCTGGCCAAGCAGAACGCGGCCTATGCGCGCATCGGCAGCGGCACGCCCGGACTGGGCGCGATCTACGGCAACCGCGCGGTGCACGGCGGCGGCGTGGCCGTGTTCGGCGAGGATCCGGGCGGCGTGACGACCAGTACCAGCATGATCGCCCAGCTGCAGATGTACTCGACCGTGGCCGGCACGCCGGCCGCGATCCGCCAGAACGTCGCGACCCAGAACGGCGGCGCGATCTATCTGCGGCCATACGCGGACCTCGACGACACCATCGACGCCGAGGCCTGGCTCTGGAACGTCGATCTGGACGGCAACATCGCGGCCAAGGGCGCGGCCGTCTACGGCGCCTCGTACAACTCCGCATTCGGCAGCCCGATCGGCAGCAGCATCCACTTCAACGACACCTGGGACGCGATCGGCTGGCCCGGCGCCGCGGTGTGCTCGCCCGGCGCGTACTGCGGCAGTGTCCGCGGCAACGTCTCGCAGAACGGCGCCGCCCAGCCGACCGACGGCGCGACGTTCCACCTCGAGCAGGAGAACGTCACGCTGTGGATCGGCTACACCGGCGAGGACATGAGTACCGTGCGCGGTGGCGTCGCGATCGAAGGCAACCGCGGCGGCCATCTGATCGAGGCCGGCGGCGACACCCAGATTCGCCTGCACAACGTGCTGGTCGCCGACAACGAGAGCAGCGGCGTCCTGATCCGGAAAGGCGACGGCGGAGTCGTGTGGCTGAAGGACGTCACGCTGGCCGGCAACGCGATCGGTGCCGCGCAGGTGATCACGCAGGGGGATGGCTCGTTCGACCTGACCCGCTCGATCCTGTGGCAGCCCGGCAAGACCCTGCTGCAATGCAGCGGCTGCGACAAGACGTTCGAGTCCTCGATCGTCAGCGAGCGCGACTCGCTCGACGGCGGCAACACGCCCGAGCTGGTCGCACAGGATCCGCGCTTCCTCGATCCGGAGCACGGCGATTACCGGCCGGCCGCCGCGTCGCCGGCAGTCGATCACGCATCCGCCGTCGCCGGTAACGACCGTGACCTGCTCGCCCAGGCGCGCGACGTGGACATCGCCTGCCGAGCCGACTTCCGCGGTCGCCGCGACATCGGCGCTTACGAACGGCAGCAGCTGCTGCCGCTGGCGCTCAATGCCGGCTTCGACGAGGACCTGCGCCTGTGGTCAGCCAATAACACGAGTTGGGACGGCACGCGCGACGCGGCCGGCTCGGCCGACTCGGGCTCCGCGCACGTCACGCTGACCGCGCCGCAGAACGTGACGCGCGCGTTCGGTGCCAGCCAGTGCATCCCGCTGCCGGGTCCGGGCCGCTACACGCTCAACGGCTTCGGCCGCGGCTCCGGCGGCGTCCTCGTCAACGCCGACTACGCCGGCCTGTACTGGGAGCTGCGCCATGACGGCGGCGAGTCCTGCAGCGGCGGCACGCCGGACGCCTCGGGCCATCTCTCGCTGGGGCGCTCGAGCAGCTTCAGCCAGCCCGGCATCCCGGCGACGATCGAGCTCGGCGAGACGCAGGCGACCTATCGCAGCTCGCTGCTGCTGGTGCTGACGGCGAGCGAAGGCAATGCCGTCGTCGGCGGCGAGCACACGATGAGCGCCTGGATCGACGCGATCTCGCTGACGCTGGAGTGCCAGGATCCGTCCGACCGGATCTTCCGCGACGATTTCGAACTGCCCTGAGCGTCGCCCCGGATCCGCCGCGCCGCTGAGCGGACTCGGGGACCGGCGCCGCCAGCCGGCGGTGACGTTACGGCTTGACGCCGCCGCCGGCCGCGCCGACGCGGCGGCGCACCGCATCGATGTCGCGCACCGGGCGCACCTCGACGCAGCCGGTACGCGCCCACGGGAACGTCGCGGCGATCTTGACCGCCTCGTCGTAGTCGGCGGCCTCGATCAGATTGAAGCCGCCGAGGTATTCCTTGGTCTCGGCGAACGGGCCGTCCAGCACGGTCAGCTTGCCGCCGCGGATCCGCACCGCCTTGGCGGCCGCCGGCGGCTCGAGCTGCTGCGACTCGAGCAGATGGCCTTCCTCGCGCAGCTCGTCGGCATGCGCCAGGCAGCTGCGCATCATCGCGTCGGCCTCCCCGTCCGGCAGCGCCTCGAGCAGGGCGTCCTCGTTGTAGATCAGCAGCAGGAATTGCATGGCCGGCTCCGCGGTGCGAAAGGCCGACACCAGTACCGGCGACGCCGGCCGCCGTCAAGGCGAAAATTCTTTTCGCGCCGATGTCGATCCGGCGCGCACCGGTTCGTCGTCCGATCATCCACCACCGGCGCACCCGCGCCGACCCGACCGGAGACTGCGATGCAACTCAATGCCTATCTGAACTTCGACGGCTGCTGCGCCGAAGCCTTCGCGCTGTACGCGCGCGTACTGAACGGCAAGCTCGACCTCGTGCAGGCCACGCCCGGCTCGCCGATGGCCGAACACGTGCCGCCGGACTGGGGCGACCGCGTGCTGCACGTGTGCCTGACCGCCGGCGACGCGGTGCTGATGGGCTCGGACTGTCCGCCCGGCCAGTTCCAGCCGGCGCAGGGCCTGCAGGTCAACATCGGCGTCGACGACGTCGCCGAGGCCGAACGCATCTTCGGCGCGCTCTCGGACGGCGCGAAGATCGTGATGCCGCTGGCCGAGACGTTCTGGGCGCAGCGCTTCGGCATGCTGGTCGACCGCTACGGCACGCCGTGGATGGTCAACTGCCTCAAGCCCTGCGACGACGCCAGCGCCTGATCGCGCCGCCCGCTCCGCTCATCCCCCACTTGCCGCCACGGAGTCGTTTCACATGGCCAAGCAGATCTTCGTCAATCTGCCCGTCAAGGACCTCGACCGCTCGGTCGCGTTCTTCACGGCGCTCGGATTCACGTTCAACCCGATGTTCACCGACGAGAACGCCACCTGCATGATCGTCGCCGAGAACATCTGCGTGATGCTCCTGATCGAGCCGTTCTTCAGGACCTTCACGCCCAAGCCGCTGTGCGACGCGCATGCGCAGACCGAAGTGCTGGTCTGCCTCGGCGTCGAGAGCCGCGCCGAGGTCGACGCGCTGGTCGCCAAGGCGCTCGCCGCCGGCGGCCAGACGCCGAACCCGGCCAAGGACTACGGCTTCATGTACCAGCACGGCTTCGAGGATCCCGACGGCCACCTCTGGGAGCTCGCCTACATGGACATGGCGGCGTTCCCGGGCGCCGGCGCAACGGCGGAGGGCTGAGCGATGCGCTTCATGCTGCTGATGATTCCGAAGGGCTACGAGAACGCCGCGCCGGGGACGATGCCCGAAGCCGACGCCGTGGCGGCGATGATGAAGTACAACGAGGCGCTGCAGAACGCCGGCGTGCTGCTGGCGCTGGACGGCCTGCACCCGCCGTCGGCGGGCGCGCGCGTGCACTTCGCCGGCGGCAAGCCGCGCGTGACCGACGGACCGTTCGCCGAGGCCAAGGAAGTGCTCGGCGGCTACTGGATGATCGACGTGAAGTCGCGCGAGGAGGCGATCGCCTGGGCGATGCGCTGCCCGGCCTCGGACAACGAGATCATCGAGATCCGCCAGGTGCAGGAGATGGCCGACTTCCCCGAGGACGTGCAGCGGGCGGCGGCCGGCTTCGAGCAAATGCAGCGCCGCGCCCGCGGCGAGTGAGATGAACGCGGCGCGCCGGCGACCGGTCGCACGCTGCGGCGCATCAGCGGCGAGCGCGCTCCGGCGCTTGCGCACGATGGACGGGAATGGTCTGATCGGCCGCCATGACGGCGGCCGACATCCAGCGCACGATCGGCGCGGTCTGGCGCATCGAGTCCCCGCGGCTGATCGCCGGTCTGATGCGCCTGGTACGCGACATCGGCATCGCCGAGGAATGCGCCCAGGACGCGCTGGTCGCCGCGCTCGAACACTGGCCCGGCAGCGGCGTGCCGGACAATCCCGGCGCCTGGCTGATGGCCGCCGCCAAGCGCCGCGCGATCGACCGCCTGCGCCGCGAGCAGCTGCTGATGCGCAAGCACGACGCTCTCGTCCACGCGCTCGAGGAGACGCTCGAACAGGCCTCGTTCGGCGCCGAGGCCTCGCTCGACGATCCGTTCGGCGACGATCTGCTGCGCCTGGTCTTCGTCGCCTGCCATCCGGTGCTGTCGACCGAGGCGCGCGTCGCGCTGACGCTGCGCCTGCTCGGCGGCCTGACCACCGACGAGATCGCGCGCGCGTTCCTGGTGCCCGAGCCGACGATCGCGCAGCGCATCGTGCGTGCCAAGCGCAGCCTCGCCGACAAGGGCGTGCCGTTCGAGGTGCCCGGCGGCGACGCACTCGGCGAGCGCCTGGCCTCGGTGCTCGAGGTGCTGTACCTGATCTTCAACGAAGGCTACTCGGCGACCGCGGGCGAGGACTGGATGCGGCCGGCGCTGTGCGAGGACGCGATGCGCCTGGGCCGCGTGCTGGCCGGCCTGATGCCGCAGGAGCCGGAGGTGCACGGCCTGCTCGCGCTGATGGAGCTGCAGGCCTCGCGCGCGCAGGCGCGCACCGCCGCCGACGGCACGCCGGTGCTGCTGCTCGAGCAGAACCGCGCACGCTGGGACCGGCTGCTGATCGGCCGCGGCCTGGCCGGCCTGGCGCGGGCCGAACGGCTCGGCGGCGCGCAGGGCCCGTACGCGCTGCAGGCCGCGATCGCCGCCTGCCATGCGCGCGCGGCCACCGCCGAGGCGACCGACTGGCCGCGCATCGCCGCGTTGTACGCCGAGCTCGCGCGCGTCGTGCCCTCGCCGGTGATCGAGCTCAACCGCGCCGTCGCCGTCGCGATGGCGGCCGGGCCGCAGGCCGGCCTCGACATCGCCGACGCGCTGCTCGATGCGCCCGCGCTCGCCCACTACCACCTGCTGCCGGCAGTGCGCGGCGACCTGCTGTCCAAGCTCGGCCGCGGCGCCGAGGCGCGCGACGCGTTCGAGCGGGCGGCGGCGCTGACGCGCAATGCGCGCGAGCGCGACCTGCTGCTGCAGCGCGCGCGCGACTGCGCGTAGCGGACGTCGGGACCGGGCATCGCCCGAGGCTCGCTCGCCATGCGGCGCCCCGCGCGACGAGGCCGCGAGCGGGACCGGATCGAAGCGCCGCCCATGCCCGCACGCCGGACCTGGATCCGGCCGCCGTCTGTCGACGGACGCGCCTGAAAGCCGGATGTGCCGCGCGGTGTTACGCCGCAGCGCGCCTACTGCGGGCGGGCCGGCGCGACCGGCGCGCGGCCTGCATCGCCCGACGACGAGGGCGCCGCGCCGGCCGGAAAGCGTATCCCGGTCAGCCGCTCCGACTCGGCCCAGAGCCGCGCGGCAGCGGTCCGGTCCAGCGCCTGCACCGGCGTCCGCGCCGGCGCCGGCCGGCCGCGGCTTTCGCCGAGCGCGTGCGGACCGTAATAGGCGCCGCCGCTCGCCTGCGGCGCCGCCGCGGCGTAGACGATCGGCAAGGCGCCCTGCGCGGCCGGCTGGAACAGGAACCACAGGAACCGGCGCGCCATGCCGGCACCGCTCCAGGCGCCGGCGCCGTTCGGCAGCAGATCGGTGCGCGAGATGCCCGGATGCGCGGCGAGGCTGTCGATGCCCCAGCCGGCCGCCTCGCTGCGGCGCTGCAGTTCGAGCGCGAACATCAGGCAGGCCAGCTTGGACTGGCCGTACGCGGCGAACGGCGCATAGCGGCGTTCGCACTGCAGGTCGTCGAAGTCGATCGCACCCTGGCGTGCGGCGATGCTCGAGACGCCGACGACGCGCGGCGCGACGCCGTTGCGCAGCAGCGGCAGCAGCTGCGCGGTCAGCGCGAAATGACCCAGATGATTGGTGCCGAACTGCAGTTCGAAGCCATCCGCCGTGGTCCGCCGTTGCGGCGGCGCCATCACGCCGGCGTTGTTGACCAGCAGGTCGAGCCGATCGCGGGAATCGCGCAGCCGATCGGCGAATGCCTCGACCGAATCGAGGCTGGCCAGGTCGACCTCGCCGAACGTGACGCGCGCGCCCGGCGCGGCGCGCCGGATGCGCTCCGCGGCCGCAGCGCCCCTGGCCGCGTTGCGGCCGGCCAGGATGACCTCGGCACCGGCCTGGGCCAGGGCCGCGGCCACCTCGAATCCGAGTCCGCCGGTGCCGGTGACGACCGCGCTGCGGCCACGCTGCGACGGCAGATCGGCCAGGGTCCAAATGCTCATGTGCTTGCCTCGGTCGAGAACGGGACGATAAGGTGGGTACATCGATTTATGCACTCAGTGCAATATTTAATGCACCGAGTGCAATCCTGCAATAGGCCATCCGACATGTCCGAACACGCGCGCCTGGAGCGCAGCGGCGACCGCGAGGGTTTGCGCGAGCGCAAGCGCCGCGAGACGCGGCGGCGCATCGCCGAGTCCGGCCTGCGCCTGTTCCTGACCCACGGTTACGACGGCACGACGCTCGACGCGATCGCGTCCGCCGCCGGCATCTCGCGACGCGGCTTCTTTTCGTACTTCAAGTCCAAGGACGACATCGTCCTTTTCTGGCTCGAGGACAGCTGGGTCGGGATCTATGCCGATCTGCTGAAGACCTCGCCCGACCTCAGGCCGCTCGAGGCGGTACGCGACATTCTGGTCGCGAAGGTCGAGCGCTACACCGGGGAGGAGATGGACTCGCTCGACGCGCTGATGCGCTCGAGCCCCACGCTGCAGGCCCGCAAGCAGGCGTTCTACGTCGAGCGCGAACAGGCGCTGTTCGAGACGCTCTGCGAGGTCTGGCGCCAGCCCGAGCGGCGCATGGCGCTGCGCATGATCGCGATGGTCGCGATCGGCGCGTCGCGGCTGGCGACCCAGACCTGGCAGGCGCAGGCGGCACCGCGCACACCGATCGCGCAGCATCTGCACGAGGCGTTCGACGCGCTCGCGCGCGAGCTCTGAGCTGGCGCTCGTCGACCTGCGCCGGCCGCCGCATGGGGCGCGTCGCGATGCCGCTGCCGTCCGCGAGCGGCCGTAACGCCCGGCGGGTGAATCGCATCCCGGGCGCGCCGCGCATGGCGCGGCCAGCGCTCAGTAGAAGAAGTCGACGACGCCGGTCTCGAGCGAGTACTCGGCGCCGACGACATTCAGCGTGCCGTCCTCGATCATCTGCTCGAGCAGTGCCGATCCGTAGCGCAGCTGATGCACCGACATGCGGATGTTGGCGCGCACCGCATGGCGCACCAGCGCATCGGGATCGTTCGCGACCTCGGTCTCGAGCAGGGTCTCGACCGAGGGCCGGATCCGGTCGACGATCGAGCGCAGATTGCGCGACTGCTCCTCGGTGCGGCGTCCGAGCTCCTCGACGGTCGCCAGCACCGCGCCGCACTGCGAATGGCCGAGCACGACGACCAGCGGCGTGCCGTAGCGCGCCGCCGCGAACTCGATGCTGCCGATCTGCGACGGCGCCACGATATTGCCGGCGACGCGGATCACGAACAGGTCGCCGAGGCCCTGATCGAACACGATCTCGGCCGGCACGCGCGAATCGGAGCAGCCCAGGATGATCGCGAACGGCGCCTGGCCGGCGGCCAGCGCGCGCCGGCGCGTCTGGTGGCTCGAGGCGTCGCTGTCGCGCGTCTCCGATACGAAACGCTGGTTGCCGGCCTTGAGTCGCTCGAGCGCTTCGGTTGCGGAAATCATCGGGCCGGTGCCTGTCGCCTTGAGGGGCTGCGAGGGTGCATGAGCGACCGGCCACGTTCAAGCCCCGCAGGGGCCGATCCGTGCGCTCGATCGAGGCCGGACCGTCGCGGCTTGGCGGCGCCCCGGACGGCAGTCGACCGCGCGGCGATCACGAGCATCCGGCGCGCCGCCCATACGGCGCCGGATGCCGCGCGACGGCACGCCTCACAGATGCGGGCGCTGCCGCTCGCCGGGGGCGCTGCGCTCGGCATTGCGCAGTTCCTCCTTGCGCGCGCTCATCTTGGCCTTGGCGATCTCGCCGCGCGCGCCGACGACCATCTCGTGCAGCCACTTGATCAGGACGTCGGTGTAGGCCTTCTGCACGAGCTTGCTCGTGAACGCATGGTCGGCGCCGGCGATCACGCGCTTGGTCAGCGAGCGCGCCTTGCCGAAGGCCCGCACGTAGTTGGCGGTCACTGCGGGCGGCACGATGTCGTCGTGCTCGGCCTCGACCACCAGCGCATCGCCGCGGAATGCCGCGCAGGCACGCAGGGCGCGGTTGTCCTGCCAGCGGATGCGGCTGCGCCGGTACGCCGCCAGCGTGCCGTCGGCGTGCAGCTGGCGCTTGGCCAGCGCCCAGCCTTCGTCCTTGTAGAGCGCCGGCGAACGCAGCGCCAGCCAGCGCACCGGCCGCAGCGTGGTCAGCATCGAAGCCAGATAGCCGCCGTAGCTGATGCCGACCACCGCGATCGCGGCCGGATCGACCTGCGGCCGCGCGATCAGCCAGTCGTAGGCCGCGACCAGATCGGCGAGGTTGTCCTCGCGCGAGACGGTCTCCCACTGCGAAGCGGTGCGCTCGTGGCCGCGCAGATCGAAGGTCAGGCATTCGCAGCCGATGCCGACCGCTTCGCGCGCGCGCACCAGATCGTGCTCCTGGCTGCCGCCCCAGCCGTGCACGAACAGGACGCCGGGCAGCGATTGCGCCGGCGACAGCAGCGTGGCGCCGATCAGATCCTGGTCGACCGCGATGTCGACCGATTCAAGCTGTACGTTCATTGCGGATGGACGAGGCCGTACTTGACCAGCGACCCTACCCGTTCGTCCCTGCCCCGATAATGAATCTCGGCGCCGTCCGGCACCTCGCCGTCATAGGTCTCGTAGGTCGAGGCGCGCACGCACTGCAGGCCGGGATCGCGCGCCAGCGCCTCGATCGCGAGGAGTTCGGCGGCGCTGGCGCCGCCGATGCGCCAGGACTGCTCGAGCACGCCCGAGAGCAGGCGGCCGTCGCCGTCGCGGCCGGCGATGACGTCGTAGTTGCGCCGCGATGCGTAGGTGCCCGGATAGGCGCGCATCACCTCGGCATCGTAGCGGCAGGCCTGCGCGACGGCGCGGCGCTGCGCCTCGTGCAGATCCAGCGCCAGCAGGTCCTGCAGGCCGCCGCGCACCACCATCAGATCCGAGCCGCCGTAGACCTCGGCGCCGCGATGATCGACGGTCTGGCGCTGACTGCCGACATAGGCCACGCGCCAGGCGCCGAGCAGGGCCGTACCGACGCTGTAGGTCGTCGCCCGGGACAGGTCGCGCTCGACCACGACACCATGGCGCTCCAGCGTCGAGGCGTCCAGCGCCGCCGCCTGCGCGCGCAGCTCGCCCGGCGTCCTCACCACGCACTGCCCGTTGCCGCCCGATTCGTGCGCGGCCTTGATCCGCACGGCGCCCGCGGTCAGCAGGCGCTCGCCGGCGCGCTCCAGGTCCGTCCGCGAGAACGCCGCATAGCCCGGCAGCACTGCATCGGCCAGGCGCTCGCCGAGCGCGTGCACCCAGCCCTGCGGTGCGCGCGCCTGCGCGTCCGGCAGCGGGTGGCTGATCGTCTTGGTGGCGACGAACGCGAACGGCACCACGCCGCCGAAGAGATCGCCCTCGCCGCCGATGCCCAGTTCCGCCGCCTCCTGTTGCAGCAAGGTGCGGTCCGGCACGAAGTACACCGGTCCCTCATAGCGGCGTCCGGCGCGGTGTTCGCCGACATAGGCACGGCCGGTCAGCATGGCGATGCGCCGCGTCAGCGCGGCATGCGTGCGCGCCTCGTGACCGCCGGCCCGGCGCGCGGCGCCGAGCGAAAGCCGTGCCGTGCATCCAGCTGCCGCGTCTCCCGGCGCCACGCGATCGGGTGTGCGCGCCGCGGCGCTGCGGCCGGCCGGGATCTCCGCGGCGCAGCGCCAGCCGGTGCGCTGCGGGCAGGCGGGACCGGGACGGAACGTGGCGCGGTCCGGCTTGTCGAGGCATCCGCGGGGATCCATCGCATTCTCCAGAAGGGGGAACGGACGCCGGTGCTCGCCGGCCGCCGTCAGCGACAGGCAGTCGGACCGGCGCCGCGCCAGTGTGCCGTCGATCCGCATACCGGCGCTGAACCGTCCGCCGGTGCGTGCGTCCGTGCCCAGCGGCCAGGCGCAGTCCCGGCCGGTCCGGTCAGGTCCGCCGCGAGACCGGGCCGATGCGCGCGGACGATCCGCTGCCTTCGGCACACGGTGCGCCGGTGCATTCCTCCGCATCCGGTGTAGTGCCCACGGCGGCTCGGCCGCGCCGCGCGGCAGCGGCTGTACGATCGGCACCGATTGACGAGTCCGCTATCGCATGGGGCTTCGTCCGACCAGCCGACCGGACTTCGGACCCGCTCATTCTCCGCCGGATCCGTGGGAGGCTGCGAACTGTCGCGTTCGAGTCCGTTCCGCGCAGACGCCGGAGGAAGGACCGATCGTCGCGCACGTCGCCATGACCACGACCTTCGAGGCGCAGAGCATGTTCGATGACCGGTGGCGGCCGCTATGACCCCCTTCCCCTCCGACGCCGCGCCGCGACCGGATCTGATCACGCAGACGACGTTCAATCAGGTCTATGCGGATCTGCGCAGACGGGCGCGCAGCCTGCTGGCCAGCCATCAGACCAGCTCGCTGAACACCACGGCGCTGGTCCACGAGGCCTATCTGAAGTTCGGCCGCTCCTCCCAGTCTCCCAGCAGCACCCTGCACTTCTTCAACACCGCCTCGATCGCGATGCGCCAGGTCATCGTCGACCACGCGCGGTATCTGAGCGCGAACAAGCGCAGCGCCGAAGCCGTCGTGACCCTGGACGCTCAGGCCGGCGAGCAGAGCGTCGTGAACGCCGCCGAGGCGATCCGGCTCAGCGACGCGCTCGATGCGCTGCGCAGGCACGACGAACGTCTGGCGCAGATCGTGGATCTGCACTTCTTCGCGGGCCTGGGCTACTCGGAGATCGCGCGTCTGCTCGGCGTCTCGCTGAGCACGGTAGAGCGCGAGTGGCGCGTTGCGCGGGCGCTGCTGTATCGCGACATGGCGGAATGACGATTGGATCGCAGCATCGTCGCCCTGCTCCAGGAGGCACTCGGCCAGCCCGAGGCGGCGCGCGAGGCGTGGATCGCCGCGGCCTGCGCCGATGCTCCCGAGCGCGCTGTCGAGCTGCGGGAGCTCCTGCGCCGTGATGCGCAGCGAGCGGGCATTCTCGACCGTCCGGTCGGAATGCTCGCCAAGGACCTGCGGCTGGGAGCCGACCACGATCCTCAGGATCTGGTCGGCCGCCGTATCGGTCCGTTCCTGATCACCGCCCTGCTCGGCAGCGGCGGCATGGGCGTGGTGTACCGGGCGCGACGCGGCGACGACGCGTTCGAGCAGACGGTCGCGCTGAAGATCCTGCGCAGCGAGAAGCTGCACGGCGATGCCCATACGCGCTTCGCGCGAGAACGGCGCATTCTGGCGCGCTTTTCCCATCCGCACATCGCCCATCTGATCGACGGCGGACTGGACCCACAAGGCCATCCGTGGATCGCGCTGGAATACATCGACGGCGTGCCGCTGATGGACTGGTGCAATGCGCGCAGGCTCTGCGTGACCGATCGCGTGCACCTGCTGCTCGATCTGTGCGAAGCGGTCGAGTACGCGCACCGGCACTCCGTGGTCCATCGGGACATCAAGTCGAACAACGTGCTCGTCGACGCCGGCGGCACGGTGAAGCTGCTCGATTTCGGCATCGCCAAGCTGCTCGACGAAGGCGATGCCGACACGGCGGCGACCGACACCCGCGCACGCCTGCTCACGCCCGTGTCGGCCGCGCCCGAGCAGATCCGCGGCGAGAAGGTCACCACGGCGACGGACGTGCATGCGCTCGGCCTGCTGCTGTACGAGCTGCTGTGCGGGCACAAGGCCTATGGCGGTCGTGCCGTACTGCAGCTCGACCTGCTGCGCGAGATACTCGAACGCGATGCGCCGTCGATGGCTGCCCGGCTGACGTCCGCCGCGGATCCGGCCGCGGAGGAGATCGCGAACGACCGCGGCGTCAGCGTGCGGACCTTGCAGCGCCTGCTGCGCGGCGATCTGCACCACATCGTCGCCAAGGCCCTGCGCAAGGAGCCCGAGGCACGCTACCGGACCGTCGCGGAGTTCAGCGACGACCTGCGCCGCTACCTCGCCGACGAAGCGGTCTGCGCAGTCGAAGGCGCGCGCACCTACCGGCTGCGCAAGTTCGTCGCGCAGCACCGGATCGGGGTCGCCCTGGCCGCGGCGGCCCTGCTCGCGCTTCTCGTGGTGCTGGTCAGCATGGCATGGCTCGGTCGCGAGCTTCGCCGGCAGGCGCAGCGGGCCGATCAGCAATCGCGTACCGCCGTGGCCACGCGGGACTTCCTGATTGACCTGTTCAAGTCCGCTTCGCCGGAACGGACGCTCGGCAACGTGCCCGATGCGCTCGAACTGGTCGACATCGGCCGGCAGCGCATCGACAGCGACCTGCAGGCGCAGCCGGAGCTGCAGGCGCAGCTGCTCGGCACGATCGGCGGCCTCTACGTCAATCTCGGCCGGTACGATGCCGCGCTGGACACGCTGGCGCGAGCGCGCGGCCTTTCGGCGATCGCCTCCGGAGACCGCTCCGCGGCGACGGCGCGGCTGGATCTGGACATCGCCCATGCCACCTACCTGGCGCACCGCAATTCCGACCCGGTGCGGCCGCTGCTCGACCGCATCATCGCCACGCAGCGGGATCTTCCGCCCGGCCAGCGCTCGCTGCTGGTGCCGGCGCTGACGAAGCTGGGCCTGCTCGAGGTCGATCGCAGCCGCTACCCCCAGGCCGAGTCCTTGCTGCGCGAAGCGGTCGATCTGGCACGCGCGCAGGGCGAGCCCGGGCAGCGCCAGCTCAAAGACGCCCTGCTGGCGCTGTCCGAAGCGGTGAGCCTCGGCCCGCGCTCGTCCGAGTCGGTGGATCTGCTGCGCGAAGCGGCCGTGATCTCGGCCCGGACGCTGCCCGCGGCCGATCCGGAGCGCGCCCACCTGCACCTGAGCCTGGCCGCCGCGCTCGCCGTCAACGGCCGGCTCGCCGAGGGCGAGGCGATGCTCAGAGAGATCGTCGCATCGCAAAAGCGCGTGCTCGGCGAACGCCATCCGCAATACGCCGTGAGTCTGTTCACGCTCGCCGACGTGCTGGCGCGTGCGCGCAAGCTCGATGAAGCGGAGACGCTGTTCGTACACGCGCTCGCGATCGCCACCGATGTCGACAAGACCGGCGACGTCATGCTCCTGTGTTTGCGGCGCCTGGCGTTCGTCAAGCAGCAGCAAGGCGCTGTCGCGGCGGCCTTGCCTTATGCCGAACGGGCGATGCGGCTGGGCACGGAACGCTACGGCAGCGACGACCAGCGCACGCTCGATGCCGGCCTGGTCCTGACCGACGTCCTGCTTCGCCTCGGCCAATACGCGAAGGCGGAAGCGACGGCGCGCGAGGTCCACGCGCGCACCGAACGCATGGCCATGCCGCTGATGGCGTCCCTGGCCTCGATCCGGCTCGGCCAGGTGCTTCGCGCGCAGGGCCGCGCCGCCGATGCGGCAGCCCACCTTCGCGCTGCGATCGCGGCATTGAACACCAGCAGGGGCGAGCACAACCTCGATTCGCTGACCGCCATTCTCGAGCTGGCCAAGGCCGAGCGCGACATGGGCCGTGTCGAAGCCGCGCGCGAGCAAGCGCAGAGGGCGGCGGCATACGCACCGGCCGCGCTGCCGGCCGGCGACGTCCGGATCGTGCAGGCGCGCGCCCTCGCCGCGCAGGCGGACTATCTGCAGGACCGCTGCGGCGCATCCTCGCTGGCCGATCTGGAGGCACTGCGGAGCCAGCTCGAACGCGAGGCTCCCGCCGCCCGGGAGGCGATCGCGGGCGCCGCGCTCATCGCCGGTCTGTGCCGGCGCCGGATGCAGCCTGGGACGACGCCCGACGCACGAAACGAGGCCCTCATTCGCGACAGCGCACAGGCGACCCTGCAGGCCGCCGCGACCGACCCGTTCTATCGCGCGGCGGCCAGGAAGGCACTCGGCATGGAACGCTGAAGCGTGCGCGCGCCGCATCGACACCGACGGCCGGCCCTGGTCCCGGGAGCTGAAGGAATCGCCACCGCTTTCTCGTACTACGTGCGAGGCGGCACATCGACGAGAAGAGCCGCTCGCTCCCGCCGCGGCGTCCGGCGATCCAGGGCGCGGCCGCTTCCGGCGCCCGCCCCCCGTGCAGCCGCCGGCACGCCGAACGGCCGCGTCCATGGCACCGGGCGACCGGAGCTGCGCTCGAGCCCGCACGATCCTGGAGAACGCCGCAATGACAGTCGTCCACAGAAACACCCGGATGCCGCTCTGGAGCAGGATGGTGGCCTGGGTCATCGCTCTCTCGGGTCTGGTGCTCGCGCTCGGCGGCGGCTATCTGCTGACCCTCGGCGGAAGCGGGTTCCCGGCGACGATCGGCCTGCTCATGCTGGCCAGCGGCGTGCTGCTGCTGAGGGGCAGGCGCGCCGGTGCCCTGGCCTATCTCGCCGTCTTCGTCCTCTCCCTGATCATGACGCTGATCGAATCCGGCGACCGCTTCTGGGGCTGGGTGCCGCGCATGGGCTACGTCACCGTCCTGGCGTTCTTCGTCGCGCTGATGCTGCCGCTGCTGTTCGGCGAAGCCAAACGCGGCCTGGGCTGGATGCTCGCGGCAGGCTGCCTCCTGTTCGCGGGCGGTGCTTTCGTCGGCGCGTTCGTGCCTCACGACAGCGAGCTGCTGGCCGACGCACCCGCCGCGCCGCTGCTCGCCGGCGGCACGGCGGCCGGGCGCGCCGCGCAACAGGACAACGAGTGGAAAGCCTACGGCCGCGATCACGATGCGACGCGCTATTCGCCCCTCAGGCAGATCACGACCCGGAACGTCGGCCAGCTCGAGGTGGCCTGGACGTACCGGACCGGCGACCTGCCGCCGCCGGGCAAGCCCAACAAATGGGCCGCGGAGACCACGCCGATCATGGTCGGCGGCGGCCTCTATCTGTGCACGGCGACGAACAACCTGATCAAGCTCGACCCGACGACCGGCCGGGAACTGTGGCGGTTCGACGCCGGCACCCGGTACGAAAGCATTCCATACACCGCCGCCTGCCGCGGCGTCACCCACTATGTCTCGACATCCTCGGCCCCGGGCGATGCCTGCCACGAGCGTATCGTCGAGGCCACCCTGGACATGCGCATCATCGCGGTGGATGCCGGGACCGGCCGGCTCTGCCAGGGCTTCGGCAACGGCGGCCAGGTCGATCTGACCCAGGGCATGGGCGACTGGGTCCCGGGGCAGATCGCGGTGACCTCGCCGCCGCCGATCGTCAACGGCACCGTCGTGGTCAACCACCAGGTGCTCGACAACCAGCGCCGATGGGCACCGTCGGGCGTGATTCGCGGCTACGACGCCGAGACCGGCGCGTTCAAGTGGGCCTGGGACGTGAACCATCCGGGCGGCATCTGGCGCGAGATTCCGGGACCGGGCCAGCAGTACAGCCGCGGCACGCCGAACTCGTGGGGCACCATGACCGGCGACGATTCGCTGAACATGGTCTACGTGCCGACCGGCAATTCGGCCGCCGACTACTACTCCAAGACGCGCACCGCTGCGGAGAACCGCGTGGCCTCGTCGATCGTCGCCCTCGACGCGACCACCGGCGAGGAGCAGTGGGTGTTCCAGACCGTGCACCTGGATGCCTGGGACTACGACATCGGCTCGCAGCCGACGCTGTTCGAGTATCCCGGCGCGGACGGCGCAGCGATCCCGGCGATGTTCATTCCGACCAAGCGCGGCCAGACCTTCGTCGTCGACCGCCGCACCGGCAAGCCGCTGCTGCCGGTGGAGGAGCGGCCGGCTCCGGCCGGCGACGTGCCGGAGAATCCGCGCGCGCCGACGCAGCCGTGGTCGACGGGCATGCCGCGCCTGGGCTTCCCCGAACTGAAGGAGGCGAGCATGTGGGGCATGACGCCATTCGACCAGCTGTATTGCCGCATCAAGTTCCGGCAGGCGCACTACGTCGGCGAGTTCACGCCGCCGATGGCGCCGCCGCAACCGTGGATCGTCTACCCGGGATACAACGGCGGCAGCGACTGGGGCGGCGTCGCCTACGATCCCAATCGCGGCATCCTGGTCGCCAACTGGAACGCGACGCCGATGTACGAGCGCCTGCTCACGCGCGCCGAAGCCGATGCCAGGAAGCTGTACGCGATCGACAACCCGAAGCACCAACCCGGCAAGGGCGGCGCCGAGGGCCCCGGCGCGATGGAGGACACGCCCTACGCGGTCGACGTCGCGCCGTTCATCGTGCCGGGGCTCGATACCCTGTGCAACGAGCCGCCGTACGGCATGATCACCGCCATCGACATGCACACGCGCAAGCCGATCTGGCAGCGTCCCCTCGGTACCGCGCGTGCGAACGGTCCGTTCGGAATCCCGACCTACATGCCGATCAACGTGGGCACGCCGAACAACGGCGGCGCGGCGCTCACCGCCGGCGATCTCGTCTTCGTCGCGGCGGCGACCGACAACCTGATCCGCGCGCTCGACATCGGCACCGGCCAGGAACTGTGGAGCGACGTGCTGCCGGCCGGCGGCCAGGCCTCGCCGATGACGTACGCGGTCGACGGCAAGCAGTTCGTGGTGCAGATGGCCGGCGGCCACCACTTCATGATGACGCCGCCGGGCGACTACGTCGTCGCCTACAGCTTGCCGTAGGCAGCGCGACGCCTGGGCGCTGGCGAACGCCGCGGTCCGCGCCGTCCATGCGCGCCGCTATGGGCGGCGGCGTTCCGCCGGATCGTCGCGCGGCAGCTCCGGCAGGTCGTAGCCGCCGCCGAGCGCCTTGATCAGCGAAATTTCCGCGGCCAGGCGCTTTCCTTGCGTGTCGGCAAGCTGGGCTTCCTCGTGCAGCGCCGGAATCTGCGCCTCCAGCGCGGCGACGCGCGAGAGCAGGCCGCGCGCCCTGCGTGCATCGGCGTCATCGCCGCCGATGCGCACCTGGCGGTACTTCGCCTGCTCGAGCCGTGCCTGCTCCTCCAGGCCCTGCACCTGGGCGGCGGCGACGGCGACGTCGCGCACCGCATTCAGCACCGCCTGGTTGTACTGTTCGATCAGCGTATTGCTGGTGGTGCGCGCCTTGCGCAGGTTGGCGTTGAGCTGGCCGCCGTCGAACAGCGGCAGGGTCAGGCCCGGGACCAGGCGGAACTGGCGGCTGTCGATGTGCAGCACGTCGTCGATGCGGATCGCGTTGAAGCCTAGCAGCGCCTTGATGTCGAAGCTCGGATAGAACGCGGCCCTGGCCGCGTCGACCTGATCGAACGAAGACTCGACGTACCAGCGCAGCACGACCAGGTCGGGCCGGTGCGAGAGCAAGGCATAGGACAGCGTCGCCGGCAGCTCGGGCTGCGGCTGCGGCAGGGGCACCGCTTCGATCGCGGCGAAGTCCTCGGCGCCGGCGCCGACCAGGGCGCGCAGCACTTCGCGAAAGCCGATCAGCTGCGTGCGCGCCAGCGACAGCAGCTGCTCGGCCTGCAGCAGCTGCTCGGTCGGCTTGGCGACGGCGCTCTGCGCGACCAGGCCGCGCTCCCGGCGCGCCTTCATCGCCGCGACCGACTCGGCCTGGATGTCGCGCATCCGCTCCAGCAACGCGATCTTGGCCAGCGTCGTCTGCAGGCTGAAGTAGGTCTGCGCGACGCCGGTGGCGATCTCCAGCTCGGCCGCGGCCGCCTCGGCCAGCTGCGCGTTCTGCGCGCCGACGGTGGCCTCGACGGCCGAGCGCTGCAGGCCCCACAGATCCAACGCATAGCTGCCGGCGATGCCGGCCGAGGACACGGTGCCGTCACGCGCGCCGGAGTTGTAGCCGCCGTCGTCGAGGCCGGGCACCGGATCGGTGATCGAGAACGGCCCGACGCGGCCGTCGGCATCGGACCACTGACGGTAGACGCGGCCGAACGCGGCGGCCTTGAGCCGCGTCGCGGCGCGGGCGCGCCGCACGTCCGCGCGCGCCTGCTCGACGCGCTCGCGCGCGACGCGCATGCCGGGCGAGTCGGCCAGGCCGCGTTCGATCAGCGCGTTCAGCTGCGCGTCGTCGTAGCGCGTCCACCAGCGCGCCGCCGGCCAGCCGTCGCGCGCGAGGCGGATGTCCTTGGCCAGGTCGATCCGCTCCGGCGCGATCATCGGCCTAGGCGCACTGTCCTCGCGGATCAGCGCGCACGAGGACAGCGCACCGATCACGGTGAACATGGCAGCGCCGATCCAGCGAGGACGGCTCCGGTGCGAGAAGCGGAGCTGGCAGGTGCGACCGGTCATGGATACGCGGCCTCGCTGTGGGGATGGGACGCGTCCGTCCGCGCGGACGCGGTCGTGAGGTCCTGCACGCGCGCGGCGAGGCGGTACAGATGGCGCTGCGCCGTGCCGTACGCATCGTCTGCCATGATGGCCGGCGGCATCCGCGGCGCCTCGTCCAGCGGCAACGCGAGGAACAGGTCGCCGCCGGCGCTCAGCTCGTCCGCGTAGCGCTGCAGGCGCGCGGCGACGCCGGCCTGTGCACTGGCCAGCGTGTCGCGCCGGGAGGCGTCGAGCTCATCGGCACGGGCGTCGAGCGAGCGGCGCACGGTGCCGGCCTCGATCAGGATCTCGCGAGCCTGCGCGATCAGGTCCTGCAGACGCAGGATCATCCCCTCGCGTTCGCCTTCGGCCTGCTGCCAGCCCGGTTCGAACGCCACGCGCGCCAGCGTTTCCTCGCAGGCGCCGAGCGCGGCCCAGGCCTGGGTCGAGGCTGCCGGCCCGGCCAGCGGCCCGGCACCGGAACGATCGCCGATCAGTGCCGCGATGCGCTTGAGCAGCGCGCCGATCTGCTGCACCAACGGCTGGCCCTCGGGCTCCGGCCAGAGCATGACGTGCACGAGGTAGGACACCGTGATGCCCAGACCGATGCCGATCAGGCGGTCGCGGATGCCGGCGAGGTCGTCACTGGCGGAGAAATCGCCGAGGATCGCCAGCGAGAAGGTGAACATGATCTGCATGCCGGCGTAGCTGATGCGCTCGGAGCCGGCCGCGAGATAGGCGGACGCCGCCAGCACCGGCAGCGAGATCAGCAGCAGGCCGACGATGGTGTCGAGCCGCGGCAGAACGAAGACGGTGAGCAGCAGCGCCAGCGTGCCGCCGATCAGCGCGCCGATCACACGCAAGCGGATCTTGCGGCTGGAAGCGCCGAGCGAAGGCTGCGCTACGATCAGGCAGGTCATCATGACCGTGTGGAGGCCGGTCCAGTCCGCGCCGGCGTAGAACAGGTAGCACAGCATCATCGCCAGCACGGTCTTCAGCGCGAACTGCACGTAGACCGGATTGGCGTACGCGTCGGCGGCGAGGAGACCGCTTTTCGCCTCGTCGGCAACGGGCGCGGATGGTGCGTCGCGCTCGGCGAGCGCGCGCAGCGTGCGCCACATCGGCGCCAGCGGCGGACGCACCGTATCGCGGCCGGACTCGACGGCGATGCCGTGCAGATCGAACGGCGTCTCGGCCTGGATGCACGCGTCGAGCCGGCGCACGGCGGCTCGCAGCGCCGCCATCGACGCCGCCTCCGCCGCGTCGCGGGCCGGCTGCACGTGCAGTGCCTGTTCGCGCAGCGACGACAGACCCGCGGCAAGCGCGAGATGGCGCGCCCGGTCGCCGCGGAACGCCGCGTCGCGCATCCAGGCGAAGCGCAGCAGCTTCTGCACGGCGAGCACGCCCCGCGAGAAGTCCGCGCGATCCGGATCGGGCGTTTCGCTGCGTTCTCCCGCAGCGCGCGCGAGCGCCGCCTCGACCTGCGCCAGCTGACGCTGCACTTCGGCTTTCAGCTGCTGCAGCGGTTCGACCGGCAGCAGCAGCGCATTGATCAGTACGCAGACCATCAGCGGATAGACCGCGGCGATCCATGCCCACAGAATCGCGCGCACCACCCATTCGGCGTCGGGGATCAGATCGAAATAGCCCTGCACCGCGGTGATCACCACGGCGACGACGTAGAACACCGGACCGATCCTGGAAGCGCGCATCAGGAACAGGCAGCCGAACAGCAGCGCGGCCACCGCCACGATGCGCCAGGCCGGATAGCCGAAAGTGAACTTCGCCAGCAGCACGGCCGCGGCGACCGCCAGCGTGATGCCCACGAACATCAGCAGGCCGACCAGCCGGGTCAGCACCAGATTGGCCTGCGTGGCGAAGAAGACGACGAACAGCGAGACCGCCAGGAACGGGACCTGCAGGGCCTGCGAGACCACGATCACGATCGCGCACGCCAGCAGGCAGCGCAGCGCGACGTTCCAGCGCCCGGGAAAGGCGCGCAGCTCGGCCGCCAATTGCCGCTTCGCCGCCGTCCAGCCGCTTGCGACCGCCTCGCCCATGTCAGTGCCCGGTCCGCGCCGCCGGTTCGTTCGGCCCGGTCTGGCCGCGATGCAGAATCGCCACCGCCGAGGCGCCGAGACGGAACAGCGATGCGTCAGGCTGCTCCACCCTGATCTTGACCGGAAACCGCTGCGAGACGTGCACCCAGTTGATCGTCCTGGCCACACGCGGCAAGCCGTCGACCCAGGTACCGCCGTCACCGGGGGTGACGCCGTAGCCGACCGAATCGACCACGCCCTCGAAGCGCCGGCCGCTGTCGCTCAACAGGTACAGCGTGCAGCGCGTGCCCGGCTTGATGCCGTCGAGTTCGGTCTCGCGAAAATGGGCGACGACGAACCATTCGTCGGTGGCGATCAGGGTGAACACCGGCTTGGCCGGCGAGGCGTACTGTCCGGCCTTGGTATCGAGCGAGACGATGCGGCCGTTGAACGGCGCACGCACGGTGGCGTACTCCAGACGCAGCTCCGCCTCGGCGATCTGTGCCGTCACCGCCACCTTCTGTGCGACCAGCGCATCGACGCCGCTGACCGCGGCGGAAGCCTGCTGCGCCTGCAGCAGCGCGGCGTCGAGCTGCGCCTGCGTGGCGCGCTGCGCGGTGCGTGCCTTGTCGATGTCCTCCGGCGAAGCGTAGCCCTGGCCGAGCAGCGGCTCGAGGCGGCGCAGGGTGTCGGCGGCCTGCCGGGCGTTGGCGCGTGCCGCCGCGACCGAGGCGGCGACCGACTGCGCGTTGTACTGCTGCGCGTCGACCGTGCGCTGCGTCAGCTCGATCTGCTTGTCGAGCACGTCGAGCTGGGCCCTGGCCTGGGTCAGCGCCGCCTCGAACGGGCGCTGGTCGAGGCGGAACAGAAGATCGCCCTTGCGTACCTGCTGGTTGTCGCGCACCGGCATCTCGACGATGCGGCCGGCGACCTCGGGCACGATGTTGATCCGGTCGGCGTAGACGTAGGCATCGTCGGTCTTCGGCGAGCGGTCGATCATCCACAGGGCCGCGATCAGCAGCACGAGTGCGATCAGCGCGATCAGCAGCGCGGGCAGCCGGCTCTTCTTCACGGCGGTGAGCGCGTTCATGGGTCCGCTCCGGTCATTGATGGAAGACGAGCAGCCAGATCAGCACGGCGAAGATCGCCGTCAGGGCCGGATAGCTCAGCGGCAACGGCTCCAGCAGGCTTACGCGCCGCGTCGCGCCGAGCACCCGGTGCACCGCGACCGTGGCGATCACGCCGCCGATCATGCAGAACAGCCAGTCCGGAAAGGCGGCGCCGAACAGCACGATCGACGGCATCCTGGCGCAGCCGCACAACAGCAGCGCCAGGCCCGGCAGTACGCACCGGACGAAACCGGCGCCGCCTGGCGCGCCGGCGTCGCAGACGCCGTGTACCGGAACGGTGGTGGGCTTGCCGCTCATGGATCGAGGCCCGCGATGAATTGCCGTAGGGACCAGGAACGCGTCCGCAGAACGCGTCTCCCGCGCATCGCGTGCCTGCACGGCCGGCCGCCTGGCGCGCCAGCCATTCCGAGCCGCGCGGAACCGGCACCGTTCTGCCGAAGCCTGAGGACAGGACGACCCGATCGGTGATGCGCCGAGAGGTGCCGAGCGGCGTCTCCGCCACGAACGTATCCGGCGCCGCGTCGCGGTGCGGTCTCCTCGGCGCCTCCCGACGGCAGAACCGCGCCGAAGCGCGGCCTCACGCCCGGTTGGTTTGATCGATCGAGAAGCTGTCCACGTGTGGAATGCTCGGCAGTTCGCCCGCCACGCGCGAGATGAACTGAGCGCGCGTGACCGAGTCGGTGATCACCAGAAAGCGAAGCTGATAGCCGCTCTCTTCGTAGATCACCGACAGGCTGTCGGCGAGCATCGACATCCCGCGGTCCTCCAGGAACGCGTGCACCGCGCCTTCCTCCGGCCGGTGTCCCTGCCGGTAGCGCAGTGAGACCTCCAGGGCGATCTGCACACGGAAGCGGCGCTCCACGCGCGGCAGCAGCACCATGCTGGCGATGAACAGCGCGGTGACGTAGACCGCCGCCACGTAGTGGCCGAGTCCGACCAGGATGCCGACCGCGGCCGATGACCACACCGAGGCCGCCGTGGTGAGCCCACGTATGCTGGTGCCGCTCTTGACGATGATGCCGGCACCGAGAAAGCCGATTCCGGTCAGTATGTTGCCGACCAGATTCGTCATCTGGCCGGAGACCGCCGTCAAGGCGCAGGCCG
Organism: Dokdonella sp.; assembly: GCF_035511235.1. Classification (GTDB taxonomy): domain Bacteria; phylum Pseudomonadota; class Gammaproteobacteria; order Xanthomonadales; family Rhodanobacteraceae; genus Dokdonella. Next base: position 195,007 of record NZ_DATKFQ010000036.1, read on the forward strand.
CGATGCAGACCAGGCAATAGACCTGCGTGCCGGCGGCCCGCCCATGCGAGTACCGCTCGTACCCGAGCAGCCAGCCGAGCGCGAGCGCCAACAATACGTGCAGCAGAAGGGACACATCGGACATCTGCAAGAATGCCGTCATCCCGCGCTCCCGGGCGTTCCTTCCAGCTGGCGCCGAGCGCAGAGAATCCGGCACGACCTCCCACGGACGAGAACGGCCGCCGCAAGAGCGGTCACGCCTTCTCGACGCGACGGCACGCCGCGCCGGCGGCGCGCGCGGTCGAACTCATCGCGACCACGCATTCCGGATCCGGACACCGTACAGGCCCGACCGGCGCCGCCTGTCCCCGCCAGCACGTGTCATCGACCGGCCCGGCTATCGTCATGACCCCACTCCTGCGCACATCGAACTCCGGCTGCACACCCGGCCCCTCCGGCCCCCCGAGGCATCGCCTCGACTGGACGCCGGCTTCCACGACCAGTACGTAGAACGGCAGCCGAATCCTTCCGCGACTTCATGGCCTGCAGGACCATCGTCCACAATCGTCATGCCGGGCTCTGCCCGATCACCTGAGACGGGACATGATCCGGAGCGACCTCGAGACGACGCTGAGGACGCCGAACGCGAGCGCGGGAATGCGGTTCGTGTGGATGCGGTCGGGGGCGGCCGGCCACCGACCAGGCTTCGGATGAGCTTGCGGATGGCTCTCGGAGAACGAGGGCCGCCGTCGATCCTTCATGTCTCCGGCGGACCGCTACGGCCCCCACCGTGCGATCTGCGCTACCGCATGATCACGCCCGGCGACGGCTGCAAGGCGCCCCCGAGACCCGACGACCGGCTCGGCGAAGGACGGCGCATGGTCGAGCACCGCAGGCAGGGCGTTGGAGGCATTCCACAAATTAGCCGGGATTTCCGATGGTCGGAGCAGTCGCTCAGTTGGAATCTTCAATGCCATTCCTCTTGGCAATGATGGGTTCAAGGCTTAGCCTGTGAGTGGTGCTGCAAGATGTCGTGAACGTGGTGAGGTTCAAAAGCGACGTCCCTAGCCCAGGTGCCGAAGCCTCCCTTCTGGTTCACTCCCATTACCCATGCGTCCAGCGCGGAGCGCTTGGCGCGGTTCTGGTCATCGTCGATGCCCTTGATCTCCAACACCAAGGTCTTGCCGTTGGCGAGGCGGACCAGGAAATCGGGAATGAAGCGGCGCTTGGCGCCGTTCCACATGTAGTAGACCTGGAAGCCCAGGTGGTCGTTCTTGGTGTAAGCCTGAACCAGCGGGCTGGTCTCCAATAGGTTGGCCGCGTGGGCTTCCCAAGCGCCATCGGCCACCACGTGGCTGATTTGCGACTTCTGCGCGGGCTGGCATGTCTTGGTGGTATACCAAGTGCGCATGTATCGCGTTGAACCTACTGGAAACTCCTCGTCGAACACGGGCTCGATGCGCTCCTGGTTCTGCGGCAGCAGGTATCGCAGCAGGTGCTGAACCACCGCGTTCATGTTCAGTGATACCAGGATGCGCTTGCGCAGCGGCTCCTGGTGGAACAGCGAGGGCACTTCCAGCTTGTCGGATGCGAGGAATTCGTCGATTAGGCGGATCAACTGGAAGGCCAGGTACTCCGGTGTCCCGGTGTATTGATCCCGCATCTGCGCATACGCTTGGCGTGCGGCCTGGAACACCAACCGTTGCAGGCGGAACTCGTCGGGCAACAGCTCTAGGTCGATGGCCTGTATCTGGTCCCACGCATTGGCGCCACCCAGTGCAGGTGCCATCTCTGCCGCCAGCGGCGTGGCTGCAGGGTCTAGCTGCAAAGGTTCCATCGCTTGCCAGTTGAGAGTCAGGCCCGGCCGCACGATGGCATCCACGCGCACCACGTTTGGCCAGCGGATCTCCAAGCTGTTCCGTTCCGGCAGGGATTCGATCTGCGTGCTCTGCTTGGGCGGCGGAGGCGGCTCTCCCTCGCCACTGAGATCCTGGAACACCGACAGCGGCACGCCGAAGACGTTGACGAACTCCGGGACGAACAACTGCCGCTCGATACCGTCGGGGCAGACCACAGGCTCCGTGTCATAGCCGACGCGGCGCAGTCCGCGGCCGATTACCTGCTCACAAAGCAGCTGGCTGGTGAAGGCACGCAGCCCCATGATGTGGGTGATGTTCTTGGCATCCCAGCCTTCGGAGAGCATCGCCACGGAAATGACGTTCTGCAGGTCCTGGCCGGCTGCGCCACGCTTGCCGACGTTGTCGACGATCTCGCGCAGCAGTTCTTCCTTCCGCAGTTGCAGCAGTTCGCTCTTTCGGTCGGCCGGAATGGCAGCTGCCTCAACAATCGCCCGAAGCCGTTCCTCGTAGTCCTTGTCGGCGCCCGCCTTCTCGCCGATCTCGGCTTTCTCCAACACGCGGGAGTCCACCCGAAGCGTGCGGTTGGCGTCGCGCATCTCAGGCCAATGCACGTCGCCCTCGGTGAAGAATCGCTCCACGCGCGCGGCGGTGGAGGTCAGGTTGCATACCGTCAGCATCACCGGAGGGGAGGTGTGGCCTGCTTCCGCCCAGGCTTCGGCAGTCTTGCGCCAATCAGCTCCGAGCAGGGTATAGGCCTGCTGCACCAAAGGGGGCAACGGCTCATGGACCTGTGCGCCGCGTCGGCCAAGGTCGTCCTGGACAGCCTGGTCGCGGTACAGGTGATACAGCTTGGGTTTGAGTGTTTGCGTATCCGGCACCACACCGTCGCGCACGACCACCCGCGGGGTCTTCACCAAGCCCGCCTCGATGGCATCGTTCAAGCCGAAGTCAGAGATGATCCAATCGAACAGGCCGCCTTCGGTATTGCTGCGCCCGGTCGGCGCGAAGGGTGTGGCGGACAGGTCGAAGCAACGCTGGATACGCAGTTCCTTGTGGATGCGGTCCAGGCCTTCGATCCAGCGAGTGGCCTCCTCCTGATCCAAGCCCATTTCCTCAGCCCGGCGCTTCACGTCGCGGCTGCGCTTGTCGTCGGGGGATTGCCGATAAGCGTGGTGGGCCTCGTCGTTGATTACAACGATGTCCTTGTACTGCGCCAGCTTCCCGAGCACGCGACGGACGAATGCCTTGTCGCTCTCCGGCCCTTTCCTGACCACCGAGCGATCCGGCTGCTTGAGCGGCATCAGCGTGTGCCAGTTTTCTACCAGCACCTCGGCCTGATTCAGCTTGCTGCGCATTGCCTCATTCGGGCACAGGGCGAACAGGTCGTAGTAGTTGTCCGGGTGCCCCGGATAGAGCACCTGCAGGCGCTCGCGCACCGTCAGGCCAGGGGCAACCAAGAAGATGGCGCGGGAGAAATCCTTGTTGCGCCTGGGGTAGGCCAGTGCGTTCAACACCTGCCAGGTGATGAGCATGGCCATCACCGTCGTCTTGCCGGTGCCCGTTGCCATCTTGTTGCAGAGCCGCTGCCATGGTCCGCCATCGCCGGGCACGTGGATGCCTTGCTTGAAATCGGCCGGCGCCTCGATCCACCAGATCAGGGTCTCGATGGCTTCCAGCTGGCAAAAGTAGAACGGATGCTGGCGAGCGCTGGCGTCGTGCCAGTGTTCGAGCAGACTGCGGGTAACGGTAGTTACGCCGGGGTAATCCGAGGCCCGCCATTGGCTGACACGGTCACGGATGCGCTCGACCAGGTCCAGGCGCTCGGTGCGGCGCGTGTTCTGGCGGGTGTCGAAGATCTCGTAGCCCGCCGGGCGGCGACCTTCAGTCAGCTTCAGGCCACCTTGGTGGTCTATCCAGTGCCAGCGCGGCGCCTCGAAAGGCGTGTTGACGATCAGCGATTTAGGAGTCGTCATGCCGTGCTCAACCCAGTGCCATGACTTTCAGCGACTCGATGCCGCGGTCGTCGACGATCTTGACCGCAATCTTGCGGTTCTCCCCGGCCTCGAACGGCAGGCTGACGGTGCCATGCAGCTTGTCCAGCTTGCTCTCGTCAAGCTCGGCCTTGATGTCTCTTTTCAGCTTGTGCCAGCCGTCCTTCTTGCCGGCCATGGGGAAGAACACCTGGCGCGGGAACAGGCTGCGTTCGTCGTAGTCGGTATCCAGGCTCCATGCAGCAATGTTCTTTTTGCCGCCAGATACCAGCTTGCCGTCTGCGGTATCGAAGTAGTCGAAGCCGTGGACTTCCACCACGTAGCGGCCGTCCTTCTGCTGGCGGACCTCCACTTCCGGCTGACCCATCAGCCAGAAGCTCTGGTTGTGGCGCGCGTTCTTCTTCAGGTCCTCGGTGAGCAGGTCCGTGTTCATCTGCGCCTTCAGGGCGGTGATGCCCTTGGTGGCGTCGATGTCCTTGGCGGCTTCCGGATCGAAGGCGAAGGCGCAGAACACGATCATCTTCGGCCGCGGGAACAGATCGCCGGCCTCGCGCATGGCCAACTCCACCGTGCGCTGCTCCAGCGCGGCGTGCTCCGGGCCGAAGCACACCACCACGCGCTCTCCGGTGTCCAGGTGGCCGGTGCAGTGCAGGTGCGGAGTGTCGGGCAGGCTCTCCAGCTCGGCGAAGCGAAGCATCTGCCCGCCCTTGCCTCGGATGCCGGCCTTCAACAACTCGTCGCGCCAGCGGTGCTGACGGGCGGATTCGCCGCTGCGGGCGATGCTGGCGTCCGCTTCGGCGGCGGGCTGCGCCTCGTCCAGCACCATCACGCTGGGGAACGGCACCGCCTCCACGGTGAACGGGCCGGTGATGCGCAGCTTGTCCTTGGCCACCTGCGGCTGGTCGTAGAGCACTTCCTGGTCGGCGTGGGACGCGATGGAGTCGTCCATCTTCCGTTGCATCGCTTGGCGCGCGGCATGGAAGTCGTCGAAGGCGCCGCGAGCAGAGGCGGGCCAGTCGGCGGGGAAGTCGAACGGCACCTCCCATTCCAGCAGCGCGTTGGCCGGCACCTGCTCGCCGGTGGGCATCGCGTGCGTGCCCTTCGCGTCGAAGGCGATGTCTTCGCCCTTGCGTCCGCCCTCGGTGACCTTGAACGGGACTCGGGTACCAGCCAGCGCAGCATTGAGCTGCCCCAGCGCCGCCTCGATGGCCGGGTGCATGCGCTCCCAGAGTTCGTCGATCTCAGGGTTGTTGGCGATGGATTTCAGGGTGACGTGCGGGACGGTCTTGTAGATGAAGCCGGCCCTCAAACCCTCGTGCGGGTACTTGAGGTCGTAGTAGTCGTAGCTGGCAGTCATCAGCCGCTGCTTCGCCAGGGTGACGGCCACGCGCGAGGTGTCGCATGTGATCCAGCGGCGGCCCCATTTCTCGGCGACGTACGCGGTGGTGCCAGAGCCGCAGGTGGGATCGAGCACCAGATCCCCCGGATCTGTCGTCATTAGGAGGCAGCGCTCGATTACCTTCGCGGAGGTTTGAACTACGTACATCTTCGCCGCAACAAACGTGCTTTCAATCGTGTCGGACCACATGTTGTTGATCGCGACCACTGGAAAGTCGCCTGAGAAGCGCTTGAAGGCAAGTGTTTTACCAACACCTATGAGCCTTCCTGCCCTTTGTAGCGTGGGAAGCTTCCTGACTCCTGGCTTCCAATGGGTGCCCGCAGAAGGTAGGAACGCCTGCCCCCAGCCATCGAATTGATCGTCTTCTCCTGACTCGCCTTGTGATGTCAGGTTTGCTGTTCGAAACCTCTGCCCATCGGTGACGACATGACCAGACCTAAGCTCTGAGGCTTTCAAGCGCCGCCATGACCCATCTGGTGCGAGTAGGCAGTTATAGGAATCATCAGAAACGTCGGTGCCTAGGGCGGCATAAATCTGGCGGTACTTCGCCTTCCGCTTATCCTTCGCGTACCACACGAGATAGTCGCAGACCCCCGCGATAAGCGTGCTCGCCTGGCCACTTGTCTTCTTGAATGGTATGAGACCAGCCAAATTCTCGGCGCCGAACAGCTCGTCGCAGATCTCGCGCACATGGTGAAGGTTCTCATCCGAAATCTGCACAAACACGCTGCCCGACTCGTGTAGTAACTCCTTCGCCAGCAGCAGTCGATCCCGCAGATACGTCAGGTAGGAATGGATGCCCATCTCCCAGGTGTCCCGGAACGCCTTGATCATCTCCGGCTCTTGCGTCAGGTCCTCGTCCTTGCGGTCCTTGACGTCGCGCTTGTTGACGAAGGGCTGGAAGTTGCTGCCGTACTTGATGCCGTAGGGCGGGTCGATGTAGATCATCTGCACCTGCCCGGCCATGCCCTCCTTTTGCAGCAGGCTGTTCATCACCAGCAGGCTGTCGCCGGCCACCAAGCGGTTGCTCCAGCCGCGGTCGTGCTTGTAGAAGTCCACCGCCTCGCGTAGCGGCAGCGGCTCCTCGAACCAGGCGCGGAACATGTCGCCGGTTGCGGCCTTGCCGGCATCGGCTTTCATGCGCTTCTGGATGACGGCCAGGATGCTGGCCGGGTCGATGCGCTCGTGCACGTGCAGGCTGACGGTGTCCACCTCGAAGCTGGTGCTTTCCGCCTTGCCGGTCCAGTTGAGGTAAGGCGCGGCCTGGCGCTTGAGCTGTTCCAGCGCGGCGCGCATGGTAGCCTCGTCGCCGCTGGACAGCGCGTTGTCGATCAGGGTTTCAATCTGTGCACGGCCAACATCGAACTGCAAGGCAGGGTCAATGTGTGGGTCGTAGGCCCATTGCGTCTTGGGCTGCTCAGGATCGTTGTCCGGGGTGACCACGCCGACGTCGGGATTGTTGCGGCGTTTCTGGTCGTGGCGGTAGGCGATCACCTCAGCGTCGCCCCTGACGCCCTTCGGCTTCACTTCGGCCTTCTCCCGTCGGGCCTGCGCCAGTGTCATGCCGGCCTGCCGGGACTTTGGAGCATCCGCATCGGCGGGCTTCTCAGCCATCGCCAAGGAGAAGCCCTCTGCCTGATCCGAGATGCGCGCCACGGAGCCGCCCCGACCTTTCCCCTTGCGCACCATTCCGGCGTCAACCAATGCGTCTCGGGCGGCGAAATAATCGACCTCGGAGACGGGGGCGCCCAGCCTGTCCGCCAGCTGATCGCGTAGGGACTGGTTGCCTACGGACGAGCCGTCCTTGGGAAGCAATTCCAGAAGGGTATTACGAATGTCGGCAACGGCTGCCTTGGCCATAGCTGTGGATTCCCCTAGTCGTCCCGATAGAATACGACGCCGGTCAGGTGATCCGCCCCCGCCTCTTGCGGGCGCGGTCCTGCCGTTCTCTGGACTGTCCCGAGTTTTAAGACACTTCCCAGCCTCGCGGCCTCTCCCATGCGGCAACCTGTAAAGGCCATGATGCTTGGTATCCAGAGCTCGTAGGCTTCCGTGGCGTGCTGCGAGACGAATCCGATGAACTTCTCGATGTCATCGTCGTCGAGTGCCTTCCGGGCATCCTGGGCGCGCCCTTCATTCACGTCGCGCAGGACCGTTGCGGGGTTCTGGGTCACGTAGTCGTGTGCCGCCGCCCATAGGAACAGGGAGCGGACGTACTGGTAGTTCTTGTTGATAAGGCGGGGGAGCTTGGGCCGAGATGCAGCAGCTTCCAGGGCCTGCCGAGGCGTCAGCCCGCGGAAGAGCTTGGTCATGTTGGTGGGCAGCTCAAGCTCTGCGCGCCGAGCGTGCGGATATCGGCCTTGCCGATCTCGTGGATCGGCCGGTCTCCCAGCAAGCCCACGACCAGCTCGAAGATCTTTTGGCTTTGGTCGGCAGTCCGCTCGGACCATTTCTTCAGGCCGACATGCTCTTCGCAGTACCCCCGGACCGCCTCTGAGAGCAGGGGTGAGGTCACAGTCTGATCCTTAGGCTGCGCCGTGACAGCCAAGGTCTCCTGGGGGAAGTTCCAGGGGGGTCCTTCCAGTGCGTTGAGCTCGGCCACCGTGGCCTTCAGGTCGGCTTCCAGGAGGCGCCTGGCGAGCCTGCGCTGGTCTGCCTCGGGTGCTCCAGGAGCCATCTGGATAGCTTCCGGGATGCGTTCCTCGACATGTCCGAAGGCCAGCGCCGCTGAGATGCTGTGGGCCTCGTCGTTGAGATAGAAGGAGGTGCCGTCCGCTTGGTCTTCGTCGAGCGGCCGGGAAAGCCGCGCCTCGATTTCGTCGACTTTGGTGGTCAGGTATTTGCGGTAGAGGGCGTCAACTTCTTCGCGGGTCATCGACTGAAGGTTCCGGTCGATTTGCTGCAGGAAGGCGCTCATGTGGGTTTCCCACAGTGCCAAGCGGCGCCGTGCCTCTCGGAGGTCGCCGGTGCGCAGGCTTCGAGTGATTTCTGGACGCCCCCAGCGAGCGCGAATGCGCGAGGGGACGACGATGCGTGAAGTATAAATCTGTCCGCGTCGCTGTAGCACCTGCTGGTCACTCACCGCAGCAATCGAGCTAAAGGGAGCGAAAGTGCTAGATTTTCCAATGACGTCAAACGCTTGCGACGCATTGGTGGCTATGGGTGGACTCGAACCACCGACCCCAGCATTATGAGTGCTGTGCTCTAACCGGCTGAGCTACATAGCCACGGCGAGGGCGCGCATTCTAGCCGCTCGCGGCGGCGCGGTAAACGGCCCTGCCCGCACCGGCGCATGTCCGTCCGGCCGCGGCGTCACAGCGGCGCTGCGGCGGCGCCGGGCGCGCCCGGCGCAAGCGCGGTGCCGCTGCAGGTCGGTCACGCGCGCGCCGAAGCCGCTCTGCAGGATGAGCCCGTCGCCGGGAAACGGAGCGCCGAGGAGGCCGGTTGCTCCGTGCCGGCTTCAACTCGGCAACCGTTGCATCGTGGTGCGCGCGACGGGTCCGCGAACCGCGATGTCGCGCACGCTTTGGCAGCGGCGGCGGCGGTCTGCAACGCGCATGACAACAGGGCTTCATCGACGACGCACACCTTCGCGGCTCCCCTGACGATTCCGCGAGTGCCCCGTGCCGCCCCATTCCTCTGTGCTCGTCGCGGCCGACCGGTCGCGCCTGTCGGCGCCGCTGTCGCGCCGTCGCTTCCTCGCGCGCCTGTGCCTCGGTACCGGCCTGGCCGTCTGCGGCCCGGCCCTGCTGGCGCGCAGCGGCCACCACTGGCAGGCGGCCGCGCCGGCACCCGGCCGTGGCGGTCTCGCCGCGCTCGGCCAGCCGGCGCTTCCCGGCGCGCTGCTGGAGCCGGACGCCAACGGCGTCCGGCTGCCGCTAGGCTTCTCCAGCCGCGTGATCGCGCGCGGTATGGAAGCAGTGCCCGGCACCGGCTATCTCTGGCACACCTGGCCCGACGGCGGCGCCTGCTTCCCGCAGCCCGACGGCGGCTGGATCTACGTCTCCAATTCCGAAACGATCGCCCTGCTCGGCGGCGGCGTCAGCGCGATCCGCTTCGACTGCGACGGCCGCATCGTCGACGCCTGGCGCGTGCTCGCCGGCACCAGCATCAACTGCGCCGGCGGCGTCACGCCGTGGGGCTCGTGGCTGACCTGCGAGGAAATCGATTTCGGCGCGGTGTTCGAGGTGCTGCCGACCGATCGCGGCATCCTGTTTCCGTCCAGCCGCCGGCGGCCGCTGCTCGGCAGCTTCAAGCACGAAGCGGCTGCGGTGGTCGACGCGCTCGGCCTGATCTTCCTGACCGAGGACGTCGGCGACGGCTGCCTGTACCGCTTCAAGGCAGACCACTGGCCGAGCCTGGAGACCGGCGTGCTGCAGGTGGCCGAGGTCATCGGCGCCGATCCGGGCGCCGATCCTGAAGCACCGCCGCGCGCGGTGGTCTGGCACGACCTGCCCGACCCGAACCCGTCGGCCCTGTTCGGAACGCCGACGCGCGAGCAGGTTCCGGCCGCCAGCCGCTTCCGCGGCGGCGAAGGCATCTGGCACCACCGCGGCGTGGTCCATTTCACGACCAAGGGCGATGACCGCGTCTGGGCGCTGGATCCGCACGACGACCGCCTGTGGGTGCTCTACGACGCGGCCTGGTTCGCCGATCCGCTGCTGACCGGCGTCGACAACATCATCGCCACGTCCGCCGGCGACCTGCTGGTCGCCGAGGACGGCGGCGACATGCAGGTGGTCGCGCTCGGCGCCGGCGGCACGCTCTACCCGCTGCTGCAGGTATCCGGGCACGAAGGCTCGGAGATCACCGGTCTGGCGCTGAGCCCGGACGGCAGCCGCCTCTACTTCAATTCGCAGCGCGGCGAAGGCGGCAGCGGACCCGGCGTCACCTACGAGATCCGCGGGCCGCTCGCCGGTGCGGCGCTGTTCCGCGCCGGCTTCGAATGCGGCCTGCCGGGCTGACGCGCTCCGGCCGCCGGCGACGCCCTCGCGGGCGGCGCAGGTCGCGGGCGGTCGCGGTGCGCGCGGCGCGGCGGTCACTCGCCACGAATGCGCCACCCTGCCGCCGGTCGCATCGCCGTACGCCGGCGCGACGCGATGGCAGACCGGCGCGACGGCGAGGTCCGCCCCCGCGGCCGAGACACGCTCTAGAATGCGGCAGCCGCCGGCCGGCGGCGCCGCCGAGGCCCGTCCATGTTTCCGCCCGTCGTCCACACACGCCGGCCGCGCCGCCCGTGAACGCCGCCAGTGCCTTCGCCGTCGCCGCTGGCGCCGCGCTCGGCGCGCTGGCGCGCTGGCTGCTCGGACTCGGCCTCAATCCGCTGCTGCCGTCGCTGCCGCTGGGCACGCTGGCGGCCAACCTCGCCGGCGGCCTGCTGATGGGCGTGGCGATGGCGCTGTTCGCCCATTTCGACACGGTGCCGCTGGCCTGGCGCCTGGCCGCGACGACCGGCTTCCTCGGCGGACTGACCACGTTCTCGGCATTCTCCGGCGAGGCCGTGCATCTGCTGGAGCGCCAGCAATGGAACGCCGCGCTGGTGCTGGTGGCGGCGCACCTGGGCGGCTCGCTGCTGATGACGGCGGCCGGCCTGGCCGCGACGCGGGCTCTGCTGCGCGCCGCCTAGCTCGCTGGACTCAGTCCTTCGTTCGATGCGCCGGTGCCGAGCGGACGCGGCGGGCTTAAAAACTCGGCGCGGCGGCGGCATACTGGTAGCCGGTTCGGCCGCCGTCGGGGATCGATGTCCCAACCGGAACTTCGCAACCGCATCCAGGCTCTGCTGCAGCTGGCCGGCGTCACCCTGGACGGTGACGCCCCCTGGGATCTGCGCGTCCATGACGACCGTCTGTACGGGCGCGTGATCGCCCACGGTTCGCTCGGCCTCGGCGAGGCCTACATGGACGGCTGGTGGGACAGCGACGACCTCGACGGTCTGCTGACGCGCCTGCTGGCGGTCCACGTGGACGAGCGCGTGCGCGGGCTCGACGACATCCTGCTGTGGCTGAAGGCCGCCGTCGTCAACCTGCAGCGCGGCCGGCGCGCCTACACGGTCGGCGAGCGTCACTACGACATCGGCAACGACCTGTTCGAGCGCATGCTCGGCCGCCGCCTGGTCTACAGCTGCGCGTACTGGCGCAGGGCCGCCGATCTCGACGCCGCGCAGGAAGCCAAGCTCGATCTGGTCTGCCGCAAGCTCGGGCTGGCACCGGGCCAGCGCGTGCTCGACATCGGCTGCGGCTGGGGCGAGGCGCTGAAGTTCGCGGCCGAACACTACGGCATCAGCGGCGTCGGCCTGACCGTCTCGCACGAACAGGCCGACTACGCGCGCGAGCTGTGCCGCGGCCTGCCGGTCGAGATCCGGCTGCAGGACTACCGCGAGATCGACGAGCGCTTCGACCGGATCTACTCGATCGGCATGTTCGAGCACGTCGGCGTGCGCAACTACCGGACCTATTTCGAGGTCGTGCGCCGCAACCTCGCCGCGGACGGGCTGTCGCTGCTGCACACGATCGGCGCCAACGTCTCGACCAACCACACCGATCCGTGGATCGAGAAGTACATCTTCCCCAACTCGATGCTGCCGTCGGCGGCGCAGATCGCGCAGGCCAGCGAGGGCCTGTTCGTGATCGAGGACTGGCACAACTTCGGTGCCGACTACGACCGCACGCTGCAGGCCTGGCGCGACAACGTCGAGGCGGCCTGGCCCGACCTGGCCGACCGCTACGACCGGCGCTTCCGCCGCATGTGGCGCTTCTACCTGGCCGGCTCGATGGCGAGCTTCCGCACGCGCCAGATCCAGCTCTGGCAGCTGGTCATGAGCCCGGACGGCGTGCCCGGCGGCTACGTCGCGCCGCGCTGAGCGGCGCCGCTCAGGACGCGGTCAGCACGCCGAGGAAGGCCTCGCCGTAGCGCGCCAGCTTGCGCTCGCCGACGCCGCTGATCGCGCCGAGTTCGCGCAGCGACTGCGGCCGCTCGCGCAGCATCGCCAGCAATGTCGCGTCGTGGAAAATCACGTAGGCCGGCACGCCCTGCTCGCGCGCCAGGCGTGCGCGCGCATCGCGCAGGGCGTCCCACAGCGCGGCCTCGTGCGGGGCGATGTCCAGGCTCTGCCGCGTACGCGCCGCCCCGTCGCGGCCGGCCGCGCGGCGCTCGGCCTTGCCGGGCGGACGGCGCAGCCAGATCGGCTCGCTGCCGCGCAGCGCCGTGCGGCTGGCCTCGGTCAGACGCAGCGTGCCGTAGCCTTCCTCGTCGGTCGTCAGCAGGCCGGCGGCGACCAGCTGGCGGAACACCGATCGCCACTGCCGCGCGTCGAGCTCGGCGCCGATGCCGAACGTGCTCTGCCGGTCGTGGCCGAGCGCGCGCACGCGCTCGTCGTCGTCGCCGCGCAGCACCGCGGTCAGATGGCCCACGCCGTAGCGCTGGCCGGTGCGGTACACGCACGAAAGCGCCTTCTGCACGATCACGGTCGCGTCCCAGTTCTGCGGCGGCTCCAGGCAGTTGTCGCAGTTGCCGCAGGGTCCGGCCGGCGTTTCGCCGAAATACGCGAGCAGGCGCTGCCGGCGGCAGGCGGTGGTCTCGGCGAAGCCGAGCAGCGCGTCGAGCTTGGCGCGCTCGACGCGCTTGCGCTCCTCGCCCGAGTCGGACTGCGCGATGAACTGCGCCAACGTCACCACGTCGGCCAGACCATAGGTCATCCAAGCCTCGGCCGGCAGGCCGTCGCGGCCGGCGCGGCCGGTCTCCTGGTAGTAGCCCTCCATGCTCTTGGGCAGGTCCATGTGCGCGACGAAGCGCACGTCGGGCTTGTCGATGCCCATGCCGAACGCGATCGTCGCGACCATCACGACGCCGTCCTCGCGCAGGAAGCGCTGCTGGTTGGCGGCGCGTTCGGCCGCATCCATGCCGGCGTGGTAGGCCAGCGCATGCACGCCGTCCTCGACCAGGCCGGCCGCGGTCTCGTCGACCTTGCGCCGCGACAGGCAGTAGACGATCCCCGACTCGCCGCGGTGGCCGTCGAGAAAGGCCTTGAGCTGGCGGCGTGGATTGTCCTTCTCGACGACGCGGTAGCGGATGTTGGGCCGGTCGAAGCTGGCGACGAAGCGCGAGGCCTCGCCGAGATTGAGCCGCTCGACGATCTCGGTGCGCGTCGGCGCGTCGGCGGTCGCGGTCAGTGCGATCCGCGGCACCGCCGGGAAGCGCTCGTGCAGGATTGTCAGCTGGCGATACTCGGGCCGGAAGTCGTGGCCCCATTGCGAGACGCAATGCGCCTCGTCGATCGCGAACAGCGCCGGCGTGCGCGCGCCGATCAGGTCCAGGCAGCGCTCGGTCAGCAGCCGCTCGGGCGCGACGTAGAGCAGCTTGAGCTCGCCGCGCGCGTAGCGCTGCTCGACCTCGCGCTGCGCCTGCGCGTCGAGGCTCGAATTGAGGAACGCGGCCTCGACGCCGAGCTGCAGCAGCGCCTGGACCTGGTCCTGCATCAGCGCGATCAGCGGCGAGACGACCACCGCGGTCCCCTCGCGCAGCAGCGCCGGAATCTGGTAGCACAGCGACTTGCCGCCGCCGGTCGGCATCAGCACCAGCGCGTCGCCGCCGGCCGCGACGTGCTCGATGATCGCCTGTTGATCGCCGCGGAAGGCCGGGTAGCCGAAGACGGTGTTGAGGATCTGCAGCGCGGAACCGGGGATCGGAACGGACATCGAAACGGGCGGACCTTCGGCGGCGGAACGGCGCGGCGGCCCCGAGGGCGCGAGCGGAGCGGCATTCTAGAGCGGGGCTGCGGCGATTGCGCGCCCAGGGTGCTCGGCGCGATCGCGGCTCGACCATTGCGGCCTTTACGATCAGCGACTTGAACGCCGGCTGACGGCAACGGGAAATCGGCGCCGGATCGACGGATTGCCCGGCCGGGCTCTGCTAACCTGCGCCGCCCTGACCCCCGCCGGGACCGCCGATGCCCCTGCCCGCCTCCCGCTCCGTTCGCGTCCTCGCCGCCACGCTGGTGCTGCTGCCCGCCGTCGCGCCGGCCGCCGCACCGCCGCGCTTCCCGGCCGGCTCGGTCTGGCACCAGAACATCGCCAACGCGCCGCTGCATCCCGAATCGACCCAGATGCTGCAGACCCTGGCCGGCCTCGGCGGCTGGGGCAACAACAACCGCATGCAGATCGACTTCTCGCTGCACGTGCACCAGAGCGCGCCGGCCGATGCGCCGCGCTACGAGGTGGTCCCGCATCGCGGCTCGGGCGAATACTGGACGCCGGACTGCGAGGCGCTGCCGACGACGATGCCGGTGCCGCCCGACGCGGCGTTCGAAGGACAGAGCGGCCTGAGCTGCAACAGCTCCAGCTCGGACTGCCATCTGCTGGTGCGCCAGGGCAGCAAGCTCTACGAGCTGTACTCGGGCAATCTGTCCGGCGGCGTGCTCGATGCGCGCTGTCTGGCCGTGTGGGATCTCAACGCCGTCTATCCGCCGGAAGGCCGCGGCGAGCACTGCACGAGCGCGGACGCGGCCGGGTTCCCGATCGCGCCGCTGCTGGTCAACGCCGACGAGGTCGCGCAGCGCCAGGGCGAGCCCGACGGTGATCTCGGCCACGCGATCCGCTTCATCCTGCCCAATGCGCGCATGGCCACCGACAGCGCGCTCGGCGGCGTCGGCGGCCGTCTCTACGTGCGCCCGGCCTCGCACGCCGGCGGCCCGAGCGGCCCGCGCGGCACCGTGCCCTACGGCGTGCGCATGCGCCTGCGCCCGGACTTCGACATGAGCGGCTACAACGCGGCGGCGCGCGTGATCCTGCGCACGATGCAGCGCTACGGCCTGGTGCTCGCCGACGGCGGCAACATCGCGCTGACCTTCGAGAGCGACCGCCACACCACCGCCAAGTGGTCCGGCCTCGGCATCACGCCGCAGGTGTTCTGGAACGGCGCCGGCGGCGCGGCCGCGATCCAGGTGACCGACTTCCAGATCATCGACACCGGCCCGCGCATCGGCGAGACCTGGAACTGCGTGCGCAGCGTCGCGATGCCGGCGATCGAGATCTTCCTCAACGGCTTCGATCCGGCCTGATCCGGCCAGACCGCGGCGGCGCCCCGCACGCGCCTATACTCGGCGGGCCCTTCCCCGCCCGTGCCACGCCCATGTCCGTCTCCACGTCCATCCGTCTGATCGCCGGCGCAGCGCTGGCCGCCGCGCTGCCGGCAGCGCTCGCCGCCGACGACTACGTCGCCTCGATCGAGCAGTGGCATGCCACGCGCATCGCCAATCTCAAGAAGCCCGATGGCTGGCTGAGCTTCGCCGGCTCCGGCCGCGTCCAGCCCGGCGACAACACGGTCGGCAGCGCCGAGGACAATGCGATCGTGCTGCCGAAGGGCCCGGCCCGGCTCGGCACGCTGCATCTGGGCGCCGACGGCGGCCTGACGCTGAGCGCCGAACCCGGCAGCGGCGCGCTGATCGACGGCAAGCCGTTCGAGCGCGCCACGTTGTCGACCAATGCCGACGGCGCGACGCCGACGCGCGTGACGATCGGCGCCACCTGGTTCTACGTCGTCAAAACCGGCAACGTCGTCGGCTGGCGCTTCCGCGATCCGGACTCGCCGGCGCGGCTGGCGTTCACCGACATCGAGACCTGGCCGATCGATCCCGCGTGGCGCGTCGTCGCCGACTGGCAGCCGTTCGATCCGCCCAGGACGATCGAGCTGGTCACCTCGCTCGGCACGCCCGAGCAGGGCATCGTGCCCGGCAAGGCGGTGTTCGAGCGCGACGGCCAGCGCTACGAACTGCAGCCGCTGTCGGAGGACGACGGCAAGCAGCTGTTCTTCATCATCGCCGACCGCACCAGCGGCAAGGAAAGCTACGGCGCGGCGCGCTTCCTGTACGCCGACGCGCCGAAGGACGGCAAGGTCGTGATCGACTTCAACAAGGCCTACAACCCGCCGTGCGCGTTGTCGCCGCACGTGGTCTGTCCGACCGCGCCGCCCGAGAACCGCCTCGGCCTGCGCGTGACGGCCGGCGAGAAGAAGCTCGCCACGGCGCACTGACCGCGTGCCCGCGCGCCGCGGAAGCGGCGCACGGCTCGACATGACAGCGCCGAAGCGGCCGCGTTATCTTCGAGCCGATGAGCCGCCCGACCTACCGCTTCGCCGCCTTCGAACTAGACAGTGCCGCGCGGGAGCTGAGACAGGGCGGCCAGCTGGTCGTGGTCTCGCCGAAGATCTTCGACTGCCTGGTCTGGCTGATCGAGCACCGCGACCGCGCGGTCGGGCGCGACGAGCTGATCGCGGCGGTGTGGGGCCGCGCCGACGTCGCCGACGCCCAGCTCGGCCAATTGATGCGCAAGCTGCGCCGGATCATCGGCGACGACGGCGACGGCCAGACGATCATCCGCACGGTGCCGCGCTTCGGCTACCGCTGGATCGCACCGACCGGCGTGCTCGACACCGCCGCGTCCGGAACGCCGGAGCCGCCGCTCGCCGAGGTGCCGTCCGCCGCGCAGGCAGCGGCCGGCGCAGCGTCCGCGCTGCCGCCCGACGCCAGCCCGGTCGCCGCGGCGCCGACACCCGTCGCGGCGGCGCGGCGCCGTCCGTGGCCGGCGCTGGCGATCGTGCTGGTGGCGCTGCTGGTCGCGGCCGCCGGCGCGCAGCGCTGGTTCGCGCGCGCGCCGCTCGCCCCGGCACGGCCGGGTTCCGAGGAGGCGATCGCGATCCTGCCGGTCGAGATCGGCGCCGGCATCGACAGCGAATGGGCCTGGCTGCGGCTCGGCCTGATGGACCTGGTCGCCCATCATCTGCGCCGTGCCGGCCTGGTCGTGGTGCCGAGCGCGAACGTCGTCGCGCTGGTCCGCAACGAGGGCACGCCGGCGCTGGAGGCGCGCCGCGTGCACGAGGCGACCGGCGCCGGCAGCCTGATCACCGGCGACGCCGAGCGCACCGCCAACGGCTGGGTCGTGCGGCTGCAATGGCGCCGCGACGAGGCGGTCCTGCGCGAGGCCGAAGGCCGCGATGTCGACGCCGCCGGCGCCGCGCGCCAGGCCGGCGACCGCCTGCTCGGCTGGCTGCAGCGGCGTGCTCCGGCCGCGCTGCCAGGCGCCGACGCGATGCCGGCGCAATGGCTGCAGCGCATCGACGCCGCCTTGCTCGACCAGGACTTCGCGACCGCGCGCAACCTGATCGAACAGGCGCCGCCCGACCTGCAGGGCACCTCGGCGCTGCTGCTGCGGCAGGCCGATCTGGACATCACGGCCGAGCGCAACGACGAGGCCTACGCGGCCTACGCCGAACTGCTGCGCCGCTTTCCGGACCGCGAGAGCGATCCGGTCGTGCGCGCCCGCGCGCTGATGGGCATCGCCGGACCGCTCGCGCAGCGCGGCGACCTGGCCGGCGCGCAGCGCCAGCTCGGCGAGGCGATCGCGCTGCTGCAGGATCTCAACCAGCCCGACCTGCTCGGCGAGGCGCTGGCCGGCCGCGCGATGCTGCGCATGGTGCTGGGCGACTATGACCGCGCCGACTCGGATTTCTCGCAGGGCCGCATCGCGCTCGAACTCGGCGGCGACACGCTGCGCCTGGCGCGTCTGGAAGGCCAGCAGGCCAATCTGCTGGCGCTGCGCAACCGGCACGCCGAGGCGCTGGCGGTCTGGGATCGCGTCGCCGACCGCTTCGAGCGTTTCGGCGATGCCCGCAACGTCGTCGAGGCGCTCGGCAATGCCGGCATCGAGCGGCTCGCCCTGCTCGAATCGGCCGCCGCGCTGGCGACGATCGAGCGGGCGCGGCCGTGGCTCGCGCGGATCGAGGACGGCGCGCTGACGCGCGTGATCTTCGATTACACGCAGGCGCGCGTGCTGGCGCGCAACGGCCGCGACGGCGAGGCGCGCAGCCTGCTCGAACCGATCCTCGAGCAGCCCGCCGCGCTGCCGGTACTCGGCCTCGCGCTGGCGGTGCGCATCGAGCTGGCGCGGCTCGAGCTGGCCCACGGCAATCCGGTGCGCGCGGCACGTCTGGTCGAGGACGAGACCGCGCTCGACGAGCCGGCGCTGGCGACGCCGCTGTATGCGCGGTTGCGCGCGAGCGGCCGGCTGACGCGCGTGCGCGCGCTGCGCGCGGCCGGCCAGGAGACGCGCGCGCAGCAGGCGGCTCAGCGTTTCACGGCACTGGCCGAGCGCAGCGGCGAGCCGGACATGCTGATCCACGCATTGCTGGCCGCGGCCGAGCAGGACTGGGCCGCCGGACGCCGCGAGACTGCCGCACCGGTCTACGAGGCAGCGCTGCGCGAGGCCAATCGCAGCGGCTCGCCGTCGGACGTCGCCGAGGTCGTGGCCTCCTACGGCGGCGCGCTGATCGGTGCCGGCGATCACGTGCGCGCTGCCGCCGTGGTCGGTCAGGTCGCGCGCTGGGCGGCCCAGGATTTCGACTGCGCGCTGATCCAGGCGCGCCTGTACGCGGCGCTCGGCCAGACCGACGCGCTCGCCGCGGCGCTGGCGCGTGCACGCGGTCTGGCCGGCGAGCGCAGCGTGTCGATCGCCGGCGCCGCCGCGCCCTGAGCGTTCGCGCCTGCGCCCGCGGCGCGCGCCCTACGCAAGGCCGATCGATGCCTGCCGATGCGTACCGCGCAGACCGCGGCCGGCGCCGCGCCCGTTCGTCCGCGGCGCGATGCCGGACGCCGAGGGTCTGCGTGTCTCTTGCGGGGTGCGGTTCGCCAGCCCGGCGCCGCCTGTGCGCGCCGTCCGGCCGCGGCGAACCGGCGTACCGGCCGCCTCGATCCGCCATGCATCGCCGCGCGACCGCGCGCGGCCTCAGTGCCGCAGCGGCCCGCGCGAATGCGACCGCGGCAGCAGTCCGATCAGCCACGAACTGCCGACGCAGGCGATCAGCGCGACCCCGAAGCGCAGCGTCCCCGGCGGCGCCTGCTCGGCGACGGCGCGCAGCCACTGGGTACCTTGCTCGAGACCCATCACCAGCGCGGCTGCGCCCAGCGCGATGCCGAGACCGGCGCCGAGCAGACGCTCCAGGCGCGTATCGGCCGGGCGTGCATGCGCGGGCGGGGCCGCCAGGCGAGCGACCTCGGCCGCGAAATCGACCGGCAGCGGCGACAGCGGCGGCTCGCGCAGCGCGCGCAGCAGGCGCCGGTCGGCCACGGTGGCCGCGTCCGGACCGGCCACGCCGCCGTGCGCGGCACGCAGCGCCTGCTCCTGTGCCTGCCAGGCGCGTTCGTCGACCATGGGAGGGGGGGATGTCATGCGGGAACTCCGATGCGCGGCTCCAGGATCGCGCGCAGGTGCTTGCGGCTGCGGAACAGATGGCTCTTGATCGTACCCTCGGCCAGGCCGGTCATCGAGGCGATCTCGCCGATCGGCACCTCGTCGAGGTGGTACAGCGTCAGCAAGGTGCGCTGCAGCGGCGGCAACGCCTCGATCGCCGCATGCAGCAGGGACTGCGCCTCGTCCTCGGCGCAGGCGGTCTCCAGGTCGAAATCCTGCCCGACCGACTCGGCCAGCGCCATGCCGTCGGCGCCGTCGGCCGCCTCGGCCAGCGGAATGCGACGGCGCTCGAGATGGCGCTTGGCGACTGAATAGGCGACCTGACCGATCCAGGCCTTGAGCGGACTTTCGCTGCGGTACTGGTGCAGATAACGATGCACGCGCAGGAACGCCTCCTGGCACAGCTCGCGCGTGTCCTCCGGATGACGCACCATGCGGTCGACGATATGCCAGCACAGGCCCTGGTACTGGCGCACCAGGCGCTCGAACGCGCCGGGCGCGCCGGCCAGGACGGCCTGCACGAGGGCCGCATCGTCGGCCGCGGTCGGGGGCATGGAAGGGGGCGCATCGGTCATCGCCGCTCAGGGATACGCCCGGAGCGGGATCGGTTGCAAGCGATCGGCTGCGATCGGCTGCAACCGCCGGCGCCGCCCCGGTATCTCCTGCTGCGCAACCCACCCACACGAGGTCTCCGCATGAACCTGGACGTCTTCATCCCGATCAGCCTGTTCGTCTGCATCACCTATGCGATCAAGGCCGTGGTCGACGCGCGTACGCGGCGCCGCATCATCGATGCCAGCGCCTCTCAGGACCTGATCCGCTCGATGCTCGAAAGCGACGAGCTGCAGCGCCGCCATGCCGCATTGCGCTGGGGCGTCGTGCTGCTGACGCTGGCGATCGGCTTCGCGGTCATCGAATACAAGGGCTGGTCCGACGTGACGCCCGGCGTGTTCGCGATCCTGCTCGCCGCGACCGGCATCGGCAATCTCGCCTACTACGCGATCGCGCGCTGGTCGAACCGGTGACCGGGCGCATGCGCACGACGCCGTTCGGGACCATTCCGATGCCGCACCCGCGGACCCGGCGGTGGCCGGCCTGGCGCTCCGCACTGCTGCTGGTGCTGCTCGGCACGCCGTTCGCCGGAACGGCCGGCGCCGCGGCACCGCCGGACGCCGCCGAGGTCGCCGAGGTCGCCGCCTACGCCGAACGCGTGATGCGCGAAGCGGTGCCCGATCCGGACGGGCCGGGCCTGGCCGTCCTGGTCGCGCGCGGCGAGGAGATCCTCTACCGCGGTGCGCGCGGCCGCGCCAGCATCGAGCTCGGCGTGGCGCTGTCGCCGGACCACGTGATGCGGATCGGCTCGGTGACCAAGCAGTTCGCGGCGGCCGCGCTGCTGAAGCTGGTCGACGAGGGCCGCGCGGCGCTCGACGATCCGCTTGCCAGATACCTGCCGGACTACCCGAACGCGCAGGCGATCACGCTGCATCAGCTGCTCGACCACACCGCCGGCATCGCCAACTACACCGACCTGCCCGGTTACATGGACGCGCCGATCCGGCGCGACCTGACCACCGCCGAGCTGGTCGCGGTGTTCGCGCACGAGAAGCCGGACTTCGCGCCCGGAGAGAAATGGGCCTACAGCAACTCCGGCTACGTGCTGGTCGGCGCGGTCATCGAGGCGATCACCGGCAAGCCCTGGCACGCCTATCTGACCGAGGCCGTGCTGGCCCCGACCGGCCTGGCCGATACGCGCTACGGCGCCGATGCGGCCGTGATCGACGGCTTCGCGACCGGCTACAGCCTCGCCGGCGGCCGGCTCGCGCGCGCCCAGGCGATCAGCATGACCCAGCCGCATGCGGCCGGCGCGCTGGTCTCCACGCTCGAGGATCTGTGGCGCTGGAACCTCGCGCTGCATCGCGGCCGCGTGCTCAGCGAGGCGAGCTACCGGCGCATGATCACCCCGGCCGGCGCCGCGGCCAAGGCCGACGCGCCGTACGGCTACGGCATCGCTCGCGGCACGCTGCGCGGCCGCACGACGCTGAGCCACGACGGCGGCATCCCGGGCTTCCTGTCGAAACTGAGCTGGCTGCCCGAGCAGCAGCTGACGGTGGTCAGCCTGCGCAATGCCGACGGCGCGCCGGTGCCGCCGGCCGAACGGCGCATCGCCGCGTTCGCGCTCGGCGATCCGTATCCGGACCCGGCACCGGTCGCGATCGCCGAGGACGCGCTGTGCGCACTCGAAGGCGTCTATCGCAAGGACGAGACCGACAGCCGCGTGCTGCGCGTCGTCGACGGCGCGCTGACCTCGCAGCGCGAAGGCGGACGTCCGTACCGGCTGATCGCCGTCGCCGGCGGGCGCTTCGTGTTCGAAGGGTCGCTGAGCTATCTGGAGCCGCAGCGCGACCGGCGCGGCCGCGTCACCGGCCTGGTCTTCCATCCGGAAGGCGAAGCCGGCGAACGCTGGCGGCGCAGCGGCGACCTGCCGCCCGGTCGCGTCGCGATCGAGCTGCCGCGCGCGGCGCTCGAACGTCTGGCCGGCGACTACGCCTCGCCGCAGCTGGCGATCAAGGTGTTCCTCGACGAGGCCGGCGTGCTGCACGCGCAGGTGCCCGGCCAGCCGGCATTCGCGCTGAAGGCCGAAAGCGCCGAGCGGCTGTTCATCGCCGAGGTCGACGCGACGCTGACGTTCGACGCCGGCCCCGGCCCGGCCGCGCGCGTCACGCTGAAGCAGGGGCCGGCCGAGATTCCGCTCGAGCGCAAGCAGCCATGAACACGCGCCCGCCGATCGACCCGCAATGACCTGACGTGCACGCCGGCCGCCGCGCGATGCGGCGGCCAGCATGTCCGGATGGTGCCCGAGGCCGGAATCGAACCGGCACGACCGTGAGGTCGAGGGATTTTCTTGCCACTTCGGCTTTCGCCGCCGCCCGGCTCGCGCCGGACGTTCGTGGTCTGGAGCACGCCTTCACCATCGCCTCGCGGCCTTAGGTGCCCGCCGTCTGCTCTCTACACCTTCCCGCGCCACGGCGCGGGCTTGGCTCGGCGTCGGCTCGGCCGCACGCGGCCAGGGCGTTCACCGAGTTTGACGGGTGCCACCTGGGCGGTTTCCCGCACAGGGCTCAAGTCTTCAAGTCCCTTGTGTCTACCAGTTTCACCACTCGGGCGGTGGCGCGTCGCTCGCAACGAACGGCCGCGGTCCGCAGCGGACTTTACCTTGCCGGGACCGCACGGCGATACGTATGCAGCGCGGCGCGGGCCGCCGCAGTATGTACGCCGGCCGTCAATCAACGACTTGCCGGCAACGGCCATCGAACGACCACGCAACGGCACGGCAGCACGCAGGCGGGCGACATCCAATGCGCGCCTCTTCCGTATCGCGCCGCTCGCCCGAGGTCATCGTATGTCTGCTTCGCGTTTTCGCATGCGTTCCCCGCTGCCGCTGCTGCTCGCACTCGGGTCGCTGTCCGTACCGGCCGCCGCCGAACGCCTGTGGACGTTCGACGATGGCGACGCACTGCCCGAGGGCTGGACCACGACGCTGGACGCCGCCGGCGACGGCTGGCGTGTCGTCAGCGACCGCGCGCACAGCGGCACGCGATCGGCGCAGATCGTCGAGGCCGAGGCCGCCGGCGAGGCGAGCCTGGTCACGCCATCGCTGACGCTGGCGGCCGACGAGACCGAGCTGAGCTTTCGCCAGCGCTGGAACCTCGAGGTCGCGCCGTACGACGGCGGCGTGCTCGAGATCGCCGTGGACGGTGGCGGCTTCGCCGACATCCTCGACGCCGGCGGCCGGTTCGTGGCCGGCGGCTACGACGGCACGCTGGCGGCCTGCTGCGGCGGCAATCCGATCGGCGGTCGCCGCGCCTGGGCCGGCGGCGAGCGCGACGCGTTCTTCGCGACGCGCGTGATGCTGCCGTCGAACCTCGCCGGGCACGCGATCCGGCTGCGCTGGCGCTTCGCGACCGATTCGTCGGTCGCCGCGCCCGCGCCGAACGGCTGGTGGATCGACACGGTGCGGCTCGGCGCGCCGGCGACGACCGAACCGACCGTCGAGGTCGACCGGACCGAGCTGCAGTGGTCGCTCGCCGCGCCGGCGACCACGGCCGCCGCGATCAACCTGGCCAACCTCGGTGCCGATCCGCTGAGCTATACGATCCGCCTGGTCGACGACGGCGAACTCTGCTCGGCGCCGCAGCCGGCCTGGCTCGGCGCGACGCCGGCCGCCGCCACGCTGGCCGCCGGCGAGGCGGTGCGGCTGTGGTTCGCCGCACGCGGCGATCTGGCCGGCCCCGGCCGGCATCGCGCCATCGCCTGCGTGATCAGCAACGATCCGGCCCGCCCCGAAGTCCGCATCGCGCTCGAGGTCACCGTGGGGAGCGACGCCGGTCCGCTGTTCTGCAGCGGCTTCGAGTCCGGCGAAAGCGGACGCTGCGACGGCGCGCCGACCGGCCTGGTGCGCAGCGGACCGCTGAACTGGAGCGTGCCGGCCGACTTCGCCGGTCTGGCGATCGACCTGGTCACCGGCGCACACGGTCCCAAGAGCGGCGGCGCGGCGGCCGACGTCAATCTCTATGCCGGCAACGACGGCGCCGGCACGCTCAGCGTGTACTGGTACGCCGACGTGACGCCGGCCTTCGTCGGCGGCGTCATCGACGTCAACACGACCGGCGCGATCGACTTCTCGCTGCTGCAGCCCGGTGGCCGGGTCGGCGAGGATCCGTTCTACAGCCTGCAGTCCAAGCCGCTCGATCACTGGCTGGCCGGCGCGACCGGCTATCTCGGCTTCAAGTTCTGGAACGAGCAGACCGGCCAGGTCAACTACGGCTATCTGCACCTGCAGACGACCGCGCCGGCCGGCTTTCCGGTCACCGTACTCGACTACGCCTACGACCGTAGCGGCGCGGCGATCCGCATTCCGTGAGTCCAGGCTGGCGCGGCCGCGCCGCGCGAAGCGGCCGGCGGGAAGGACCCGCCGGCACGCCGGCCTAATGCCGGTCCCAGGCATCGTCGGAAAGCTCGGATCAACCGCACGCGCCGGTCTCGCCGGTCTCGAAGCCCGTGCAGAAGATATCCTCGGCGGTGCTTCGGGTCACCGTCAGCGTCGCCGTGGCCGCAGCCGCATTGCGGCCGGCATCGGTGACCAGGTCGCCGGCTGCGATCGTGTCGACGTAGCTGCCGACATCGGTGGTCTGCACGGTAGCCGTCAGGGTGCACGCGCCACCGGCCGGAATCGCCGCGCCTGCGGCAAGCATGACCGCGTCCGCGACGAAGCTCGCCTTGCCGACGCAGGTCGTCCTCGCGGCGGTGGCCGTGAGTCCGGACGGGAGGACGTCGAGCAGATCGGCGGTCAGCATCGCGTCGGCCGCGTTGGCATTGGTCAGCGTGATCGTCGCCGTGCTGGTGGCGCCTGCTTCGACCTTGGCCGGCTCGAAGGCGACTGCGACGGTGGGCGGATCGAGCACGACGCTGAGCGGCGGCAGCCCGGTGGCGATCCAGCCGTGCTGGATGAATCCTTCGCCGGTATCGACGATGGCGTTGCCGACCAGCACGGTCGATTGCGAATCCACGTACACGCCCATGATCTGGTTGATGGTCCAGCCGGTCAGGTCGATACCCAGGCCGGCCAGATAGGTGGCGACATTGATCGTGCCCAGATCGGCGGTCCACAACGTGGCGACATAGCCGCGGTTCGCCGACACGAAGGCACGCCCGCCGACGACGTTGCCGTCCGCACTGACCGCCTGCGCCTGGTTCAGCGAGCCGGCGCCGGGGTGGTCGGGCAGCACCTCCAATCCGGTCGCCGCAGTCCAGCGGAACTGATGCAAATTGGGTCCGATGGCACCGACGATGGTCGAGCCGTCGGCGCTGATCGCGTAGGCGCTGGCCGGTTCTCCGCCGATGTCGATATCCTCGATGCCGTCCGCTGCGGTCCAGCGAAACGGCCGCCCGGCGCTGTGGCCGACGATCACGCTGCCATCGGCACTGATGCCGCGCGCATTGGTCTCGCCCGCCCCCAATGTGCCGATATTCTCGATGCCGTCGGCCGCGGTCCAGCGGAACGCTGATCCGGTACCGGTCTGGCTGCCGCTCCAGCCCGCCACCACGCTGCCGTCCGCGCTGACCGCATGCGCTTCGGAGAACGGGCTGCCCGGCAACGTCAGCAGGTCCTGCATGCCGCTGCCGGCACTCCAACGGAATGCGTGCGTCTGGCTGTGGCCGACCACGACGCTGCCGTCGCCGCTCGCGTCCCAGGCATAGCTGGACCCTCCTCCCAGCGACAGCGAGCCCAGATTCTGCAGGCCATCGGCTGCGCTCCAGCGAAAGGGCTGGAACGCGCTCATGCCCACGACGGTCCGGCCGTCGACGCTGAATCCCATCGCCTGAGAGCCGGCACCGGGCGCGAGTTCGCCGAGGTCGATCAGGATCGGCTCGGCCCAGGCGGACATAGCAGCAACGGTCAGGACACCCGCCGCGAATGCAGACAGCAACGGCGTCGGGTATCGGCGTGATTCACGAACAGTCATGGGCAGCGCACTCCTGGTTGGGTCCGCCGACCATAGAAGATGCCGAGTGCGCACGTTTTCCGGAATGCTTCGAATTTCCTTCCAATCCGCTGCATCGCCCCGCCGGCCGCTTCGCGGGGATCACAGTTTCACGGCTGTGGGCTGCCCAACCCCTTGCCGCACAACGGCGTCGGCAGCATCCGCTCGCCGGCCAGCCGCACCGCCGTGGTCGCCGCCTCCACGGCCGCGCGGCCCGGATCGAGCCGGCGCAGCACGCACGCCTGGGTCCAAGCCGCGTAGAAATCGCGTCCCGCCCACATCGCGATGCCGCCGGCCACCGCTTGTGCCTGTTGCAGATGGTCCTGCGCGAGCAGGGCTTCGGCGTAGGCTCGCGACACCCCGATCACGTCCTCCGGTATCGCCAGTGCGAGCGCCCCTTTGAGCGCTTCGTCGTAGTGGGTCTGGGCGGCCGCGAGGCCCCGTCCGGCAAGCGCCTGGTCGGCCTGCCCCAGAGCGAGATACAGCGCCAGCCGAGGATCGGCGTTGGCGCCGGCGTCAAGGGCCAAGGCGTCGATCTGCGCCTGCGCCTGACGCGGATCGCCGAGGGCGCGCAGCGCGTGCGCGTGCAACAGACCCATTTTCAGGTAGCCGACGGGATCGCGCTCGCGCAGCGACGGCGTGCTGGCGGCTGCGCTCAACCGCAGCGCCTCGGGCATATCCCCGGCAACATCGGCCAGCTGCGCCTTCAGCTGAGCGGCGATCGTGCGGACCTCGGCATCGCGTTCGGGGTCCGCGCCCGTCTCGATGCGGTCGAGCAATGTACGCGCCTCGCTCAGTTTGCCGTTGTCGACCAGGGCCGCGGCACGCGTCCAGACCAGGCGCCACAGCAGGCGCTGGTTGGCGGTGTGCGTCTCGGGCGGCCAGAATCGGTCGCTGACCGCGAGCGCCCGCTCGTGCTCGGCCAGCTGTATCAGCACCTGGACCAGGTTGGTCAGCATGAGCGCGCGCTGTTCCTGGGCGCCCAGCTGGAAGAATCGCTGCTCTGCCGCTTCAAGGATGCCCAGTGCGACGTGAGGTCGATGCCGCAGCGCCTGGATCGCACCCAGATTGGCGTCGATCTCGGCTTCGCCGAGCGGATCGCCGCCGGCGGCCATTTCGACGCGCGCGCGGCCGAGCAGCGCGATCGCCTCCTCGTAGCGGAGCTGCTCGGCCGCGATCAGTCCCTGCCCGAGGTAGGCCAGACCCAAGTCGCGGCGGGTCGACTGATCACGCAACTGCTCGATCGCTTCGTCATAGAGTTGAGAGGCCTTTGCCAGGTCGTCCTCGCGGGACGCGATCGCTCCGAGAAGATTGAGCGTCTGGCCGCGCAGCGTCGGCCGGGTCCGCGCAGCCGGCGTATCGAGCAGGGCCAGCGCCATCTGCTCGGCCTGCCGGTAGTCGCCGCTTCGGGATACGTTGACCGCCGCGCTCAGCTGCACGTCGGGCTGCGAGCGCAGCTCGGGCGGAGCCTCGCGGATCAGCGTGTCGGCCAGCGCGAGCTGCCCGGCCAGCGACGCGGCGCGGACGCGCCGGATCAGCTCTTCCTGGGCAAGCCCGCCGTCGGCGGCCGCAGGCGGCTTGTGGCCGGAGCGGATCAACAACTGGTCCGCAGCACTGCGCGCGGCACTCAGCACGTTGTCCGAAACCGCTTCCACGATTTGCGTCTCGCTGGCCGACACCGCCCGCAGGCGGACCCGCCAGCGCGCGCCTTCGACCGTCGCCTCGGGCCAGATCCGCAGCCCCGCAGCCCCTGCCAGCGCCGCGCTGTCCGTATCGCCCTCGGGCAAAGCACCCTGCGGCG
The DNA here is from genome assembly GCF_035511235.1 of Dokdonella sp. Taxonomy (GTDB): domain Bacteria; phylum Pseudomonadota; class Gammaproteobacteria; order Xanthomonadales; family Rhodanobacteraceae; genus Dokdonella. Next base: position 222,815 of record NZ_DATKFQ010000036.1, read on the forward strand.
AGATCAAGCCGATCACCGCCTCGCTCGGCATCGTCGGCAGATCGCCGTCGCGCAGTCGATCGGCGACCAGGCTCATCAAGCCCAGGCGCAGCCAGCGCCACTCCGAAGGCGCGTCGACCCGTGCCGGCAGAACCGCGATCGCGGGTACCGTCGCCGACGCATCGCCCGCGGCCGGCGGCGCAGGAGAATCGGCAGGCGGCGATGGCAGACGAGCCATCGCCCAGGCGATTGCGACACCGGCAGCCAACGCCGCAAGCCCGATGCGCCGCGCCCGGCGCGAAAACCCGGTGCGGCGGGCCGGCGCAGCGGATGCCGGTTCGGCAACCGCCGCGATATCGACCGGTTCGCGACCACCCGGCTCCGACCCGACGGCGGACACCGGGCCGACCGCTCCGGCGGCGCTTGCCGCGATGACCCCGGCCTCGCTGCGGGTAGCGGCCACCCAGCGGTAGCCGAAGCGCGGAATGGTGCGGATCGTGCCTTGCAGGCCCGCGGTGTCGTCCAGCGCCTGGCGCACGCGCGAGACGGTCTGGCTGAGCTGCGTATCGCTGACGTCGGTACGCCCCCACACTGCGGCGATGAGTTCATCGCGCCCGACCGCGCGATCGCGATGTTCGACCAGGTAGACCAGGCAGTCCAGCGCACTGCCGGGAAGATCGACGCGAGCGGCGCCGCGGTAGATCTCGCGCGCCGCCGGATCAAGACTGAATTCAGAAAAGAAGTACGTCGTGCGCTTCACGCAAGAAGTATAGCGACTCGCTCCACGCCGCCGGCCCGGGCGTACGAACGCGAACCGGTGTTCGGATCGGCGCGCGGCCGCCGGGCTCGCCGCCGGACCGCAGCGGCGTGGTCTGGCCGTGCGTGATCTGCGACGCCGAAGCCGTCTCGCCTCGCCGCCGCTCGCACGTTGGCGAGGCCAGACGCGTCACCGCGCGGCGCGCAGCACGTCGATCGCGATGACCTGACGCACCCAGCGGCCCGGCCGCGCCTCGCGCGGCGCGATCAGACGGAACGGCCCCTCGTCGCCGGCGATCGGCCGGCCGTCGCGGCGGTCGGCCAGGATTACGCCGTCGTCGCGGAACGCCGGGTCGAGTTCGGCCAGCGCATAGACCACGCGATAGCCGTCTGCGGCGCTGACGCGTACGTAGAGCTGCAGATCCTGGCCGCGCAGCGCGGCGCCGACCGGCGCGCCGGCGGCGCGCAGCATCTCGATCAGCGATACGCCCTCCCACTCGCCCTCGACGCCGTGCGCGGCTGCCTTGACCTTGCTGCGCGGCAGCCTCGCCAGCAGGGCGGCATCGAGCGTCAGCGGCTTGGCGACCTCGCCGCCGATCTTGACCACCGCATCGGTCTCGGCGGCCGGCCCGGCATGGGCGTGGCGGTCGTGCGTGTCCTGCGCCGGCGCCGACGTGCCGATCACGGCCACGGCGCCGGCCAGCATCCAGGCCAGGCGATGCGCGATACGCGGACGATGCGCGGCGAAAGATGCATACGATGTCATCGGATGGTCCTCGATCGGGTCGCCGGGCAGGTATTCGCCCGGCCCGGCTCGGGATGACGGCTCCCCACGGCGATCGAGGCGATGCTGGCCACCGCCCTTGCTGGCTTGTGAATGCGGCGGTGCTTGTCACTTTCGTTATTTCCATACGACTATATCGACGTGCGCACCGATTCGACAACCGGCCCGGTCCCGGCCGCACCGCCGGGCACCATTCGCGCGACCGCGACTGGCGCGGCCGGCGCGTCGTCAGTCCCGCGCCATGCGTCGCTGCAGCGCGGCCAGGTCGGCGGCGGCGGCCTGCGAGCAGGCCGCCTCGATGCGCCGGTAGCGCCTCAGTACCTCGCGCCCCAGCACCGTCAGCTGGGCGCCGCCGCCGCCGCTGCCGCCCTTGCTGGCCTCGATCAGCGGATCGCGGAAGCCGCGGTTGAGCTCCTCGGCCAGCTGCCAGGCGCGCTTGTAGCTCATCTTCAGGCGCCGGCCGGCCGCGGCGATCGAGCCGGTCTGGTCGATGCCTTCGAGCAGGTCGGCCTTGCCGGGACCGAGCACGCCGGCGCGGCCGCGCAGCACGCGCAGGCTCAGCCGCGGCCGCGACTCGGCGGCTGCGGCGCACACGGTCGTGCGGGTGGAGCGGCGTTCCGATGGCGGCATCTTCGACCTCGGGAGGGCGCCGCGATGATACCGATTCCTCTCCACGACGCGCCGCGGCGGAGTCCGTCATGATGCTGCGCCCCCACGCTTCGACCTGGCTGCGGGCGAGCCTGCTCGCGCTGATCCTGCTGCTGCCGGCCACGCCGCTGTGCGCGGCCGAGGTCCTGGTGTTCGCCGCGGCGAGCCTGAAACCCGCGCTCGACGCGATCATCGCCGGCCCCGAGGCGCAGGCGATCGGCACGATCAGGGCCAGCTACGCGGCGTCCTCGCAACTGGCGCGCCAGATCGAGCACGGCGCGCCGGCCGCGATCTTCATCTCGGCCGATCAGGACTGGATGGACCATGTCGAGGCGCGCGGCGCGGTCGCGGCCGGTACGCGCGTGAACCTGATCCGCAATGCGCTGGTGCTGGTCGCACCGGCCGCGAGCGAGGCGCGCATCGCGCTCGTGCCCGGAGTCGACCTCGCCGCCGCGCTCGGCGCCGACGGCCGTCTGGCGATCGGCGAGCCCAACAGCGTGCCGGCCGGCAAGTACGCCAAGGCCGCGCTGACTTCGCTCGGCGCCTGGGATGCGGTCTCGCGGCGCATCGTCGCCGCCGACAGCGTGCGCGCGGCGCTGGCCTTCGTCGTGCGCGGCGAGGCGCCGCTCGGCATCGTCTATCGCTCCGATGCGGTGTCCGAGCCGGCCGTGCGCATCCTCGACACGTTCCCGGCCGCGACGCATGCGCCGATCGTCTATCCGCTGGCCGTGCTCGCGGCCGAGGACGGCGCGCCGGCCCGTGCGTTCGCGGCGCTGCTGCGCGGGCCGGCCGCGCAGGCGGTGTTCGAGCGCTACGGATTCGGCAGCGCGCCTGTGCGGTCGGCGACGCCGCTCCCGACGCAGACGCCGCGGTAGCTGGCACACTTCGGCTTTCGCCCGCACCGCTCTTCGATGCTGACACCCGACGAAACCGCGGCACTCGCACTCAGCCTGCGCGTGGCCGCGATCAGCGTGATCGTCTCGCTGCCGTTCGCGCTCGCGCTGGCCTGGGTGCTGTCGCGCACGCGCGTGCCGGGACGCGCGCTGATCGAGGCGCTGCTGTTCCTGCCGTTGACGCTGCCGCCGGTGGTGACCGGCTATGCCCTGCTGGTGCTGTTCGGCCGCAACGGTGCGATCGGCCAGTGGCTGGCCGCGGCCGGCATCGTCTTCGCGTTCCGCTGGACCGGCGCAGTGCTGGCCGCGGCGGTGATGGGCTTTCCACTGCTGGTGCTGTCGATCCGCGTCGCGTTCGACAACCTCGACCGCCGACTCGAGCGCGCGGCCGAGACGCTCGGCGCCGGCGCCTGGCGACGTTTCTGGACGATCGTGCTGCCGCTGTCCTCCGGCGGCATTCTGGCCGGCTGCGTGCTGGCGTTTGCGCGTGCGTTCGGCGAGTTCGGCGCGACGATCAGCTTCGTCTCGAATATTCCCGGCGAGACGCGCACGCTGCCGATCGCGATCTACGAGCTGATGAGCGTGCCCGGCGGCGAGGCCGGCGTGCAGCGGCTGACCGTGGTCGCGTTCGCCGTCGCGCTCGCCGCGACGCTGATCGCGGCCCTGCTCGGCGGCGCGCTGTGGAGGCGCCGCGCCGATGATTGAGGTCGCACTGCGCCACGTCTATCGCGACGCCACGGTCGAGGTCGCGTTCCGCACGCCGGCCCGCGTGCTGGCGCTGTTCGGCGATTCGGGCGCCGGCAAGACCACGGTGCTCAACGCGATCGCCGGCCTGCTGACGCCGCGCACCGGCCGCATCGTGCTCGACGGCGGCGTGCTGTTCGATCGCGATGCCGGCATCTGCCTGCCGGTGGCGCAGCGCCAGATCGGCTACGTGTTCCAGGACGGCCGCCTGTTCCCGCACCTCAGCGTGCGCGCCAACCTGCTCTACGGCGCGCGGGCGCGCGGCCGCGACGGCGCCGGTCTGGACCGCATCGTCGCCCTGCTCGACCTCGCCGCCCTGCTCGCGCGCAGGCCCGCGCAGCTGTCCGGCGGCGAGCGCCAGCGCGTCGCGATCGGGCGCGCGCTGCTGTCGGCGCCGCGCATCCTGCTGCTCGACGAGCCGCTGACCGGTCTGCACCGCGAAGCGCGCGAGCAGGTGCTCGACCACCTGGTCCGGCTCAAGCTCGAACTCGGCCTGGCGATGCTGCTGGTCTCGCACCAGCCGGCCGAAGTCATCGCGCTGGCCGACGAGGTCGTGCTGATGCAGTCCGGCGCAGTCGCCGACCAGATGCCGGTCGACCGTTTCGCGCAACGCCAGCTCGGCCGCTGAGCCGCGCCGCCAATGCGCCGGTGCGGGCCGCCGGCACCTTGCGGCGCAGCTTTCCGTGCCCGGTCGAACCGGCTACTCTTGGCCGATTCAAACGATCGTTCGAGGCCTCGATGACTCCACGCGAATCCCGACGCACCCTGATCGTGGCCGCCGCGGCGGCGCTGCTCGTGGCCGGCTGCGGCAGCGGTCCGGTCAGGCGCATCAATCCGCCGACCGCGAGCATCCAGCAGCTGGTCGTCGACGGCAGCGGTCAATGGCGTCTCACGCTGCGTATCCAGAACTTCAGCACCGTGCCGATGGTGTTCGGCCGGCTCGACGCGACCGTCAAGGTCGACGGCACCGAGGTCGGCACGCTCGCGCTGCCGCTCGGCTTCGACGTGGTCGGCAACAGCGCCGAGGTCGTCGAGGCGACGCTGCCGGTCTCGGTCCGCCTGCCGGCCGGCGACTTCGCCTACGAGCTGACCGGACACATCGACGTGACCGACCCGAAGAAGGTCTATCCGTTCGACCGCTCGAGCCGGCTGACCCCGGTCCCCGGCCTCGCCGGCACCTGGCGCTAGCCAGGCCGCGACCGCCGGATCGCGGCGCGGCCGCGGCGCCGATCCGGCCGCCCGCCGCCCCGGACCGATCAGCAGTCTCCGCCGCGACCCGAGCCAGACCCGCCCGCCGTACGCCCACGCCCCACCCGCAGGAACCGCCATGACCGTCTACGCCGCACCGCTCGCCGACATCCGCTTCGCCCTGTACGACGTCCTCGGCGCCGAAGCGCTCTACCAGCGCCTGCCCGGCTTCGAGGCCGCCGGCCGCGACATCGTCGACGCCGTGCTCGAGGAAGCCGCCAAGTTCACCGAACAGGTGCTCGCGCCGCTCAACCAGAGCGGCGACCAGGAAGGCTGCACGCTCGACAAGGCCAGCGCCAGCGTCACCACGCCGAAAGGCTTCAAGGAAGCGTTCCGCCAGTACGTCGAGGGCGGCTGGACCGGCCTGACCACGCCGGCCGTCTATGGCGGCCAGGAGCTGCCCGAGGTGGTCGGCGCGATCGTCAAGGAGATGATCGACTCGGCCAACGTGTCCTGGGGCAATTTTCCGATGCTGTCGCACGGCGCGGTCGAGGCGCTCAAGGCGCACGGCGAGGACTGGCAGCGCGAGGCGTTCCTGAAGCCGATCACCGAAGGCCGCTGGACCGGCACGATGTGCCTGACCGAGCCGCATTGCGGCACCGACCTCGGCCTGCTCAAGACGCGCGCCGAGCCGCAGGCCGACGGCAGCTACCGGATCACCGGCACCAAGATCTTCATCACCGCCGGCGAGCACGATCTGGCCGACAACATCATCCATCTGGTGCTGGCGCGGCTGCCGGACGCGCCGCCCGGCGTGAAGGGCATCTCGCTGTTCATCGTGCCGAAGTTCCGCGTCGGCCGCGACGGCGCGCAGGGCGAGCGCAACACGCTGGCAGTCGGCTCGATCGAGCACAAGATGGGCATCAAGGCCTCGGTCACCTGCGTGATGAACTTCGACGAGGCCGAGGGCTGGCTGATCGGCGCGCCGAACAAGGGTCTCAACGCGATGTTCACGATGATGAACACCGCGCGCCTCGCGGTCGGCGTGCAGGGACTGGGCTTGATCGAGCGCGCCTATCAGAACGCACTGCGCTACGCGCGCGAACGCGTGCAGATGCGCGCGCTGACCGGCCCGCGCTATCCGGACAAGCCGGCCGATCCGCTGATCGTGCATCCGGACATCCGCCGCATGCTGCTGACGCAGAAGGCGTTCGCCGAGGGCGGCCGCCTGCTCGCGCTGTACGCCTATACGCGCCACGACATCTCGACCCACGCCACCGACGAGGACGAGCGGCGCCGCAACGAGGAACTGGTCTCGTTCCTGACGCCGATCGTCAAGGGCCTGCTGACCGAGCTCGCCCAGGAAGCCACCTACGACGCGATCCAGGTGTTCGGCGGCCATGGCTACATCGCCGAGACCGGCGTCGAGCAGTACGCGCGCGACGCGCGCATCACGACGATCTACGAGGGCACCACGCAGATCCAGGCCAACGACCTGCTCGGCCGCAAGATCCTGCAGCTGCGCGGCGCCGGCCTGAAGCACTTTCTCGGCGAGATCGGCGCGTTCTGTCAGGACCAGGCCGGCGATGCCGCGCTGTCCGAGTTCGTCGGCCCGCTGGCGCTGGCCGCCAAGGAATGGAGCGATCTGACCGAGGAACTGGCCGGCAAGGCGCAGGCCAATCCGGACGAGATCGGCGCGGCCGCGGTGGACTACCTGTTCTACTCCGGCTACGTCGCGCTGGCCTATTTCTGGGCACGCAGCGTCGCCGCCGCACAGGCCTCGGCGCAGTCGGCCGACTTCAAGTCGGCCAAGCTGCACACCGCACGCTTCTATTTCACGCGGATCCTGCCGCGCACGCGCGCCCACGCGGCGGCGATCCGTGCCGGCGCCGACACGCTGATGGCGCTGCCGGACGCGCTGTTCGGCTAGTCCGCGCGGATGCAGCCGGACGCGCCGCCGATCCGCATCCGGCTCGCCCGGGCCGACGACGACGCGTTCGTGCTCGCCCTCGCCGAGCGCTTCGTCGCGTTCGAGCTGCCGCCGTGGCGGCGCCGCGGCGAATGCCTGGCCGGCATCCGCCGCGAGCTGGCGCGCCACCTCGCCGAGCAGCCGCCCGGCTCGCACCTGTTCGTCGCCGAGGACGACGCCGGCACGCGCGTCGGCTTCCTGCATCTGCAGCTGACCGTCGACACGCTCAGCGGCGCCGCCAATGCGCACATCTGCGATCTGGCCGTCGCGCCGGGCCTCGACGGTCGCGGCATCGGCAGCCGGCTGCTGGCCGAAGCCGAAGCCTGGGCGCGCCATCACCGCTGCCGTCATCTGACGCTGGCCGTGTTCCCCGGCAACGAGGCCGCGCGCGCGCTCTACGGGCGGCGCGGCTTCGGCGTGGAGCTGCTGCGCATGGTCAAGCCGCTGTAGCGCCTCGGCGCACAGCTCAGCGCGACGAGGCGATCTGCAGCGATGCCGGGCCGCGCCCCGCGTCGCGGCCATCGATGAAATCGGCGACGAAGTCGCTCGCCGGCCGCTGCACGATCGCCTCGGGCGTGTCGACCTGCTCGATGCGCCCGCCGTTCATCACGACGACGCGGTCGGCCAGTTCGAGCGCCTCGTCCTGATCGTGGGTGACGAACACCGTCGTATAGCCGAGCTCGCGGTGCAGGGTCTTGAGCCATTTGCGCAGCTCCTTGCGCACCTTCGCGTCCAGCGCGCCGAACGGCTCGTCGAGCAGCAGCACGCGCGGCTCGATCGCCAGCGCGCGCGCCAGCGCCACGCGCTGGCGCTGGCCGCCGGACAGCTGGTTCGGATAGCGCGCCTCCAGCCCGCCGAGCTGGACCAGCGAGAGCAGCTCCAGGCCGCGGCGCCGGATCGCCTCGCGCGCAGGTCGCTGCGCGCGCGGACGCATGCGCAGGCCGAACGTGATGTTGTCGAGCACGCTCATGTGCTTGAACAGGGCGTAGTGCTGGAACACGAAACCGACGCGTCGCTCCTGCACCGACAGCGCCGTCGCGTCGAGATCGCCGAAGCCGATCCGGCCGCGGTCGATCGCCTCGAGCCCGGCGATCGCGCGCAGCAGCGTGGTCTTGCCGGAGCCGGACGGCCCGAGCAGGGCCAGCAGCTCGCCCGAAGCGACCTCCAGATCGACCGCGTCGAGCGCACGCACCTGCCCGTAGTCCTTGCCGACGTCGCGCATCGTGATCTTCATTGCGGCTGCGCCTCCGTAGCGCGAAGTCGGGAACGGGGTCGAAGGATCGGCGTCCGCGCGCCGCGAGCGAAGACGCCCGGCCGGGCGCGGGCCGATCCGCCGTCGCGGCGCATCGGGGACGAGGACATGCCGCGTTGTGCGATTGTTCTTCGCGCGCCGTTAACGCGATGCGAAAGCGCCACCGTCATCGACCCCGCAGCGCCGCGAGCTCGTCGCCGTGACGCCATTCGAGCAGGCTCTTGAGTCCGAGCGTGACCAGCGCCAGCAGCGCCAGCAGCGAGGCCACCGCGAACGCCGCGGCGAACTGGTAGTCGTTGTAGAGCACTTCCACGTGCAGCGGCATCGTATTGGTCAGGCCGCGGATGTGGCCGCTGACGACCGACACCGCGCCGAACTCGCCCATCGCGCGCGCATTGCAGAGCAGGATGCCGTAGAGCAGGCCCCAGCGCACGTTCGGCAGCGTCACGTGCCAGAACAGCTTCCAGCCGCCGGCGCCGAGCGTCAGCGCGGCCTCCTCCTCGCTGCTGCCCTGCGCCTGCATCAGCGGGATCAGCTCGCGCGCGACGAACGGAAACGTCACGAAGATCGTCGCCAGTACGATGCCCGGCAGCGCGAACACGATCCTGACGTCGTGCGCGCCGAGCCAGGCGCCGAACCAGCCGTGCGCGCCGAACAGCAGGATGAAGACCAGGCCGGCGATCACCGGCGAGACCGAGAACGGCAGATCGATCAGCGTGATCAGCAGGTTCTTGCCGCGGAAGTCGAACTTGGCGATCGCCCAGGCCGCCGCCACGCCGAACAGTGCATTGAGCGGTACCGCGATCGCCGCCGCGACCAGGGTCAGGCGAATCGCGGCCAGCGTGTCGCGATCGGTGATCGCCGCGAAGTACGCATCGACACCGCCGGCCAGGGCCTGGCTGAACATCAGTACCAGCGGCAGCACCAGAAACGCGGCCAGAAACGCGATCGTCAGCGCGATCAGCAGCACGCGCACCGGCGCCGGCTCGCCGAGCGCCGGACGCACGCGGCGCGGCGCGGCGCTCATCGGCGCCACCGGCAGCTCGGGGCGCGGCTCACTTGCGCACCTCGGCGATGATCCGGTCGAAATGACCGCCGCTCGCGAAATGCGTGGCCTGCGCGGCCGGCCAGCCGCCGAACGCCTCCTCGACCGTGAACGTGCGGATCGGCGGGAACGCCGCCGCGTGCGCCGCGGCGACCTCCGGATCGACCGTACGCAGTCCGTGCCCGGCGAAGATCGTCTGCGCGGTCTTGCCGTAGTGGAACTTCAGATACGCCTCGGCCAGCGCGGTGGTTCCGTTGCGCGCGGCGTTCTTCTCGACGACCGCGACCGGGTTGTCGGCGCGCACGCTGATCGACGGATAGACGATCTCGAAGCGATCGGCGCCGAACGTCTTGCCGATCACCTTGGCCTCGCTCTCGAACGTCAGCAGCACGTCGCCGATGCCGCGGTGCGCGAACGTTGTCGTCGCGTCGCGCCCGCCGATGTCGAGCACCGGCACGTTCCTGAAGAAGGCCTGCTCGAACGCGATCGCGGTCTGGTCGGTCGCGCCGGGCTGGCTGCGCGCGTAGTGCCAGGCCGCCAGATAGCTGTAGCGGCCGTTGCCGGAGGTCTTCGGATTCGGCAGCACCGCCTTGACGTCGGCCCGCGTCAGGTCCGGCCAGTCGGCGATGCGGCGCGGGTTGCCCTTGCGCACGACGAACACGATCGTCGACCAGGACGGACTGCTGCGCTCCGGAAACGCTGCTGCCCAGTTCTTCGGCAGCAGGCCGGCGTCGGCGATCACGTCGATGTCGAGCGGGCTGTTCATCGTGACGACGTCCGCGCCGAGTCCGTCGATGACCGCGCGCGCCTGCTTGCTCGATCCGCCGTGCGACTGGTCCACCTTGACGGTCTCGCCGCTGCTGCGCGCGTGCTCCTCGACGAAGGCACGGTTGAGATCCTGATACAGCCCGCGCGCGACGTCGTAGCTGACGTTGAGCAGGCCGGCGGCCGTGGCCTGACCGGCGGCCAGGACCAACAGCAGCACCGTGGACACATGCAGCCTCGATATACGCCTCATCACGGGAAATCCTCTCGAGTATCAGGCGCCGCGGCGGCGGCTCCAGTATTGCAGCAGGTTGATCGCGAGCAGGACCAGGAACGACAGGCCGAGCATCGCGGCGGCGATCACGGTGGCGCCGGCATAGTCGAACTCCTCCAGCCGGATCATGATCAGCAGCGGCGCGATCTCCGACACGCCGGGCAGGTTGCCGGCGATGAAGATGATCGAGCCGTACTCGCCGACCGCGCGCGCGAACGCCAGCGCGGTGCCGGTCAGCAGCGCCGGCAGCACGCTCGGCACGATGATCCGCGTGATCGTCTGCCAGCGCGTCGCGCCGAGCGTCGCGGCGGCTTCCTCGAACTGCGCCTCGGCCTCCTCGAGCACCGGCTCGAGCGTGCGCACGACGAACGGCAGGCCGACGAAGGTCATCGCCAGCACCACGCCGAGCGGCGTGTAGGCCACCTCGATACCGATCGCCGCCAGCGGCCGGCCGAGCCAGCCGTTCGGCGCGTACAGCGAGGTCAATGCGATGCCGGCCACCGCGGTCGGCAGCGCGAACGGCAGATCGACCATCGCCTGGAACAGGCGCTTGCCGGGGAAGTCGTAGCGCACGAAGGTCCAGGCGATCAGCGCGCCGAACACGGCATTGACCGCCGCAGCGGCCAACGCTCCGCCGAAACTCAGCCACAGCGCATGCGCGACGCGCGGCGAATCGAGCACGCCGACGATGCCGGACCAGCCCATCCCGCCGGCGCGCAGCAGCAGCGCGGCCAGCGGCAGCAGCACGATCAGCGACAGATACGCCAGCGTGAAGCCGAGCGTCAGCCCGAAGCCCGGCAGCACCGAGCGGCGCCGGCGCAGGAACGACCGCCCCGGCAGCGCAACGGCCGTCATCGCGGCTTCCTGATCGGCCGGTGCGGACTCATCGCGTCCCGGCGATCTGGTCGAACACGCCGCCCTCGCCGAAGAAGCGCACCTGCGCGGCGTTCCAGCCGCCGAAGGCCTGGATCGTCACCAGCTCGAGCTTCGGAAAGCGGTCCTGATGGCGCGCCGCGACCGCCGGATCGAGCGGCCGGTAGTGGTGCCTGGCGATCGTCTCCTGCGCCTCGGGCGTGTACAGATAGCGCAGATATGCTTCGGCCAAGGCTTCGTTGCCGTGCTTGCGGGCATAGCGGTCGACCACGGCGACCGGCGGCTGCGCCAGGATCGAAGTCGGCGGCACGACGATGTCGAACTTGCCGGCGCCGAACTCCTCGATCACCCGGTACGCCTCGTTCTCCCAGGCGATCAGCACGTCGCCGAGGCCGCGCTGCGCGAACGTGATGGTCGAGCCGCGCGCGCCGGTGTCGAGCACCGGCACGTTCTTGAACAGCGCACGCAGAAACTGCTGCGCCTTGGCCTCGTCGCCGCCGTTGTGCCTCAGCGCATACGCGTAGGCGGCCAGCACGTTCCAGCGCGCGCCGGCCGAGGTCTTCGGGTTCGGCGTGATCACCGACACGCCGGGCTCGATCAGGTCGCTCCAGTCATGGATGGCCTTCGGATTGCCGGTGCGCACCAGCAGCACCACGGTCGAGACGTACGGCGTGCTGTCGCCGGGCAGCCGGCTCTGCCAGTCGGCCGGCAGCAGCTCGCCGTGCTCGTGCAGGGCGTCGATGTCCGAGCCGATGCCGAGTGTCGCGACGTCGGCCTCGAGGCCGTCGATGATCGCGCGCGCCTGCTTCGACGAACCGCCGTGCGACTGCCGGATCGTGACCGTATCGCCGGTCTTGGCCTTCCAGTACGCCGCGAACTGCGTGTTGATGTCCTGGTAGAGCTCGCGTGTCGGATCGTAGGAGACGTTGAACAGCGACACCTCGGCAGCCGAGACGACACCGGACGTCGCGACGGCGACGGCGAATGCGAGCGCGAAACGAACCCACGCGATGGCCATGACCCAATCCCGGCGGAAAGCGAACGACAGCGTATGCAATCGGATCGTGCCCGTCCAACCTGAAGCCAGCATAACCATATGGCCGTCCAGATGGCCGAACATCGACCCATGCCAGCCGTGCCGGCGCGGCTGGGCCGCGCTGCATCGAAAAAAAGATGCCGCTGCAACCGCTGCGGATGGACGGTCCGCAGCGTTCGCAGGGACGCAGCCGGGCTCCATCGCCCGAGCGCGCCGCGCGCTGCCCGGCGCGCGACGGGTGCGACGGCGTCCGCGCCTAGAGCCGCAGCTCGAACGCGTCGGCGTCCATCCAGGCCGGAAAGCGCTGCCGGTGCGCGGCCAGCGCGGCCGGGTCGAGCGTGACCGTGACGACCTGCTCCTGCGCGCCCAGATCGACCAGCGCCTCGCCGAGGAAATCGAGCGCGGCGCTGTCGCCGGCATAAGCCAGCGCATTGCCGTCGACGCCGACACGGTTGACGCCGACGCAGTAGGCCAGGTTCTCGATCGCGCGCGCGCGCAGCAGGGTGCGCCAGGCATGGCGGCGCGCGGCCGGCCAGTTCGCGACGACGATCAGCAGGTCGTAGTCGAAGCGCTCCTCAGCGCGGTCATAGCCGTTGCGCAGCCAGACCGGAAAGCGCAGGTCGTAGCAGACCTGCGGGCAGATGCGCCAGCCGTTCAGTTCGACGATCAGCCGCTCGCGGCCGCTGCCGTAACGCTCGTGCTCGCCGGCCATGCGGAACAGGTGGCGCTTGTCGTACAGCGCCTGCGTGCCGTCGGGCCGCATCCAGACCAGCCGGTTGACGCAGGTCTCGCCCTCGCGCACGACCAGGCTGCCGGTGACGACGGCGCCGGCCGCTGCGGCCGCCTCGCGCAGCCAGCGCAGGCCTTCGCCATCCATCGTCTCGGCGTTGCCGAGCGTCTCGTTGGTGAAGCCGCTGAGAAAGGTTTCGGGCAGCACGATCAGATCGCCCTGCCCCTTGAGCGCGGCGATCCGCTCGCCGTAGTAGTCGCGATTGGCGGCCGGATCGTGCCAGCGCGTCGCACCCTGGACCAGCGAGATCCGCAGCGGCTGCATCGCGCCCATCGTCACAGCCCCCGCAGCCGCTCGGCGGCCTGTTCGAGCACGGCGTCGGTCTTGGCGAAGCAGAAGCGGATCAGGCGCGAGGCAGCCGGCGGCGTCTCGTAGAACGCCGACACCGGGATCGCGGCGACGCCGGCCTCGCGGACCAGGCGACGGCAATAGGCCACGTCGTCCTCGTCGCTGAGCGCCGAGTAGTCGACCACCTGGAAATACGCGCCGGCCACCGGCAGCAGGCGGAATCTCGATCCGTCCAGCAGCGCCCGGAAGCGGTCGCGCTTGGCCTGGTAGAACGCCGGCAGCTCACGGTAATGCGCCGGGTCGCGCTCGAGCACCTCGGCCAAGGCCCACTGCGCCGGCGAGAACGTGCAGAAGGTCAGATATTGATGCACCTTGCGGAACTCGGCGCTGAGCGCCGGCGGCGCGATGCAGTAGCCGACCTTCCAGCCGGTGCAGTGATAGGTCTTGCCGAACGAGGACACGACGAAGCTGCGCTCGGCGAGCTCGGCGTGGCGCAGCACGCTCTGATGCGCGGCGCCGTCGAACACGATGTGCTCGTAGACCTCGTCGGACAGCACGAACACGCCGCTGCCGCGCGTGAGCTCGGCCAGCGCATCGAGATCGGCCGCCGAGAACACCGCGCCGCAGGGATTGTGCGGCGTGTTGACGATGATCATGCGCGTGGCGGGCGTCATCGCGTCCCTGACGCGCTGCCAATCGACCGCGAAGTCGGCGGCCAGATCGAGCGGCACGTGCACCGCGCGCGCGCCGTTGAGTTCGATCGCCGGCTCGTAGCTGTCGTAGCACGGGTCGAGCACGATGACCTCCTCGCCGGCGCGCACGACCGCGGCGATCGCCGCGAACAGCGCCTCGGTCGCGCCCGAAGTTACCGTGACCTCGGCATCGGCGTCGACCGTGCGGCCGTACAGTGCCTGGGTCTTCGCGGCGATCTGCTGGCGCAGCGCCGGAATGCCGGTCATCGGCGCGTACTGGTTCTTGCCGGCGGCCATCGCCGCGCTCAAGGCATCGCGCAGGGCCTGGGGTCCGTCGAAGTCGGGAAAGCCCTGACCGAGATTGACCGCCTGGTGCTCGGCCGCGAGCTGGCTCATCACGGTGAAGATGGTCGTGCCGACCTTCGGCAGCTTGGTCTGGATCTGCATTGCGCCTCGCTTGCGGCTCTCGCCATTTGGATGGCCAAACGCGCCGATGGTAGCACGCGCGATTGGATCGCCCGTGACGGAGCGGGGCTTCAGTCCGCGCGCAGCGCCGTGACCGCGCTGCGATACGCCGCGGCGATCCGCTCCTCGTCGCGGTGGTGGAAGTCGCGCACGAGCCAGCGCCCGCCGCTGTGCACGTGGCGCACCAGCGGCACGTTGCCGGCGAACAGCCAGGTATCGAGCAAATGCTCGGCGTCACGCCCGGCCAGCAGCGGCGCATCCTCGTCGAGCACCAGCAGATCGTCGCCCGGCCGCGATCCGGCGCCGCCGAGTCCGGCCGCCTGCAGGCCGCCGGCCCAGGCGCTGCCGAACAGCCGCTCGCCGGTGCTCGGCTGTTCCGGCGCGACCGCGACGTTGCGCCGGTGCGCGGTCAGACGCTGGCCGTACTCGAGCCAGCGCAGTTCCTCGACCGGCGACACCGAGATGTGGCTGTCCGAGCCGATGCCGAACGCACCGCCGGCCGCGAGATAGCGCTTGAGCGGAAACAGGCCGTCGCCGAGATTGGCCTCGGTGGTCGGGCACAGGCCGGCGACCGCGCCGCTGGCGGCCAGCCGGTCGGTCTCGCGTTCGGTCAGATGCGTCGCATGGACCAGGCACCAGCGCGCGTCGACGGCGGCATGGTCGAGCAGCCAGTCGACCGGCCGCGCGCCGCGCAGCGACAGGCAGTCCTGCACCTCGCCGATCTGCTCGGCGATGTGGATGTGGATCGGACCCTGCCGCGCCGGCTCGGACGCGAGCACGGCGGCCAGCGCCTCCGGCGGCACCGCGCGCAGCGAATGCAGGGCGATGCCGACGTTCAGGCGGTCCGACTCCAGCGCGCGCAGCCGCTCGACGAGGCGCAGGAACGCGTCGACCGAGTGGCCGAAGCGCACCTGGCGCGGACCGAGCGCACGGCCGTCGAAGCCGCCGGTCAGATACAGCGTCGGCAGCAGGGTCAGGCCGATGCCAGTCTCGCGCGCGGCTTCGATCAGCGCCAGCGCCATCTCGGCCGGGTCGGCGTACGGCGCGCCGTCGGGCCGGTGGTGCAGATAGTGGAACTCGCACACCCGCGTGTAGCCGGCCTTGAGCATCTCGACGTAGAGCTGCGCGGCGATCGCGCGCAGCGCCTCGGTCCCGATGCGGCCGGCGAACGCGTACATCACCTCGCGCCAGGTCCAGAAGCTGTCCTCGGCATTGCCCTGGCGCTCGGCGAGACCGGCCATCGCGCGCTGGAACGCATGCGAATGCAGATTCGCCAGGCCCGGCAGCACCCAGCGCCCCAGGCGCTCGGCGCCGGACGGAACGGCGGCGCCGGATGCGATCTCCAGGCCGCCCGCGCCGCAGCGGACCTCGGCATCGGCGATCCAGCCCCGCGGCGTCCAGATCCGGTCGGCGAACCCGTTGAGCACATGCATGATCATCGAACTCCGAACGCGAGGCGGGCGCCGATTCTGACATGCCGCTCGATGCAGGCGTTGCGATGATCGACCGATATACTCGGCCGATGACCCATCGAACTTCGCAAGCGCCGTGGGACGGACTGCTGCTCGACGCGCGCCTGGCCACGTTGAGCGACAACGGCCAGCCCTACGGGGCCGTCGAGGACGCCGCGATCGGCTGGCAGGACGGCCGCATCGTCCATGCCGGGCCGGCCGCCGATCTGCCCGGCCCCGCCGCCTCGCTGGCGCGCGAGGTCGGCTCGGCGAACGGCGCCTGGATCACGCCGGGCCTGATCGACTGCCACACCCATCTGGTGTTCGGCGGCGACCGCGCGCACGAGTTCGAGCTGCGCCTGGCCGGCGCAAGCTACGAGGAAATCGCGCGCGCCGGCGGCGGCATCGCCTCGACCGTGCGCGCGACGCGCGAGGCCGGCGAGGACGCGCTGCTCGGCGCATCGCTCGGCCGCCTGCGGCGGCTCGTCGCCGACGGCGTGACCACGGTCGAGATCAAGTCCGGCTACGGCCTGGACCTGGCCGGCGAGCGCAAGATGCTGCGCGTCGCGCGGCGTCTCGGCACGTCGAGCGGCGTCGAGGTTCGCACCACATTTCTCGGCGCGCATGCCGTGCCGCCCGAGTTCGCCGGTCGCGGCGACGACTACGTCGACCACGTCTGCGAGGTCATGCTGCCGGCGATCGCCGCCGAGGGCCTGGCCGATGCGGTCGACGCGTTCTGCGAGAAGATCGCGTTCTCGCCGGCGCAGACGCGCCGCGTGTTCGAGCGCGCGCGCGCGCTCGGCCTGCCGGTCAAGCTGCACGCCGACCAGCTGTCCGACCTCGGCGGCGCCGCGCTCGCGGCCGAGTTCGGCGGTCTGTCGGCCGACCACGTCGAACACAGCAGCGAGGCCGGCGTGCAGGCGATGGCCGCGGCCGGTACGGTCGCCGTGCTGCTGCCGGGCGCGTTCTATGCGCTGCGCGACACCCAGCTGCCGCCGATCGACGCGCTGCGCCGCCACGGCGTGCCGATGGCGGTCGCCAGCGATCTCAATCCCGGCACTTCGCCGCTGCTGTCGCTGCGCCTGGCGATGAACATGGCCTGCACGCTGTTCCGGCTGACGCCCGAGGAAGCGCTGCGCGGCGCGACCGTGCATGCCGCGCGCGCGCTCGGCCTCGCCGATCGCGGCACGCTGGCGGCCGGCCAGCGCGCCGACTTCGTGCTGTGGCCGGTGCAGCGCCCGGCCGAGCTGTGCTACTGGATCGGCGGCGCGCTGGCCACCGCGGTCTACGCCGGCGGAACGCGCATCGCATGAGCGCGCGCCTGCCGCCGCTGGCACTCGCGCTGCAGGGCGGCGGCGCGCACGGCGCGTTCACCTGGGGCGTGCTCGATCGCCTGCTCGAGGAGGCCGATTTCACGGTCGAGGCGGTCAGCGCGACCAGCAGCGGCGCGCTCAACGCACTGGCACTGGCGCAGGGCTGGCTGGACGGCGGGCGCGAGGGCGCGCGCGCCTGTCTGCGCGCGCTCTGGGAGCACACCGCCAACCGCACCAGCCTGACGCGATGGGCATTCCAGATCGCACCCGGCGGGCGCGACACCCTGCTCGGCCTCGGTCGCTACTGGACGCCGGAGCAGTTCAATCCGCTCGGCCTCAATCCGATCCGCGACATCGCCGAGCAGCTGTTCGATTTTCCGCGGCTGCGCCGCGAGGCGCCGTTCACGCTCTACCTCGCCGCGACCCGCGTACGCGACGGCGCGTTGGCGCTGTTCTCGGGCGACCAGCTCGGCGTCGAGGCCGTGCTCGCGTCGACCTGTCTGCCGCAGCTGTTCCCGGCGGTCGAGATCGGCGGCGAACACTACTGGGACGGCGGCTGGGCCGGCAATCCGGCGCTCGAGCCGCTGTTCTACCGCCACGGCTGCGAGGACGTGCTCTGCGTGCTGGTGCAGCCGCTGTCGCGTACGCGCCCACCGGTCACGCCGCCCGAGATCGCCACGCGCGTCGCCGAGCTCAGCTTCTCGACCACCTTTCTGCGCGAGCTGGAAGCCTTGCGCCGCGCGCGCGAGGCGCTGGCCGATGCCTATCCGCTGACCTGGCTCGGCCGCCGCTTCAAGACCCTGCGCACGCATCTGATCGAACCGGGCGAATCGCTCGAGGGCTATCAGCTCGAGAGCCGCATCAATACGCGCCTGGCGTTTCTCGAACAGTTGCGCGACCAGGGCCGCGCCAGCGCCGCGGCCTGGCTCGCCTCGGACCCGACGACGCGCACGGCCGGGCGCTGATCGGAGCCGGCGCGCGCTTGCCGCGCCACCTGAATCCCGCGACCCGCGACTCCCGACATCGACTTCGGGCCGGTTCGCGCGCGGCGGCGCCGTCGCGGATGGCAGGGACGCCCGGTTTCCCGGACGATCAAGGCTGACGAGGCGGGCCGACGTCCGACCGCACGCCTGCGCGCACGGTGCCGGCATCGGGCCCGGAGAAGAACGGTCCGGGCCCGATCCCCGGGAGGCGGGCTCGTGCCCTGCACAAAAGAAAAATCCCCGCCAAGGCGGGCTCGCAACTTGATAAAAGAAAAATCCCCGCCAAGGCGGGTTCGTAGCCTACAAAAGAAAAATCCCCGCCAAGGCGGGGATTTTCACGACCATCGGTCCGCCGCGAGGCGGAGGGGCCGATCAGGCGCTCTTCTTGGCTGCCGTCTTGCGCGCCGGCGCCGCCGTCTTCTTGGCGGCCACCTTGGCTACCGGCTTCGGCGCCGCGGTCGCGCCGGCCGGCTTGGCGGCGTGCGGACGGACGTTGCCGTAGCTGCGGATGGCAATCTTTCCCTTGCGGGTCTTACGGTCACCACGGCCCATCAGGGACTCCTGGAATACTGGTTGGCGAAAGCCGCTAAGAATAGCAGCGTCGCGGCTGATCGCAAAGCGGCGCTCAGCCGGCACCCGGCGGCAACGGCGCGCAGCCGTGGTGCCGGCAGCCGCCGGTCTCGACCTGGATCGTCGCGTGGCGGATGCCGAAGCGGGCCGACAGCAGCTCCTCGATCGCCTGCACCGCCCGGTCCGCGGCCGCTCCGTCGGCCAGGCGCGCGTGCAGCGTCGCCAGACGACTGCCGCCGGCCAGCTGCCAGACGTGTACGTGGTGCACACCGACGACCTCGGCGACCTCGCGCTCGACCCGCTCGGTGACCGCAGCCACCTCGACGCCTTCGGGCACGCCCTCGAGCAGGATGTGCGCGCAGCGCCGCAGCAGGCGCCAGGCACTGTTGAGGATCAGCAGCGAGACCAGCACCGAGATCGCCGGGTCGGCCCAGAGCCAGTCGAGCCAGCGCACCAGGATCGCCGCGGTCACCGCGCCGACCGAGCCGAGCAGGTCGCCAATCACGTGCAGGCGGGCACCGGCCGTGTTGACGTCATCGTGGTCGTGGCCGCCGAGCACTCCCAGCACGACGGCATTGACGGCCAGGCCGATCACGGCGACCGCCAGCATCGTGCCGGACAGGATCGGCTGCGGGTCGAGGAAGCGGTGCGCCGCCTCGAACAGGATCCACGCGACCAGCAGGATCTGCGAGAGCGCATTGGTATAGCCGACCAGCACCTCGAGCCGCGCGTAGCCGAACGAGCGCCGCGCGTCGGCCGGACGCCGCGCGAACAGCACGCCGAGCCAGGCGAACAGCAGCGCCGCGGCGTCGACCAGCATGTGCGCCGCGTCGGCGAGCAGGGCCAGCGAACCGGACAGGATACCGCCGACCGCCTCGGCGACCAGGGTGATCGTGGTCAGGCCGAACGCGAACAGCAGCTTGCGCGCGCGCGCGCCGCCGGCCAGCAGGCCGCGTGCGCGCTCGGCGGGGTCGTGGTGATCGTGATCGTGCGCATGCCGATCGTGACCATGGCCGGCGTGCTCGTCGCGGCCGGCGTGCTCGTGAGCGTCGTGAGCGGGCCCGTCGGGCTCCTGACCGCACCGGCCGGGATCGGAAGGATGCGCATTCATGCGGCGCGCATTCTGACCGCCGCGGCCGGCGTTACACAATCGCGATGCGTAGGCCGCTCAATGCCGGCAGTAGGCGTCGTGGACGTGTCCCCAGTGGCCCAGACGCAGATTGATCAGGTGCGCGGCGGCGACCAGGGTGCCGCCGCAGGCCAGCAGCACCGCGTGCAGGGCGCCGGCGTGGTGAGGATCGATCACGACGCCGGTCAGCAGCAGCAGCACGCCCGGAATCAGGAACCAGAACGCGCGCAGATGATGATGACGGCGGAAGCCGGCGATCATCGTCGAGAACGCCAGGATCACCGCGAACACGACGAAGCCGCGCTCGAAACCGTGATCGGCGAGGAAGCCCAGACCGACCGCCGGCAGCACCGCGACCAGCAGCGGCAGCAGCGCACAGTGCACCGCACACAGGAACGAGGCGGTCGCACCGACGCGGTCGGCGACGCGGGTGATCGAGGCGGCGGTATCGGGTTCGGAGCCGGGTTCGCTCATAGGTGCAACAACATAACACGGGTTGGATGCGCCGCCGCCCGATGTCGGCGGCATGACTTCCTGCATTGCGGGTCGCTCGGTCATTTTGTTATGGTATAACATATCGACAACGGCCGCCAGGCACGAAGCCTTCACACTGCGGACGGCCGGTATCGCGGAACGGTGCCCGGCCCCGGGCGCCCCTCGCCTCTTCCTCATCCACCGACGCCGAACGCCCATGAACCGCACGCTCCTCGTCCTCAGCATCACCGCGGCGCTGGCCGCCGCACCGCTCCAGGCGGCCGACACCGCCGCCACGCCCAACGCCACCCCCGATTCCGGCGCCGACGAAGGCCGCCATCACGACGAGCAGCTCGAGGCGATCGTCGTGCGCGCCTCGCCGCTGCGCCAGAGCAGCGATCAGGTCATCGCCCCGGTCGCCGTGCTGAGCGGTGCCGAACTGGACGATGCACGCACGACGACGCTGGGTGGCGTCGTCGCGACCCTGCCGGGCGTACAGACCACGTATTTCGGGCCCGGCGTCGGCCGGCCGGTCGTGCGCGGACTCGACGGACCGCGCGTCAGCGTGCTCAGCGACGGCATGAGCGCGGCCGACGTGTCCAATGTCAGCCAGGATCATGCGGTCACGCTGGAGCCGTTCCTGGCCGACCAGATCGAGGTGCTCAAGGGACCGCGCACACTGCTCTACGGACCTGGCGCGATCGGCGGCGTCGTCAATCTCGCCGACGGCCGCATTCCCGAATCGGCACCGGCCAACGGCGCGACCGGCCGCGCCGAGATCAACTGGGACAGCGTCTCCGACGGCGGCACCGGCATGGCGCGTCTCGACGCCGGCGGCACGCACTATGCGCTGCACGTCGACGGCCTGTATCGCGAAACCGGCGACTACGACACGCCCGACGGCGTGCTCGAGAACAGCGCGGTCAAGACGCGCAGCGGCGCGATCGGCGGCTCGACGTTCGGCGACTGGGGCTTCTTCGGCGCCTCGGTCTCGCGCTTCCTGACCGACTACGGCGTGCCCAACGGCGCGCACGATCACGATCACGATCACGACCACGAACATGCGCAGGCGCAGGCGCTGACCGGCGAGGACGATCACGAGGAAGAGAACGTCACGATCGGCATGCGCCAGACCCGCTACGACGTCAAGGGCGGGTTCAATTCGCCGTTCGCCGGCATCGAGACGCTGCGCGTGGCGTTCGCGCGCACCGTCTACGACCATACCGAATTCGAGAACGGCCTGACCGGTACGCAGTTCTTCGCCGATACCAACGAGGCGCGCGTCGAGCTCGTGCATGCGCCGCTGGCCGGCTGGCGCGGCGCGTTCGGTCTGCAGGGCACCAACCGCCACTTCGATGCGATCGGAGAGGAGGCGTTCGTGCCGCCGACGCGCAGCGACAACCTCGGTCTGTTTCTGACCGAACAGCGCGACTGGGACCGGCTGACGCTCGAATGGGGCGCCCGCGTGGACCGCACCAAGCTGGATCCGGCGGCCGTCGAGCACGATCACGACCATGACCACGGTGGCGGCGACGACGATCACGACGATCACGCGATCGGCCAGCGCGAGTTCACCTCGACCAGCGTCTCGCTCGGTGCCGGCTGGCGCCTCTCCGACGCCTGGCATCTGAAGCTCAACCTCGACCGCGCGCAGCGCGCGCCGGCCGAGGAAGAGCTGTTCGCCGACGGCCCGCACGTCGCGACCAGCACCTGGGAGGTCGGCGACGCGCATCTGGACAAGGAGACGTCCAACCAGCTCGAGCTCGGATTCCACTATCACAGCGAGTTCGTCGAGGCCAAGCTCGCCGCCTACGTCAACCGCTTCGACGACTACATCTACCTGGCCGACACCGGCAGCGAAGAGGATGGCCTTCCGGTGCGCCAGTGGACGCAGGCCGATGCGCGCTTCCACGGCGTCGAGGCCGAGGCCACGTTCCACCTGGCACGCAGTCCGGCCGGGCACTGGGACCTGCGCGTCTGGGGCGACACCGTGCGCGCCCGCCTCGACGACGGAGGCGGCAACCTGCCGCGCATCCCGGCCGCGCGCGTCGGCAGTGCGATCCGCTGGAACAACGATCTGGTGCGTGCCAGCCTCGGTGCCGTGCACTACTTCGACCAGGACCGCACCGCGGCCTACGAGACCTCGACCGCCGGCTTCACCCTGGTCGACGCCAACGTCGCCTGGACCGTGCACAACGACGATCGCAACAGCGTCGAGCTGTTCGCGAACGGCAGCAATCTGACCAACCAGACCGCACGCCTGGCGACGTCCTACATCAAGGACGTGGCGCCGCTGCCGGGCCGCTCGGTGCTGTTCGGCGTGCGCGCGTTCTTCTGAGCAGACCGACGGCGGCGATCACGCCGTGCCCGGCTCGCGTCCGGGTGCGGCGTTTCAATCGCCGCGGCAGGCCTTCGGGTCGGCGCCCTGGCGCGAAACACGCCGGGGCTCAGCCAGCGTACGTCCGCGTGTCGGAAAGCCCCGGGATGCCTTGAAGACGGCAGAGGCTGCAGCGGCGCGCCTATCGATACCGCGCACGGCGCTTATGCGCTGCCGCCAGAGGCCCCCGATGCGCGACCGGCGCGATCGACCGCGCGGCGGATCGATCAGTGCCCGGCGCAGTCCGCGCAGGTGCCGTGCACCTCCAGCGTCTGGCCGGACGGCCGGAAGCCGTGTTCCCTGGCCTGCAGGCTCAGCAGGCGCGAGACGCGCTCGTCGCAGACCTCGATCGCCGCCGAGCAGACGTCGCAGATCAGGAACGGCACCTGGTGCGCCTCGTTCGGATGGTGGCAGCTGACGAACGCGTTGATCGAGGCCAGCTTGTGGATGAAGCCGTTCTCGAGCAGGAAATCCAGCGCGCGATAGACCGTCGGCGGCGCCGCGCCGCTGTGCTCGTCCTTGAGCTGGTCGAGCAGGTCGTAGGCCTTGGCCGGCTTCGGCGAGGCGGCGACCAGCTCGAGCACGCGCAGCCGCAGCGGCGTCAGCCGCAATCCGCGCAGATCGCAGGTGGAGGAGACGGCCTTGACGTAGGCGCTGGCGTCGTGACGGTGCTCGTGGCGGCCGTGGCGCTGGCTGGCTGGCATGGACATGGCAGCCGACATGGTACCACCCGGGCCCGCTACCAACCCTTGCCGGCGCTCTGACCGCGCGTCACCGAGCGCTGCGAACGCTGACCGGCCCTGCGCAGGTCGACGCCGCAGCCGCGGCAGACCTTGGCGCTGCGCGCGTTGCGGTGGCCGCATTCGGGGCACTCGGGCAGGTTCGGCTTCGAGAAGCCGACGATCAGCCAGCCGATCGGGCCGAGCAGCGCGCCCCACAGCAGGCCGGCCCAGAAGCGGCCGCGCGGCCAGCCGATCAACGCGCCGATCAGCATGCACAGCAGCGTCAGGCCGATCATCCAGATCCACAGCGCCGGATCGAGCAGCGTCGCCGTGCAGGTATCGAGCAGCTGCTGGACCGCCTCGTAATCCTCGCGATCGAGCCGGTTCAGCGCCGCCAGCGTGCATTCGGTCGTCATCGTGCGGCCTCCGGCCTCACGCCGCGCATCCGCAGCCGGCGCGGCTGTTTCATCGCAGCTGACGCCGCGGCAGGCATCGCTAGCCGGCCTGCGCGCGCGCGACCGCCGCGTCGATGCGGCGCAATGCTTCGTCGCGGCCGGCCAGGAACACGGTCTGGTCGATCGACGGCGATACCTGGGTGCCGGTGATCGCGACGCGCAGCGGCTGGGCGACCTTGCCGATGCCCTCGCCGATCGCGCCGGCGGCGTCCTGGATCGCGCCGTGGACGGCCTCGACCGTCCACTCCGGCAGCGCCGCGATGCGCGCGTGCACCGCGGTCAGCGCCGGCACCGCGGTTGCGGTCTTCAGGTGCTTGGCGACGGCCGTGTCCTCGTAGGCGGTCAGCGGCGCGTACCAGACGCGCGCCTTCTCGGCCATCTCCTTGAGCGTCTGCGCGCGCTCGCGCAGCGCGACGATCACGTCGGCGGGCTCGGGGCCCGAGTCGGGATCGATGCCGGCCGCGCGCAGATGCCAGACGAAATGCGAGACCAGTTCCAGCGGATCGTCGTTCTTGAGGTACTGCTGGTTCAGCCAGGCCAGCTTCTCGGTATCGAAGCGCGCCGCCGAATGATTGACGTCGCCGACGTCGAACAGCTCGATCATCTGCTCGCGCGAGAAGATCTCCTGGTCGCCGTGCGACCAGCCGAGCCGGACCAGGTAGTTCAGCAGCGCATGCGGCAGGAAGCCGTCGTCGCGGTACTGCATCACGCTGACCGCGCCGTGCCGCTTGCTGAGCTTCTGGCCGTCGGGCCCGAGGATCATCGGCAGATGCGCGAACACCGGCGCCTCGGCCTCGAGCGCGCGATAGATGTTGATCTGCCGCGGCGTGTTGTTGACGTGGTCGTCGCCGCGGATCACTTCGGTGATGCGCATGTCGATGTCGTCGACGACGACCGCGAAGTTGTAGGTCGGGTAGCCGTCCGAGCGGAAGATCACCAGATCGTCGAGCTCGTCGTTGCGCCACTCGATGCGGCCCTTGACCTTGTCTTCGAACACGACGCTGCCGGCGGTCGGGTTCTTGAAGCGGATCACGCGGTTCGGATCGTCGCGGAACGGCTCGTTGCGCTCGCGGTAGTAGCCGTTGTAGCGCGGCTTGGCGCCGGCCGCGATCGCCGCGTTGCGCATCGCCTCGATCTCCTCCTTGGTCTCGTAGGCGTAGTAGGCCTTGCCGGCCCGGACCAGATCCTCGGCGGCCTGGCGGTAGCGGTCCATGCGCAGCGTCTGGTAGTACGGGCCCTCGTCGTGGTCGAGACCGAGCCAGCTCATGCCGTCGAGGATCGCCTGCACGGCCGCGTCGGTCGAGCGCTCGCGATCGGTGTCCTCGATGCGCAGCACGAACTGCCCGCCGCGATGGCGCGCCTCCAGCCAGCAGTACAGCGCAGTGCGCGCGCCGCCGATGTGCAGGTAGCCGGTGGGACTGGGGGCGAAGCGCGTGCGTACGGTCATCGGTGCGTCGGACAGGAGGCGAAAGCGGGCCGGCAGTTTACCGAACGGCCGGCACGCCCGCTCGCCCGCCCCGCGGCCGCGCGGACCGGCGCGCGACGGCGGTTCAGCCGATCAGCGCCCGCTCGCGCAGCGTGTGGATCTGGTCGCGCAGCCGCGCAGCGTCCTCGAATTCCAGATCCTGGGCGTGCTTGTACATGCGCGCCTCGAGCTGCTTGATGCGCGCGGCGAGCTGATCCGGCGACAGCGCCCGGTAGTCCTCGGCCGGCTCGGCCACCTTGCGCGCGGCAGCCGCGCCGCGGCCGCGGCCCTTGCCGCTGCGGCCGCCCTCCTCGGGTTCGGCGCGCGCGCCTTCCATGATGTCGACGATGCGCCGCTGCACCGACTTGGGCGTGATCCCGTGCGTCGTGTTGTACTCGACCTGCTTGCTGCGGCGGCGATCGGTCTCGTCGATCGCCGCCTGCATCGAGCGCGTGACCACGTCGGCGTAGAGGATCGCCTTGCCGCGCAGATTGCGCGCGGCGCGGCCGATCGTCTGGATCAGCGAGCCGGTCGAGCGCAGGAAGCCCTCCTTGTCGGCGTCGAGGATCGCGACCAGCGAGACCTCGGGCATGTCCAGGCCCTCGCGCAGCAGGTTGATGCCGACCAGCACGTCGAACTTGCCCAGGCGCAGGTCGCGGATGATCTCGACGCGCTCGACCGTCTCGATGTCCGAATGCAGGTAGCGCACGCGGACGCCGTGTTCCTCCAGGTATTCGGTGAGGTTCTCGGCCATGCGCTTGGTCAGCGTCGTGACCAGCACGCGGTCGCCCATCGCGATGCGCGCATTGGCCTCCGACAGCAGATCGTCGACCTGGCTGCGCGCCGGGCGGATCTCGACCTCCGGGTCGATCAGACCGGTCGGCCGCACGACCAGCTCGACCACGTTGCCGTCCGAATGCTGGCGCTCGTACGGACCGGGCGTGGCCGAGACGAAGATCGTGCGCGGCGCACGCTCTTCCCACTCCTCGAAGCGCAGCGGCCGGTTGTCCATCGCCGAGGGCAGCCGGAAGCCGAACTCGACCAGGGTCTCCTTGCGCGAGCGGTCGCCCTTGTACATGGCGCCGACCTGCCCGACCGTGACGTGGCTCTCGTCGATGATCATCAGGGCGTCGTGCGGCAGGTAGTCCACCAGCGTCGGCGGCGGATCGCCCGGCTTGGCGCCGGACAAATGGCGCGAGTAGTTCTCGATCCCCTTGCAGAACCCCAGCTCCTGCAGCATCTCCAGGTCGAAGCGGGTGCGCTGCTCCAGGCGCTGGGCCTCGACCAGCTGGCCGTTGTCGACGAAGTAGCGGGCGCGCTCGCGCAGTTCCTGCTTGATGGTGTCGATCGCGCGCAGCACGGTGGCGCGCGGCGTAACGTAGTGCGACCCCGGGTAGACCGCGAAGCGCAGGATCTTCTGCCGCACCTTGCCGGTCAGCGGGTCGAACAGCTCCAGGGTCTCGACCTCGTCGTCGAACAGCGTGATGCGCAGGGCCAGTTCGGCGTGCTCGGCCGGGAAGACGTCGATCAGCTCGCCCCGGACGCGGAAGGTGCCGCGCATGAACTCCGTGTCGTTGCGCGTGTACTGCATGGCCACCAGGCGGGCGATGATGTCGCGCTGCCCCATGCGGTCGCCGGTGCGCAGCATCATCACCATGTCGTGGTAGTCGTCGGGGTTGCCGATACCGTAGATGCACGAGACGCTGGCCACGATGATGGTGTCGCGGCGTTCCAGCAGGCTCTTGGTGGCCGACAAACGCATCTGTTCGATGTGCTCGTTGATGGACGAGTCCTTCTCGATGAAGAGATCGCGCGTCGGCACGTAGGCTTCGGGCTGGTAATAGTCGTAGTACGAGACGAAGTACTCGACCGCGTTGCGCGGGAAGAACTCCCGCATCTCGGCGTAGAGCTGGGCGGCCAGCGTCTTGTTGGGCGCCAGCACGATGGCCGGGCGGCCCATGCGGGCGATCACGTTGGCCATGGTGTAGGTCATGCCCGAGCCGGTCACGCCCAGCAGGGTCTGGTACATCAGGCCGTCTTCGATGCCTTCGCACAACTGGCCGATGGCGGTCGGCTGGTCGCCGGCGGGCGGATAAGGCTGGTAGAGCTGGAACGGACTGCCGTCGTAGGTGACGAAACGCGGCTCGAACCCTTGCGCGTCGGCCGCTGCCGCCACCAGGGCGACGTCATCGCGCAGCCCTTGCGCGGCCTTCCCGGCCGCGTCTTCAGCGGCCTCGTTCAGCCCTTCGGAAGGCGTAGTCTGCATGCTAGACTCTTGTTTCATCAGGAAAACTTCGGCAGCGAAAGGGTCCCAGAGTTCCGGGCCCGATGGATTTCGCATTGTAAAAACCAACCTGCCATTATCCTCCGCACCACTTCTTCCTTCAACCCTGCGCGCTTAACGGACGCTTTTCATGACTTCGCTCTTCGCCGCCGTAGAACTGGCCCCTCGCGACCCCATTCTGGGCCTTACCGAACAATTCAACGCCGACACCCGCAGCAACAAGGTCAATCTCGGCGTGGGCGTGTACTACAACGACGAAGGCCGGATCCCCCTCCTGAAAGCGGTGCGCAAGGCCGAGCAGGCGCGCATCGACGCCGCCGCGGCGCGCGGCTACCTGCCCATCGAGGGCCTGCCGGGCTATAACCGCGCGGTGCAGGAACTGCTGCTGGGTGCCGATTCCCCGCTGATCGCCGCGGGCCGGGTCCTGACCGCCCAGAGCCTGGGCGGCACGGGCGCGCTGAAGATCGGCGCCGACTTCCTGAAGCGGCTGGTTCCCCAGGCCAAGGTCGCCATCAGCGACCCGAGCTGGGAAAACCACCGCGCGCTGTTCGAATATGCCGGCTTCGAAGTCGTCAACTACCCCTATTACGATGCGGCCACGCATGGCGTGAACTTCGCCGGCATGATCGCGGCGCTGGAAAGCTACCCCGCCGGCACGGTGGTCGTGCTGCACGCCTGCTGCCACAACCCCACGGGCGTGGACCTGACCGCCGACCAGTGGACCAAGGTGGTCGAGGTGGTCAAGGCGCGCCGGCTCATCCCGTTCCTGGACATCGCCTACCAGGGCTTCGGCGACGGCATCGCGGCGTACGACAACGCCGTCAAGGTGCTGGTCTTCGGCGCCGACAGCGAACCCGTGACCTCGGGCCGCGTGGCCACGATCCAGGCCATCGGCGGCACCGGCGGCCTCAAGGTCGGCGCCGACTTCCTCAAGAAGCTCAACCCCGCCGCCAAGGTGCTGATCAGCGACCCGAGCTGGGAAAACCACCGCGCGCTGTTCACCAACGCCGGTTTCGAGGTCGAGAGCTACCCCTACTACGACGCCGCCAAGCGCGGCATCGACTTCGACGGCATGCTGGCCGCGCTCAACGCCGCCCCGGCCGGCACCGTGGTCGTGCTGCACGCCTGCTGCCACAACCCGACCGGCTA
>NZ_DATKFQ010000037.1:0-28778 GCF_035511235.1 Dokdonella sp.
GCTGGCCGAGTTCCTGTTCGACTCCGGCGAGGCGATGGTGCGCATCGACATGAGCGAGTTCATGGAGAAGCACTCGGTCAGCCGTCTGATCGGCGCGCCGCCCGGCTACGTCGGCTACGACGAGGGCGGCTATCTGACCGAGGCGGTGCGGCGGCGCCCCTACAGCGTGATCCTGCTCGACGAGGTCGAGAAGGCGCACTCGGACGTCTTCAACGTGCTGCTGCAGGTGCTCGACGACGGCCGCCTGACCGACGGCCAGGGCCGCACGGTCGACTTCCGCAACACGGTCATCGTGATGACCTCCAACCTCGGCTCGCAGTACATCCAGGAGCTCGCCGGCGGCGACGAGGCCCAGTACACGCAGATGAAGGCCGCCGTGATGGGCGTGGTGCAGGCGCATTTCCGGCCCGAGTTCATCAACCGGCTCGACGAGATCGTCGTGTTCCGCCCGCTCGACCGCAGCCAGATCCGCACGATCGCGCGGATCCAGACCGACTATCTCGGCCGCCGTCTGGCCGAGCGCCAGCTGCGGCTGGAGATCTCCGACAAGGCGCTGGACCTGCTCGGCAACGTCGGCTTCGATCCGGTCTACGGCGCCCGTCCGCTCAAGCGCGCGATCCAGCAGCAGCTGGAGAACCCGTTGGCGCGCGAGATCCTCGAGGGCCGCTTCCAGGCCGGCGACACGATCGCGGTCAACGCCGAGGGCGGTCATCTGGCGTTCGCCAAGAGCTGACGCGAACCGGCGGCGCGGCGGCCCGGTGCGGCCGCCGCGGCGTTGCGGATCGTCGCTTTCGTCCAGCGGACGCACCCGGCCGGGCCGGGTGAGCGCACAATGGAGCGTCACTCGACCGGGGATCGTTCCATGCTTGCGCTCCGTCTGCTCGCGGGTCTGTCTTTGGCCGCCGCGCCCGTCTTCGCGGCCGATCCGGCCTTGCTCGTCGATATCTCGCGCGCCGACGGCGCCGAGGTCGAGGCCTGGCGCCGGCACGCGGGCGTGCGCTGGTGGCTCGAACTCGGCGACCGGCTGCTGCTGGCCGGCGACACCGCCGCAATCGGCGCGGCGATCGGCACGCGCGCCGCCAGCCAGCCGCTCGATGCGCTCGCGCCCGAGGATCTGGTGCTGCATGCGCGCGGCTGCGCGGCGACGCCGCCGCCGTCCGACCTGCTGGTCTGGGCCGGCACCCGCTACGACCTGCTCTACAAGCCCGACGCGGCGCGCATGGCCGCGTTCGAGCACGTGCACGCCGATCACCTCGGCGCACCGGAATGGCTCGGCGTCGAGCCGAACCGCGTGATCGCGCGCCAGTATCGGTTCGAGCGGCCCGACGGCGTGGCCGCCGATCCGCTGATCGTGCCGCTGGTCGACGCGGTCGACGTCGAGCGCTGGCACGCCGGCGTCGAGACGCTGGCCGGCTGGAGCCGCTCGACGTTCTCGGCCGAGCTGCCGCTGGCGCGCGGCTGGATCGCCGACCAGTTCGCCGCGCTCGGGCTGGCGGTCACCGAACCGGCCTTCACGTTCAACTTCGCCGGCTCCAGCCACAGCGCCAACAACGTGATCGGACGCCTGGAAGGCTCGCGTCGCCCTGACCGGTGGATCATCGTCGGCGGCCACTACGACGCGCGCAACGCCAACATCAGCTCGCCGGTCAATGCACCCGGCGCCGACGACAACGCGACCGGCTGCTCGGCAGTCGTCGAGGCCGCACGCATCTTCAGCCGGTTCCGGCCCGAGACCAGCATGCTGTTCGTGTGCTACGCCGGCGAGGAGCAGGGCCTGCTCGGCAGCACCGCGCACGCCAATGCGCTGGCCACGGCCGGCGACCTCGCCAAGGTCGAGGCGATGGCGAACATGGACATGATCGGCTGGTCGCCCGACGGACAGCTCGGCGTCGACCTCGACACCTCCAACGTCGCGCTGCGCCAGCGCTTCGGCGACGCGGCGGCCGCCTACGTGCCGGAGCTGGCGGTCACGATCAGCCTGCTCAACTGCTGCTCGGACCACATGCCGTACCAGAATCGCGGCGTGCCGGCGATCATGAGCCTGCACCGCACCTACGGTGCCTACGTGCACTACCACGAGTCGACCGACGTGCCGGCCAATCTCGGCCCGTACGCACGCGCGATCGGCGGCGCGATCGTGCGCATGAACGTGGCGGCGCTGGCGGTCCTCAGCGGCGCCTCGGACCGCTTGTTCGCCGATGCCTGGGAGGCGGCGCCGGCCGACTGAGCGCCGGCCGGCGCGCATCGAAGCCGCCCGTCCGGTCCGCAGGCAGCGTGCCGGCGGCCGTGTCGCTCAGCCGGCGCGCGTCCGCTTGCGCGCCGGCGCATGCGCGGCGCCGCCCTCGACCGCATCAAGGAACTCGCGTCCCCAGCGCACGACGTCGTTGTGGCAGACGATCTCGAACATCTGGCGCAGCCGGCTGCGCGCCTCGTGCCGGCGCAGGCCGATCGCATGGCGCAACTGCACGAGCAGATCGCCCGGATCGTGTGGATTGGTCAGCAGCGCGCCTTTCAGTTCGGCCGCGGCGCCGGCGAACTCCGACAGCAGCAGCACGCCGCTTCCGCCGACGATGCCCTGCACGGCGACGTATTCCTTGGCGACCAGATTGAGGCCGTCGCGCAGCGGCGTGATCCACATGACGTCGGCCACCGCGTACCAGGCGACCAGTTCGTCGAACGGCAGCGGCCGGAAGAAGAACTGCAGCGGCGTCCAGTCCACCTGCGAATAGCGCCCGTTGATGCGCCCGACGACCTGCTCGATCTGCGTCTTGAGCTCGGCGTAGACCGTCATCTCGCTGGCCGCCGGCACGCAGATCACGGTCAGCGTGACCGCGCCGTGCAGGTCGCGCGTGGTGTCGAGCAGCCGTTCATAGGCCAGCAGCTTCTCGAGCGTGCCCTTGGTGTAGTCCAGGCGCTCGACCGAGAGCAGATGCCGGCGCGCGCCGATCGATTCGCGCAGCTCGCCGATGCGGCGCTGCACGGCGGCCTCGCCGAGCAGGCCGCGCACGCGCGCGACGTCGAGGCCGACCGGATGCGCGCCGAGCCGGATCTCGCGGCCGCCGGCCTCGATGCGATGGGTATAGCGGTCCAGGCCGACCGCGCAGCCGTAGGTCAGGAAGCGCGGCGCGCAGGCCTGCCGGCCGAGCGTCTTGACCGGAAACGCGCCGCGCGCGACGTCGACGAAGTTCTCGGCCTGGCGCGGGATGTGGAAGCCGATGTAGTCGCATTGCAGCAGGCTGCCGACGATCTCGCGCCGCCACGGCACCACGTTGAACACGTCGGCCGACGGGAAATGGGTGTGATGGAAGAACGCGATGCGCACGTCCGGCCGCAGTTCGCGCAGGTACGCCGGCACCATCCACAGGTTGTAGTCGTGCACCCACACGGTCGCGCCGGGCGCCGCTTCGGCCGCGGCGGCCTCGGCGAATGCGCGATTGACCTTGAGAAAGGTCTGCCAATGGTCGTCGCGGAACCGCGCGCGCTCCCAGAACGTGTGCAGCAGCGGCCAGAACGCTTCCTTCGAGAAGCGCCGGTAGAACACGTCGACATCGGCGCGCGCCAGCGGCACCAGAGCGGCACGCAGCCGCGGATAGCGCTGTGCGTCGATCGGCGGATGGCTGCGGTAGTCCGGATGCGCCGGATCCTGATCGGTCCAGGCGACCCAGGAGCCGGCGCGGCCGTCGCCGAAGAACGACAGCAGGGTCGGGATGATGCCGTTGGGCGAGCGGTGCTGACGGCGCACGATGCGCCCGTCGACCAGCGCCTCCTCGTACGGCAGGCGGTGGTAGACGATCACCAGGGCCGACTGGCCGGCCGGCGCGTCGCCGCCGTCGACCGCGAACGCGCCGGCGTCGAGCAGATCGAAGTGATCGATCGCCTCGAGGATGCCGCCGCAGCCGGCGCGGCCGGCATGCAGCACGTGGTCGTGACCGTGCGTGGCCTCGATCAGCGCCGGCTCCGACGCGCCGACGCAGACGCCGTTGAATCCCTCGCGATACATCGAGAGGTCGTTCAAGGTATCGCCGGCGACCAGCACGCGATCGGGGTCGACGCCGATGTGCTCGACCAGGGCGCGCAGCGTGCGGCCCTTGTCGACGCCGCGCGGCAGCACGTCGAGGTAGCGGTCGGCCGAGTACAGCAGCTCGCAGCCGAGCGCCTCGACGCGCGCGCGCAGCGCGGCGTCAACCGCGCCGGCGTCGCAGAAGTACGAGCAGCGGCGCTGCTGCGGCACGTCCTGGCGCTCGAGGCCCGGATGGCCGGTGACCGCGCGCACGATCGCCTGCTCGCCCGGCCAGGCCGCGTCGATCGCGCCCTGCAGCGGCTGCACCGCCTGCAGCGTCTCGCCGTCGACCACGGTCGCGCCGACGTCGCAGACGATGTAGCGCGGCCGCGGCAGCGTCGGGTCGGCCAGCAGCGGCAGCACCGATTCGAGTCCGCGCCCGGTGACGTAGATCAGCGCTACGTCCTCGCGCCGGGCGACGGTCTGATAGAGCTGCCAGCGATCATCGGCATCGCCGGCGAGGAACGTGCCGTCCAGATCGGTGGCCAGCACCAGGGCGGGACGCACCGGCGGCGGCAGCGGCGGCAGTGCGGGCCGGAGCGAGGATGGGGCGATGTCGATCGTCAAGGTGTAAGCCTCCTGTCGAGGGTCCGCTCCTCAGCGGAGACGGACCCGAAAAACGGGATCGCCGGCCGCGGCCGGACGGAAGCCGGTCGTGCCTCGGCGGACGGGGCGGGTTGCATGGAACCGGCGGCGCGCGCCGGAACGGTACAGGCGGACGCTCAACGGCCCGGTGCGCCGGCCGCATCCGGCGCGTCGGATGCTTCGGGCGCTTGCGGCATGTCCGATGCGGCCGGCTCGGCCGCGGCGTCCTGCGCGGCCGGCATCAGCTCCAGCGCGGTCGGCGTCGTGCGCAGCATCGGCAGGAAGTTCGCATCGTGCTCGGTGATGCCCTCGCGCACGCGGCGGCGCCAGCCGACGAACAGCGCCATCGCGCCGAACACCACGCCGGCATACACGAGCAGGGCGCCGGGCTCGCCGCTGCGCGTCATCGCCAGACCGGCCAGGCTCGGGCCGACCGCCGAGCCGACACCGTGGACCAGCAGCAGCGTGCTGCTGCCGGCCAGGACCTGATCGGTGCTGAGGCGGTCGATCAGATGCGCGACGCTAAGCGGATATACCGCGAACGCCAGGCCGCCGAACACGAACATCGACGCGTACAGGGCCGTGGCGCCGAGCTGCCCCGACAGCAGGGCGAGCACGGCCGCGAGAGCCGTCAGGCCACCGATCGCCGCGAGCACGACGCGCCGGTCGCGGCTGTCCGACAGCCGCCCGAGCGGAAACTGCAGCGCCGCGCCGCCGACGATGGTCCAGCCCATGAAGCTGGCGACGCCGGCGTGATCCAGTCCGATGTCGGCCGCGAACAGCGGGCCCAGGCCCCAGAACGCGCCGAGCGCCAGGCCCGAGGCGAGCGTGCCGACCACCGCCGACGGCGCCGCGCGGTACAGCGCGCGCACGCCGATCCGCGGCACCGCGAGCACCGGCGGCGGCGTCAGCCGGGTCCAGGCCACCGGCATCACCGCCAGCGAGATCAGCATCGACACCACCGCGAACAGCACGAAGTCGCCGGCGTCGCCGATGCGCAGGAACTGCTGCCCGAGCGCGAGCGCGCCGAGATTGACCAACATGTACGCCGAGAACACCTGGGCGCGCCGCTCCGACGGCGAGGACGCGTTGAGCCAGCTCTCGATGACCGTGTACAGCACGACCAGCAGGGCGCCGACGCCGATGCGCAGGACCAGCCAGGCGAACGGATCGACGAACAGCGCATGGGCCAGCGTCAGTGCCGCGGTGCCGGCCGCGCAGAACGCGAACGCGCGGATGTGTCCGATGCGGCGGATCAGCGCCGGCGCGAACAGCGTGCCGACGAAGAAGCCGAGGAAGTAGCCCGAGGAGATCAGGCCGATCGTCTGCGCGCTGAAGCCTTCGAGCTCGCCGCGCACCGCCAGCAGCGTGCCGAACAGGCCGCTGCCGAGCAAAAGGAGTCCCACGCCGCCGAGCAGCGCGGACAATGGGGCGATCAGCGCCAGCATGAGTCCGTCGTCGGTAGGTCGGCTTTTACCGTAACACGGATTGCTGCGACGCGTCATGCCGCGAGCCGGCCGCCGTGGCCTTGGCGGCAAGCGCACGCTACCCTCGCGCGATGAGCAAGTGCGTCTATCGATTCGATCGCTACACGGTGGATCCGGCCGCGCGCGAGCTGCGCCGCGACGGCGAACTGGTCGTGCTCTCGCCGAAGGTGTTCGACTGCCTGACCTGGCTGATCGAGCATCGCGAGCGCGCGGTCGGCCGCGACGAACTGGCCGCCGCGGTCTGGGGCAAGGCCGACGTCGCCGATACCCAGCTGGTGCAGGCGCTGCTCAAGGCGCGCCGTGCGATCGGCGATTCCGGCGAGGAGCAGCTGCGCATCCGCACCGTGCCGCGCTTCGGCTATCGCTGGGTGGCCCCGGTCGAGATCCTCGCGGACGACGAACCGGCGGCTGCTGCGACGCCGATCTCGATCGCGCTGCCGCCACCGGACGACACCGCAGCGCGCGAGGCCACGGCCGCCAACGCGCGGCACCGGCGCCGCCTTGCCCGGCGCTGGCCGGCCGCCGTTGCGGCTGCAGCGCTGCTGGCGCTCGGCGCCGGCGCGTGGCTGCTCGGCGAACGCGCAGTGCCGCAGCGCGACGCGTCGGCGCTCGCCGCGCCGGCGCAGACGCTGATCGCGGTGCTGCCGGCGGCGGTCGCCGCCGATACGGAATGGGGCTGGCTGCGGCTCGGCGTCATGGAGCTGATCGCCGACCGGATGCACGGCGCCGGCCTGTCGGTGGTGCCGAGCGACAACGTGGTCGCGCTGGCGCACGATGCGCCGGACGCCGAGGCCAGACTGCGTGAAGCGACCGACGTGCGCTGGGTCGTCACGCCGTCGGCGCAGCGCACCGCGGGCGGCTGGCGCGTCCGCCTCGCGCTGCAGGGCCCGGAGCACGATCGCCGCGAGGTCGAGGTGCACGGCAGCGAGGCGACCGCGGCCGCGCGCGATGCCGCCGACCGACTGCTGGCGGTGCTCGGCGCGACGGCAATCGAGGACGGCTCGCGGTCGGCCGACGCGTATCTGGCGCGGATCCGCGCCTTGATGCTGGCCGGTCAGCTCGAATCGGCACAGACGCTCGCCGACGCCGCCGCACCGGCCACGCCGGCGCTGCGGCTGCTGCGTGCGCAACTGGCGTTCTCGGGCGGCCACTTCGAGGATGCGCGTGCCGCGTTCGACGCGCTGCTCGACACGATCGCCGAGGCCGACGACCCGGTGCTGCGCGCCCGCGCGCTCAACGGCCGCGGCGCGACGCTGATCCGGCTGGCCGTACCGGCCGCGGCCGAACGCGACTTCGACGCCGCGCTGCGGCTGCTCGGCCATCACGGCGAGCCGGCGCTGGCCGGCCAGGCCTATACCGGCCGCGGCGTCGCGCGCGCGCTGCAGGACCGCGACCCCGATGCGCGCGACGATTTCGCACGCGCGCGCATCGCGCTCGGCCTGGCCGGCGACACGCTGGCGCTGGCGCGGCTCGACAGCAACCAGGGCGCCCTCGATGCGCAGCGCGGCCGCCCCGCCGATGCGCTGGCGCGCTTCGTCGGCGCGGCGGAGCGCTTCGAGCGCTTCGGCGCGATGGACGAATGGGCCGGCGTGATGGTCAATCAGATCCAGGCTCAGCTGGCGCTGCTGCAGCCGGCCGAGGCGGCCGCGGCGGCCGATCGTCTCGACGCGCAGAACGAGCGCATCGCCAACCGCTCGACGCAGCGGCTGGCCGCATATTGGAGTGCGCACGCCTGGATGTCGGTCGGGCGCCTGACCGAGGCGCGCACGCGCCTGGCCGCGCTGGCCGAGGCCGGCGAGCTGGCCGACGACACCGCGGTGCCGATGCTCGCACGCGGCGCGCTGGCGCGGCTCGCACTGGCCGACGGCCAGGCGCAGCACGCGGCGCTGCTGTCGCTGCAGGCGGTCGACGCCGCGGCACTGACGCCGCGCGACGGCCTGTCCGGCGATGCCTGGCTGACGCTGATCCGCACGCAGCGCCGCCAGGGACAGAACGCCGACGCCGACGCGGCGCTGCAGCGCTTCACGCAGTGGGCCGGCAGCCAGGACAGTCCGGCGCTGGCGATCCGCACGCGCCTGGCCCAGGCCGAGACGGCCTGGAGCGAACGGCGCCGCGACGAGGCCGACCGCAC
This sequence comes from Dokdonella sp., assembly GCF_035511235.1. Taxonomy (GTDB): domain Bacteria; phylum Pseudomonadota; class Gammaproteobacteria; order Xanthomonadales; family Rhodanobacteraceae; genus Dokdonella. Next base: position 8,264 of record NZ_DATKFQ010000037.1, read on the forward strand.
CTATGCCGATGCGCTCGGCCTCGCCGAGCGCGGTTCGATTCCGGCCGACGTCGCCGCCGTCGCGGTGTCGTGGGGCGAGGCGCTGATCGAGCGCGGCGATCTGGAGACCGCCAGTGCGGTGGCCGGCCGCGTCGCGAACTGGGCCGGCTCGGAGTTCAGCTGCGCGCTGCTGCAGGCGCGCCTGTATCGCGCGCTCGGCCATCTGGACGCCTGGCGCGAGGCGATGGACCAGGTCCACCGCCTCGCCGGCGAACGTCCCGTGCCGAGCGCGCTCGCGGCGCGGCCGGAAGAACGGGTCGCGGCCGCGGTCGCGCGCTGAGCGCCGTCCCGCTCCACTCAGTCGGCGGCCTCGAAGCCGTCTGCGAACAGCGTGTCGTCGGCGCTGCCCTCGCAGCTCAGCGGATAGCGGTAGCCGCCGGCGGGCTGGGCCGGATCGTTGGTCAGCAGCGTCAGCTCGCCGCTGACCGGGCCGATGCCGTCCGGCGCGCAGCGCACCTCGATGTCGGCCTGGCCGTCGGCTGCGGCGCCGGCCGCGAACGGACCGCGCTCGACGATCTGCACGACGAAGGCCGGATCGTCGCTCAGCGCATGGTTGACGCGCAGCTCCGAATCGGGCGCCGAGCCGCTGCCGCCGGGATTGGACAGGTCGATGCCGAGCGGTGCCGACAGCGAGCCGGCCGGCACCGCGCCGAACGCGAGCACGCTGCCGGGCGCCGGCGCCGCGGCCAGCACCGGCGCGCCGGTACCGCAGGCCTCGAGGATCGCGTGCGTGGTGGCCTGCCCCGGCAGGCCCGGGGTGCCGCCGCTGACGCGCGCCTGCCGCTGGTTGTTGAGCGTCGGCCAGCCGTCGAGCGAGCCCCAGCTGCCGCCGAGCGGCGTCGGCTGCGCCTGTTCGGCGAGCAGCCGCATCGAGCCGTCGGCGCGGCTCAGCACGATCGCGCCGCGCTCGCTGGCATCGGAGCGCAGGATCGTTGTCGTCAGCAGCAGATCGCCCTGGTCGTTGAGCGCGGCCAGCGGATTGCGCGAGAACGCCAGGCTCCAGACCTGCCCGGTGTCGATCGGATCGTAGAACGCCAGCGCCCGCCGCCACTGGCCCGGCTTGCCGGTGACCCAGGCCGCGCCGGGGCCGTCGGCGATGTCGGCGTAGAACGCCACTTCGCCGGCATTGTTGAGAATCGGCGCCTGCATGTCGAGGTAGGTGCCGCCGCCCGGCACCGGGTCGCCGCGCTTGACCAGCCAATGATGCGTGCCGTGGTCGCTGACGAACACGCCGCCGCTGGCGAGCCCGCCCGTGACCTCGCCGCGGAACGCGACCTGGCCGCGGTCGTTGATCGCCGGAACCGGACCGCCGGGCACCTGGCTGCCGTCGGCCAGACCCCAGGACTCGGTGCCGATCGTCACGAACTGGCCGCCGCCGGGCGCCGGGTCGCCGACGGCCACGTACTTGGACAGGACGCCGTCACGCCAGATCAGCACATCGGACCGGAGCTGGCCGTCGGTCGCCGCGAGCAGCACGACGTCGCCGGCGTTGTTGAGGCTGCCCGGGCCGATCGCGGTCAGCGTCCCGCCGAGCGGCGAAGGCTCGCCGACGGCGGCGATCCTGACGAAGCGCGCCGCGCCCGCCTGATAGAGGAACAGGCCGCGCGGATGCGGCGCGTCGTGCAGGTCGGCCATGAACAGCACATCGCCGGCATCGTTGACGTCGGGCGTGCCCCAGGTCTCGCCGAAGAAGCCGGCGAAGCGACCGCCACCGGGCGCCAGATCGCCGCAGTCGGACGTGACGCCACTGCCGGCGGGGCCGCCGCAGCCCATCGCGACGACTTCCAGACCCGACGGGCCGGCGAGGAAGATGCCCTGGTTGCGTGCCGCGCCGTCCACCTGCGCGTAGAACGCGATGCGGCCGCGGTTGTCGATCGTCGTCGAGCGCATGAACGCCGCGGCGATCAGCGTGCCCGACTCGCCGGCCGGCAAGGCCTGGCCGTGCCAGGCCGCCGAGGTCGCCGCGCAGACCGGCGGCGCGCCGGCCGGAGCCGCGCCGGCCGGCGCGGTCCAGCCCGCCGGCAGCGGCACGGGCCGGCGCGCCGGCAGCACGGCGCGCGTGCCGTCGGCGCGCAGGTCGGTCACGCTGCCGGCCGGACCGTCGTGCTGGCGCACCGTCTGGGCCGCGGCGCCGGACAGCGCGCAGGCCAGGAGCCATCCGGCACCGAGCCGGATCGAGTGGCGGGCTTTCATCGTCTTGCTACTCCCCATCGTGTTGTGTGGAACGAAGGCACCGATTCGGATCGCCGCCGCGCCAGGCGCAGCACCGGCCGACGAGCACCCCATCTTGCACGGCGCCGTCCCGGACGATGCTCCCGAATCGCTTGCGCAAGGCTTGCGCCGGGCTTGCGGACGATAATCCGGGCGCTTCCGATCGGCTGGCGACGGCGCGAAAACCCGCGCCGGGCTTGCTTTTTTCTGGCGCGCCCGCATGCTGCGCCCCGCCGTCGCCGACCTGCGCCGAGACCGCCACCGCCATGCCGATCTACGAATTCGAATGCCCCACCTGCGGCCATCGCTTCGACCGCCTGCAGAAGCTCTCCGACCCCGACCCCAGCGACTGTCCCGACTGCGGCCGGTCCGGCGTGCGCCGCCGGGTGACCGCGCCGGCGTTCCGGCTGGCCGGCAGCGGCTGGTACGAAACCGACTTCAAGAAGGACGGCGACGCCAAGCGCAACCTGGCCAGCGGCGACACCGCGCCGGCCGCCCCCGCCGGCGACGCCGCCAAGACCGCCGAGGCCAAGCCGGCCGCGAGCACCGAGACCGTCAAGCCCGCCAAGCCCGCCGAGTGAGCGCACGATCTGCCGCCGTTCAGCCCCGCTCCGTCTAAAATTTGGGCGTTGTGTCCACAATCGTCAGAACAGGAGTGGGGAGCATGTTCAAAACCATCGTCTTCGGCCTCGTCGGTGCTGTGCTGATCACGGCCGCGCCGGCCCAGGCCCAGCGCGGCCCCGGCTACGGCCAGGAGCGGGTCCGCTGCGAGAGCCGCAACCACCGCTACGAGAGCTGCCCGGTGCAGTGGCGCGATGCGCAGCTGGTCCGCCAGACCTCCGACACGCCGTGCCGCAAGGGTTCCAACTGGGGCGTCGATCGCCGCGGCATCTGGGTCGACCGCGGCTGCGCGGGCGAATTCGTCGAGGCCGGACGCGGCCACGGCGGCGGGCACGGCGGTCCGGGTGGTCCGGGCGGCTGGAACCCCGGCAGCGACTGGGACCGCGACATCCGCTTCACCTGCCAGAGCCGCGATCGGCGCTACAACTTCTGCAGCGTCGACACCGGCCGCGGCAGCGAGGTGCGCATCGAGCGCCAGACCTCGGAGGCCGCCTGCATCGAGGGCCGCACCTGGGGCTGGAACCGCGCCGGCGTCTGGGTCGATCGCGGGTGCTCGGCAGTGTTCGTCGTGCAGCGCCGCTGGCGCTGAGGCAGCCACCGACCGGTCGAAACGCCCGCCTTTCCGGCGGGCGTTTTCGTTTGCGGTGCAGCATGAACGGCTATAGCATTCCGCGCCCGGCCGCTCGCCCCGAGCGGCCGCCGCCCACCCTGCCGGAGCAGCACCCCATGCGCAGTCACCACTGCGGCCTCGTCGACGAGGCGCTCGATGGACATACCGTCACCCTGTGCGGCTGGGCCGACACCCGCCGCGACCACGGCGGCGTGATCTTCATCGACCTGCGCGACCACGAAGGCATCGTGCAGGTCGTGATCGAGCCGGACAACGCGGCCGCGTTCGCGGTCGCCGAGACGGTGCGCTACGAGTTCTGCCTGCGCGTGACCGGCACCGTCCGCGGCCGCCCGGCGACCCAGATCAACGACCGCCTGCGCACCGGCCGCGTCGAAGTGCTGGCGGCCAGCGTCGAGGTGCTCAACGCCGCCGCGCCGCTGCCGTTCATGCTCGACGACGCGACCAGCGAGGACATGCGCCTGCGCTATCGCTATCTGGACATCCGCCGGCCGCAGATGCAGCGCCGCCTGCGCATGCGCACGCGGCTGGTCTCGGCGCTGCGCCACTATCTGGATGCGCGCGGCTTCCAGGACATCGAGACGCCGATCCTGACCAAGGCCACGCCCGAGGGCGCGCGCGACTACCTGGTGCCCTCGCGCGTGCATCCGGGCGAGTTCTTCGCGCTGCCGCAGTCGCCGCAGCTGTTCAAGCAGCTGCTGATGATGGCCGGCATGGACCGCTACTACCAGATCGCGCGCTGCTTCCGCGACGAGGACCTGCGCGCCGACCGCCAGCCGGAATTCACGCAGCTCGACATGGAGTTCGCATTCGTCGAGGAGCACGACGTGCAGGCCTTCGTCGAGGCGATGATCCGCCACGTGTTCAAGGACGTCGCCGGCGTCGAGCTGGCCGACCCGTTTCCGCGCATGACCTATGCCGAGGCGATGCGCCGCTACGGTTCGGACAAGCCGGACCTGCGCATCGCACTGGAGCTGGTCGACGTCGCCGAGCACGTGCGCCACGTCGACTTCAAGGTGTTCAGCGGCCCGGCCGCCGACCCCGACGGCCGCGTCGCCGCGCTGCGCCTGCCCGACGGCGCCGCACTGACGCGCAAGCAGATCGACGACCTCGGCCCGCACGTCGCCAAGTACGGCGCCAAGGGCCTGGCCTGGATCCGCGTCGACGACCTCGCCAAGGGCCGCGAAGGCCTGACCTCGCCGATCGTCAAGTTCCTCGACGACCGCGCGATCGACGGCATCTTCGACGCCGTGGGCGCGCAGACCGGCGACGTGATCTTCTTCGGTGCCGGTCCGTACGCGACCGTCAGCGCGTTCATGGGCGCGCTGCGGCTCAAGCTCGGCCAGGATCTCGGCCTCGTCGAGGACGCCTGGAAGCCGCTGTGGGTCGTCGACTTCCCGATGTTCGAGTTCGACGCCGCGGCCGATCGCTACGTGGCCCTGCACCATCCGTTCACGGCGCCGAAGATCGACGATGTAACCGACCTGCGCGCCAATGCCGGCCACGCGGTCAGCCGCGGCTACGACATGGTGCTCAACGGCAACGAGATCGGCGGCGGCTCGATCCGCATCCACCACCCCGACATGCAGAGCGCGGTGTTCGACCTGCTCGGCATCGGTGCCGACGAGGCGCAGGCCAAGTTCGGCTTCCTGCTCGACGCGCTCAAGTACGGCGCGCCGCCGCACGGCGGCATCGCGTTCGGCATCGACCGCATCGCCGCACTGATCGCCGGCACCGACTCGATCCGCGACGTGATCGCGTTCCCGAAGACCGCCAGCGCGCAGTGCCTGCTGACGTCGGCCCCCTCGCCGATCTCCGAGGCGCAGCTGCAGGAGCTGCACATCCGGGTGGCCAAGCCCCAGACCTGATGGACGGCGGCCACGTCATCGTGCTGCACGGGCTGTGGATGCGCAGCGTGACGCTGCTGCCACTGGCCCGCCGGCTGCGCGAGGCCGGCTTCTCGGTGCAGACGCTCGACTACGCCAGCGCCGTCGGCGGTCCCGACCGCGCGGTGCAGCGTCTGCGCGAGCGCCTGCAGGCGCATCGCGGCGCGCCGCTGCATCTGGTCGGCCACAGCCTCGGCGGCCTGGTCGCGCTGTGCGCGCTGGCCGATGCGGACGCCACCGGGCACGAAGGTCGTGTCGTCTGCCTCGGCTCGCCGCTGTGCGGCAGCGCCGCCGCGCGCAGCCTGTCGGCGTGGCGTCTCGGCCATTGGCTGATGGGCCGCAGCGCCGATCTGCTGTGCAGCGGCCTCGACGCCTGGCGCGGTCCGAACGAGGTCGGCGTCGTCGCCGGGCGGCTGCCGCTGGGACTCGGCTTCGTGTTCGGTCCGCTCGCCGGCGATCACGACGGCACCGTCGCGGTCGCCGAGACGCAACTGCCCGGCATCGCCGATCACCGCACGGTGCCGACTTCGCATTCGGGCCTGCTGCTGTCGCGCGAAGCAGCCGACCAGACCATCGCCTTCCTGCGCAGCGGGCGCTTCGCGCCGCCGCGTCAGGCAGCCGCCTGATAAAATTCGGCGTTTCCGAGCGCAGCGCACGCCATGGCCGGTCATTCCAAGTGGGCGAACATCCAGCATCGCAAGAATGCGCAGGATGCCAGGCGCGGCAAGATCTTCACGAAGCTGATTCGCGAGATCGGCATCGCCGCGCGCGCCGGCGGCGGCGATCCGGCCGCCAATCCGCGCCTGCGCCTGGCGGTCGACCGCGCGCTGTCGGCCAACATGACCAAGGATGCGATCGAGCGCGCGATCAAGAAGGCCACCGGCGGCCTCGAGGACGTCACCTATGAGGAACTGCGCTACGAGGGCTACGCGCCCGGCGGCGTCGCGGTGATCGTCGACTGCACGACCGACAACCGCAACCGCACCGTGTCCGACGTGCGTCACGCGTTCACGAAGTTCGGCGGCAATCTCGGCACCGACGGCTCGGTCGCGTTCCTGTTCCGCAAGCTCGGCGTGGTCTCGATCGCGCCCGGCGCCGACGAGACGCGCGTGCTCGAGATCGCGCTCGAGGCCGGCGCCGAGGACGTGCTGACCGATCCGGACGACGGCTCGATCGAGGTGCTGACCGCGCCCGACGCGTTCGAGGCGGTCCGCGACGCGCTCGGCGCTGCCGGCCTGGCGCCGGCCGACGCCGAACTGACGCTGCGCGCCGACACCGCGGTCGCGGTCGAGGGCGAGGCGGCGGCGGCCGTGGTTAGGCTGATCGACTGGCTCGAAGACCTCGACGACGTGCAGCACGTCTACACCAACGCGCGCCTCCCGGCGGACGCCTACGCCTGAGCGGCGGACCGGATATTCCGGACCGTCCCGCCACGGACTCCCGATGACCTTCCCTTCCGCCATCGCCCCCTCCGGCCGCTGCCGCATCATGGGCATCGACCCGGGCAGCCAGCGCACCGGCATCGGCATCATCGAGGTCGACGAGGCGGGCCGCTCGCATCACGTCTTCCATACCGCTCTGGTCCTGCTCGGCAACGCGACGTTCCCGTTGCGGCTCAAGCAGATCTTCGACGAGATCGGCGGCCTGATCGAGGCGCACGGCCCGGCCGAGGTCGCGATCGAGCGTGTATTCATGGCGCGCAATCCAGACTCGGCGCTCAAGCTCGGCCAGGCGCGCGGCGCGGCGATCTGCGCGGTCGCCGCGCGCGATCTGCCGATCGCCGAGTACGCCGCGACCGAGGTCAAGCAGGCCGTGGTCGGCGGCGGCGGCGCCGACAAGACCCAGGTCCAGCACATGGTCGGCATCCTGCTCGGCCTGAGCGGACGCCTGCAGGCCGATGCGGCCGACGCGCTCGCGGTGGCGCTCGCGCATGCGCATACGCGCGCCAGCATGCAGCGCGTCGGCATTCCCCGTACCGCCTGGAGGCGACGCCGATGATCGGACGACTGCGCGGCACCCTGGTCTCGAAACAGCCGCCGTGGCTGCTGATCGACGTCAACGGCGTCGGCTACGAGCTCGAGGCGCCGATGTCGACGTTCTTCGACCTGCCGCCGGTCGGCAGCGAAGTGGTGCTGCGCACGCACTATGCGGTCAAGGAGGATGCGGTCGCGCTGTACGGCTTCCTCAGCGAAGGCGAGCGCGCGCTGTTCCGCAGCATCCAGAAGGTCAGCGGCATCGGCGCCAAGACCGCACTGGCGGTGCTGTCGGGCGTGCCGGTCGATGCGTTCGCGCGGCTCGTGCAGAGTGGCGACGTCGCCGCGCTGACGCGGATTCCCGGCATCGGCAAGAAGACTGCCGAGCGGATCGTCGTCGAGCTGCGCGACCGCGTCGACGGACTCGGCGGCGGCACCGGACCGGGCGGCGCCGCAAGCGCGGCGGCGACCGATCCGGTCAGCGAGGCCAGCACCGCGCTGATCGCGCTCGGCTACAAGCCGGCCGAGGTGAGCCGGCTGATCAAGGACGCCGGCGCGCCGGGCGACGCCGCCGAGGACATCATCCGCAAGGCGCTGAAGGCGGCGCTGCGCTGAGCATCCATACCCGATGAATCCGACCCGTCAGGGCACGCCGCTTGCATCGATCGGCCGGACCGTTTATTCCGGCCGTTCCGGGCTTGCCGGTCCGAATCCTTCGCCCTCTCCGCTCCGGAGCCCGACCGCATGAGCACCGATTCCCATCCGCATCGCCAACGCCTGCTCGCCCTGTGCTTCGGCGCGCTCGGCGTCGTCTACGGCGACATCGGCACCAGCCCGCTGTATGCGTTCCGCGAGGCGTTCGGCCAGCACGGCGTGGCGGTCGGGCGCGAGAACGTGCTCGGCGTGCTGTCGCTGATCTTCTGGTCGCTGATCATGGTCGTCTCGGTCAAGTACGCGACCTTCATCCTGCGCGCCGACAACAAGGGCGAGGGCGGCATCATGGCGCTGATGGCACTGGCCCAGCGCGGCGTCAGCAGCAGCCGCATGCGCTGGATGCTGATGGTGATCGGCCTGTTCGGCGCGGCGCTGTTCTTCGGCGACGGCGTCGTCACGCCGGCGATCTCGGTGCTGTCGGCGGTCGAGGGCATCGAGGTGCTGGCACCGGCCCTGCACCGCTACGTGGTGCCGATCACCGTGCTGATCCTGCTCGGCCTGTTCGCGATCCAGCGCCACGGCACCAGCCGCGTCGGCCCGCTGTTCGCGCCGATCACCCTGCTCTGGTTCCTGACGCTCGGCACGCTCGGCGTGATCGGCATCACCCACGAGCCGCAGGTGCTCTCGGCACTGAGCCCGCATCACGCGGTGGTGTTCTTCGCGCACAACGGCAAGTTCGCGATCTTCGCGATGGGCGCGGTCGTGCTGGCGATCACCGGCGCCGAGGCGCTGTACACCGACATGGGCCACTTCGGCAAGAAGCCGATCCGGCTGGTCTGGTTCTTCCTCGTGCTGCCGTGCCTGATGCTGAACTATCTCGGCCAGGGCGCCCTGGTGCTGGACGATCCGGCCAAGGCCTCCAATCCGTTCTATCTGCTGGTACCGGCGCCGCTGCTGATCCCGATGATCGTGCTGGCGACGCTGGCCACGATCGTCGCCTCGCAGGCGGTGATCTCCGGCGCGTTCTCGATGGCGCGCCAGGCGATGCAGCTGGGCTACCTGCCGCGGCTCAAGGTGCTGCACACCTCGCGCGAGACGATCGGCCAGATCTATCTGCCGTGGGTCAATCGCGTGCTGCTGGTGCTGACGATCGCCGCGGTGCTCGGCTTCCGCTCGTCGGAGAACCTGGTCGCGGCCTATGGCCTGGCCGTGGTCGGCACGATGTTCATGAACACGCTGCTGGTGGTCGTGGTGGCGCGCCGCGTCTGGCGCTGGAGCCGCGTCGCGACGGCCGCTGCCGGCGTGCTGTTCGTCGGCATCGACCTGGTGCTGCTGGTCGCGGTCGCCGACAAGATCGAATACGGCGGCTGGTTCCCGCTGGCGCTCGGCATCGGCGTGTTCACGATGATGGCGACCTGGCGGCGCGGCCGCCAGCTGGTGCTGGCGGCGATCCGGCAGACCGGCATCGCGCTGCAGCCGTTCCTCGCGTCGATCGCGCTGCATCCGCCGCTGCGCGTGCACGGCACGGCGATCTTCCTGACCGCCAACCTCGACGGCGTGCCCAATGCGCTGCTGCACAACCTCAAGCACAACAAGGTGCTGCACGAGCGCAACGTGGTGCTGACCGTCGAGATCCGCGACGAGCCGATCGTCGACGACGAGGAACGCATCGCAGTCAAGCGCCTCAACGAGGATTTCGAGCTGGTCACGCTGCGCTTCGGCTTCGCCGAGGATCCGGACGTGCCGGCCGAGCTGGCGCGCATCCCGCTGTGCGGCGCGCCGCTGGACATGATGGACACCACGTTCTTCCTAAGCCGCGAGAGCATCGTGGCGACCGACCGGCCCGGCATGGTCGCCTGGCGCGACCGCCTGTTCGTGCTGATGCAGCGCAATGCGCTGCCGGCGACCGCGTTCTTCCGCATTCCCGGCAACCGCCTGATCGAGCTCGGCACCCAGGTCGAGATCTGAAGCGCGCGGCCCGCAGCGCAATCGGGCCGCGATTGAGCGACAATCGTGCACGGGTCCGGCCGCGGCCGGACCCGCCTCTTCCCGTGCCCCCGATGCCGTGTCCGACCGCCTGACATCCGCCAGCGCCAACCGCGAGGACGAACTGCTCGACGCGAGCATCCGTCCGCAGAAGCTCGAGGACTATCTCGGCCAGCAGACCGTGCGCGAGCAGCTCGGCATCTACATCGAGGCGGCGCGCCGCCGCGGCGAGGCGCTCGACCACGTGCTGATCTTCGGCCCGCCGGGTCTCGGCAAGACCACGCTGAGCCACGTCGTCGCCAACGAGCTGGGCGTCGGCCTGCGCTCGACCTCGGGTCCGGTCCTGGAGCGCGCCGGCGACCTGGCCGCGCTGCTGACCAACCTGCAGCCGCGCGACGTCTTGTTCATCGACGAGATCCACCGCCTCTCGCCGGTGGTCGAGGAAGTGCTGTATCCGGCGATGGAAGACCGCCAGATCGACATCATGATCGGCGAGGGACCGGCCGCGCGCTCGATCAAGCTCGACCTGCCGCCGTTCACGCTGGTCGGCGCGACGACGCGCGCCGGCCTGCTGACCGCGCCGCTGCGCGACCGCTTCGGCATCGTGCAGCGCCTGGAGTTCTACAGCCCGCTGGAGCTGACCTCGATCGTGCGGCGCTCCTCGCGCATCCTCGGCATTCCCTGCGATGCCGACGGCGCCGGCGAGATCGCGCGGCGGGCGCGCGGCACGCCGCGCATCGCCAACCGGCTGCTGCGCCGCGTACGCGACTTCGCGCAGATCCGCGCCGACGGCACGATCACGCGCGCGGTCGCGGCTGCCGCGCTGGAGATGCTCAAGGTCGACGCCGAGGGCTTCGACGCGCTCGACCGCCGGCTGATGCTGATGATCATCGAGAACTTCGACGGCGGCCCGGTCGGCGTCGAGTCGCTGGCGGCCGCGCTCAGCGAGGAGCGCGGCACGCTCGAGGACGTGCTCGAGCCGTATCTGATCCAGCAGGGTTTCCTGGTCCGCACCGCGCGCGGCCGCATGGTCAGCCGCAAGGCCTGGCTGCATTTCGGGCTGTCGCCGCCGCCGCGAACGGAGATTCCCCGTCCCGACGATCTGTTTGGCGTGAACGATGACTGAAGGCGAGATCAAACCGGTGTTCGCATGGCCGGTTCGCGTGTACTGGGAGGATACCGACGCCGGCGGCGTCGTCTATCATTCGAACTATCTGCGCTTCCTCGAGCGCGCCCGCAGCGAGTGGCTGCGGGAAGCGGGCATCGGCCAGCACCAGCTCCAGCACGAGGCCGGCATCGTCTTCGTCGTGCATCGCATGGACCTGAAGTTCCGGCGGCCGGCGCGGCTGGACGATCTGCTGACCGCGACCGTGCGCACGCTCGAGGTGCGCAGCGTCCGCTTCAGCGTAGCCCAGCAGCTGCTGCGTGAACCCGACCGCGAACTGCTGGTCGAAGCCGAGGTTCACGTGGCCTGCCTCGACGCGGCCAGCTTCCGGCCGCGACCGATACCCGAGCCCCTACTTTTGGAGATCGCCTCTCGATGAATGCCGAACTCGACGTCCTGCACCTGGTTCTGAACGCCAGTATCCCGGTGCAGATCGTGATGGCGATCCTGCTCGGCTTCTCGATCGCGTCGTGGTTCATCATCTTCCGCAAGAAGACGATGATCGACCGCGCCAACCGCGACGCCGGCGAATTCGAGGACCGCTTCTGGTCCGGCGCCGACCTGGCCGGCCTGTTCAAGGAGGTCACCTCCGACGGCGAGCGCATCACCGGCACCGCGTCGATCTTCGAGGCGGGCTTCCGCGAGTTCGCGCGGCTGCGCCAGCGCCGCAGCGTCGACTCGCGCTCGCTGCTCGAGGGCGCGCAGCGCGCGATGCGCGTGGCCTCGGCGCGCGAGACCGAGCGGCTCGAGCAGAGCCTGGAGTTCCTCGCCAACGTCGGCTCGATCAGCCCCTACGTCGGCCTGTTCGGCACGGTGTGGGGCATCATGATCGCGTTCCACGGCCTGGCCAACGTCAAGGAAGCGAGCATCGCGATGGTCGCGCCCGGCATCACCGAGGCGCTGATCGCGACCGCGATGGGCCTGTTCGCGGCGATCCCGGCGGTGTGGGCCTACAACCGCTACGCCAACAAGATCGAGCGCATCAGTCTGCGCTACGACACCTTCGTCGAGGAGTTCTCCTCGATCCTCGCGCGCCAGGCTCCGCACGACGAAGCGGCCTGACCCCGTCCCCGTCGCGAACGCGTTGGAAGCCCCCATGCAGACCCTCGGTAGAACCCGCAAGCGGCGCAAGCTCAAGGCCGAGATCAACGTCGTGCCGTACATCGACGTGACGCTCGTGCTGCTGATCATCTTCATGGTGACCGCGCCGCTGCTCAATCTCGGCGTCGATATCCAGCTGCCGCAGTCCAATGCGCGCGCGATCCAGAACGACAAGGAGCCGATCCTGGTCACGGTCGACCAGAACGGCGGACTGTTCCTGACGCTCGGCAAGACGCCGCGCGAGGCGATCGAGGCCGAGGCGCTGGTCAACAAGGTTTCAGCCTTCGTTCGCCAGAATCCCGATATTCCGGTGCTGGTCGCCGGCGACGAGCGCGTGGATTACGGCCGCATCTATGCGGCGATGGTGCTGCTGCAGCAGGCCGGGGCCGCGAAGGTGGGTCTGATGAGTCAGCCGGGCGACGGCACGGCACGCGCCCGCTGATGGAGAGCTCCGGCGACAAGCTGCGCGCGTTGCTGCTCGCCCTGGCCCTGCATCTGCTGTGCGCACTGGCGTTGTTCGGAGGGCTTTGGTGGACGCAGGAAACTCGGCCCGTCGTGATGCCCGGACCGGTGATCGAGGCCGTGCTGGTCGGCCCGACCGCCGCGCCGGCGCCGAGCGGCACGCGCGCGCCGGCGCCGCGGCCGCCGCAGCCGAAGCCCGAGCCGCCGAAACCGGAAACTCCGAAGCCCGAACCGCCGAAGCCGGAGCCGACGCCGGCCGAAGCCGCGCCGCCCCCGCCGCCGCCCGATCGCCAGGACGTGATCGAACGCGAGCGCATCGCCGCGCTGGCGCAGGAGAAGGCCGAGCAGGAGAAGAAGGAGCAGGCCGAGCGCGTGCGCCGCGAACAGATCCTGCTCGAGGAGCAGGAGCGCGAGCAGCAGCGCCAGCTCGAGGAGATCCGCAAGAAACGCGAGGCGGCCGAGAAGAAGCTGCGCGACGAACAGGCACGCATGAAGAAGCTCGAGGCCGACCGCAAGGCGATGCAGCAGGCGGCGGAAGCCGAGCGCGCCAAGGCCGCGCAGGCGGCGGCCGAAGCCGAGCAGCGCGCGGCGCAGGCGCAGACCGGTGCCGGAGGCCAGGACAACGACCTGGCGGCGCGCTATGCGGCGGCGATCCAGGCCGCCGTGACCTCGAGCTGGAACCGGCCCGACAGCGCGCAGGCCGGCCTGCGCTGCGCCGTGCAGATCAAGCAGATTCCCGGCGGCGACGTGATCTCGGTCCAGGTGGTCTCGCCGTGCAATGCCGACGCGCCGACCCGCAACTCGATCGAGCAGGCGGTCATGCGCGCCGCGCCGCTGCCGTATCAGGGCTACGAGAACGTGTTCCAGCGCCAGATCACCTTCAATTTCAAGTACGACGGATGAGGCACGCCCCATGCACTACCGGATCCTGACCTGCCTGCTGGCGGTCCTCGCACTGATCGGCCACGCATCGGGCCTGCACGCGCAGGGCCTGTCGATCGACATCACCAACGGCAATCCGTCGGCGCTGCCGATCGCGGTGGTGCCGTTCGCGTTCGAAGGCGGCGGGCTGCCGCCCGAGACCGACGTCGCCGACGTGATCCGCGCCGATCTGGCGCGCTCGGGCAAGTTCCACACGCTGACCAAGTCCAACATCGTCGAATTCCCGGCGCGCGAGGCCGACGTCAAGTTCGCGACCTGGCGCCTGCTCAAGCAGGACTATCTGGTGATCGGCCGCATCGGCGACGGCGGCGACGGCGGCCTGCGCGTGGAGTTCGAGCTGTTCGACGTCGCCAAGCAGCAGCGCATGGCCGGCGTCGCGATCAGCGGCCAGCGCAGCCAGATGCGCGACGTGGCGCATCAGATCGCCGACCTGATCTACGAGAAGATCCTCGGCGTGCGCGGCGCGTTCTGGACCCGGATCGCCTACGTGACCGCGGTCGGCGTCAGCCCGAAGATCCAGTACCAGCTGATGGTCGCCGACTCCGACGGCTACAACCCGCAGGTCGTGGTGCGTTCCGGCGAGTCGCTGATGTCGCCGGCCTGGTCGCCGGACGGCCGCAAGCTGGCCTACGTCTCGTTCGAGAACGGCAACTCGGCGGTCTATATCCAGGATCTGACGACCGGCCAGCGCCAGCTGATCTCCTCGCAGCGCGGCATCAACAGCGGACCGTCGTTCTCGCCGGACGGCAGCAAGCTGGCGCTGACCCTGTCCTTCGGCGGCAACCCGGACATCTACGTGATCGACCTGGCGAGCCGCGCGCGCACCCAGCTGACGCGCCACTTCGCGATCGATACCGAAGCGGTCTGGGCGCCGGACGGCCGCAGCGTGTTCTTCACGTCCGACCGCTCCGGCAAACCGCAGCTTTATCAGGTGTCTGCGAGCGGCGGCGACGCCGCCCGGGTGACCTTCCAGGGCGCCTACAACGCACGCGCCACGGTGTGCTGCGACGGCAAGTCGATCGCAATGGTGCAGGGCAGCGGAAACGTGTATCGTATCGCCGTTTTCGATCGCGCTACCGGGCAGTACAGCCAGATTTCGCCGGGCAACCAGGACGAATCGCCCAGCTTCGCCCCGAATGGAAGCATGGTGCTGTATGCCGCCGCGGAAGGCGCGCGCGGAGTTCTGTATGCCGTCTCTTCGGACGGCCGGGTCCGGCAGCGTCTGGTCCTGGCCGACGGCGACGTACGCGAACCCGCCTGGGGACCGTATCGTCAGCGTTGAGCCAGCAAGCTTTCAATAAAGTGTCGGCAGGTCGTTTCCGGGCCTGATCGATATTGCGTGGTGCCCACTGTCCCAAACCCGGAAAAATCAAGGAATCCACATGAAAACCGTAGCTCGTGTCATCGTCGCCGCCCTGCTGGTCGCCGGCATTGCGGCCTGCGCCAAGAAGACCACCACCAAGCCGGCCGACGCCCCGGTGCCGTCGACGCCGACCACGACCGCTCCGGCGGACACCTCGGGCCGCTATACGCGTGACAGCCTCGAGACCGATTCGTGCCTGCGCCAGCGTGTCGTGTACTTCGATTTCGATTCCAGCACGATCAATCCCGAGTTTCAGGCCCAGATCGCCTGCCACGCCGCCTACCTCGGCCAGTTCCCGGATGCCCGCGTCACGCTCGAGGGCAATACCGACGAGCGCGGCTCGCGCGAGTACAACCTCGGCCTCGGCGAGCGTCGCGGCAATGCGGTGCAGAGCGCGCTCAGCGCGGCCGGCGCTTCGTCGGCTCAGCTGAACGTGGTCAGCTACGGTGAAGAGCGCCCGGTCGACCGCGGCCACGACGAGGCGGCCTGGTCGAAGAACCGCCGCGTCGAAATCGTCTACACCGCCAAGTAAGCGCGATGCAGGCCGCTCAGCGACGTCTGAAGCAGCTCGGAGCGGCGACCCTCGCGGTCGCCGCTCTGTTCGCCGTTCCGGCCCAGGCCCAGCGCCTGTCGCTGGCCGAGCGCGTCGCCGCGCTGGAGGCCAAGAGCGGCCCGGGCAATGCCCAGAACAGTATCGAACTGGTCAACCAGAACCAGCAGCTGCAGAACCAGATCCAGCAGCTGCAGGGCCAGATCGAGGAGCTGCAGAACCAGGTCGAGCAGCTCAAGAAGAACAATCGCGACCAGTACATCGATCTGGATTCGCGCCTGGGCCGCCTCGAAGGCGGCGCACCCGCGGGCAATCCGGCCGCCGCCGGTGCCGCGACGAACGACAACCAGCTCGACGACATCCAGCTTGGCGGAACGACGTCGGGCGCCGCAGCCGCGGCCGGCAGCACGCCGGCTCCGAGCGCGCCGGCTGCCGTCGAGGTCGACCCCACGCTCGCCGCCGCACCGGCGGTCGACCCGGCCGATCCGGCGGCCGAAAGCGCCGCCTACGATGCAGCCTTCTCGGCGCTCAAGAGCGGCGGCTATGCCGAGGCCGAGCGTCGTTTCCTCGACTTCATCGCGCAGTATCCGAACAGCCCGCTGGTCGGCAATGCCTATTTCTGGCTCGGCCGCGCGTACTTCGTGACGCAGGACTATGCGCGCGCGCTCGATGCGTTCCAGATCCTGGTCTCGCGCTATCCGAACAATCCGAAAGCGGCCGACGGCCTGCTCAACGTCGGCAACAGCCAGTACGAACTCAAGCAGCTGTCCGAGGCCGAGACCACGCTGAACCAGGTCATCGAGCGCTATCCGAACACCGAGGCCGCGCGCCAGGCGACCGCACGGCTGCGCGCGATCACGCTCGACCGCGGCCGCTGACCGGCCGATCGCCCGCCGGCGACCGGCCGCCGCTCTGCCCGTGATGCTTCCCGCCCCGATCCGGCTCGACGCCGAGCCGCGCTCCACCGATGCAGACCGCTCGCCGCGCGTTCGCGGCGAGCGCCTGCGGCTGACCGAAATCTTCTTCTCGGTGCAGGGCGAAGCCGATGCCGCCGGCTGGCCGACCGTATTCGTGCGCCTGACCGGCTGCCCGCTGCGCTGCACCTGGTGCGATACCGCCTACGCGTTCCACGGCGGCCGATGGTGGACGATCGAGGCGATCCTCGACGAGGTTGCGCGTCATGGCGCGCGCCACATCTGCGTGACCGGCGGCGAGCCGCTGGCCCAGAAGCGCTGCCTGATCCTGCTGCGGCGCCTTTGCGACGCCGGCTACGAGGTCTCGCTCGAAACCTCCGGCGCGATCGACGTCGGCCCGGTCGACCCGCGCGTGCGCAAGGTCGTGGACCTCAAGGCGCCCGGTTCCGGCGAGATCGGCCGCAACCGCTGGGACAACCTCGCCCACCTCGCGCCGCACGATCAGCTCAAGTTCGTGCTCGCCGACCGTGCCGACTACGAATGGGCACGCGACACGGTGCGCCAGCACGCGCTCGCCACGCGCTGCATGGTGCTGTTCTCGCCGGTGCACGGCTCGCTCGCGCCGCGCGACCTCGCCGAGTGGATCCTCGCCGACGGCCTGCCGGTCCGCTTCCAGCTGCAACTGCACAAGCTCCTCTGGGGCGAGGAGTCCGGACGATGAAACGTGCGGTCGTACTGGTATCCGGCGGCATGGACTCGGCCGTCACGCTGGCGATGGCGCGTGCCGACGGCCTGGCCTGTCATGCGCTGAGCGTCGCCTACGGCCAGCGCCACAGCTCCGAGCTGGTCGCCGCCGAGCGGCTGGCCGCCGCGCTCGGCGCGATCGAGCACAAGACCGTGCAGGTCGATCTGCGTTCGATCGGCGGCTCGGCGCTGACCGCCGACATCGACGTGCCCGAACAGGGCGGTGCCGGCATCCCGGTCACCTACGTGCCGGCACGCAATACGATCATGCTGTCGATCGCGCTCGGATGGGCCGAGGTGCTCGGCGCCTCGGACATCTACTGCGGCGTCAACGCGGTCGATTATTCGGGTTATCCCGACTGCCGGCCGGCCTTCATCGAGGCATTCCAGACGCTCGCGAACCTGGCGACCAAGGCCGGCGTCGAGGGCCGTCCGCTGCGTCTGCACGCGCCGCTGATCGCGCTCGGCAAGGCCGACATCGTGCGCGAGGGACTGCGCCTGGGCATCGACTTCGCGCAGACCGTCTCGTGCTACCAGGCCGACGCCGAAGGCCGCGCCTGCGGCCATTGCGACGCCTGCCGGCTGCGTGCCGAAGGCTTCGCCGCGGCCGGCGTAGCGGACCCGACGCGCTACCGCTGAGCGCTCAGCGGTTGAGCTGCACGATCGCGCCGTTGAGGCTGGCCGCGAACGCGAGCCAGAGTGCGTAAGGTAAGAACAACCACGCCGCGACGCGCTCGAATCGCCAGGTCACCGCGATAAAGGCAAGCACCAGCACCAGCATCGCGGCGATGTCGATCATCGCCCAGACCGGCTGATGCAGGCCGAAGAACAGCCACGACCACAGCGCATTGCCGATCCACTGGCCGATCCACAGCGCCAGCGCAAGGCGGCGTATATCGCCCGCGCCGCTCGCGCACCAGACGCGCCAGCCGGCGATCGCGATCAGCACGTACAGCGTGGTCCAGACCGGCGAGAACAGCCACGACGGCGGATTCCACGACGGCTTGTTCAGCGCCGCGTACCAGGCATCCGGCCGGAACCCGATGCCACCCGCGGCCGCGAGCGCGACCAGGACCAGGAAGATGAGCAACGATCCGTAGCGACGCATGGCGCAAAGCTCCCCCGTTTGACCGCCGCGACGCTACCGGAGGCGACCTGAAAGGCGCAGCAACGACACGCCGGCATCCGGCCGGCAGGCTGCGAGCCCGCGCGAATCCCGCTACAGTCGCGCGCTCGGTCGCCCTCCCGACCGCCCCGCAGCGGCCCCGATCCGATCGGCGCGAACCGCGACTCCGGGCCGTTAGCTCAGCGGTAGAGCAGTGGACTTTTAAGCTGCTGGCCTGCCTTCTGTGCCTTTCCTCGACCTGTACTGTCCTTCGCAAATTCATGCGGTTATCTCAGTCTCGGCCTTCTCGGCTTTGCAGAAGTTCTCTGCCAAACCGCCACTTCCGCAGACACGATTACACAGGAATTGCAGCGCGCCGGCTCGGCGCCTGGGGGCCTGACCAGCTGCCATTTGAAATGTCAGCTGGCGTTTTCGCTACGCGCAATTTTGCGCACTGCTTCGGAATCAACCGCTTGCATCGCGCCACGCCTGATCGATGCTCGTCTCTGCAATTTTGCGGAGTGCTAGCAGATCAAGCTGCGGCGGCGAGGGCAAGAGATTTCCTACCGCTGGTCGCGGCGATCGCCCATCGTCAGCGCCAGAGCGCACGCGGCATCCTGGCCCCAAGTCCGGCAGCTCGCGCTTGCCCTCCTGCACCTGCGGTCGTCGACACGACACCTCCGGCACCACTCATGCCACGTTCGCCAGCTCGCGGAAAAGGCATGTCGCCGCAGGAGCGTGAGGCGCTGACGCCAAGGCCCGCCAGCTCGCCGCCGAACGAGAGGCCCGTGGCGCTGGTCATCTAGACGTGGATTGAGCCCAACCGGACTCGCGGACCAGTGCGAAAACCCGAATGGATGCAGATTGGATAGGCGTTTTCTCTGAAAATTCGTCAGTTGCCAACTGATAAGGCCAGTGGCAGGATTACGTTCACATCAAGGACAGCCATCAGGGGGTGGCAGATGTCAGAAGAACGAGAGCTTCGAGAGAATGAGTCAAGCAGTGAATTCCCTACAGTGATACTGTTTGTATTCGCCGCTTGCGCTGTGCTGATTGGATTTGGTTTCGCGTATGAAGAGGCGAAGCCCGCCTTTTCCCTGTCTGCGTCCCTCAGGATATCTGAGCTGCTGTTATTCGGCGCTGGCTTGTATTCCGTCGCCCTCCTCAGGGGCCAGCTTCGTGCGGTGCGTGGGCAGCTAGTAGCGCAGCTTCAGCAGATGGAGAGGCATGAGCAGCAGCTGGAAGACGAGAACCGACTACGGTCCTACCAGATGTATCACCAACTGTTCGCGAGGATCCCGGAGCCCGGTGAGCTAACGCAGCGAATGTACGATATCGCTAAGAAACATGGCTTCCTTAAAGGACTGGAGGGGTTCGGTACTCCGATCGGAGCTGATGTGTCGCGAGCAATCCAGGGGGATACGGATGACTTCCTCAGTGTGCGTGCCTTCCTGGACGAGTTCGAGAAGTTCTGTGGGGCTGTTCAGGCGAAATTGGTGGACCCCGAGTACGCTTTCTCAATGCAAAGCGGTCGGGTCATCAGATACTTTACCGTTTTTTCGCCAATAATCAAAGACTTGCAGTCCGAAAACGACATGGCCTACGCTGAACTGCAGAAGACGGCTGAGGCGTGGCGACAAAGGCGGCGTACCGAGGACGAAGCGAAGCGGCTGAACAGAGGCATCGGGGGCCCATCCGTCCCCGCGTTGAACCAGTCCAGACGCGCCATACGTTAGTCGGTATGCTATCGCTGACACCCCTTCCACCCACCCGCCAACGACGAGGAGATGAGACTGTGTGCAACGAGACCACGGGCCTGTAAAGCCCGTACATACCAAGGAGCCGAAGAAGCGCCCTGCTGGGCGCTTCTTCTTTGCTGCCCCCGGCATCTTCGTCGTTGAGCGTCGCCCCCCCCCTTCAATCCCGCAGCTCTAGACAAGAAGCGGCCCAGCCCACATCGAACACCCGCCCCTCATAGCCGCCCAGCATCCGCAGGGCGATCAATCGCGCCGGATTGAAGCGCTTGGTCGCCGAGCAGATGCTGGTGATCGACGGGATGAAGGATATCGTCCGAAAAAAATGACGACCCCGATGGCGCGGCGCGAATCGGTCCAGGTGCTGGTCCGTCGGGGAGTTTCGCAACGCAAGGCTTGCCGGTATCTGGGCCTGAG
>NZ_DATKFQ010000038.1:0-135117 GCF_035511235.1 Dokdonella sp.
GTTCGGGAGATCGCGCGGGCCTTTCCTAAGTGGAAGTTTGAAGCCGATATGACACCTGACGGCTTGCCGTCCCTATTGGCGTGGCTGCCCTGGCAGAACCGTCAATCCGATGACTTCACCATTGCATTTGTCCGCACGTCCAGCGGGTGGATGGCAGTAACACCAAACGGATCGAAGATAGGGGACTTGAGAACCTCACTTCCCATGTTGGTGCACGACCATCTGGGACACCTCGGAGAGAGTCTCTTGCATACCACTGCCACCACCAGTGGCCGGTAGGAGGGACGTTATGCAGATGAAGAATGTCCCAACGGAGACTCGGATACGCAACCTTCGCGCCGCCACTGCGGCCTCCGAGAATGCACGCCTTCTACTCCCCAATTGGAGGTTTCAGGTGCAGGTGTCGGAGCGTGGCGAAGTGTCACTGCTAGTCTGGCTCCCCTGGCAATCCCCCGAGTTTCACGAGTGGACCGTAAGGTTCGGCTTTGGGCACGGAGGATGGCAAGGATACTCGGCAGAGGGACGCCGCGTCGGCAGGGCTCGATCCTCACTGATGGCGGCGATCAGATGGTCTCTGTGCGGGCTTGTCAGCAGAAAGGGGGTTCTCAGCTTGTCGCAGGACGAGAAATAGAACGCACAAGCCCTGTGGAATGTACTAAATGAGTGTACTAGTTCGGGCTTGCGCACCGGGTACAACCCATTGAAATTTAAAGAATAGTCGGGAGTGGCTGGGGGACTAGGATTCGAACCTAGATTAACGGAGTCAGAGTCCGCTGTTCTACCGTTGAACTATCCCCCAATCCTCTTCGGCTCAGAGGCGCAAGGCGCCGGATGGCCGGGAAGAACGGTGCCGGAGGTGGCAGCGCCGCCGGGCAGGCGCGCTCTATACGCAATCTCCGCTTCGCGGTCCAGAGGGGAGGCGCGGAAACTTGTGGGTCTCCCTGGTATACGGCATGCGCAAAGGTGCTATGCACAATGAGCTATGTTGCAGTGCACATGTTGCCCTTATGTAAGGCCTCAGAGTTCAAGGGACGAGGAGGCAAACATGGCCACCACCACCATTGCGCACGGCGCCCGTGAGACCACCCTGTTCGGCCGGTTCGGCGCGTGGATCAGCGATTTCGTTGCCGCGGTTCGCGATGCGCGCCGCATGGCTGCGCGGTATGAGCACCTGACGCACCTGTCCAACAGCGAGTTGCGCCATATGGGGCTGCGGCGGGAAGATATCCCTCAGGCCGTCGTTCTCGGCCGCTGAGGGGGCCGGGGCGCTCCAGCGGGGCTTGTGCGAAGCCGTTTGAACAAAGAGGTGCCCGATGCGAAGGGTTCGCGTCGGGCCGCGACAGGCGGCAGACGCAATGGAGCGCCATCGCAAGAGCGTAGCGGCTGCGGCGAAAGATACAGCCAGCCTGAGCGACGAAACAAACGCTGCGACGGGGGTGTTTGGAAAACTGAGGGGAATGCTGGCTGGACTGTTCAGCGTGTTTTCCGTGGCGACGCTGATTCGCGGCATTCGGTCGATCGTCACTGAGAGCAGCAACTCCGAGCAGGCGCTTGGACAGCTTGAGGCCGCGCTTGCGTCGACCGGCACCCAAGCTGGGTTGAGCGCAAATGAACTGTTGCGCATGGCTGATTCCCTGCGCGAGACCTCGAACTTCTCGACCGAGCAAATCGTCAGCGCGGAGACGCGCCTCCTCAGCTATACAAGCATCCTTAGGTCAGAGTTTCCGCGCGCGCTGCAGATCACGATCGATCAAGCGCAGCGACTCGGCATTAGCGTGGAGTCGTCCGCCGAAATCATTGGTAAGGCCTTGCAGTCGCCGGCCGAGGCAATGACCACGCTTGCGCGGCAGGGGTTCAGGCTCGAGGAGGGGCAAAAGTCCCTGCTCAAGCAGATGGTCGCGACCGGGCGCACGGCCGAGGCTCAGACCGTCATCATGGACATGCTGGCCGAGAGCTATGGCGGCGCGGCGCAGGCGGCCCGCCTGGGGCGGCTGGCGGGGCTGTGGAAGGGTCTCAGTGATCGGATCGGAGACTTCTACACACGCGTCGCCAACAGCGGGTTCGTCGACCACCTGAGATCGCGACTGGAGGCACTTCAATCAACGATCGGACGCATGGCGGAAGATGGTCGCCTTGATGAGTGGGCGCGCTCGATCAGCAACACGCTCGTATCTGTAGCGCGCGCCATCGAGGGCACGATCCGTTTCGTCGCGAACTACTCTCAAGCGATCGTCTCGCTTGGAAAAGCGTACGCATTGCTAAAGGTATCAGCGGTCCTGGACGGACTTGCAAGGGTCGCCTCCGGGGCAACAAAGGCTTCGGTCGCGGTGCAGCTGCTGTCGAAGCTGATACTTGGCATACCGGCTATTCGGATTGCAGTTATCGGGGGCGCCGCCATTGCGCTCGCTGCCGATCATGTGCGGGATCTCGGGCAGGCTATCGGCAGCACCCTCCCTGAGACCAAGAAATGGGAGGCAAGGCTCGCTGCCCTTCGCGCCGAAATTGTCGCTGGGTCGGAGCGATTTCGCGTCGCGTCCGAGGCTTTGTCTGAGTTTGCCGGGACCCAGGTCAAGACAGCGGCCGAAGTCGCCAAGCTCACTGACGCGGAGCGCGCGAGCTATGCCGAGCGCGTGGCCGGTCTGCAAGAGTATCTGCGTCTCCAGATCAAATACTACGAGCAGCTCAAGGATGCGGAGGCGCTCAACGCCGACGGGCTTGCTCACCTGGACGCGCTCCGCGAGCGACTGGCGTCCGCCGCGAAAGGGTACGGCGATATCGCCGCGGGCGCGAAGCTAGCGGCCGCTGCGCTCGATAACGACGTCACGCCCGCGGCACAGAAATTGATTGGCGAACTCGAATCGATCGGCGAGAAGAGTTCGCTTGCGCGTGAGCGGCTCGGCGAAGTCTTCAAAAATTTCGAGAACATGGATTTCACGCAGCTGGGCGATCTTGCGCTCGCGCTGCAAAGCATCGGAGAGCAAAGCGACGCAACCTCAAACCGTGTCAGGGACGGACTGTCCACTGAGCTGGCGAAGCTGAGCGGGCAGGATCTGCAAAAGTTTCAGATGGCGGCAACGGCCGCGTTCGACGAGACCGGTCGCAGCGGAGACCGCGCGGCGGTTGTGCTCGGGACGACACTGCAGGTCGCTATGGAGCGGCTAGGCGTATCCGTGTCGCGCACCGGGGTTGCGATATCGGACGCCGGCAAGAACGCGATCGCTACATTCCGGGTTGTCGCGGAAAATGCGCAAGCCACCAGTCGGCAGGTGGAGGAGGCATTTAAGGCGGCGCTCGGTGGCGCGCAGACTCGACAAGAGGTCGACGCGCTGGCTGCTGCGCTCGAGTCAGCCGGTGATAGAGGGCGAATCAGCATCGAGGGTACCGAGCGTGCGACGCTCGCGTTGCAGCGGAGGATGCGCGAACTGCGGGCGGAGATCGATCCGCTCGCCGATGAGTTCGACGTTCTTGGCATCAAGTCTCAGGCGTCGCTGATTGCGGTGCGCGACTCCGCGCGCGAAGCCTTTGAAGCGATCGTCGAGGGCGCGCGCGAGGGTAAGGCTGCGCGAGAGGATGTGGTGCGCGCACTCAACGCATGGGCCGATGCGGAACGAGACGCAGCCGCTCAGTCCACGGCGTCGCAGCAGGCAAGCGTGGAGACGTTGCTATCGGGTCGCGCCGCATCGCTCGGGCTGTCGAGCGCTTTGGTCGCCGCTGGAAGCGCAGGCAAGCAGGCCGGCGACATGACCGCAGCAGCGATGGGCGGGGCTGCCGATGCCATTGACGCGGCCGCGGCATCCGCCGCAGCAATGGCGGAGGCCAACGCACGCGCGGCAGAGTCTGCTGATCGCACCAGCCAGTCGATCACGAACATCACCCTGCTCACCGAAGAGCAGCGATCGGCATTGCGAATGCTTGGTCAGGACTGGATGGCGGGTCGGCGTAGTGCGCAGGAGTACGCGGAGGAAGTCCAGGCCGCAATGTCTAGCGCAACGGAGAGCATCGAGGACCAGATCGAGGCCGCCGAGCGTGCTACGCAAGCGCTGCGCGATATGCGGGCCGAGCTGCAGGACGATGCTGATCGTGCTGCCGGCAACGAGGAAGCGATCGAGAAGAGGCGATACGAAGAGCGCCTGCGCGAGATAAAAGAGCTCGAGGCCGCGGGCGGCGCGGCGGCGCAGCGCGAGGCCGCGGAGGTAAGGCGCCTCGCAGAACAGGAGCATCGCCGACGCTTAGCCGAGATTCGCGAGCGAGCGCGCGCGGAACGCGAAGAGCGGCGCGCCAGCGCAGATGAGAGCGCCGGCGCGCAAAGTCAGGCACAGCAGTCCGATGGCCGAACGCCAGCATCGGGCGGCGGCTCAACTGGTGCGGGGCAGCCCCTGGTCATCCATCTACCAACCGGTCAGCCTATCAGTCTGCTCGCCAGCGATCGCGCAGCCGCTGATCGGCTTATCGAGTATCTCCGGCAGGCGGCCGCCGCGAGTGGACGTGGCGGGAGTTTGCTCTGATGGCCGACATCATCCTCGACACGCTTACGCTGCCGGGCGACCTGCAGTGGATCGACGAGTACGACGACGGCTCCGACCTGGTCGCGCACGATCAGACCGTCACGGTGACGGGCGCGCTGATCATCCAGGCAAGCGCGCAGCAGGCCGGCCGGCCGATCACGCTGCAGGGCAGGCTCGAGGCCAACAAGGGCTTTGCCGCGGTCCCGCGCTCGCTTGTCGAGGATCTGCGTGCGCTCGCAGCGGTGCCGGGCGCGGTCTATGCGATCACGCTTGCCGACGGTCGCGAGTTCGACGTCATGTTCCGCCGCGACGCAGGTCCTGCCGTCAGCGCGGTCCCGCTCAAGCACATCGTCCCGCCCGAGCCGGGCGACCTCTACTTCCCGACCATTCGACTGATGATGATCTGACCACTATGGCTATTACTAACCTCGACATTAAGTTCCGCCAGTCGCAACGAATGACCGACTTCGCTGACGGCGGCGGACGCATGAGCGCCGTCGAGATCGTCGACGGCGATATGAACAACGTGTTCGGCGATCGCTCGGACCTCGATGCCATTCTTGGTCGCGTCAGCTTGCGCAAAATGTTTCTGCACGTCGACACCCAGAACACGGACACGTATCTCGGGGCATTCGTTTTTCTGACGGACCCGCCGGCCGATCCGCTCGTCGACTGCACGCTGTTCAATACCGGCAGCGCGACGGACGTGCGTGCCGGTGCGCAGAACTACGTCGAGGCGTACCGCGTCAAAGGCCCCAAGACTCAGCACATCCTCTACGGCACGCAGTTGCCGGGCCAGATGACGATCCAGACGTTCTGCCGCGCGGAGACGCCGTCGCCCGACATCGGTGACGTGCTGTGCCTGTCGGTCGAGATGGCAGGGTACACGCCGGTCGAGCAGTTCGTTCGCGTGCAGGAAGTGGCGAGTCGCGTCACCACCACGTTCGAGGACCAGAGCGGTCCCTTCCAGCGTGACGTGTTGATCGTGCAGTTGACGACAGCGCTCGCGCATGAGTTCGTGGGCGTGGACGACCCGGCTCGTACCAACACCGGCAACAAGCCGCCAACTGTCCTGCGCGGGACGTCGGTTGCCAATGCTGCCCGGTACTACAGCGTCAAGCCCATGACGACGAGCGCCGCGCTCGGCGATATGACTGTCAACGTCGGCCATCCGTTTGTCTCGATCGTGCCCGCGGCGCAGGCCGAGACACCCCTGGTCGATCAGCTTGCAGGACTGGGCAGCCTCGCAATGATCCCTTCGGGTGCTGCGGAGGCGCTGACGTTCAGCGGCGCGATGTCCGCCGCCGCCGGCGCAACTGCTACGCGGTACTTCGGTACGCCCTACGCGCGCAAGAGTCTGCGCATCACGGTCGGTGCCGTCGAGTTGCGCGACAACGGTGCGGGCGCGATCGTGCCGACCGATCCGCTCAACACCGGCTGGATTGGCGAGGCCGACTATTCGACTGGCGCATTCGCTCTCGGCCGTGAATCGGTCAACCTCTCGGGCACCGTGACGGCCGCTGCGACACCGGCCGGCGCGATCACGGAGCAGGCGTACAGCGCGCCAATCGTGATCACGCCAACCAATCGCCAGCAGACGTACGTGTGGCAGATTCCCGGCCAGCCCGCGCCCGGTACGGTCGCAGTCGACTTCCGGGCGCTCGGCAAGTGGATCCGGCTCAGCGACAACGGTGCAGGCCAACTGATCGGCCAGGCCGGCGAGGGTAGCGGCACGATCAACTACGCCAGCGGCAGCGTCGCCGTGACGCTCGGCGCGCTGCCCGACGTCGACAGCGCTGTGATCCTGCTATGGGGCACGGACCTGCGCGGCCGCAACTCGAGCGGCGAGATCGCGATCCCGGCCATCACGTATCGGCAGCAGCTGGATCACACCGGCATCGACAGCGAGACGCTGACGATGGCGTGGACGAGCGGAGGCACGCCGCGCACGGCTACGTGCGACGCCGCCGGAACGATCACCGGCGGCGCCACTGGCACGCTCGACCCCGTCGCCGGCGTTGCGACGTTTATGACAGCCAATCCGCCGGATCCAGCAACGCTGATCACCTACGCGTACGACCAGATCGATCCCGATGCGATGCACAGCGAGGTATACACGCCGACGGCCGCTGGCGGCAGCGTCGCCATCACGCTGACCAACACGCCGATCAAGCCCGGCAGTGTGCGCGCGGAGTGGACGATCGCGTGGAAT
Organism: Dokdonella sp.; assembly: GCF_035511235.1. Taxonomy (GTDB): domain Bacteria; phylum Pseudomonadota; class Gammaproteobacteria; order Xanthomonadales; family Rhodanobacteraceae; genus Dokdonella. Next base: position 6,718 of record NZ_DATKFQ010000038.1, read on the forward strand.
CGACCGCCGGTCGTCATCCACGCCGTCGACACGCGTGATAACGGCTCCGGCGGCTGGGGCGGCAGCAACATCGGACCGCTCGCGGGATCCATCAACTACTCAACGGGCGCGATCGCGCTACAGGTGCAGTAATGGCTACGAGACCGACAGGCGTTGTCAATCTCGCGATTCCGCTCAACCCGCTACCGTTCCCGGTGGTCCCGCCGATCGCCGGCGAGCCGGTCGGCACGGCCACGCTGCCCAACGACCAGGCGATCGTCGATGCGCTCTACGCGTTCGCCGGCGGGACGCCGCTGACGGTCAGCTACGCGACCGCCGGTGCGAGTGTCGAGGCGCGCACCGAGGGGCACGCGGCGCCGCCGGTGCGCATCTATCTCGGCAACGGCGCTGCCGGCCCCGCAGTGCCAGGCAGCGTGCGCTTCGCGTTCCGCGGACGCACGTATGTCGATCGCGGCGGCAACCTGTACTACGCAATCGATCCTGCAACCAATGCGGGCACGCTCGGCGGCACGTACGACTATGCGACCAACACGGCCACGCTCACCGACTACGGCACCGGCAGCAACACCGTGACGCTGATCAGTCTGCTCACGCGACCCGTCGATCCGGGCATCACCGGCACGTTCTTCCGGACACCGGGATCGCCTCTGCGAGAGGGCTCGTTCGTCATCCGAGCGACAACGCTCGGCGGCACGCTGCTGACGGCCACGGCCGACGTCAATGGCGTGATCAACGCAAGCAAGATCCGCGGTCAGATCGATTGGACGATGGGCCTCGCGCGGCTGGTGTTCGGCGAGCGCGTGGTCGCTGCTGGCAATGAGGGCGAGCCGTGGTATGACGCGGCCAACGTCGACGGCGATGGCAACATCTGGCGACCGCTCTCGGTAGATCCTGGCTCGGTGTTTTTCGGCACGGTCATCTACCGCTCGATCCCTGCCGACCCGGCCATCATCGGTATCGATCCGGTGCGGCTGCCCATCGACGGACGAGTCGTGGTCTATCAGCCCGGCAACGTGCTGATCGTGCATCACACGCAGACGACCAGCATTGCATCACCGGTGGCCGGCGCGACGCACAATCTCGGCCGTACGCAGATCGCCCTCATCGAGGTGTTCGATGCTGCCGGCGAGCCCATCGAGGACGTCTGGTACACACTCGATCTGGCGGCCGGCACGCTCACGTGGGCTAACCCGCTCAACCTCTCGGCGTACACGCTGCCGGCGATCATCCGCGACCGGATTGAGTTCGCCACGCAGTGCAGCGACGTGCAGATCACTGGCGAGATCGGCCTGCAGGCGCCGCTGCCGCGCAGCTTTCCGCCCGGCTCGATGGTCTCTAGCGCGATCGCGTACGGTGACATGCGGGCGCGCGTGACCAATCTTTTCGATCAGGCGACTTACGTCGCGGGGCAGTGGTCCGACGAGCTCGTCGGTGCTCCGGCCGCGGGCACGTACAACGACACGGTCTATCCGATCGCCGTGACAAACGAGTCGTCGATCGACGAGCGCTGGGCCGTCCGCTTCACGAGCGCGAGCAATGTGCAAGTGCTCGGCGAGACCGTTGGCGTGATCCTCGAGACGTCGATCGCGTCAGTCATCGCACCGGTCAATCCGGTCAGCGGCGAGCCGTACTTTTCGATCGCTGTCGAGGGATGGGGTACTGGCTGGGCTGCAGGCAATCTCGTGCGATTCAACACGATCGCTGCGTCCAAGCCGATATGGGCGGCGCGCACGACGCGGCAAGGTGAAATCACGGAATCCGAGGATGCCGTGCGAATTCAGGCCTATGGAAACGCACACTCATGACGACAACTCGCGTCTATACGTCAGCCGATAGCGGCGCCCCCTCTATGAGCCGCGGCGCTGCCGGATCGGCCATTGCCGTGATCAAGGCATGTCTAGTGGACGGCTACGGCAGCAAGGCGCCTGCTGGCTGGACGATGCCGTACAGCACCAGCGGAAAAGCGGCGTTCCGCAACTCAGTCGCGGCTGGCGGGACGGGTGCGTACACGCGCATCGAGGACACCCTTACAGCGACGACCTCGCGCTACACGCTGCAGACGTACGCGAGCATGTCCGACGTCGACACTGGCGTGACGGGCACGCACGTCGTCAGCGCGTACCGATCGCCAGCGCAAACGGCGAATCCCAACAACTGGATTCTTGTCGCGGATGAGAAGACCTTCTGGTTTGCGAACACCGACGGACCTTCGATTACGTCTGCGCACTCTTTCAGCGGGGGTGGTGACGGCTTCGACGGATCCGATCCGTACCGCTACATGGCGTGGGGGACCAATGGAACTAACGCCAACTCGGAAGTGGAAGCGCTGGCGCAGAGTAGCGCGACTGGTCTTGGCGCAACGGGCGCATCGGGCTTCTCGTTCGGCAGTGACTACACCGGCACCAGCGGCGCTACGTGGCATGGGTTGTTGCGCCCGTATGCAGCCGCGTCAACGGGAGCGGCCACCGTAGGTAGCACATCGTTCCCCGCGCGGCCGGCGCCGAATGGCGTCGGCGAGGCTGCTCTGCCAGCCTACATCACTGCAGCGACGATTATTCGCGGCAAGCTCCGCGGCCTCTACATTCCCCTCGCCAACTTGCAGGCGCTGTCGCTGGGCGCCGTCAAGTCTGGCGATGGTTTTGGCGGTGTCGGCAGCGTCGTCGCTGCACTGTTCAGCGGATCCGGCACAACGCGCGGAGCGATGTGGGTCGAGACGTCACTCCCCTGGAGCTGAGCCATGCTGATCCCGATCATCTTCACCGGTCGCTGGCCTGGCTATGGATACATCGCCGGCGAGGCGCCAGACGGACTGGTGACGATCAACTCTGCTCCTGGTGTCGCAATCGTCGATCTGTTCGTCCGATCGACTCGGGCATGGGTGCGGTCGACGCGATCCACGGCGACAGGCACCTATCGGTTTGACGGCCTCGAGGTTGCCGTAGTCTACGACGTCGTGGGTCGCGACCTGACACAGACGTACAACGACGTGATCGTCGCGCGCGTGACTCCGGTCGAGTACACGTGACCGATGGCGTACACCCCACCTTCCGGGGATTCGGCGGCGCTTGCGTTCGCGGAGGCGTACGCGCCTCCCGCCGGCAACGCAGTCGCGCTTGCGCTCGCAGATCCGGTCATCGAGCCAGAGCCGCCGGAGCCGACGCGCTTCGTCGGGCGTGCGGCGAGCTTGCCGTGGCGTGCCGCTCCGCGGCGCGGCCGGCACGCCACCTCCGCGTATGCGCGATCCCCGCAACGTCGCCGCAACGCGTGGGTTGCATGGGGCGCGGCGCCGCGGTGTGGCGTGTCCATCGAGCTGCCCTGGTCGGCGGTGCCGCGTGTCCGGGCGCACGCCTGGCTGCCCTGGTCCAGCGTCTCCGACCGCGCGGCGGCTGCGGTTGCGCTGCCGTGGGCGCAGCTGCCGCGCCTGACGCGCTCTGTGGCCCTGCCGTGGTCGCTGCCGCCAGTGGTGTGCATGGGGGCGTCGGTGCCCTGGCTGGCGCCCATGCGTGTAGCGGAGGCCGTTTCGCTACCGTGGGACGCGCCTCCGCGACAGTCCGCGGCGGTCGACACGCCGTGGGCCGTGCCCACCACCCTTGCCGCACGCCGCTGGCTGCCCTGGGGGCGCGCTGGCCGCGTCCGCTGGGTCGTCGGCAGCCCCGGCATCGAGGAGCCGCCGGAAGAGCCGCCGTGGGCGTACGAGCCGCCCGCGGGCAATCGCGTCGCTCTCAACTTCGCTTGCCCACCACTGCCGGTCGACCACCCCGGCAGTCGCGTGCCCGTGCCGTTCGGCCGTGCCGCGTGCTATTTCGCCTGGCCGCGGCCGAGGAGATACATCGTGCTCAATAGCGCTCACGTCGTGCGTCTGCCGGAGCGCACGCCGGTACCGGTGTCGGCAATCGATGTCAGCCGTGGCGTCGACGATGTGCACTGGTCGATCTCACTCGCGCTTGCAGATCCGGATTTCCTGGCATGGTTGCTGCCCGACGCCGGCGGTCCGCGTAGCGTCGAGATCAACATCAACGGCTATGTCTGGACCGGCATCTGTGAGACCTGGCAGACGACGCATCAGTTCCCCGGTCGACGGGTGACGGTCAGCGGGCGCAGCCGCACGGCGTTGCTCGACGCGCCCTACGTTGCACCGCGTGCGCTCGTGCAGACCGCCACGCGCACTGCGCAGCAGCTGGTCGACGACGAGCTCGAGCTGTCGGGGTTCGTCGCGGCCTACGATACCCTCGACTGGTCGGTGCCGGCGGGCACCTGGACCTACGATGCGCAGACGCCGGTCGGGGCAATGCGCGCGGTGGCGGCGGCCGCGGGCGCCGTGCTTGAGGCGCACCCGTGGGACGATGCCTTTTCGGTGCGGCCGCGCTATCCGATCTCGCCCTGGGAGTGGCCCACGGCGGCGCCGGACGTGACGATCCTCGACGACCTGGTGCCGCGCGTGACCGACCGCGGCGGCGTCAGTGGTGTGCCGCAGTACTCGCTCGAGCTGCCGCTCTGGCCGGCTTCCGCGGCCGACAAGCCGGGCCTGGTGCTGCCGCTCGATCTCGTACAGTTCGCGGCCGCGCAGGCATGGCGTGCAATGGCGATCTCGACGCGCATCAACGCAGTGCGCCAGCCGGCCGGTGCCGGCAGTGTGCTCGTCGTGACGCAGTCACTTGAGCTCGAGGCGCCGCCGGCCGAGCCGACGTACAACTACGTCCTAGTGAGCGGCAATCAGGTCGGCGTCTCCGCGCCAGTCATTCGCGAGGGCACGGACGGTAGTAGCCGGCTGCCGCAGATCGTGGACCCGCTCATCACCGAGGCGTCTGTCCAGCTCGAGCGCGGCCGCAATGCGATCGCCGGCGCTGGCGATGGCGTTGCGCGCACCAACCCCTGGGCGCGCCTGCTCGGCACGCTGCCCGCGGCACGTCTGGTCAAGGGCAACGTGATAGCCAACAACGGTGACGGCAGCTGCACGATCGCAACGACTGATGGCGCAACGATCCGCGCGCGGCCATTGCCGGGGCAGTCGTGGAGCGTGGGTGACGGCGTGTTTGTCGAGGCCGGCCGCATCGTAGACGAGGCGCCGGATCTGCCAGGAGTTACGCAGTACGTCTAAGACGAGCGACCGCCGCGGGTGTTACGAGCACCCCCGGCGGCCGCCGAACCGCGCATACACGCGGACCAGCCGAGGCTCGCCACTCCGCGCGCGGAGCCGGGGGAGCCTACATGCGAGGCCCGCCATGCATCAACCCATGCCCATCATCCCGTGGATCGGCGGCAAGCGCCGTCTCGCCGACCGTCTGCTGCGGCTCTTCCCGCCGCATGAGTGCTACGTCGAGGCCTTCGCCGGCGGCGCCGCGCTGTTCTTCCTGCGCTCGCAGCCGGCGCGTGCGGAGATCCTCAACGACGCCAACGGCGAGCTCGTCAATCTCTACCGCGTCGTGCAGCACCACCTCGAGGAGTTCGTGCGGCAGTTCAAATGGGCGCTGACGTCGCGCCAGGTGTTCGCGTGGTTGCAGGAGACGTCGCCAGCGACGCTCACGGATATTCAGCGCGCCGCGCGATTTTTCTACCTGCAGCAGCATGCGTTTGGCCGGTCTGGCATATCACCGCCGTGACGCCTCGCGCGATCAACCCGGGGCAGTCGCTGCAGCTTCTGCATCCGTCGCTGCCTGTCGACGGCAACCACATCGTGCTCGGCCGCGATCGCGACATCGGCGCCGGCGAGACGGCCGTCCAGCTGGATGTGCCAGTGGGGCAGGCGCCCGTCGTGCGCCTCGTCCAGCAGTCGACGGCGCATGATCCGCTGCAGTACGCCGGCGCCACCGTGGCGACGGCCGGCAGCGATCGGACGATCACGCTGATCGACGTCGACGGCCGCCCGATCGCCGGCGCACGCGTAACGGTGCGCGAGCTCGGCGTGTCCGGACAGACCGATGCTGCCGGCCGTCTCGTGATCGCGGCCGCGCTGTTGCCGGCGGGGGCGTGGACGCTGGATGTCCTCGCGGTCGACGGCAGCACACTGGTCGTTGAGATCATCATCCAATGAGCGCGCAGCGGTTTCCAGCGCGACCCGGTGCGCCAGGCGCGACGGCCAACTCGGTTATCGTCGTCGTTCCGCCGCCGGCAGGCGCTGGCGGAAGCGACGACGGCGGCGGTGGTGGCACGCCGGGCGGTGGTGGCGACGTCGCGCTGTACGTCGACGGCTGCGTGAGCGTGTCGGACGGGCGCATGTTCGTTCTCGGCCTGCTCAATCTGCCGGAGGATGCTGAGGTGCAGTGGACGGCCGTCGCGTACGAGGCGTGGAACTACGTCGTCGGCGACGACGGCGTTACGAGCACGCGACGCACATGTCTGGCGGTCTACCTCGGCGGCGCGCTGCGGATTGAGGTGTCGGTCAACGGGGAGGCGATCGGCACGTTCGATGCCGAGGGCCCGGACGCGCCGACGACGTGCGCCGAATTTAGCAACCCGCACCCCTGATGCAGATCCGAGGCGTCGGCCAGCGACCAAAGCCCAAGGGGCGCACGCCGCTGCGCGACCAGGTGCGGCAGTGGGCGCGCGCCGCAACGCCGTGCAAGACGTGCTCGGCGTTGCGGAAGATGGTCGATCGCGCAGTGACGCGCAAACGCGTCTAAGACGAGCGACCGCCGCCGATCTGATCGGTGCCCGCTGTAGAGCTAGTCGATTCTGTCTCTATTGACAATAGCGCGGATCGCGCTATACTTAATCCATCAGCACGGCATCCCGCCAGCGCTGTCTGCCCAGAAGGCAACGACGATGAGCAAGAAGAATCCCGTTGAAGTAGCCCGCAGTCTGCCGGTCCGCTTTGTCGGAGGGGACAGCGTAGCTTTCACGATGCCGAACAGCGTCGAGGTCACGCACATCCCGGCGTCTCTTGAGAAAGAGGCGCGCGAGCAGGCTGGAAGGGCCGATGGAATCTACGGCTCGGAAGAGCAGAAAGCCAAGGCCGCATGGATGTCGGAGCTGCTGAAAGAAATGGAGCGCATCGCGCGCGAAGTTGTTCGGAGTGCGCGTGCATGATCGCTTTCGCATACGGCCCCTTTACCTTCGAGCCCGGCCGCGCTCTGCGCGTGGCCGGGGAAGCCTACCGCGCATGGGTCATGCGCTACGAGAGCGAAAAACTCGGCGAGCGCACCGCGCCGGCTGAAGCCGCGCAGACCGATATCATCGGATTGTTCGGCGTTGACCGCGGTGCATTTGAAAGCCGCGCGCGCCGCGAGCACGCGCCAGCGCGGATCGATCTGATCGATTTCGAGACCGGCGACGCAATCGGTAGCTTCGCGAGCGATAGCGACTGCGGCATGACACCAGGGCTGATCGACGATCGATCCCGATACTGGATTCGCAGCGCTGATCGCCGTCGCTGTCGCGACGTAACGCTGAGTCAGTTCGCCGGCATTGCCGCGGCACATTCCGCGCCCGAGAACGCATGGACCGCTGGACTGATGCCGGATTCGGTCATGACGACCGAAGCCGAAAGATGGCGACCGCCCACAAGCTGGGAAATCCGACACGTCGTCGGAGAGGGCAGTTTCACGGGCGTGTCCGGCGCTAAAGCCGCCGCGCTCGTTGGCGTGACGCCGCAGAATTTCCGCAAGTACACCGCGCGCGACGGCGCCGCTTCGCGGCAGAGCATGAGCTTCGCGCTGTGGCATCTGCTGCTGCACCGGCTCGGAGTCCAGCGCGCATGAATCTCTCGATCATGAGCGTGCAGCAGCTGGTCGATGTGATCCGGGAAGCGTCGGCCGAGTTGTCATCGCGACTCGCTGATCCGGTCGTTGATCGTGTTCGCGCCGCGCGACCGAATGTCGTTGTGCGAGAGCCGTCAGAAGACGACAAGGACTTCGCGCTGCGAATCAAAGCCATCGTCGCGTCGGGCGGCTACGTGAGCGCAGAAGATCGAGACCGCATTGCCGCACTAGCCGCTGAATTCGGCCCCTGGATCAAGCGGCAGGGGTTGCCGACGGAGCGTGGAACGGGCGCCTGGCGGAAGCTCGCGCAGAGTCGTAGAATCAAGCCGGCGAAGGAGCGCTAACTGCAGAAATGCAGCTCAGAAAATTGCGTGACCGGTTGTACCTAACTGCCGAACAAGCAGCTCAGAACATCAGGCCCTAGCGTTGACTTGACTGCCGCGAAGGCAGCTCAGAAAAGTTTCAAGTTGGACTTCGATCACTGCCGAGCAGGCAGCGGGCGTGCCGCGCCCATCACAGCCATGACCTCCCGCAGCTGAGCCATCCCGGTAGCATGCGCTACCGGGATGGCTCAGCTGTCGCCGGGCATCAGCCGCACGCGTGTCAAGTCGCATAAGATATTGATCGTTAAAGTATGGCAGCGGCCTGCAAAGCCGTGTACGCCGGTTCGATTCCGACTCAGGCCTCCACGACATCGTCCCACGATGTCCCGCGACATACGAAAAAGCCCGCAGCGATGCGGGTTTTTGTTGTCCGGCCGGTCGAGGTTGGCCGCACGCGAAGCTCAGAGCGCATCGTTCTTGCGCGCGCCGCGCAGATTGGTCGCGGCCAGGAACAGCTGCAGCACGACCAGGGCGTAGGCCTTCGCGTAGAGCCCCCAGACGATCCACAGCGCGTTGCTGGCGAGGAAGCACCAGAAGCCCCAGCCGCGCTGCTGTTTCTGGCGCGCGCCGACGTTCCACGCCGCCAGCACGGTGACCGCCATCGCCGGCCACTGCACCCAGTCCAGATCCATCGTCGTTCCCCATGCGGCCGCGCCCCGGGCGAAGCCGGACGCGGCCGCGTCGTGTGCCGCTCAGCGCGGCGGTTCGATCGATTGCGCGTAGGTGCCGACCAGTTCGCCCTTGGCCAGTACGTGGCCCTGCGTGGCGGCCAATACTGCGTCGCGGTCGGAGCCGGCCGGCAGGTCGAGTTCGCGATCGAGCGCGAGCACCTGGACGTGATAGTGATGCGGCGGATCGCCGACCGGCGGACGCGGCCCGAAGTAGCCAGGCGAGCCGCGCGAGGTCCGCCCCTGCATCAGACCCTCCGGCGCGGTCAGCCGTTCGATTTCGTGCAGACCTTCCGGCAGCGAGGTCGTGCCGGTCGGGATGTTCCAGGCGACCCAGTGCACGAACGGCGTGATCGGCCGTGCATCGGGATCTTCCACGATGATCACGTACGAGCGCGCCTCCGGCACCGCGGTCCATGCCAGCGGGAACGAGATGCCGTCGGCGTACTCGCTGTGGCGCGGCGGGATCGGTGCGCCGTTCGCGAACGCAGGCGAGGTCACCTGCAACGTGCCGTCGGTCGCGGTTTCGGGCCGCGCCAGCGCCAGCGGCACCCCGACGCCGCGCGCGGCCTGCGCGTTCATGACGTCGGCCGGCGGCGCGGCGCTTGCGGCTGCGGTGCGCTCGCGGCCGGCATAGGCGATCCGGTAGATCACGCCGTTGCCGTCGTCGGCCATCAGCAGGGCGCCGTCGCGCGCCATTGCCAGGCCGACCGGACGCGCGAAATGGCTGCGGCCGTCGCGGCTCAGGAAGCCGCTGACGAACGGCTCGATGCGCTGCGGCTGGCCGTCGCGGAACACGATGCGCACGATTTCGTAGCCTGACGCCGGCTTGCGGTTCCACGAGCCGCGCATCGCCGCGAACGCATCGCCACCGTACTCGGCCGGAAACGCCTGGCCGGTGTAGAACAGCATCTGCATCGGCGCGGCATGCGCGGTGTAGCCGAGCGCCATCGGCGTGCTGATCGCCTTCCACTGCGCCTTGGTCAGCCCGCCCGGCGGCGTCGACTGCGGATTGAGTCCGCCTTCGCCCCAGACGTGCGGCCACCCGTAGCGCTTGCCGAGTTCGATGCGGTTGAGTTCCTCGGGCTGCTCGTCGTCGCCGAGATAGTCGATGCCGTGATCCAGGCCCCACAGTTCCCCGGTCTGCGGATGCCAGGCGAAGCCGATCGTGTTGCGCAGGCCGGTCGCGAAGATCGTGCGCGAGCGGCCGTCGGGCGAGGCGCGCAGCAGCGCGGCCGATTCCGGATTGGCCTCGTTGCAGGCGTTGCAGGTCGATCCGGCGCTGATGTAGAGCATGCCGTCCGGGCCGAACGCGAGCGTGCGGTTCGGGTGCTGACCGGTATCGGGCAGATCGCCGATGATCATCCGCACCGGCCCGAGCGTGCCGTCGGGCTGGATCGGCGCGGCGAACACCTCGCGCGAGGTCGCGACGTACAGGCTGCCGTCGTGGACCGCCAGTCCGTGTGCGCCGGGACGATGCAGCACGGCGACCGGGGTTCCGTCCGCGCGCCCGTCCGCGTCGGCATCCCGGAGCATCAGGACGTCGCCCTGATCGCGCCGGCTGACGTAGACCGTGCCGTCCGGCGCGACCGCCAGGATGCGCGGATTGCGCAGGCCCTCGGCGAAGACCGAGATGTCGAATCCCTTCGGCACCTGCAATGCGGAGATGCGCTGCGGTGTCGCCGCCACCTTGGCGGGCTTGTAGACGTGTGCGGCGACGCGCACATCGGTTCCATCGTTCTGCTGGGCGCCGGCGGTGCCGGACAGGCCCAGGGTGCCGACGAGGGCGGCGGGCAGCCAACGTGCCATGGCGTAGCTCCTTGGGGACGATGGCGATCGACGCTAGCAGGCGCTCGCTCGCTCGATGATGAAGCCGGCGGATGCGCCTTGTGCGGTGCCAGCCGATGTTCACGTTTCCCGTTGTGCTGCGGCGGCCGGCCGTTGGCGGCATCGTCGAAGCTGCACACGGGTTGGCGGTCGTCGCGTCCCTGCGGTTCCATCGGTGCGTGACCGACCGCGATTGCCGACCCGGGCCGGCGAGACTGCGGTATCCGTTCATCGAAGTGCCCGCATCGGCGCCGCCGAGACATTCGCAATTCATGCAGGCGGCGACAGACTCGATACGGATGATGAGTGCCCTTTCGACATCCGCGCGGACCGCGCCGGAGCTGGACCTGCCGCTGACGCTGCGCGTGCTCACGATCAATGCGCACAAGGGCTTCGGCTTCCTCAACCGCGGCTTCGTGCTGCACGAGCTGCGCGAGGCGGTGCGCGCCAGCGGCGCCGATCTGGTGTTCCTGCAGGAGGTGCTCGGCGCGCACGCCAGCCATGCGCGACGCTACGCCGACTGGCCGAGCCAGCCACAGTACGAATTCCTCGCCGACAGCATGTGGCCGCAGTTCGCGTACGGGCGCAATGCGGTCTATCCGCAGGGCGACCACGGTAACGCGCTGCTGTCGAAGTATCCGATCGCGCGCCACGACAACATCGACGTGTCGGTCGGCAGGCACGAGCGCCGCGGCCTGCTGCACTGCGCGCTGACGCTGCCCGGCATCGATCTCGGCCTGCATGCGATCTGCGTGCACCTGGGTCTGCGCGAACACCAGCGGCGCGCGCAGATCGGCCGGCTGATCGACTACGTCGCGACCCGCGTGCCGCTCGAGGAGCCGCTGATCGTGGCCGGCGACTTCAACGACTGGCGCGGCCGCATCGGCGAGGAGCTGGCGCAGATCGGTCTGCGCGAAGTGTTCGCGGTGCGCCGCAAGGCGCCGGCTCGGACGTTTCCGGCGCGCTTTCCGCTGCTGCCGCTGGACCGCATCTACGTGCGCGGTCTGCAGATCGAGGACGCTGCGGTGCTCGACTCGCGGCCCTGGTCGCATCTGTCCGATCACGCGCCACTGCTGTCGCAGGTGCGCCTGTGAAGACGCGCTGGCACGACGGACACCAGGTGCGCCTGCTCGAGAACGGCGAGGGCTTCTACCCGCGCGTGTTCGAGGCGATCCGCAACGCGCGGCGCGAGGTCATCGTCGAGACCTTCATCCTGTTCGAGGATGCCGTCGGCGAGGCGCTGCGCGATGCGCTGGTCGCCGCGGCACGCGCCGGCGCCTCGGTCGACCTGACCGTCGACGGCTACGGCTCGCCGACGTTCTCTCCGGGGTTTCTCGCCGCGCTCGCCGAAGCCGGCGTGCGCGTGCGCGTCTTCGATCCGCGCCGGCCGCTGCTCGGTCTGCGCACCAACCTGTTCCGGCGCCTGCACCGCAAGCTGGTCGTCGTCGACGGCGAGCGCGCGTTCGTCGGCGGCATCAACTATTCGGCCGATCACCTCGGCGATTTCGGTCCGCAGGCCAAGCAGGACTATGCGATCGAGATCGTCGGCCCGGTCGTCGCCGACATCCGCACCGCCGCGCAGACGCTGATCGGGCCGCCGCGGCGGCGCTGGCGCCTGCCGGACATGCGCTGGCGGCGGGCGCGTCAGCCCGCGCCGGCACAGCCGGGTGACGGCGCCCGCGTCGCGTTCGTGACGCGCGACAACGGCGCGCATACCGACGACATCGAACGGCATTACCGCGTCGCGATCCGCGCCGCGCGCCGCCGCATCGTGATCGCCAATGCCTACTTCCTGCCCGGCTACCGGCTGCTCAAGGGGCTGCGCGATGCGGCCCGGCGCGGCGTCGAGGTGACGCTGATCCTGCAGGGCCATCCGGACATGCCGTGGGTCACCGCGGCGACGCGTTCGCTGTACCACTATCTGCTGCCGGCCGGTGTGCGCATCGTCGAATACTGCCGGCGCCCGTTCCACGGCAAGGTCGCGCTGGTCGACGAGGACTGGGCCACGGTCGGCTCGAGCAACCTCGATCCGCTGAGCCTGTGGCTGAATCTCGAAGCCAACGTGCTGATCCGCGACGAAGCCTTCAACGAGACGCTGCACGCCCATCTGGAGCGCCTCGCGCGCCACGACTGCACGCCGATCGACGCCGGCGACCGGCGCGCGATCGGCGGCGTTCGCGCGGTGTTCGGCATCGCGCTGTTCCACCTGCTGCGCCATTTCCCGCGCATCGCCGGCTGGCTGCCGGCGCATGCGCCGCAGCTCGGCCGCGTACGCGAGCCCGAGGTCGCCGCCGTGCGCGATTCGACCACGCCGGTGCCGGTCGGCGAACTGGTCGCGCCGGCGCCGTCGCCGGAGCCGGACGTGGCGGCCGGCGACCGTGCGCACGCCGCCGGCGGGGGCAGTCGTGCCTGAGCGGACCTCACCGAGGCGGCGCTGGCCGATGCGGGCGGTGCTCGCGGTCTTCTACGTGGCGCTCGCGGCCATGCTTTGGACGGTCGGCCGCGAGCTCGACTGGGCCGAGGCCGCGACCGCGTTCGCGAAGCTTCCGGTCGGCGCGATCCTGACCGCGGGTGCCTGCAGCCTGGCGTGCTATGCCCTGTACGCGGCCTATGAGCTACTGGCCGCACGGCAGGCGCGCATCGCGCTGCCGCGGCCGCAGATCGCCGCGATCGGCTTCGCGAGCTATGCCTGCAACCTCAGTCTCGGCGCGATGCTCGGCGCGCTCGGATTGCGGCTGCGCCTGTACACGGCGCGCGGTATCGATGCCGCCTGCGTCGCGCGCGTGATCGCGTTCAATCTAATGACGAACTGGTCGGGCTATCTGCTGGTGCTCGGTGCGGCCTTGCTCTTTTTACGCGTCGAGCCGCCGCCGGCCTGGCGGATCGGCGCGACGGCGCTGCAGGCGACCGGCGCTGGCTTGCTGGCGATCGTCGCGGCCTATCTGTGGGCCTGCGCGCGCGCGCGGCGGCGGACCTGGCGCTGGCGCCGGCTGACGATCGAGCTGCCGGCGCTGCGGATCGCGCTGGTCCAGCTCGCGCTGTCGGTGCCGGTCTGGCTGCTCGGCGCCGCTTCGCTGCACGCGCTGCTGCCGCCGGCCGATTTCGGACTGGTGCTGATCACCTTGCTCGGCAGCGCGGTGATTGGCCTGGTCGTGCGCGTGCCGGCCGGACTCGGCGTCGTCGAAGCGGTCTTCATCGCCTCGCTCGGCAGCCGGCTCGGTCAGGCTCCGCTGCTGGCCGCGCTGCTCGCGTATCGCTGTGTGCACTACCTCGCGCCGCTCACGCTGGGCCTGGCGGCATTCGCGATCATGGAGCTGCAGCGCAGGACGCGTACGACGCCACAACGCGGGCACGGCGCCGCCGGGCAGATCGCTACCGCGCGACGGCGCGTGGCCTAGCACACCGTCGCCCGCACCTGCCTGCGCCGCGGTCCGGCGCTGCTGCGATAGCGGTCGGCAGGTTCTCCGCGATACGCCGCGGCGGCATGGACGCTCTTGCCGGCAAGGCCGGGACGGATCCGCTGATTCGGCGGCTGCCGCCTCAGCACTCGATCACGTTGACCGCGAGGCCGCCGCGCGAGGTTTCCTTGTACTTGTCCTGCATGTCGCGCCCGGTGTCGCGCATCGTCTTGATGACCTTGTCGAGCGAGACGCGGTGCTTGCCGTCGCCGCGCATCGCCATGCGCTGTGCGTTGATCGCCTTGACCGAGCCCATCGCGTTGCGCTCGATGCACGGAATCTGCACCAGGCCGCCGATCGGATCGCAGGTGAGGCCGAGGTTGTGCTCCATGCCGATCTCGGCGGCGTTCTCGACCTGGTAGATGCTGCCGCCGAGCGCGGCGGTCAGGCCGCCGGCCGCCATCGAGCAGGCGACGCCGACCTCGCCCTGGCAGCCGACCTCGGCGCCGGAGATCGAGGCGTTCTCCTTGTAGAGGATGCCGATCGCGCCGGCCGTCAGCAGGAAGTCGACCACGGCGGACTCGTTCGCGCTCGGGCAGAAGCGGTCGTAGTAGTGCAGCACGGCCGGGACGATGCCGGCGGCGCCGTTGGTCGGCGCGGTGACGACGCGGCCGCCGGCGGCGTTCTCCTCGTTGACCGCCAGCGCATAGAGGTTGACCCAGTCCAGGATCGTCAACGGATCGCGCAAAGCGATCTCAGGGCGCGAGCACAGCTCGTCGTACATGACCGGCGCGCGGCGCTGCACCTTGAGTCCGCCCGGCAGCACGCCGGGACTGCGCAGCCCGCGCGCGACGCAGCTCTGCATCGCGCGCCAGATCGCCAGCAGGCCGCTGCGGATGTCCTCCTCGCTGCGCCAGGCGCGCTCGTTGGCGAGCATGACGCCGGCGATCGACAAGCCCGATTCCTCGCAGCGCGCGAGCAGCTCGTCGCCGCTGTGGAACGGGTGCGGCAGCGGCGTGGTGTCCGGGACGATGCGGTCCTCGGCAGCCTCGTCGTGGTTGACGACGAAGCCGCCGCCGACCGAGTAGTAGTCGCGCGTGGCCAGCACCTCGCCGGCCGCGTCGTAGGCGATGAAGCGCATGCCGTTGGTGTGGTACGGCAGCTTCTGGCGCTTGTTGAAGACCAGGTCGGTCTTCTCGTCGAACGCGATCTCGTGGCGGCCGTGCAGGCGCAGCCGCTTGCTGGTGCGGATCCGCGCGAGCTTGTCCTCGATGACGTCCGGATCGATCCGGTCCGGCCATTCGCCCTCGAGGCCGCACAGCACGGCCTTGTCGGTGCCGTGGCCGCGTCCGGTCAGCGCCAGCGAGCCGTACAGCTCGGCGCGGATGCGTGAGGTGCGCTCGAGCACGCCGCGCTCGTCGAGCCAGCGCTCGGCGAAGCGCGCGGCCGCGCGCATCGGCCCGACCGTATGCGACGAGGACGGGCCGATGCCGATCTTGAAGATGTCGAAGACGCTGACTGCCATCGCTGCGGATCCGGGAAAACGTCCGCGATTGTAGCCGAGCGTGCAGCGGCCGAAGCGACGCGGCCGCGCGCCGAACTCAGCCGGATGCGATCGTCTTGCGCAGCACCGGCGACAGCCGGGTCTTGATGCCTTTGTTCGAGACCGCGTCGATGTAGTAGTAGTAGGTCTGGCCCGCCTTGACGCGCTCGTCGACGAACTCGTAGCGCCGGCCGGCGTCGGCGCCGCGGTGCGCTTCGATCAGATCCGAGGCGCGCACATACGGTCCGGCGCGATCGCTCGCGCGATAGACCACGTAGCCGGCGGTGCGCAGCTCGTTGTCGGCTTCCCAGTGGATGCGTGCCGGGCCGCTGCCGCTGGAGACGGTCCGGGTTTCGGCCGAGACGGTTGCGGGCGATGTCGGTGCTGACGGAGGCGGCGTTGCGTTCGCCGGAGCGTCGGGCCGGGTGATCTGGGCGAGCGCGTGGTCGAGCGACGGCGCCGGTATCGCCTGCTCGGCCTGCTCCTCGGCGGCGAACTGGCGCACCGACTGGCCCTTGCGCAGGCCGACGCCGAAGAAGCGGATCGGCAGCGTCGGCTCGTCGTCGCCGGAGATGGTCAGCTGCGCGACGTCGCCGAAAGGACCCGGAGCCGTGATCGGGCCGCGCACCTCGAGTACGGCGCAACTGCGTCCGGCCGGCTTGCACGGCGCGATCCTGGCCTTCCACGGCGCCGGAGCGCTGACCTTGAGCCGCTGCGGCAGCGGCTTGCCGTCGCGATGGACGATGCGCAGCGTGCCCTGCGCCTCGCCGCCGATCTCGACGGCACCCAGGCCGAGCGCGCGCTGTTCGGGAACGAGGCTGCCGCTGACGTAGCCGCGCAGTCCGATCGCGAGCCTGTCTTGTGTGGGGACCGAGGTCTTCACGAGCACGCTGCCGGTGACGAAGCCGGGCGGGGCGTCTTCGGCCAGCGTCGCCGTGATGCTGTGTCCGTCCAGCGCGATCTTGAGAAAATCCGGGGCCTCGATCACCTCGACCAGCCGCCAGTCGGCGGCTTCGCGGCTTTCGAGTTTCAGCGTGCGCGTCACGGCTGAGCCGCGGCGCAGTTCGCCGAAGTCGATGCCGGGCCGCTCCGGTTCGTAAGCACTCTGGATGAAGCCGCTCAGCGAAAAGCGGTAGCGGTCGACATCGGCCTCGTCGGTGAACAGCGCGAACCGGAAGCCGCTGTTGCCGAGAAAGTCCTCGGTCGGCTGCTCGATCGTGATCGTGCCGGTCTGGCCGGGCTCGAGCCGGCGCGGAAAATCCACGGCGCGGCCGTTTCCGGCCGAGCGCGCCTCGATGCGATCGAGCACGACCGGCTTGTCGCCCTCGTTGACGACGCGGTATTCGTGGCGGATCTGCTGGTATTGATAGCTCGGCGCAAAGCGTGCGTGCTTAGGCGAAATCGTCAGCGAAGCGGCTGTGGCGGAGGCAGGAGGAACGAGTAGGGCCAGCGACAGGCCGGCGAGGAGAGGCAGGCGCATTCGGACGGCGGATCGGACGATCGGGGGCGCGCCGGGCGCGCCCCCGAAACGGTCAGTCGATGCCGAACGTCGTCAGCGAGACCGGTTGCGTGCCGCTCAGCGACAGCGAGTAGGTGCCGCAGGAGATGCTGCCGGTGCCGTAGTAGGAGTCGATGTAGATGTAGTAGTCGCCCGGCGTCAGGTTCGGGTCGAGCGCGACTTCCTCCGGGCCTTCACCCGCACCGATCGCGTCCTGCGAGCTGGCGATGCAGCTGTTGCCGTCGCCGCAGGTGCCGAGCACGAACACGGCCAGGTCGCCGGTGCTGCCGGTCAGGTCGGCCGCGATCGCGACCGAGTTCGGCGTGCCGGTCAGCGTGACCTGCCACACGTCTTCCGGACCCGGGTACGGGAACGGCAGGCTGGCGTCGCAGATGCCGCCGCCGTAGTTGGAAATGTTGTTGGCGCCGCCGCAGCTGTTGCCGGAGACGGTGGCCGGCGAACCGGGCGAGAACGTGCCGACGTTCTGCGGCGTCGCGCAGCTGCCGCCGCCGGCCGGCACTTCGATGTTCGGGTTCGGGCGCACCCAGCCCGCATCGGAACGGTTGGCCGCGATCGCGGCCGTACAGCACAGGCCGAGGCCTGCGGACACGGCGACTGCAAGGAACTTGTTCATGTTTTTGTTTCCCCGGGCAATGGAATAGAAGCCTGCGGCATCGGCCATCCGGACCGTGCCGTCGACAACGCTTGAAGCCGCGTCGAAGCTAGCCGCCGATGGCGGGCAAGTCAACCGCCGGGTGCAGATTCTGCGTGACGCGTGGCCGATGCGCCTGTACTTTCGCCGTTTTCCTGAACCGCGGGACCTCGTTCGATGAAGATCCGACCCGGCCTGCCGCTCGCGGCGATCTGTGCGGTCCTGGGCCTGCTCGCCGCCGCCGGGTGCCAGCGTCGTGAGCCGGCACCGAACGTGCTGCTGATCACCGTCGACACGCTGCGGCCCGACGCGCTCGGCTTCGTCGCCGGGCGCGGCGACACGCCGGCGATCGATGCGCTGGCGAGCGGCGGGCGCGCGTTCCGCGGCGCGGTTTCGCCGGTGCCGCTGACGCTGCCGGCGCATACCTCGATCCTGTCGGGGCGCCTGCCGCGCCATCACGGCGTGCGCGACAACGGCCAGACCGTGCCGCTGGACCTGCCGCTGCTGCAGGACGTGCTCGGCCGCCACGGCTATCGCACCGGCGCCTTCGTCAGCGGCTTTCCGCTGCAGACGCTGTTCGGCCTCGATCGCGGCTTCGCGCACTACGACGACCGGCTCGACAGCGGCGAGGAGGGCTGGGTCGAGCGCCGCGCCGAGGGCACCAGCGCCGCGGCCGCAGCCTGGATCGCGCAGGATCGGGAACGTCCCTGGTTCGGCTGGGTGCACTTCTACGATCCGCACGATCCATACGAGCCCCCTCGCGAGTTCTGGCAGCCCGGTCCGCGTGGTGCCTACGACGGCGAGGTGGCCTACACCGACTACTGGATCGGCCGCCTGCTCGAGACCGCGCGCGAAGCCAGCGGCTCGCGGCCGCTGCTGATCGTGCTGACCGCCGATCACGGCGAGGCGCTCGGCGAGCACCGCGAGGTCACGCACGGCTATTTCGTCTACGACTCGACGATGCTGGTGCCGCTGATCTTCCACTGGCCCGGCCGGATCGCGCCGGGGCAGGGCGACGAGGCGGTGCAGCTGATCGACGTCGCGCCGACGATCCTGGACCTGCTCGGGCTCGATCCGCTGCCGCAGACCGACGGGCTGAGCCTCGCCCAGGGCCTGTCCGGCGGCGAACTGGCCGTGCATCCGGCGCTGATCGAGACCTGGCTGCCGTGGACCTACTACGGCTGGGCGCCGCTGACGGCCTGGCGCGATCAGGGCTGGAAGTACATCGATGCGCCGAAGCCCGAGCTCTACGCGCTCGATCCCGATCCGCACGAAACGCAGAACCGGATCGCCGAGGAGGTCGCGACCGGCGACCGGCTGCATCTGGCGCTGACGCGCTACACGGAAACGCCGGCGCGCGTGGCCGCGACCGGCGAGGACCCCAAGGCGATCGACCGCCTGCGCAGCCTCGGCTACGTCGGCGTCGGCAGTCCGGTCGAGGCGCCGCCGACCGACCGCCCCGATCCGAAGGACCGCATCGAGATCAAGGAGCGCCTGCAGGTCGCCGAGTCGCTGCTGCGCCAGCACCGCTTCGCCGATGCGCAGAGCGTGCTGACCGAGGTGCTCGCCGGCGAACCCGACAACCGCTACGCGCTGCTGCGCTCGGGCGTGGCTCTGCTCAGGCTGGGTCGTGCCGGCGAGGCGGTCGAGGTGCTGCGCCGCTCGGTATCGATCGAGCCGCACCGCGCCGAGGCACGCTTCGCGCTCGGCGACGCGCTGATGCGCCAGGGCGATTATCTTGAGGCGGCCGAGCAGTGGGCGGCGCTGTCGGAGCTGCAGCCGCGCCGCGCCGAGGCCTGGTACAACCTGGCCGAAGCGCTCGAGCGGGGCGGCGAGCCGGCGCGTGCGCAGACCGCGCGCGCCGAATACGACCGCCTGAAGGCCGACGGGAACAAGGCGGCCGAGCGCAAGGCCGGCCCGGACAATGCAGGCGATCGCACCGCGGTGCCGCCGGCGGCCGACGCGGGTGCCGCGACACCGGCGGCGGGCCGGACCGGGCGATGACGCATCTGACGCTCTACGTCACCGACGACTGCTGTCTGTGCGACAGCGCCCTGGCGCTGCTCGCCGCCGCGCGTGCGCCGGAGTTCCGCAGCGTCTTCATCGAAGAGGATCCGGTGCTCGCGGCGACCTACGGCTGGCGAGTGCCGGTGCTGCACGATGCGCGCGATGCACAGGAGCTGGACTGGCCGTTCGATCTGGCGGCGGTCAGTGCGTTCGTCCATCGCAGTCCGGACTGAGACGAGGCGGCGCTAGTGCAGCCGCCAGCGCCGGTGCAGCCACAGCGAGCTCAACAGCGCTGCCGTGAAGAAGGCCGCTTCCCAGCCGCGCAGCCAGCCCGGCCCGACCGCGATCAGCTCGCGCGACGGCAGTGACAGCCGCAGGTCGCGCGTGCGCGCTCCGTCCGGCAGATAGCCGGCCGGATTGCCGATCAACCCGTTGAACCAGCGCCGCTCGTGCACGATGCGAGACGGCTGCGGCGTCGGCAATGCGATCAGCGCGCGGCCGTCCTCGACCAGCGCGATCGGATCCTCGGCGGCCGGCCACGGCAGGTCGAGACAGCCCTGCGCGTCGGTGCTCAGCGCCGGATCGTCCGTCGTCAGCGCGATGCCGGCGGGCTCGGCGCAGACGCGCACCGGCGTTCCGGGTGGCGGAAACGCGACCTCGTAACGGTTCGACAGCCAAGGCAGGATCAGCAGCGCCGGCAGACCGGCCAGCACGGCCGCGCCGGCGGTGATGCGCAGCTGGCGCAGACTCAGCGCGAACTGCCGCCGGATCAGCGGCATCAGGCCCGAGAACGGGCCGTCGTAGCTTCGCAGCTCGGCCTGCACGGCGCCGAGTTCGGCGCGCAGCGTGCCGAGCCGCGCCTGCGGCGAGACACGCCGGTAGACCCAGGCGCCGGCGACGCCGGCGGCGAGGCCGGCCAGTGCCACGCGCACCAGGGACGGCACGCCGATCGCCGCCAGCATGGCGTCGAGCGCGTCGAGCAGCGGCGCGGGAAGATCGAGCAGGCCCATCGTCACGGTGCCGCCGCGCCGCGGCCGAGCACGAGGGCGGCCAGATCGGCGATGCCGGCGACCGGCCGTTCCAGCGGCTGCGACGAGAACAGCACGCCCGGCACCGCGGCCGGGTCGATGCAGTGGTCGCCGCTCCAGTGCTGCAGGTTCTCTTCGACCAGCGCCGGACCGAGCGCACCGAGCGAGGTCTGCCACGAGGCGCGATAGCCCGGCGCGTAGCCGACCACGAGGTCGGGCGCCTCCTCGCCGTGCGTGCCCGGATACAGCACCGCGCCGTCGTAGACCTCGTGCACGATCGCCGCCCCGTCGGCCGGGTCGCGCAGGCTGCGCAGCGCATCGCGCAGCGCGGCCTTGAGCGCCGGCACCTCGGCCGGCGCGACGCTGCCCTGCGGCTCGCGGCCCTGCACGTTGAGGTAGAGACCGTTGAGGCCGAGCGCGAACGCGCGCGTGCGCGGCCAGTCCACTGCCGCGAACAGCGGCTGCTCGGGATCGGCGCCGGGCTCGATCGCGAGATAGCCCTGCTCGTGCAGCCAGCGGTTCAGATGGACCGCGCGCCGGAACGACGCGAAGCCGTGGTCGGACAGCACGATCAGGCGGTCGTCCGGCGTCATCCGCGCGAGCACCTCGCCGACGATGCGGTCGGACGCGGCGTAGATGCCGTCGATCGCATGGCGCGCGCGTTCGCTGCTGCCGGCGTGGCGCGGATGCGCCGGGTCGAGCGTGTGCCAGAACATGTGGCTGACGCGGTCGGGCTGCACGAACACCTCGATGACCAGTTCGCTCTCGCGGCGGTCGAGCGCGTCGTAGAGCATCGCCTCGCCCTCGGCCAGCGTCGTGGCGACCATGTCGAGCCAGCCGTCCTCGTCCAGATGGCCCTGGTTGAGCGCCCAGGTCTCCTCGGGCATGCCGAGCGTGTGGAAATCGCCGATGCGTCCGGCCAGTGCCGCGGCGAACGACGGCGGCGCGCTGATCGGCAGGGCCGGATCGCGCGGATCGGCCTGGATCGGCGACAGGTACAGCAGCGGCCGCGGAAAGCCTTCGGCCAGTCGCGCGCGCAGCATGCCGCCGATCGAGCCGGCGAGGCCGAGGTCGAAGCGCACGCGGATCCAGTCCGACCACACGCTGGTCCGCAGCGCGACGTTCGCATCGCCGAGCCTCAGCTGCGCGCCGTCCGCGGCCGGCGCCAGATGCAGCGGCAGCGTCAGCGCGCGGCCGTCGGTCCGCAGCGGGTCGGCCGGACCTTCCAGCTGCGCGTGCACGCTGCCGTCGGTCTCGACCGGCGACAGCACGACGCGGCCGCCGTTGTCGGCGCCGGCGATCGGGCGCGTCGCCAGGACCGTATAGGTGCCCTGGCTGCCGAGCAGGTCCGGCACGCCCATGCCGGCGATCATGCCGCTGACCGGATCGGGCGGGTAGGTAACCGGCACGCGGAACACGTTGGCGCGCCGGCCGTCCGCTTCGGCGGTCAGCCAGAACGGCGTGCCGTCGCGGCGGTTGCGCAGCTCGCCGTCGCCGAACGGCAGCCGCCAGCCGAACAGCGTCAGTGCGGCCGGCGGCGTCTGCTCGGCGATCGAGAAATCGATCGCGTACGAGCCGGGCTTGCGGCGCAGGAAGTCGAAGATGCCATGCGCGCCCGGGCCGTGACCGGTCGCGAAGCTGGCCCAGGCCACCGGCGACTGCGGCGGATTGGTCGTCTCCAGGCGCTGGTAGTGGCCGTGCTCGCGCAGCCGCGCCAGGTTCGGCAGACGTCCTTCGGCCATGGCACGTTCGGCCAGCACCGGATCGAAGCCGTCGAGGCCGATGACGATCGTCCGCGCACGCGCCGGCTGCGATGGCGGCGCCGGCTGGCAGCCGGCGACCGCGCAGACCAGCAGCAGGGCGCCGGCGAACCGGCGAATCGGCGCGTCAGCCACCTGGCGTCCCGCCACCCGGCGGCGTGCGCCGGCGTGCGCGGCGCAGCAGCCAGCGGATCGGCCAGAACAGGATCGCCGCCAGCGCCAGCACGATGCCGACCAGGATCGCCCACAGCGACCCGAGGAAGCTCACGCCGGCGCCGGGGCCGATGTAGGCGAGTGCATCCTGGCAAGCGAGCATCGCCAGTACCAGCGTCGGCACGATCGCGCCGAGCCGGGAACGCGTTGCGGAGAAGATCGTCATCGGCCTGCGTCGCGAAAAAAGGGCCGGCGATTCTAGCAGGCCGCCCGGCGCGGCCCGCGGCTGCGCGCCGGCATCGGCACGGTCGGACGGGCCGGCGATCGACGGTCCTGCGCGCAACCTGGCCGAGCGGGCGCGGCTGCGGCGCGGCTGCCCTTCGGGGATCGGCGCGATCGCGGCGCGGCCCGGCCGCCGATCGCCGTCCGCCTGCTGCACCATGCGATCGCCGCGGACGGGCTTGCTATGCTCGCACGCCGTCCTGGAACCGCCACGGCCCGTGCGCGTGCATCACGTCCCGTTCTCGCAGCGTCGTCCGGCCGCGTGGATCGCGCGGCATGCGCATTTCATGCAGCGCCTGGCCGATCTGGAGACGCGCGTGCTCGGCGATCGGCTGGCCGCGATCGACACCGCGCGTCCGGTCTGGATCTGCGGCATGGCGCGCGCCGGCAGCACGGTGCTGCTGGAATATCTGGCCGATGGCGCGACGTTCGCGACGCATCGCTACAGCGACTATCCGTGGCTGTGGACGCCGTACTGGTGGAACCATCTGTACGCGCGGCTGCCACTGCCGAAGCGGCCGCCGCGCGAACGCGCGCATCGCGACCGGCTGCTGGTCGGACCGGACAGTCCCGAAGCGTTCGAGGACGTGTTCTGGATGCACTTCTTTCCGGGGCGCCACGATCCGGCGGTCGACCAGGTAATCGGCGGCGACGCCGAGCATGCCGCGTTCGACCGGTTCCTCGACGCGCACATGCGCAAGCTGATCGCGGTGCGCGGCGCGCAGCGCTATCTGGCCAAGGCCAACGAGCAGCTGCCGCGGCTGGGCTATCTGGCACGGCGCTACCCGCAGGCGCGCTTCGTCGTGCCGGTGCGCGATCCGGTCGCGCAGGTCGCCTCGCTGCTCAAGCAGGACCGCCTGTTCATGCAGCTCTCCGGCGAGGATCCCGAGGTCGGGCGGCATCTGGTGCGCAGCGGCCATGTCGAGTTCGGCCCCGGCAAGCGGGCCTTGAACGTCGGCGATGCGGCGGCGACGCGGGCGATCACCGACTGTTTCGCGCAGGGCCGCATCGCCGAAGGCTATGCGCGGCAGTGGGCGATGCAGTACGGCCACGCGCTCGACCGCCTCGACGCCGATCCGGCGCTGCGCGATGCCTGCCTGTGGGTCGGCTACGAGGCGTTGTGCGCCGATCCGCAGGACGGCCTGCGCCGCATCGGCCGGCACGTCGGTCTCGACGAGGCCGAGATCGAGCGCCGCGTCGCGCGGCACGCGCCGCGGCTCAGCGTGCCGGACTATCCGCTGCCGTTTCCGGCCGAGGAGGTCGCCCGGCTGCGCGCGCTGACCGACCCCATACGCCGGCGCATCGCGGTCCTGTCGTGACCGACTCGGATGCGTGTCCGTGACCGGCCGCGCGTGCCGCGGCGGGTCGGTTTGCTAGCATCGGCCCGAGGCGCGCCGCGTGATGGGGATGGGCGGCCGCCGAATCCGCCGTCCGTCGCGTCGCATTGTCGGTGCCGCGGGTACGGCTCTTTCGGGGATCGTACGGGGAAATCTTCAGATGCCATCGGCCGTGTTCCGTGTCGCGACGCTGTGTTCGACGCTGGCGCTCGCCAGTGCCCTCCATGCCGAAGAACGCTGCGAGCTGTCGTTCGACAGCGGCGTCTTCGACGTCTGCACGCCGCGCGCGGCGCCGGCCCTCGGCGTCCTCGCCGGCCTCGCCGGGCGCACCGAGGCGGGCGGCTGGTCGTACTGGGTCGTCAAGTTCGCGAGCGTGCCGGGCCGTGCCGAGCGCGCGCGCCTGGAGGCGATCGGCGCCGAGGTGCTCGACTACCTGCCGCATCACGCCTATCGCGTGCGCCTGCCGGCCGGACCGTCGCCGCAGAGCCGGATCGCCGGCGCGGTCTGGATCGGCGCGATGGCGCCGCAATGGAAGATCGACAGCGGCCTGACGCAGTGGCTGATCGATGCGGCGGCAAGGCCGCCGGCGCTGCCGGTCAGCGTCGGCCTCAACGCCGGCGCCGACGTCGACGCGACGTTGGCCGCGCTGCAGGCGATCGACGGCGTCGCGCATGCGTTCGCGGTCACCAGCGCGCCGGACAAGCGCATCGTGCTGAGCGTCGAGGGTGCCAGGCTCGAGTCGGCCGTGCGCGCGATCGCGCCGCGCGCCGAGGTCGCCTCGGTCTCGCTGCGCAAGCAGATGAGCTATCTCAATGCGCGCGCCGGCTGGCTGCACCAGAGCGGCGTGCAGAACCAGCGGCCGGTGTTCGACCAGGGCCTGTTCGGTTGCGGCCAGATCATCGGCGTGCTCGATTCGGGCGTAGACTACGGCCATTGCGCGTTCCGCGATCCGGCGCTCGGTACGCCGCCGATCAGCAACTGCGCGACCGGCCAGAGCTGCGCGCCGGGCACGCCGGACTTCCAGCAGCGCAAGCTGGCGCTGTACTACAAGTGGTCGGCGAGCGGCGACGCGTCCGGTGATGCCGCCTGCAATGCGAGCACCGGTGCCGGCCACGGCAGCCACGTCGCCGGATCGATCACCGGCAACAACTTTGCCAACACGGTCGACTGTGCGGCCGGTACGTTCGGCGGTACGCCCGGCAATCTCGACGGCACCGCGCCCGGCGCCAAGCTGATCGCGCAGGAGATGGGCGAGAGCCTGGACTACCTCAACTCGCTCAACGGCACGATCTATCACGCCGCCGAGACCGCCTATCTCAACGGCGCGCGCATCCACTCCAATTCCTGGGGCGGCGGCTGCTGCTTCCTCGGCTTCATCTGCCAGTCCGGCTGCACGCTGCCGTACGACGAGTTCGCGCGCGACGCCGACCGCGTGTCCTGGGACCATCCGGACCTGATCGTCGCGATCGCCGCCGGCAACGACGGCCAGTGCTGCGCGAACACGAACAAGCAGATCGGCACGCCGGGCCTGGCCAAGAGCCCGCTGACGGTCGGCGCCTCGGGCGCCGGCACCGGCGGCGAGAACGTCGCGGCGTTCTCCTCGCGCGGACCGACGATCGACGGCCGCATCAAGCCCGACATCATGGCCCAGGGTGACGGCATCGTGTCCTCGGCCTCGGGCGGCACGCCGCCGTCCTCCACCTGCGGCACCTGCACGATGAGCGGCACCTCGATGGCAACGCCGACCGCAGCCGGCCTGGTCGCGCTGATCCGCGAGTATCTCGGCCGCGGCTACTATCCGGGCGGCGCGGCCGACGACGGCGACGCGATCGCCGCGCCATCGGGCGCGCTGATCAAGGCGCTGGCGATCAACGGCGCGCGCGACATGAGCGGTACCAGCGCGACGGTCGCCACGCCGAACATCACCGAAGGCTGGGGCCGCATGCACCTGGACGACGCGCTGTACTTCAGCGGCGACGTGCGCCGGCTGTGGCTGACCGATGCCGCGGCCGGTCTGACCACCGGCGCGGTCGACAGCTACACGCTCGACGTGCAGAGCAGCGAGCCGCTCAAGATCACCCTGGTCTGGGGCGATTATCCGGCCGCGGTCAACGCGACGCCGCACATCGTCAACCGGCTGCGCCTGGAGGTGCAGACGCCGGGCGGCGAGGTCTGGACGCAGAAACTGCCGGCCAGCGGCACGCCGAACCCGACGCAGAGCACCGCGACCTCCGGTTACGACGAGCGCAACGTCGTCCATCAGATCCGTCTGGCCGCACCGGAGGCCGGCACCTATACGGTGCGCGTGCGCGGCGTCGGCGTCGTCATGGGCGGCAGCCAGCCCTATGCGCTGGTCGCGACCGGCGCCTTGCAGGCCGAAGCCGGCATCAGCGCGGATCTCGCGCTGCGCAAGAGCGCGGCGCCGACCGCACCGGCCGGCAGCACGCTGTCGTGGAGCCTGCTCGCGTCGAACGGCGGGCCGGCGTCGGCGACCGGCGTCACCGTCGTCGACACACTGCCGGCCGGTACCGTGCCGGCGACGGCGACCGGCATCGGCTGGACCTGCCAGATCGCCGGCCAGACCGTGACCTGCACGCTGAACGCGCCGCTGGCGGCCGGCAGCGACGCCGATCCGGTCACGATCACCGCGCCGGCGCCGTCGGTCGCGGCGACCATCGTCAACGCCGCGACCGTCAGCGCCAACGAGACCGATCCGGTGCCGGCCGACAACGGCGCCAGTACGACGATCGAGGTCGTCGCGCCGGTGGACCTGTCGATCGTCAAGACCGCAAGCGTCGCCAGCATCGGCGCCGGCGAGGTGTTCGAGTACCGGCTGCTCGCCGGCGGCGCGATCGGCAGCGCGAGCGGCGTCGAGGTGATCGACACGCTGCCGGCGGGTCTGTGCGTCGTTGAGGTGCGCGCGCCGGACTGGTCGTGCCGGCTCGAGCCCGGCTCGCTCGCGTGCACGCCCGACACGGCTGCGCCCGGTCCGATCGAGATCGCGGTGCGTGCGCCCGACAAGGCCGGCACGCTGACCAATGTCGCGGCGATCTCGGCGCAGACGCCCGATCCGGCGACGTCGAACAACAGCTCGAGCGTCGACGTCAGTGTGGTCGGTGCGCCGGCCGATCGCGTGTTCGCGGACGATTTCGAAGGCAGCGATCCGGTCTGCCGCTGAGCCGGCCGGCACGCGATCGCGCGCCGGCAGTCGCGTGGTGTCCCGGCACGCTGCGTTGGCGCAGTGCCGGGGCGAGCGCGCAGACGAACCCGGCGCGTGGCGGATGCCGGCCTACAGCGACAGCCGGCGCAGCTCGGCGGCCGGCACGCTGCGCTCCCAGAGCGCGTCGAACTGCGTCGTCAGCTGCGCGTGGCGGCCCGGTGCGTAGCGGTTGCCTTCGCCTTCGTAACGGCTCGCGAGCGGCCGGTACAGATAGCCGCGCGCGTCGTTGAGCACGAATGCAGCCGCCAGCTGGCGGTCGATGTCCTCGACCGGCGTGCGCAGCGCGATCGCGCTCGACAGCCGCTGCGCAAGTGCGATCAGGCGATGGCCCTCGGCCATCGGCACGGCCGGGTCCTGGATCACGATGCGGATCCGCGCATGCGGTCCGGACAGCGCGATGCGCTTGATCGCGTCGAGCACGTCGGGCTGGTCGAGCAGCTGCGGGTCGAGGTCGCGGGTGAGGATCGAGAGCGTGTGGCGCGTGCCGGCGAGCAGGTCGCGGATCGCCTCGAGCGTATCGCCGCGCTCGATGCAGTCGTACGCGCGCGGTTCGGGCGTCGAGGCGAGCAGCGGCGCGGCGCGGCGCCCGACCGGCGCCAGCGACAGCCGCATGCGGTGATGCGGAATCTCGCATTCGAGGAAGCCTTCGCCCTCGACCGCGAAGCCGAGCGATTCGTAGAACGCGATCGCATGGTCCTGCGCATGCAGCTCGACCTCGCGATCGCCGCGCTCGCGCGATCGCTCGATCAGCACGCGCATGATCGCCGCGCCGACGCCGCGGCCGCGCCACTCGCGCAGCACCGCGATGCGCCCGATGTGGCGGTCCGGCGTCAGCCGGCCGGTGCCGATCGGTCGGTCGGCCTCGTCGCGTGCGAGCACGTGGTAGCACAGCGGATCGAGCGCATCCCATTCCTCCTCGGCCGGTACGTTCTGCTCGACGATGAAGACCTCCTCGCGGACCGCGCGCAACGCGGCCAGATCCTGCTGCCAGGCGGCAGGTTCGACGCGAAAGCGCGAATCGATCATCGGCGGCTCCGGGTGCGGCGTCCGACCAGAGCGTAATGGCCGGCGTTGACGAGCGCGAGCACGACCGCGCGATCGGCCGGCTTCAGCGGCTGGACCTCGGCCGCGCCGAGCTCGGCCTGCGCACACAGGCGCTGCGCCAACGCGCGCGAGCAGCGCTGCGTGCTGCCGGCGATGCCGAGCAGGGTCTGCCGGCCGTCGGCCACCCAGGCGCAGCGCGACCACGGATTGCGCAGCAGCGCATCGCCGCGCACCAGATGCCGCTCGAACGCTGCGTCGTCGAGCGGCCGCGGTCGCGGCGCCACCCACTGCGCGCTGCGGTAGCGCGTGATGAAGCCGACGAACCAGGCGGCGATGCCGTCGGGTCCGCTGGTTGCGGCGCCGCCGAGCAGGCCGGCGAGCCGTTCGATCGTCGCCGGGTCGATCTCGCCGGGCCTGCGCGCCGGCGCCATGCCGGCGTCGCGGTAGCGGTCCGCTTCGGCGAGGCGCTCGGCGACGAACTCGGCGTGATCGACGATCAGCTCGGCGCGCGAGGGCGCACGCATGCCGATCGACAGCGTCAGGCACGGCCCCTCGGCGACGCCGTGGTGCGGCACGCCGGGCGGCAGATAGAGCATGTCGCCCGGCTCGAGCAGCCATTCGTGCGTGGGTTCGAAGCGCTGCAGCAGCTTGAGTTCGGTATCGTCGCGGAACGCGAGCGAAGCCGCCGGATCGGTGCTGATCTGCCAGCGGCGGCGGCCGATGCCCTGCAGCAGGAACACGTCGTACTGGTCGACGTGCGCGCCGACCGAGCCGCGGTCGGCCGCGTAGCTGACCATGACGTCGTCGACGCGCCAGCTCGGCAGGAAATCGAAATGCCCCAGCAGCGCGGCGACGTCGGCGTCCCACTTGTCGACGTCCTGCACCAGCAGCGTCCAGTCGGCCGCCGGCAGCGACGTGAAATCGGTCTCCTCGAACGGGCCGCTGCGCAGCGTCCAGCGATCGCGCCGGCGTTCGTGCATGACCAGGCGCGACAGCGCAAGCTCCTCGCAGGCCAGGCCGGCGAGATCCTCGGGCGTGATCGGACTCCGGAAATCCGCGAATGCGTTGCGGATCAGCAGCGGCCGCTGCTGCCAGTGGTCGGCGAGGAAGCGCGCCGCCGGCATGCCGAGCGGCGGCAGACGGCGCGCGTCGATCTCGATCGGCGGCGCAGCGGCCGTGCCGTGCGTGCGAGGCGGGGTGCGGGTTGCGGCGCGGCGCGGCGTCTTCATCGCGTCAGACCGCCGGCGTCGAGGCGGCGTGCTCGCGCGTCGCCGCGAAGCGCACGCTCGGCCAGCGCTCCTGCGTCAGCTGCAGGTTGACGCGCGAGGGTGCCAGATAGACCAGCTCGCCGGCCGCATCGAGCGCGAGATTCATCGCGTTGCGCTCGCGGAACTCCTCGAGCTTCTTCGGATCCTCGCAGTGGATCCAGCGCGCGGTGGTGACGCCGACCGCCTCGAACGCGGACTCGACGCCGTACTCGTCGCGCAGGCGGTAGGCGACCACGTCGAACTGCAGCACGCCGACCGCGCCGAGGATCAGGTCGTTGGACATCAGCGGCCGGAAGAACTGGGTCGCGCCTTCCTCCGAGAGCTGAGCCAGACCCTTCTGCAGCTGCTTGATCTTGAGCGGATCCTTGAGCCGCGCGCGGCGGAACAGCTCCGGCGCGAAGTTCGGGATGCCGGTGAACGCGAGCGGCTCGCCCTCGGTGAACGTGTCGCCGATCGCGATCGTGCCGTGGTTGTGGATGCCGATCACGTCGCCGGCGAACGCCTGCTCGACGATCTCGCGGTCCGAGGCCATGAACGTCAGCGCGTTGGCGAGCTTCATGTCCTTGCCGGTGCGCGTGTGGAACGCCTTCATGCCGCCGCTGAACGTGCCCGAGCAGATGCGCATGAACGCAACGCGGTCGCGATGCTGCGGGTCCATGTTGGCCTGGATCTTGAACACGAAACCCGACAGCTTCGCCTCGTCGGGCTGCACGGTGCGCGTCGTCGTCGCGCGCGCCTGCGGCGGCGGCGCGTGCTCGACGAAGAAGTCGAGCAGCAGCTGCACGCCGAAGTTGTTGACGGCCGAGCCGAAGAACACCGGCGTCTGCTGACCGGACCGGTAGGCGTCCAGATCGAACGGATGCGAGGCGCCGAGCACGAGCTCCAGCTCGTCGCGCAGCTCGCGGTAGGCCTCGGCGCCGATGCGCTCGGCCAGGCCCGGCGCGTCCAGGCCCTGGAAGATCGTCGAATCCTGCCGCGTGAAATTGCGGCCGGGCTCGAAGATGTGCACCTCGTCCAGCAGCAGGTGGTAGACGCCCTTGAGGCGCTGGCCCATGCCGATCGGCCAGGTCACCGGCGCGCAGCGGATGCCGAGCACCGATTCGACCTCGTCGAGCAGCTCGATCGGCGAGCGGCCCTCGCGGTCGAGCTTGTTGATGAAGGTCATGATCGGCGTGTCGCGCAGCCGGCACACCTCCATCAGCTTGATCGTGCGCTCCTCCACGCCCTTGGCGCAGTCGATCACCATCAGCGCCGAGTCGACCGCAGTCAGCACGCGATAGGTGTCCTCGGAGAAGTCGGCGTGGCCGGGCGTGTCGAGCAGGTTGACGATGCGCTCGGCGTACGGGAACTGCATGACCGAGCTGGTCACCGAGATGCCGCGCTCCTTCTCGAGCGCCATCCAGTCCGAGGTCGCGTGGCGCGCCGCCTTGCGCGACTTGACGCTGCCGGCCATCTGGATTGCGCCGCCGAACAGCAGCAGCTTCTCGGTCAGCGTGGTCTTGCCCGCGTCGGGATGGGAGATGATCGCGAACGTGCGCCGCCGGCGCATTTCGCTGACGTGGTCGGTCATGGCTACGCCCTGAAGAGCGGATCGGCGCGGGGTCCGGCCGGCCCGGGGGCGCGCATTCTACGCGAGGCGCGGCGGTTCTTCAGGACCGGCGGCGCTCGCGCCGCCGGCATGACGGTTCAGCGGCGCGTGATCGCGATGCCGCCGCTGAAGGTCTCGATGCGCACGCGCGCCGCGCCGCTGCCGATCTTCGTGTCGAGGCTGCGGCCGGGGCCGTGGTCCTCGCTCCTGACTGTGCCGAAGTCGCTGCGGATGCGGCCGCTGAAGGTCTCGGCATGCAGGTCGACCGAGGCGTCGGCGCCGATCTGCAGCGCGACGTCGCCGCTCATCGACTCGATCTCGACGCGTCCGTCCGGATCGAGTTCGCCGCGGATCGCGATCGTGCCGGACACGGTGCCGGCACTGAGCGTGCGGTAGCGCGTGGTCTCCACGTCGATGTCGCCCGAGACGGTCTCGAACTCGAGCGCGCCGCCGGCGTCGCGCACGCGCACGTTGCCCGATACCGACTCCACGTCCAGGCGCTCGCGGCAGCCGCCGACCTCGATGCGGCCGCTGACGCTGCTCAGATCGCATTCGCCGGGCTGGCCGGCCAGGCGCAGCGCGCCGCTGACGCTCTCGACGCTGAGCCGGCGGCCGGCGCTGCCGTCGACGTCGACGCTGGCGCTGACGACTTCGATCTCCAGTTCCGCGCGGCGCGGCACCGACAGGCGCAGCGTGGTCTCGCCCATGCGCGAGTCGGCGCCCCAGCTGAACCAGCCGGACTTCTCGGGCGGTTCGACGCGCACGGTCAGATGCGATCCGCCGCCTTCGACGGTCAGCCCCTTGCTGCCGTCGCCGAGCGTGCCGGAGATCGCGACCTCGTCGCGATCCCAGACCACGACGCTGACGCTGCCCTTGATGTTGGACACGTCGATGCGCGCGTCGGCGTCGACCGCGACGGTCTGGTCGATCGGACGCGCGGCGGCCAGGGCCGGAGCGGCCGGCACCGTCAGTAAGGCGGCTCCGGTCAGCGACAGGGCGAGAGCGGCGGTTCTCATCGATGGGGTCCTCGTGGGGCTCATCCGGCTTGCGCGCCGATGCGTTCGAGTTTCATGCGCTGGGCATGGGTCCGGTTGAGCAGGCCGACCAGGAACACGGCCTCCGGCTGCTGCTCCAGCGCCGCTTCGAGCTGCGCCTGGGCGCTGTCGATGACCAGCGTCGCGCCGGCCAGGCGCGGATCGCCGCCGGGCACCTGGTCGAGCGGCACGCGGCCGACGCCGGGCAGGATGGCCGGATCGGTCCCGGCGAGCGGACGCTCGACCGGCTGGCGCTGCAGTGCGATCGCGAGCACGCCGGCCAGCGCGGTCAGCGTCACGCCGGCGGCCAGTGCCAGCGGCAGCCGGCGCCGCGGCGGCGCGACGGCCGGTGCCGCTGCGGCGGTCAGCCGCGTGGCGATGCCGGGCCACAGGTCGCGCGATGGTTCGACCGGTCCGCGCAGATCGCGCAGACGGCGCTGGATCTCGAAATCAGTCATGGTGTTCTCCCAGCATGCGGCGCAGCAGGCCGCGCGCCCGGTGCAGTTGTGCTTTCGACGAGCCGACCGCCATGCCCAGTTCGCGGCCGATCTCCTCGTGCTTCCAGCCTTCGATATCGTGCAGGATCAGCACCGCGCGTGCACGCGGCGGCAAGCGCGCGACGGCCTGCTCCAGATCGCCGCGCTCGCCGGCGCAGAACGGCCGGACCGGTTCGGCGGCCGCCTCGAGCACGTCGGCTTCGTGCGCGTCTTCCGGATCGCGGCTGCGCAGCTCCATCAACGCGACGTTGACGGCCAGGCGGTGCAGCCAGGTCGTGAACGCGCTCTCGAAGCGGAAGCTGTCGAGCTTCTGCCAGGCGCGCACGAAGGCCTCCTGGGTCAGCTCCTCGGCGCGCGCGGCGTTCATGCCGGACAGGCGCCAGACCGCGCCGTGCACGCGCCCGGCATGGCGGCGGTACAAGGTTTCGAAAGCCCGCGTGTCGCCGGCGACGGAACGGCGCACCAGGTCGGCGTCCGCGGGTTCGTTCCGGGAGGCGTCCATCGACGGCAGGGGCATGGCGAGGCAGGCGGTGCTCATGATGGCGCTTGAGATGCCGTCGCGCCAAGAAGGGTTTAGTCGCACGCCGAAGAGGCGGCGGCCGCGCCGCGATCGGGGACGCGTGCGGCGGCATGTGGCGGTCCTGCCGCCGTCTGCGTACAGGTGTGCTCGCCGGGGCGCCGTCGGCCCCGATCCGTCATGCTCGCACGGGTTCGGCGTTATACCGGTTGCCGCGTCATCATCGGGACCGGCCGAGCCCCGAACCGGCCCGGCACCGCGCGGCGGCGGCGTGCGGCCGGCGCCGCACGCCTTGTTCCGGCCCGTCGAACCCCTCAGCCTGCCGCCGCGCGCGCCGGCCGCGGCGCGGCAGCCGCGAGCGCGTCGAGAATGCGCCGGCGTTCGGCTTCCAGGCGCGGCGGCATGCGCGCGCCGAAGCTGGCCAGATATTCGCCGATCGCCTCGACCTCCGGCAGCCAGGCGGCCGCATCGACGTCGAGCAGGTCGGCCAGCGCCGAGCGCGACAGATCGAGGCCTTCCAGGTTCAGGTCGCCCGGCCGCGGCACGTAGCCGATCGGCGTGTCGCTGGCCTCGCTGCGGCCGGTGCAGCGGCCGAGGATCCACTCGAGCACGCGCAGGTTGTCGCCGTAGCCCGGCCACAGGAAGCGGCCGTCGGCTCCCTTGCGGAACCAGTTGACGTGGAAGATCTTCGGCAATTGCGCGCCGGGCCGGTCGAAGCTCAGCCAGTGCGCGAAATAGTCGCCGTAGTTGTAGCCGCAGAACGGCTTCATCGCCATCGAGTCACGGCGCAGCACGCCGACCGCGCCGGTTGCGGCGGCGGTCGTCTCCGAGCCCATCGCCGCGCCGATCAGCACGCCGTGCGCCCAGTCGTGCGCCTCGAACACCAGCGGGATCAGCGACGGGCGGCGGCCGCCGAAGACGATCGCCGAGATCGGCACACCCTGGGCGGCCTCGGCCTCCGGCGACCAGCTCGGCGCCTGGCGCGCGCTGACCGTGAAGCGCGAATTGGGATGCGCGGCCGGGCCGTTGGCCGGATCGTACGGCCGGCCCTGCCAGTCGATCGCCGGCTGGCCGGGCAGGCCTTCCCACCACGGTTGGCCGTCGGCGGTCACCGCGACGTTGGTGAAGATCGTGTCGCGCTGGATCGTCGCCAGCGCATTCGGATTGGTCGACTCGCTGGTGCCGGGTGCCACGCCGAAGAAGCCCGCTTCCGGATTGATCGCCCACAGGCGCCCGTCGGCGCCCGGCGTCATCCAGCAGATGTCGTCGCCGATGGTCCAGACCTTCCAGCCGTCGCGCCGATAGCCTTCCGGCGGGATCAGCATCGCCAGATTGGTCTTGCCGCAGGCCGACGGGAACGCGGCGGCGACGTAGTGGCGCTCGCCCTCGGGGTTCTCGATGCCGACGATCAGCATGTGCTCGGCCAGCCAGCCCTCCTCGCGCGCCTGCCACGAGGCAATCCGCAGCGCATGGCACTTCTTGCCGAGCAGCGCGTTGCCGCCGTAGCCCGAGCCGATCGACTTGATCGTCAGCTCCTCCGGGAAGTGCATGATGAAACGGCGCTCCGGGTCGAGATCGCCGGTCGAATGCAGGCCCTTGACGAAGCGGCCCTCGCGCTCGATGCGCGCCAGCGCCGGCGCGCCCATGCGCGTCATCAGGCGCATGTTGGCGACCACGTACGGGGAGTCGGTGATCTCCACGCCGCAGCGCGACAGCGGCGAGTCGATCGGGCCCATGCAGTACGGCACGACATAGAGCGTGCGGCCCTGCATGCAGCCGTCGAACAGCGCGTCGATCTTGGCGTGCGCCTCGGCTGGTGCCATCCAGTGGTTGTTCGGGCCGGCATCCTCGCGCTCGCGCGTGCAGACCAGGGTCAGGTGCTCGACGCGCGCGACGTCGGACGGATGCGAGCGATGCAGATGGCAGCCCGGGTGGGTCTGCGCGTTGAGCGGCAGCAGGTCGCCGCGCTCGAGCATCCGATCGGTCAGCATCCGGTTTTCGGCATCCGATCCGTCGCACCAGTGAATCGCGTCGGGGCGGGTCAGACGCGCAACGTCGTCCACCCATCGGTTCAGGGCTTCCAGCGTACTGGACATGCGTTCCTCAGGTGCGCGCGAGGCACACTCGGCAATAAGAAGGTGCAACCGACGTTAGCGGCGCCACCAGGCCATTGCAAGGAAATAAGATGTTGCAGCGAAGCAATGCGATCACGCGGAAAAACCGCGCGAAACCGCTGCATTCGGCTCAGTTCGGCGCCGGCAGCAGGGTCTGCATGACATGCTCCATGTAACGCTCGAATTCCTCGTGGCTGAGCCGCGGCAGGCCGGCGCGCGCCAGCTGCAGGAACCCCGCGTAGGCGGTATACGCCAGCCGGGCGCGCAGCGCCGCGGCGACCTCGTCGAGGCCGGCCTGACGATAGGCCACGGTCAGGAAGTCCAGGCGCCGCTGCGAGACGCGCTCGATCACCGGCTGCACGAGCGGATGATCGAGCGCCTTG
The DNA here is from genome assembly GCF_035511235.1 of Dokdonella sp. Classification (GTDB taxonomy): domain Bacteria; phylum Pseudomonadota; class Gammaproteobacteria; order Xanthomonadales; family Rhodanobacteraceae; genus Dokdonella. The sequence goes on from NZ_DATKFQ010000038.1 coordinate 42,616, forward strand.
AGCAGCGCCGCGAAGATCACGTGCGACGGCAGCTCGTGGGCGATGCGGCCGAACAGCTCGCGCAAGCGAGCGCGCGGCTCGGCGATCGAGGCGAGCGGGGCGAAGATCTCCTCCTCGTCCTGGCGCTCCCAGCTTTCCAGCGCGGCCTTCAGCAGCGCCTCGCGCGTCGGGAAATGCCAGTAGAAGCTGCCTTTGGTGACGCCGAGGCGGCGTGCCAGCGGTTCGACGGCGATGCCGGCCAGGCCGTATTCGGCGATCGCGTCGAGCGCGGCGCGCTCCCAGTCGGCGGCGGAGAGTCGGCTGCGGTTTTCGCTGCCGACGGCTTTTTCGGAGGGGACTGACATCGGCGCAGTGTGCACCAGGGCGGTTGCCTGCGCCTAGAGCCGCACGGTCCGTCGTGGGGCGCAAGCGGTTGATCGGATTGCCGCAACGCACCATACGTGCGCGTATTGAAAAGCGGTGTGCAGCGTTCCATACTTTTGCGTATGGACTCTCCCGACCTGCCCGAGCCGGCCGCCTGCGCATTCATTGCGCGCGACGGCGTGCGCCTGGCCGCCGAGCGCTACGGTGCGCCGGACGCGCCACCGGTGCTGTTCGCGCATGGTTTCGGCCAGACCGGCCTGGCCTGGCGCGCCAGCGCGGCCCGGCTCGCGGCCGCGGGGCGGCACTGCATCGCCTTCGACGCGCGCGGTCACGGCCGCAGCGGCCGACCGGCCGACGGCGAGTACCACCTCGAGGCGTTCGCCGACGATCTGCTGACGGTCGCGCGCGGCTGCGCCACGGCACCGGTCCTGGTCGGCGCCTCGATGGGCGGCCTGCTCGGCCTGCTCGTCGAGGGCGAGCAGGCGCCGCTGTTCTCGGCCCTGGTGCTGGTCGACATCACGCCGCGCTGGGAGCCGGCCGGTGTCGCGCGGATCCTGGCGTTCATGCAGGCGCATCCGGACGGCTTCGCCGACCTCGACGCCGCGGCCGCGGCGATCGCCGCGTATCTGCCGCAGCGCGGCGAGCGGCGTTCGCCGGAACGCCTGCGCGACTTGCTGATCGCCGGTGCCGACGGCCGTTTGCGCTGGCACTGGGATCCGCGCATGCTCGGGCCGGTCGCCGGCGAGGGCGAGCGCTACCAGCCGCGCCTGTTCGCGGCGGCGCGCCGGATCCGTGTGCCGACCCTGCTGGTCAGCGGCGGTGCCAGCGATGTCGTCTCGGCCGAGACGATCGGCGAGTTCCTCGCCCTGGTGCCGCATGCGCGGCACGTCTCGGTGGCCGACGCCACGCACATGGTCGTCGGCGATCGCAACGATCGATTCACGCGTCATGTGGAAGAGTTCCTGAATACGCTGCCGTCGAGGCCGCCGCCGGAGCCGATCCGGCCGGACGGCGCGCCGTCCTCCCGTCCGGTTCGAGGCTAATGCCGAGGAGTCCCCGATGATCCACCTGCTTCCTCTGATCGCCGCGCTGCTGGTATCCATCACCGCGGCCTACCTGCGCGTGTCGCTGCGCGTGTGGACCGCGGTCACCGCGGTCTCGATCCTCGCCGCCGGCTGGCTCGGCGGCGCGCACTGGCTGGCGACCGCGCTGACCCTGATCGTGTTCGCGGCGATCGCGCTGCCGCTGAACCTGCCGGATCTGCGCCGCAGGAAGATTAGCGCGCCGCTGCTGTCGGTCTTCAGCAAGGTGCTGCCGCAGCTGTCGGACACCGAGCAGACCGCTCTGGAAGCCGGTACGGTCGGTTTCGAGGGCGAGCTGTTCACCGGCATGCCGGACTGGGCGCAACTGCTCGGCCAGCCGAAGCCGGAGCTGACGACCGAGGAGCAGGCCTTCATGGACGGCCCGGTCGAGCAGCTCTGCGCGATGGTCGACGACTGGCAGATCACCCACGAGCTGGCCGACCTGCCGCCGGAGATCTGGGAATTCGTCAAGAAGCACAAGTTCTTCGGCATGATCATCCCGAAGGCCTACGGCGGCCTGGGCTTCTCGGCGCTGGCGCATTCGGCGGTGCTGCAGAAGCTATCGAGCATGTCGGCGACGCTGGCCTCGACGGTGGCGGTGCCCAACTCGCTCGGCCCCGGCGAGCTGCTGCTGCACTACGGCACCCCCGAGCAGAAGGACTACTACCTGCCGCGCCTGGCCGACGGCCGCGAGATCCCGTGCTTCGCGCTGACCGGTCCCTACGCCGGCTCCGATGCGACCTCGCTGCCGGACTATGGCGTGGTCTGCAAGGGCGAGTGGAACGGCGCCAACGTGCTCGGCGTGCGGCTGACGTTCGACAAGCGCTACATCACGCTGGCGCCGGTCGCGACCCTGGTCGGTCTGGCGTTCCGCATGGTCGACCCGGACGGCCTGCTCGGCGACGAGAAGGACCTCGGCATCACGCTCGCGCTGATTCCGCGCGATACGCGCGGCCTGGAGATCGGCCGCCGCCATTTCCCGCTGAACATTCCGTTCCAGAACGGTCCGGTGCGCGGCAAGGATCTGTTCGTGCCGCTGGCGCAGCTGATCGGCGGCCCGGAGATGGCCGGGCAGGGCTGGCGCATGCTGGTCGAGTGCCTGTCGGTCGGCCGCGCGATCTCGCTGCCGTCCAATTCCAGCGGAGCCGGCCGCGCCGCGGCGGCCGCGACCGGCGCCTATGCGCGCATCCGCAAGCAGTTCGGTCTGGCGATCGGCCGTTTCGAGGGCGTCGAGGAAGCGCTCGCGCGGATCGGCGGCTACACCTATGCGATGACCGCGCTGTCGCGTGCGACCGCTGCCGCGGTCGATCGCGGCGAGAAGCCGGCGGTGCCCTCGGCGATCGCCAAGTACCACGCGACCGAATGGGCGCGCGCGATCTCGGCCGACGCGATGGACGTGCATGGCGGCAAGGGCGTGATCCTCGGCCCGAAGAACTACCTCGGCCGCGGCTACCAGAGCGTGCCGATCGCGATCACGGTCGAAGGCGCCAACATCATGACGCGCTGCCTGATGATCTTCGGCCAGGGCGCGATCCGCTGCCATCCGTACGTGCTCAAGGAAATGCAGGCCGCCGCGCTGCCGGACTACGGCGAGCGCCTGCGCGCGTTCGACCACGTGCTGTTCCAGCACATCGGCTTCGGCTTCTCGAACGCTGCGCGCAGCTTCGTGCTCGGCCTGACCCATGCGCACATCGGCTCGGTACCGGGCGATGCCTATACGCGTCGGTTCTACCGCAAGCTCAACCGCTACTCGGCCGCGCTGGCGCTGGTCGCCGACACCTCGATGCTGGTGCTCGGCGGCAAGCTCAAGTTCAAGGAGAAGCTGTCCGGCCGCCTCGGCGACGTGCTGTCGTACCTGTATATCGCCTCGAGCCTGCTCAAGCGCTACGAGGACCAGGGCCGTCCGGTCGCCGACCGCCCGTTCCTGGCCTGGGCGTTCCACGAGTGCGTATGGCGCATGCAGATGGCGCTCGACGGCGTGCTGCGCAATTTCCCGGTGCGGCCGGTAGCCTGGCTGCTGCGCGTGCTGGTGTTCCCGCTCGGCCGCCGCGAGGTGCCACCGTCCGACCGGCTCGGCCGCCGCGTCGCCGCGCTGCTGACCGCGCCGAACGAAGCGCGCACGCGCCTGCTCGAATGGACCTATCTGTCGCCGACGCCGAACAACACGATCGGCCGCATGAACGCGCTGCTGCCGGAGGTCATCGCGGCCGAGCCGGTCGAGCGCAAGTTCCTCAAGGCGCTCAAGGCCGGCGAGGTGAGCGGCCTGGATTTCGCCGCGCAGGTCGCCGACGCCGAGGCGCGCGGCGTGATCGACGCCGCCGAGCGCGCATTGCTCGAGCGCGTGCGCGTGGCGAGCTTCGAGTTCATCTCGGTCGACGACTTCGACCCGGCCGATCTGGCCGCCGGCGCGCGCAAGGAAGATCCGCGCGCCTTGCGTTCGGTGGCCTGACGGGCCGGGCGCGAGCCGGCCGCTGCATGGCCGGCTCGCGCGTTTCGCGTGGCGGCCTGCGCCGAGACGGTGGCGGCTGGCCTAACCATTGCGCGTCAGGCGCCGGTCGCGTGGCGAGCGCGGCCCGGCGCTCGACTCGCGAATCGCAGGCGATGACCGAAGCCGGCTCGAGGCGTGCGGCTCATTCGGCCGGCGCGCAGGCCGCGCCGGCCTCGATCTCGATCAGCGCATGGCCGGGCTTGATGCCCATCGCGGTGCCCTCGTGGCCCGGCCGCGGCGTCGTCAGCGCGACGGCGGCATCCCAGCGGAAGCAGACCGGCAGGGTGCGGAAATTGCTGCCGATCGGCTCGAACCACCAGGCCGCGCAGCGCGCTTCCTGGTCGCACAGGGCCTGGCATTGCCGCGGGTTCGCGTCGGCTGCCAGTTCGACGCTGTCGAACAGCTGTCGGTCGGCCTCCTCGAGGTTCCCTGCGGTGCCGCCGCTCGGCCAGGTCTGCAGGCCTTCCGCGTAGGGTTCGCCGCCGACGAAACGGCCGCACGCGGTGGTGGCGGGCGGTGTCGAATCGACCGCCGCGGCGGCAGCCTGACGCAAGGCGCTGTCCAGTTGCGCCGCATCGGCCGCGTCGAGGAACAGCCCGCCGGTCGCGCGTGCCAGGCAGGCCAGCTGCTCGCGCGCCGGACCGCGCGCGTCGAGATCGAAGCCGATCACGTGCGCGGTGAAGTCCACGCCGCCGGCCTCGAGCTCGGCGCCGAGCGCGCACGGATCGGCGCCGCAGGTCTCCTCGCCGTCGCTGACCAGGATCACCGTCGCCTTGCGCTCGGTGGAGCGCAGCGCGGCCGCCGCCCGGCGCACCGACTCGGCGATCGGCGTCATGCCCTTGGGCTGCACGGCGTCGATACGCGCGCGCAGCGCCGCGGCATCGAGCGGACCGGGCGGCTGCAGCAGTTCGATGTCGTCGCAGTCGCCCTTGCGGCGATGGCCGTAGGCGATCAGGCCGACCTCGGTCTCGCCGTCCCATCGATCGAGCATCGTCGAGACCGCCTCGCGCGCGATCTCGATCTTGGTCCGGTCGCCGATGCGGCCCCACATCGATCCGGATGCGTCGAGCACCAGCACGGCGGCGGGCTGTCCGGTCGCGGCCGGGACGGAGGCCGACAGCAGCAGGGCGAGCGGGAAGGCGGCAAAGGCGGTCATGGAGGGCTCCTGCGACGAAGATGGGCGCTCCTACGCAAAACGGCCGTGGATCCGGACAGCCCTCGCGGCCGTCGGCAGCGCCGCGCCGACGGTGCTGGCCCGCCGGGCGCCGCCCAATGGCTGCGCGCCCGGACGCTCAGCGCAGCAGGATGACCTCCAGATCGTCGGCGAACAGCGGCGCCTCGTGCTGGAGTTCGAGCGCGCCGATGTCGCAGCGGTCGACGCCGTCGGCGTCGCCGTCGACCGGGCGGTCCTCGTCGCGCGCGTCGCCGGCGGTGCAGGCGAATGGCGAGTCGGCGCCAGGCGCGATCGCATCCTGGCCGCCATCGACGGCGCGGGCGCCGGCGAAGAAATCGACGACCGCGATGTCGTGGTAGGTGCTGCCGGTCCGGCGCAGTCCGCGGATGAACGGGCCGATGTCCGGCGCGTAGAAGCTGCTCTGGAAGATGAAGTCGCAGCTCAGGTCCGCGAACAGGTTGTACTGCGTGCCGGAGAGGTCCGCCGGTACGTTGGTCGCGGCGCAGGCCAGGCGGGCATCGGCGGTCGGTGCGAACAGGTTGTTCGACGCGGCCGTAAAGCGCATGCCCGGACCCTCGATCGCCAGATGCGCCGGCAGCGTTTCGCGCGAGGCGTTCTTCCAGAAGCTGTTGTTCTTCAGCTGCGCCACCGCGTCGGTCAGCGCGAGCGCCGGGCCGCCGTGGTTGCCGGCCAGGGTGACGTTGCTGAGCGTCAGCGTCACGGTCGCGCCGGCGCTGAGCGGCTTGACCTCGATGGCCGCGCCCTGCGCGGCCGTGTTGTCGAAGAACAGCGATTGCCGGATCGTGCTGGTCCCGTCGGTGGAGGTGCGCACGGCGCCCGCATAGGCCGCCTCCGGTATCGCAGGGTTCTCGGACCGGTTGCCGATGAACTGACTGCGCGTCATCGACAGGCTGCCGGCATTGAGCGCGCCGCCGACGGCGACCGTCGTGCTCGAGGCGAGATTGCCGCGGAACGTCGACCGCTCGATCGTGGCAGAGCCGTTGACGTGGGCCGCGCCGCCGACGGCGACACCGGTGCTGTTGACGGCCTGGCTGTCGACGATCGTAGAGGCCGTCATCAGCAGGAGGCCGCCGACCCAGAGCGCACCACCGCGGGCCGGACTGACACTGCTGCTACTGGCGACGCAGCGCTCCAGCACGACCTGTTCGAGCACCAGGGTGGCATCGGTCCTCACGCAGCCACCCAGTCCGTCCGGTGCCAGGCCGTTGCGCACGGTCAGCGCGCGCAGACCCAGCGAGACGCCGAAACCGGCCGTGAACGGCCGCACCGCGCCGGCACCGTCGATGACGAGACCCGGAACGGCGCCGCCGTCAATCGTCAACGCGGCGCTGGTGGTCGGCAGCGGCGCGGTCAGCGTGATCGTGCTGTCCGGCGCCAGCGAGAACTCGATGCGGTGCGGCGCCGCGGGATTGGCGTTGGCGGCCGCGATCGCCGCTCTCAGGCTGCCGCTGCCGCCGTCGGCGGTGGAATCGACCAGAAAGGTCGCGGCGGGGGCCGCGCCGGCTGCGAGCGACAGCAGCGCCGCGATCAGAGGGCCGACGCGGCGTGCGGGCGCGGCGGGTCGGCAAAGCCACATGCGGGTCGGCCGATTCGTAAATGGGTTTTCGCGAGGGTGCAGCAGTGGCATCGGTGTCTCCGGTGAAATGGCGATCGAACGGGCTTCGGGGGCAGTCGGCGGGCGTCAGAGCCGCGCCAGCAGTTCTCGGGCGAGTGCGACGGCGGCCGTCCTGTTGTGCTCGGCCTCGTCGGCGAACGAGGGGCCGGGCGCCGGCGGCGCATCGGAGCAGCCGCCGAGCAGGGCCGGCAGCACGAGAAGGGCGGCGATACGGAGGATGCGCATGGGGACTCGATCGGAGCAGCGGACGTGGCGGACCTCTACGGAAAAGACCGTCCGATCCGGACATCGCGGCGCGGCCGGTTTGCGAGCCGGCGGATGTCGGGCCATCTTTCACGATCGAGCCGATCGAGCCGATCGAACGGCGAGGGCGATGGCGATGGCGAGGCGGCAGCGGCGGCGCGGGAGCGGATCGAGGCGCTGTTCGATGCCGCCTGGGAGCAGCCCGAAGTCCCAGTGCCGGGCCTGGCTGGATGCACAGGCCGAATCCGCCGGCGTGATCGCCGCGGTGCGGCGTCTGATCGAGACGATGCCGGCCGCCGACGGCTTCCTCGATCCGCTCCGGCCGGCGCCCGGGCCGCAGTCCGCCATGCTGCAGGACGGCGCGCACGCCGTCCCTGGCGCGTAGTGCGCGATCGGCCGCAGCGGCATGGGCGAGGTCTGTGAGGTCGAGCGGGCTGACAGCCAGTTCGCGCAGCGTGCAGTGCTCAAGCCGGCCGTCGATGCCGGCGCCGACGCCCGGGCCCGCTTGGCGCACGGCGCCGGATCGTCGCGCTGCTCGAGCATCCCGGCATCGCCCGCCTGATCCGCAGGCCGGTGCCGGTCACACGCTGTCGCTGGACGGTGCCGGGGCCCGGGCAAGGGGCCGCCTGCCGTTCTCGGCGGCGACCGACGTCTGCGCGTTGGAGGCGGCGCCGTACCGGCTGATCGCGGGCCGCACGCCGCATGCGCTCGCCGGCGCCGCGCGCGGCTGGCACCATCGCCGCGCGCCTGCGCGACCAGGCCTCCGCGGTCAGGACGCGCCCGGTTCTCCCAGCGCGTGATACAACCAGGCTTTCGCCTTGAGCCAGTCGCGCCGGACCGTGCGGTCGGTGACGCCGAGCACCCGTGCGGTCTCGACCTCGGAATAGCCGGCGAAGAATCGGCATTCGATGATCCGTGCCAGCCGCGGATTGAGCGCATCGAGCCGGTCCAGCGCCTCGTCGAGGGCCAGCAGGCGCTCGTCGCTCTGCCAGAACGGTTCGGCCGGCAGCTCCTCGAGCGCTTCGACCTCGCCGCCGCCGCGCTTGGCGGCGAGCTTGTGCCGTGCATGGTCGACCAGGGCCTGGCGCATCGCCAGTGCTGCCGCGCGCAGGAAGTGCGTCTCGTCGTACCAGCCGGCACTGCGATGCAGGCGCAGGTAGGCCTCGTGCACCAGCGCGGTCGTGCGCAGCGTCTCGCCGGCACGCACGCGCAGGCGCTCGTGGCGAGCGCGCTTGCGCAGGCCGTCGAGCAGCAGCGGCGCCAGACGGCGTGCGGTGTCGGTCACCGCCGCGGCGGTGCAGGCGTCGGTCGGGTCGTCGGTCATCGCATTCGGTCGTTCACGGATCGCGGGCTCGGCGCGCCATCGCATGCGGCCGCCTACCGTAAACGAAAGCGCCGCCTGCGTCTGCGAGGCCGCTCGCGGCCGGATCGTCGACGCCCGCACGCCGGTCCTGTGAACGCGTCGGCATTCGCCGCGGCTCTGGGCGCGCGTCGCGAAACGGGCCCGGGCCTGCCGAGGCCGGCGCCGGCTCGACGATCGGTGGTCGCGACGGCGCCTCGACGTGGGGCGCGACCGTCCGCGGTGCGGGGCGTCGCGCCGATCGCAGCCAGCCCCCGATATCGGCTATCGGGTCGGGATCGCCGTCCGGCGATGAGCCGGCGCGGATCGGTCAGGCAGCGCGGTCGCGCATCTGCGGCGGACGTTCGCCGGTATCCTCGTCGTCCTCGTCGATCACCGCAGGCGGCTCCGGCTCCGCTGCCATCGGCGCTGCCGGCCGCTCGCGGTTGCGCGGACCGACCGGATCCGGACGCGGCGGCGGCGCGATGCCGAGAATTGTCGAGAAGTTGACAATTTGCGTCTCATGCGGCGACACGATCACGTGGATGACCGGCGCCCGGCAGAAGCTGCCGTCGACCGGCAGCAGCTGCGGCAGCTGGTCGACCTTGAGCCGCCCGATGACCGGTCCGTTGGCCGTGCGCAGCTCGATCGGGCCGCTGCCGCGTGATCGGATCTCGCCGACCAGCTTGTTCCAGAACGTGATCGTCGCCTTGTCGTTGGTGGTGTGCATGCCGGTTCGTCTTGCGCGCTGAGGTCCACAAATGCATTTCCGATGCCAGCGGGCGAGGCGACTCGATGCTGTGCGCGGCGACGGCAGATGTCCGCTGAAGAGTCGATTGCGTCGGCGCCATGCGATGGCGTCCGCCACCAACGTCTCCTGGCACCCGACTGGAAGCCTGCACGCCGCGCCGCGGCGTTGAGTCGTCGCGGCCGTGTAGGAAATTTCCGTCGATCGATGTAGGAAATTTCCGAACTGCGATCAAGTGCGCGGCTCGTCACACAGTGCGCGAGGGCCACTTGTGATCGTCGGATCGTCCCATTGTCGGGACGTCCAATAGGGGTATGCCATGAAGCGTCTCTTCATCAAGCTCGCTTGCATCTCTTTCGGCACCTGCGCGTTCGCGACCGCGGCGTTCGCGCAGACGCCGGTTTCTCCACCCGGCAGCTGGCCCTTCGCGATCACGACGTCCGGCTCGTATCGCCTGACCGCGAATATGCTGGCTCCCGCAACATCGAGCGCGATCGTCATCACTGCCAACAATGTCACGCTGGACCTCAACGGCTTCACTGTCTCGCAGAGCCTTCTGATCCCGCCTTGCAGTCCCGACACGACGACCGGATATGGAAGCACCTGCGCCAGCACGGCTTCGCCCGTCCTGATCAGTGCGACCGGCCGCAACATCACGATCAAGAATGGCGTGGTCTACAACGGTCCCGGCGGAGGCATCTCGTTGAACGTCGGGAGCCCCACCGAGGCGATGTACGGGGTATTCGAGGATCTGCGCGTGATCGGCAATCGCGGCATCGGCATTTCCGCTTTCGGCGACGGCAACCGATTCATTCGCGTGGATGCGTCGTATAACGCCGGCACCGGCATCCAGACTGACGGTCACGCGCACCTGGAATCGGTCTCGGCGAGCTGGAACGACGGCTACGGCGTGGTGGCGTCGCCGTACAACATCGCGTCGCGGGTGATCACGCGGGCCAATGGACAGACCGGCTTCTACGGTTCGGGTATCGTGGATCAGCTGCTGACGCGGGACAACAATTCCGAGGGCATGAATATCGCCGGTGTGATCCGGAACGTGCTCTCCGAGGGCAACGGCGCTGTCGACGTGGCGGCGGGCATCCTGCTCGACAGCAACTTCAACACCGGTACCGTGGCCACGTCCGGATGCTATGCCCAGACACGGGCGGGATCCTTCACCGGCAGCGGCGTACCGATGACCAGCAACACCTGCCCGTAACGCGGCATGCCGCGCGTGGGGCGGACCCATTGTGGCCGTCCCGCGCCGGCTCGCCCGCGGCGGGCGTCCGGTTGTCGCGCGAACGATTCGATTCTGCCAGTGACGCCGATCAGCTCGGCCTAGCCGCCGATCGCAAGGCCTCCAACGCGCCACGGTAGCCGCCATCGGTGTCGCGCTGACCGAACACCGCCGACCCGGCGACGAAGGTATCGGCACCAGCCGCCGCGATCGATGCGATGTTGTCGGCGTTGACGCCGCCGTCGACCTCGAGGCGAACCAGACGGCCCGTCTCGGCGGCGTGGCGGTCCAGCCGTTCGCGCACGCGTCGGATCTTCGCGAGCGTCTGCGGGATGAAGGCCTGGCCGCCGAAGCCCGGATTGACCGACATCAGCAGCACCAGGTCCAGATCGCCGAGCACCTCGTCGATCCACTCGGCCGGTGTCGCCGGATTCAGCACCAGGCCGGGGCTGCAGCCGTGATCGCGGATCAGCGCGATCGTGCGGTGCACGTGACGCGAGGCTTCCGGGTGGAACGAGATCCCGGTCGCGCCGGCCTTCGCGAACAGCGGCACCAGGGCGTCGACCGGCTCGACCATCAGATGCACGTCGATCGGTGCCGGTGCACCGTCGCGCCGCGCGTACGGCTCGATCGCCGCGCAGACCTGCGGGCCGATCGTCAGGTTCGGCACGTAGTGATTGTCCATGACGTCGAAGTGGATCCAGTCCGCGCCGTCGGCGAGAACGCGCGAGACTTCTTCGCCGAGCCGCGCGAAGTCCGCGGACAGGATCGACGGGGCGATGACCGGGGACAGCATGGCGGGATGCTCCATCAGAGGAAGGAAGGGGTTTCCTGCGGTGCTTCGGCCGGCACGGTCATGGCGGGCGGTGACACCTGATCTGCGGGTCGACCGCCTGCGCCGTCGATCCGCAGGCGATCCATCGTCGGGATCGCGCTTGCAGGAGTGCTCGACGGTCCGTCAGGCCGCACGCGCCCGCGGCGCGCTCTCGGCGTCGCGATAGCGGCGCGCGAGTGTCTCGAGCGGTACCGGCTTGATGCGGCCGGCCTGGCCGGCGCTGCCGAAGGCCTCGAAGCGTTGCCGGCACAGATCCGCCGCCGCCGCCGTGGCGACCTTCAGGAACGCGCGCGGATCGAATTCCTCAGGTCGCTCGGCCATCAGCTTGCGCATCGCGCCGGTCATCGCCAGGCGGATGTCGGTGTCGATGTTGACCTTGCGTACGCCGTGGCGGATGCCGCGCACGATCTCCTCGACCGGCACGCCGTAGGTTTCCTTGATGTGCCCGCCATGGGCGCGGATCACCTCGAGCCAGTCCTGCGGTACCGAGCTCGAGCCGTGCATGACCAGATGCGTGTTCGGCAGCCGCGCATGGATGCGCTTCAACTGTTCCATCGCCAGCGTCTCGCCGGTCGGCGGGCGCGTGAACTTGTAGGCGCCGTGCGAGGTGCCGATCGCGATCGCGAGCGCGTCGACGCCGGTGCGCGCGACGAAATCGGCCGCCTGGTCCGGGTCGGTCAGCATCTGCGCGTGATCGAGCGTGCCCTCGGCGCCGACGCCGTCTTCCTCGCCGGCCTGGCCGGTCTCGAGCGAGCCGAGACAGCCGAGCTCGCCCTCGACCGACACGCCGATCGCATGCGCCATCTCGACGACGCGGCGCGTGACCGCCACGTTGTAGTCGTAGTCCGACGGCGTCTTCATGTCCTCGAGCAGCGAACCGTCCATCATTACGCTGGTGAAGCCGCTGCGGATCGAGGCCTGGCACACCGCCGGGCTCGCGCCGTGGTCCTGATGCAGCACGATGGGAACGTGCGGATACATCTCGACCGCGCCCTCGACCATTCGCCGCAGCATCGGCTCGCCGGCGTATTTGCGCGCGCCGGCCGAGGCCTGCAGGATCACCGGCGAGTCGCAGGCATCGGCCGCCTGCATGATCGCGTTGATCTGTTCGAGATTGTTGATGTTGAACGCCGGCACGCCGTAGTCGTGTTCGGCCGCGTGGTCGAGCAGTTGCCTCAGTGCGATCAGCGCCATGACGCATTCCCTCCCGGGGAGCGTAGGTGGAAGAAGGGTTCAGCCCGTGCCGGTACGTGGCGCGGGACCGTCGAGCAAGGCGGCAATCGCATCGATCCGATCGACGATGCAGGTGGCCGGGTCGAGCGGCGCCTCGTGGTGGTAGCCGTAGCCGACCAGGATCAGCGCGGTACCGGCGGCATCCGCCGCCGCCGCGTCGATCGCCGAGTCGCCGATCATCAGTGCTTCGGCCGGCGCCACGCCGATCCGCGCACAGGCCAGCAGCAGCGGATCGGCATGCGGCTTGCGCCGGGCCGCGACGTCGCCGCCGATGACGGTCGCGAAGCGGCCGGCGACGCCGAGCCTCGCGAGTAGCGCTTCGCTGAAGCGCTGCGGCTTGTTGGTGACGACCGCCATCGGCAGTCCACGCGCGGCGAATGCGGCCAGGCCCTCGCGCACGCCCGGATACAGCCGCGCGGTCCGGCCGTTCTGCGCGGCGTAGTGCGGATCGAATACGGCTTCGGCGCGCAGCGTCAACGCGGCGTCCGGCGCATGGCCGAGCGCGCCGGTCAGCGCGCGTTCGAGCAGGGTACGCACGCCGTGACCGATGTAGCCGCGCACGGTGGCCGCGTCCGGTACCGGCAGGCCGAGTTCGGCCAGCGTCATGGCGACCGCGGCGTGGATGTCGGCCAGCGAATCGACCAGGGTGCCGTCCAGGTCGAACAGCACGCCGCGGATCGGTCGGTCGAGAGGTGTCGTCACGCAGGATCTCCGGAAGGGGGCGGGGTGGATCGCATGCGTACACCAGGCACTCGCCGAGGGGAAGGGCCGGCGGGCGCGGCGCGGCGATGTCCGACGTCGTGCGCGGCGGACCGGCCGGCCCTTCCCCTCGGCGAGCGCGGCATGCACGCGTCCGGACGCAACGATCGCCGGCGCTCGCCGCTGCCGGATGCGCGGGCGGGACGCGCTCATCGCAGCACCTCGAGCACGGCCTGCTGCACGGCGTCCACGGTCAGGCCGAACGCGCGATACAGCTCGCTCGCCGGCGCCGAGGCGCCGAAGCGGTCGAGGCCGACGACCGCGCCGTCGAGGCCGACGTACTTGCGCCAGTAGTCGCCGACGCCGGCCTCGACCGCGACGCGCGGCAGACCCGGTGGCAGCACGGTGTCGCGGTACGCGCGCGGCTGGCGGTCGAACAACGCCGTGCACGGCATCGAGACCACGCGCACCGCGATGCCCTCGGCGGCCAGTGCCAAGGCAGCCTCGGTCGCCAGCGAGACTTCCGATCCAGTCGCAATGACGACGGCGCGCGCGTCGCGCGCGTCGCGCAGCACGTAGCCGCCGCGGCGCACGCGCAGGCGCAGTTGCGGATCGAACACCTGCGCCGGCAGGTTCTGCCGCGACAGCAGCAGCGCGCTCGGTCCGGCGTCGTGGCCGATGCGCTCGACCGCGCTGATCCAGGCGGCCAGGGTCTCGGCGCGGTCGCAGGGCCGCCACACGTCGAGGTTCGGGATCAGGCGTAGGCTCGCCGCGTGCTCGACCGGCTGGTGCGTCGGCCCGTCCTCGCCGACGCCGATCGAGTCGTGCGTCAGCACGTGGATCACGCGCTGGCGCATCAGCGCGGCCATGCGGATCGCATTGCGCGCGTAATCGGAGAACACCAGGAAGGTGCCGCCGAACGGCAGGTAGCCGCCGTGCAGCGCGATGCCGTTCATCGCGGCGGCCATGCCGAACTCGCGGACGCCGTAGTGCAGGTAGTTGCCGGGCTGCGCCGCCGTGACGTCGCGGCAGCCGGCCCAGTTCGTGAGGTTCGATCCGGTCAGGTCGGCCGAGCCGCCGAGCAGCTCGGGCAGCAGCGGCGCGAGCCGGCCGATCGCCTCCTGGCTGGCCTTGCGCGTCGCCACCGACGCATCGCCCAGGTCCTCGCCGAGCAGCGCATGGGCGCGGCCGATCCAGTCGGCCGGCAGCAGCGCATGGCCGTCCATGCCGGTACGGCGCCGGAACGTCTCGGCCAGCACCGGATGGTCGCGTTCATAGGCCGCAAAGCGCTCGCGCCAGGCGCGCTCGAGCGCCGCGCCGGTCGCGCGCGCGTCCCAGGCCTGCGCGATCGCCTCGGGAACCTCGAACGGTGGCGCGGTCCAGCCGAGCGCCTCGCGCGTCGCGGCGACTTCGGCCGCGCCGAGCGGCGCGCCGTGCACGCTCTCGGTGCCGGCCCTGTTCGGACTGCCGTAGCCGATCACGGTGCGGCAGACGATCAGTGTCGGGCGGTCGGTGTTCGCGCGCGCAGCGAGGACGGCGCGCTCGACCGCGGCCGCGTCGTGGCCGTCGACCGCGTCGATCACGTGCCAGCCGTAGGCGCCGAAGCGGCGCGGCGTATCGTCGGTGAACCAGCCGTGGACCTCGCCGTCGATCGAGATGCCGTTGGCGTCGTAGAACACGATCAGCTTGCCCAGCCTGAGCGTGCCGGCCAGCGACGCCGCCTCGTGCGAGAGGCCTTCCATCAGGCAGCCGTCGCCGACGAAGACGTAGGTGTGATGGTCGACGATCGCATGCGGTCCGCGATTGAACTCGGCCGCCAGCAGCCGCTCGGCCAGCGCCATGCCGACCGCATTGGCCATGCCCTGGCCGAGCGGGCCGGTCGTGGTCTCCACGCCCGGCGTCTCGCCGACTTCCGGATGCCCCGGTGTCGCGCTGTGCAGCTGGCGGAAGCGCCGGAGCGCATCGACCGGCAGGTCGTAGCCGGTGAGGTGCAGCAGTGCGTAGAGCAGCATCGAGCCGTGGCCGTTCGACAGCACGAAGCGATCGCGGTCGACCCAGGCCGGATTGGACGGGTTGTGGCGCAGATGACGGCCCCACAGCACCTCGGCGATGTCGGCCATGCCCATCGGCGCGCCGGGATGGCCGGATCCGGCCTGCTGCACGGCATCGATCGCGAGCAGACGGATCGCATTGGCGCGCTCGCGCGGCGTCGGCGCGGGCGCGGCGTCGGACGGACGGCGCTCAGCGTTCATTGCGCCCTCCGCTTGCGGTCCATCAGCTGCAGGATCATCGGCGTGAAGATGATCTGCATCGCCAGGCCCATCTTGCCGCCGGGCACGACGATGCTATTGGGCCGGCTCATGAACGAGTCGTGCAGCATATTCAGCAGGTACGGGAAGTCGATACCCTTGGGCCGTGCGAAGCGGATCACCACGAAGCTCTCGTCCGGCGTCGGGATGTCGCGCGCGATGAACGGATTGGACGTGTCCACGGTCGGCACGCGCTGGAAGTTCACGTGCGTATGAGTGAACTGCGGAATGATGTGGTTGATGTAGTCGGGCATGCGCCGCAGGATCGTGTCGACGACGGCCTCCTGCGAATAGCCGCGCTGGCGCTGGTCGCGGTGCAGCTTCTGGATCCATTCCAGGTTGATGATCGGCACCACGCCGACCAGCAGGTCCGGATGGCGCGCGATGTCGACCGACTCGGTCTTGACCGCGCCGTGCAGGCCTTCGTAGAACAGCAGATCGGTGCCGGGCCGCACGTCCTCCCAGCCGGTGAACGTGCCGGGCGGCTGGCCGTACGGCGCCGCCTCGGCGTCGTCGTGCAGATACTTGCGCGTGCGGCCGCCGCCGGTCGCGCCGTAGTCGGCGAACAGCGCCTCGAGTTCCTCGAACAGGTTCGAGTACGGACCGAAGTGGCTGAAGTGGCGGTTGCCGTCCGCTTCGGCCTCCTTCATCGCCTGGCGCATCGCGTGGCGGTCGTAGCGGTGGAACGCGTCGCCCTCGACGATCTGCGCGTTGAGGCCCTCGCGCCGGAAGATGTGCTGGAAGCTCTGCAGCACCGTGGTGGTGCCGGCACCGGAAGAGCCGGTCACCGCGACGATCGGATGCTTGACCGACATCACAGCGCCTCCGGCCGGAACAGCGAGCGCTCGTTGAACAGCGGCGAGACGAACGGGCGATCGGTGCCGTCCTCATGCTCGCGGTGGTAGCGCTCGATGCGCTCGACCTCCTCGCGGGTGCCGAGCACGACCGGAATGCGCTGGTGGATCGATTCGGGCTCCACGTCGAGCAGCGGACCGCGTCCGGTACTGCCGCGGCCGCCGGCCTGCTCGATCAGCATCGACATCGGATTGGCCTCGTAGAGCAGGCGCAGCCGGCCGGGCTTGCGCGGGTCCTTGGTGTCGCGCGGGTAAAGGAAAACGCCGCCGCGCATCAGGATGCGATGCACCTCGGCGACCATCGAGGCGATCCAGCGCATGTTGAAGTCGCGCTCGCGGATGCCGCTGCGGCCTTCCTTGCACTCGCCGACGTAGCGCTGCACCGGCGGCTCCCAGAAGCGCTCGTTGGAGCTGTTGATCGCGAACTCGCTGGTCGTCTCGGGAATGCGCAGGTCCGGGTGGGTGAGGATGAAGTTGCCGATCTCGCGGTCCAGCGTGAAGCCGTGCGTGCCGCGTCCGGCAGTCAGCACCAGCATCGTCGTCGGTCCATAGATCGCGTAGCCGGCGGCGATCTGGCGATGGCCCGCTTGCAGGTAGTCGCGCGCGCTCGGCGCGTCCTCGCGCTCGTGGCGCAGCACCGAGAAGATCGTGCCGACCGAGACGTTGACGTCGATGTTCGACGAGCCGTCGAGCGGATCGAATACCAGCAGATGGCGCCCGCGGCGCAGCCCGTCCGGAATCTCGTACGGCGCCTCGAGCTCTTCGGAGACCATGCCGGCGACCAGGCCGCCCCATTCGCAGTGACCGATCACGATCTCGTGGGTCAGCACGTCGAGCGGCTTCTGCACCTCGCCGTGCACATTGGTCGTCGCGCGGTCCGGTGCCGCCGTGCCGCGGAAATGCAGCTGGCCCTTGGCGACCACCGCGGCGATCGTCTTGACCGCCGCGGCGACATCGATCAGCAGTGCCGACAGATCCGAGCCGTCCGGGGTGTCGCGCAGGTGTTCGATCAGGAACTTCGACAGCGTGGGACGTTGGTAGAACATCGCATCTCCCTCCCGATGACGACTCGTGGTCGGCGTGCCGGTGCGGCCGCCGCGCGGTTCAATGAGCGGATTCGGCCTCTGCGGGCCGTTCGGTGAACAGGCGGCTGGCCCGGATATCGGCCGCGTCGATCGTCGTCAGCTGCTCGGCGGTCGGTTCCGTATCGGTGCCCGCGGCCAGTGCGGCCTCGAACAGGCGCCCGGCCTGGCGCAGCCGGGCCCGGTCGAGCGCGTTGCGGATCGAGCGCGCATTGGCGAAATGCGGCCGCGCGACGCGCAGCGCGATGTACTCGCGCAGCGCCTCGCGTGCGCCGACGTCGAGGCGATAGTCGAGCCGGGCGGTCATCCGCTCGGCGATCGCGAGCAGCTCGTCGGCGTCGTAGTCGGGGAAGTCGATGTGGTGCGCGATCCGCGAGGCCATGCCGGGATTGCTCTGGAAGAACGTGTCCATGCGCGTCTTGTAGCCGGCCAGGATCACGACCAGGTCCTCGCGCTGGTTCTCCATGATCTGCAACAGGATCTCGATCGCCTCCTGGCCGTAGTCGCGTTCGTTCTCGGGACGGTACAGGTAGTAGGCCTCGTCGATGAACAACACGCCGCCCATCGCGCGCTTGAGCACCTCCTTGGTCTTGGGCGCGGTGTGGCCGATGTACTGGCCGACCAGATCGTCGCGCGTCACCGAGACCAGATGGTTCTTTCGGACGTAGCCCAGGCGATGCAGGATGTCGGCCATGCGCAGCGCGACCGTGGTCTTGCCGGTGCCGGGATTGCCGGTGAAGCACATGTGCAGGCTCGGCGCCCCGGCGGTGAGGCCGAGGTTGCGCCGCGCCTTCTCGACGATCAGCAGCGAGGCGATCTCGCGGATGCGCGTCTTGACCGGCACCAGGCCGACCAGCTCCTCGTCGAGCTGGGCCAGCACCTCGGCCATGCCCGATTCGGCGTAGAGCCGGGACAGCGAGGTCGTCGCGGCTGCGGGCGTGTCGATCGGCTGCGCATTCATGGCGGGTCTCCGTCGCGATCGCCGTTCAGTAGCGGCTGCCCGGCGGCCGGTCGCTGGCGTAGCTCTGCAGCGTGTAGCGCAGCGCGCGGCCGTCGACCTCCTGGCGGATCAGGCGGAAGCCGCTCTCGTTGTTCGGGCGATTGACGATGAACGACAGGCGCAGCGTCTCGAAGCCGTGCGTCGAGTCGAACGCGTTGACCTTGATGTAGTGGTCCGGGTACTGCGCGCGGCAGGCGCGCACCTCCATCAGCACGCCGGCCGCATCCTTGAGGTCGAACATCGGCAGGCCCCACAGCTCCCAGTAGGTGTTGCGCGGATGCGGGTCGTCGGTGAATTCGATCGACGGCGCCCAGCCCTGTTGCAGGATGTACTCGACCTGCGCGCGGATCTGCTCGTCGGTCAGGTCGGGAAGAAACGAGAACGTGCCCTGGGTGATGCGCATGGCGGTCTCCAGTCGGAAGGCGAGTGGCGGAAATCGATGCAGGTCGTTGCGCGGGGCGCGTCAGGCCGCGGTCGGCGTCGGCACGAAGTCGACCGTGTCGGTGGACGTGTAATCGAAGGTCACGTCCTTCCAGGTATCGAGCGCGGCGCGCAGCGGCGAGCACCACTTGGCGGCTTTCGCGAGCACCTCGGGCCCTTCGTTCCAGAGGTCCACGCCCTCGTTGCGCGCCTGGATCATCGCTTCGAGCGCGACGCGGTTGGCCGTCGCGCCGGCCTGGATGCCCTGCGGATGGCCGATCGTGCCGCCGCCGAACTGCAGCACCACGTCCTCGCCGAGGTAATGGATCAGCTGGTGCATCTGGCCGGCATGGATGCCGCCGGAGGCCACCGGCATCACGCGGCGCAGGCTGGCCCAGTCCTGGTCGAAGTACAGGCCGTGCTGCAGATTGCGCGGCGTGCGCATCTCGCGCAGAGTGTCGTAGATGCCGGCGATCACCGACGGATCGCCCTCGAGCTTGCCGACCACGGTGCCGGCGTGGATGTGGTCGACGCCGGCCATGCGCATCCACTTGGAGATCACGCGAAAGCTGATGCCGTGGCTCTTCTGCCGCGTATAGGTGCCGTGGCCGGCGCGGTGCAGGTGCAGGATCATGTCGTTGCGCCGCGCCCACTTGGCCATGCTCTGGATCGCCGTGTAGCCGATCACCAGGTCGATCATGATGATGTTGGAGCCGAGCGCCTTGGCGAATTCGGCGCGCTCGTACATGTCCTCCATCGTCGCCGCGGTGACGTTGAGGTAATGGCCCTTGACCTCGCCGGTTTCGGCCGCGGCGCGGTTGACCGCTTCCATCACGAACAGGAACCGGTCGCGCCAGTGCATGAACGGCTGCGAGTTGATGTTCTCGTCGTCCTTGACGAAGTCGAGCCCGCCCTTGAGCGCCTCGTAGACGACGCGGCCGTAGTTGCGGCCGGACAGGCCCAGTTTCGGCTTCGTGGTCGCGCCGAGCAGCGGCCGGCCGAACTTGTCGAGCCGCTCGCGCTCGACGACGATGCCGGTCGCCGGACCCTGGAACGTCTTGAGGTACGCCACCGGAATGCGCATGTCCTCCAGGCGCAGTGCCTTGAGCGGCTTGAAGCCGAACACGTTGCCGATGATCGACGCGGTGAGGTTGGCGATCGAGCCTTCCTCGAACAGGTCCAGCTCATAGGCGATGTAGGCGAAGTACTGCGCTTCGGTCTGGGTGCCCGGGCCGGTGTTCGGCACCGGCTCGACGCGGTAGGCCTTGGCACGGTACTTCTCGCAATCGGTCAGGCGATCGGTCCAGACCACGGTCCAGGTCGCGGTCGAGGACTCGCCGGCGACGGCCGCTGCCGCTTCTTCCGGATCGACGCCGTCCTGCGGCGTGATCCGGAACAATGCGATCACGTCGGTCTCCTGCGGCGCGTAGTCCGGCTGCCAGTAGCCCATCTCGCGGTAGGCCAGAACGCCGGACTGGTAGCGCGCGCTGGTATTGCCGACGACGCGCTGTTCGGTGGCGACTGCATTCATGCTTGCTCTCCCGTCCCGTCGAATGTGCGTCGACGATAGGCAGCGCGATCAGAAAGGACAATTCAGAGATTCTTTGATTGTTTTAAGCGAAAGCTTATGATCAGTCGCCGGCGCCGGCATCCGCCCGGGCGCGACGAGCGGGAGCCCCGATCCGCGATGCTGCATCTCACGCTGCGCCAGCTGCAGGTGTTCCTCGAAGCGACGCGACAGATGAACTTCGCGCGCGCCGCCGGCGTGCTGCACCTGACCCAGCCGGCCGTGTCGATGCAGATCCGCCAGCTCGAGAGCGCGGTCGGCGTGGAGCTGTTCGAGCGCGTCGGCCGGCGCCTCGCGCTGACCGAGGCCGGCCGCGTGCTGCGTCATCACGCCGCGCGCGTGCTCGGCGAGATCGCCGATGCCGATCAGGCGCTGCAGAGTCTCAAGGGCCTGCACGGCGGCCTGGTCAGCGTCGGCCTGGTCAGCACCGCCAAGTACTTCGCACCGCGCCTGCTCGCGCGCTTCGCCGAGCATCATCCCGGCATCGACGTGCGCTTCAGCGTCGGCAACCGCGACGCGCTGGTGCATCTGCTCGAGGACAACGAGATCGACCTGGCGGTGATGGGCCGGCCGCCCGAGAAGCTCGACGCGGTCGCCGAGCCGGTCGCCGACAATCCGCACGTGCTGGTCGCCGTGCGCGACCATCCGCTGGCCGGCGCGCGCAGCATCGACATGCACGAGCTGCGCCGCGAGACCTTCCTGAGCCGCGAGACCGGCTCGGGCACGCAGACCGTCATGGAGGCGATGTTTCGCCAGCACCTGTTCACGCCGGCACGCACGATCCTGATGGGCAGCAACGAGACCGTGAAGCAGGCTGTCATGGCCGGCATGGGCGTCAGCCTGCTGTCGCTGCACACGCTGGCGCTGGAGCGTCGCGCCGAGGAGGTCGCGATCCTCGACGTGGTCGGCACGCCGGTGGTGCGCACCTGGCACGTCGTGCACATGCGCGCCAAGCAGCTGGCGCCGGCTGCGCGCGCGTTCCGGCAGTTCCTGCTCGAGAACACCTCGGACTACCTGCGCGAAGCGTTTCCGCTGCCGGCCGGCGTCGGCGCGCAGCGGACGCGATCGGGCAAGGCGGTCGCGCCGGGGCGCAAGCCGCGGGCATAGGCGTGGCTTTGCCGGACCGAATCGGCCTGAAGCGGAGAAGCATCCGTGACGGACAGCCTCGCCCGTGCGAGGCAAGGCGGCCGCGGTGTCGCGCGAAAGCTCAGCAGCCTTTGTCCGGCATCCCGCGCGGATTCGGATGATCGAGGCAACACATGGAACGCGGCATGGACCGAAGGCGTCTGGCAGATCAGCGCAGAAGCAGGCGTCCGTCTGCGTTCGGCGAATCAGCCCAATCCTCCCGCGGACTCCCCGGCGGTGATCACCCTCTCGCGGCGGAGAAGGGCAGGGACGCGCGCAGCTGGGAACGGTGGCGCGCGGAACGATCTAAACCCCGGCGCGACCGGGCGCATCGGAGCCTGCAGCGAGGCGCGAGCCATTCCTGGGGTGGGGAAATGCGGCATCTGATGATGGTGGCCCTGTTGGCCCTGGCGGCGTGTGCAGCGGGTGACGTGCGTGAACCGGAAGGTGGGCCCGCCGGGCGCGTGCGCGTGCCCGGCCCCGCCGTCGCAGCGCGTCTGGATGCGATCCTGCGCGAGCACCGGATCATCACGGCCGGATTCGGCGTCATCCGGAATGGTGAACTGGCTTGGTCGCACTATTTCGGCGAGGAATCGGCCGGCGTGCCGGCGGATGCGGCGACCCGCTTCAACGTCGCCTCCATCACCAAGACCGTGGTCGCCGAAACCGTGCTGCGGATCGTGGACGACGGAGAGCTGGACTTGGACGAGCCCCTGGCCCGGTACTGGGTCGACCCCGACGTTGCCGGCGACCCACGGCGCCTTGCGCTGACCGCCCGCCAAGTCCTCGACCATACTTCCGGCTTCCCCAATTGGCGCTTCTTCCGCTCCGACCGCAAGCTCGCGTTCGAACACGCGCCGGGAAGCCGCTACGGCTACTCGGGCGAGGGTTTCGAGTACCTCGCGCGTGCCTTGGCCAACAAGCTCGGAGAGCCGTTCCCCGACATCGTGCGTCGCACCGTGCTCGAGCCGGTCGGCATGCACGATACCGCCATCGCGGTCGACCGCAGCCGGCTGCAGCACGTCGCCCGTCCTGTGGACGAGGCCGGCAAGGCGCATGGCGTCTACTGCCGCCCCGAGGGCTGGTGTCGGCCCGACGGCAGCTATTCGGCAGCCGATGACCTGCTGACGACCGTGCCCGACTATGCGCGCTTCCTGGCGGACGTGCATCGCGGTACGGGCTACGCTGCGGCCATGGCGCGCGAGCGCGACCGGGTCCAAAGCGACCGCGGCGACGAACGGCTGGTCGATTGCGCCGGCGATCCCCGTCCCCAGGCTCCCTGCCCGCATACGCAGGGCTATGGGCTGGGCTTCGAGGTCGCCGATTTCGGCCGCTACCGCGTGCTCGGCCACGGGGGCAGCGACTGGTCGGAACAATCCGTCGCCTATGTCTACCGGCCCTCCGGTGACGGCGTGATCGTCTTCTTGAACGCCCCCAATGCCCGGACCCTGCAGGCCATGCCCGAGGTGCTCGGCGTGATCGATCCGTCTTCGCCCTTCCTCGCCCGCTACCGGATCTGGCGCGCGGCGCACACGCCGTGACGGGGATCGGATGGCCTTCTACGGAAGCCCGGCTTCAGCGACGCTGGCCAGTCGCCTGCGCCCGAGCGGGATTGCGGACGGACCAGGCGAGGTCTGCGGCGCTGCGTCGGGCTGTTCCGGCTGCGCTGCCGGTGGCAGCGCAGCCGGATCGTCTCAGGCCGCGCGCGAGGCGCGCTTGCGGTCGCTTTCGGTCAGGTGCTTCTTGCGCAGGCGGATGAACTTCGGCGTGACCTCGACCAGTTCATCGTCCTCGATGAACTCCAGCGCCTGCTCCAGTGACATCTTGATCGGCGGCGTCAGCTGCACGTTGTCGTCCTTGCCGGCCGCACGGATGTTGGTCAGCTGCTTGGCGCGCAGCGCATTGACGGTGAGGTCGTTGTCCTTGGAGTGGATGCCGACCAGCTGGCCCTCGTAGATCTCGTCGCCCTCGCTGACCAGCAGACGGCCGCGCTCCTGCAGGCCGACCAGCGCATAGCCCGGCGCCGGCCCCTGGCCGTTGGAGATCATCACGCCGTTGGGCCGCTTGGCGATTGCGCCTTCGGCCTTCGGGCCGTAGTGGTCGAAGACGTGGAACAGCAGGCCGGTGCCGGCCGTCAGCGTGCGGAACTCGGTCTGGAAGCCGATCAGGCCGCGCGCCGGGATCAGGTATTCCAGACGCACGCGGCCCTTGCCATCCGGCTCCATGTTCTTGAGCTGGCCCTTGCGCATGCCGAGGCGTTCCATGACGCCGCCCTGGAACTGCTCTTCCATGTCGACCACCAGCTGCTCGATCGGCTCGCTCTGCACGCCGTCGATCTCCTTGATGATGACCTCCGGACGCGACACGGCCAGCTCGTAGCCCTCGCGGCGCATCGTCTCGATCAGCACCGACAGGTGCAGCTCGCCGCGGCCGGACACCTTGAACTTGTCCGGATCCTCAGTCTCCTCGACCTTCAGCGCGACGTTGTGCAGCGTCTCGCGCATCAGGCGGTCGCGGATCTGGCGCGAGGTCAGGAACTTGCCGCCGCTGTGATCCTTGGTGCCGGCGAACGGCGAGTTGTTGACCTGGAAGGTCATGCTGATCGTCGGCTCGTCGACGGTCAGCACCGGCAGCTGCTCCGGCGCGTCCGGCGCGCAGACCGTGTCGGAGATGCCCAGGCCCTCGATGCCGCTGATCGCGATGATGTCGCCGGCCTGCGCCTCGGGTACCTCGCGGCGCTCCAGGCCCATGAAGCCGAGCACCTGCAGCACCTTGCCGCTGCGCTTCTTGCCTTCGCGGTCGAGGATCGCCACCGGCATGTTGGTGCGGATCTTGCCGCGCTGAATGCGGCCGATGCCGATCAGGCCGACGTAGTTGTTGTAGTCGAGCTGGCTGATGCGCATCTGGAACGGACCGTCCGGATCCACCTGCGGCGGCGAGACGTGCTTCATGATCGCCTCGTACAGCGGCGTCATGTCGCCCGAGCGCGCTTCCGGATCCAGGCTGGCATAGCCGTGCAGGGCCGAGGCGTAGACCACCGGGAAGTCGAGCTGCTCGTCGGTCGCGCCGAGGCGGTCGAACAGGTCGAACGTCGCGTTGAGCACCCAGTCCGGACGCGCGCCCGGGCGGTCGATCTTGTTGATGACCACGATCGGCTTGAAGCCCATCTGGAACGCCTTCTGCGTGACGAAGCGCGTCTGCGGCATCGGGCCGTCCATCGCGTCGACCAGGATCAGCACGGTGTCGACCATCGACAGCACGCGCTCCACCTCGCCGCCGAAGTCGGCGTGTCCGGGCGTGTCGACGATGTTGATGCGGTTCTCGCGCCAGGTGATCGCGGTGTTCTTGGACAGGATTGTGATGCCGCGTTCCTTCTCCTGGTCGTTGGAGTCCATCACGCGCTCGGCCAGCACGGTGCGCTCGCTGAACGTGCCGGACTGCTTGAGGAGACAGTCGACCAGGGTGGTCTTGCCGTGGTCGACATGGGCCACGATCGCGATGTTGCGGAGGTTTTCGATGGACATGGGCTATCCCGGCGATCCCAGAGGACCGTCGTTGGAGGGAGGGCAAAGGTGCTCGATTATACGGGTTTTTCGGCCGGATGGTGCGGCGCAACGTGCGGAGCGTTCGCGCACCGGACCGATCCGGCGGCGCGTAGCGGGCGCCGATCCGGTCGGAGAAAACAAAAAAAGAGCCGCCCGGCGAGGGGCGGCTCTGAAGGCTACTCGTCGTTGGAGAGGATCGAGCCAGCCAAGCGTAGCCGGCGAATGTTGCAGGCAGAAGGCAGTGGCGATCGGCATCGTCACGCTTGCGCTGGCCTGTGCACCGGGAAGACCGATTGGACATCGCTCCACGGCTGCGCGCAGAACGCGCCTCGTCAACCTTCGGGACGCGGCATGGACTGAAATCCGGGAGCAGTTCCGCGACAGACGCATTCTCGCTACGCGATGCGCGGAGTGCTCAGGTTGGCAGTGCGTGTCAGCGACCGCCCTTGGCCGTGGCCCCTCCCGCCGCTGTTCTACGTACTGTGCCGAGACGGGTCGATTCGTCGCTCGCCGCGTCGATGCGGGGCACGGCGATGCGGCGCCGAGAACTGCATACCGGGAGGTGGGGAATGAGCAGCTGGATCTTCTCGAGACGGCGCCGGGCGGGGCGACGCGATCACGCCGGCGTCATGGCGCGCTCGATGGCCATCGCCGGCGCGCTCCTGTTCGCCGCCGAGGCCGGCAGTCAGCAGATCACCGCGCAGGCGATCGTCAGTGGCGGCGGCGTCAGTCGTTCGGACGGCGGCTGTCTCGCGCTGCATTCGACGCTGGGCGAGCCGGTGGCCGGGCGCGCGAGCGGCGGCGACTACGCGGTGACGGCCGGCTTCACCGCGGCGACGGCTGCGACGCCGCGCGACGCGATCTTTCACGATGGCTTTCAGGAGTGCGCGTGATGAACCGGCTCGTCGATGTGCGGCGCCTGCCGCTGGCCTGGATCCAGGCCGTACTGGTGTCGATCGCGATCGCCGGTCCGGCCGTCGCGGCACCGCAACTGCCGGACTTCGTCTATCAGGGGCGGCTGGAGCAGTCCGGGGCGCCGGCCAGCGGCGCGTTCGATCTGAGCTTCGCGCTGTTCGACGAACCCGAAGGCGGCAACCAGGTCGGCGCGACGATCACCGAGGCGGACTTCCCGGTCAGCCACGGCCTGTTCAGCGTCTCGTTGAGCTTCCCGGGCGCGTTCACCGGCACGCAGCTGTATCTGCAGGTCACCGTCGAGGGCACGCCGATGCTGCCGCGGCAGGCGGTGTCGACTGCGCCGGTGTCGCAGTTCACGCTGGACGGGGCCATCGGCGGTGCGGCCGGCGGCGATCTGGCGGGTACCTATCCCAACCCGACGTTGCGCGACGGTGCCGTCGTCAGCACGAAGATCGCGTTCGGTGCCGTCAGCAACAGCAAGCTGGCGGCCGATTCGGTCAGTTCATCGAAGATCTCCGCGAGTGCCGTCGGCACCTCGGAACTGGCGAACGATGCGGTCACCGCCGACAAGATCGCCAATGGGGCCGTCGTCACCGCGGCGATCGCCAGCGACAGCGTCACGCGCGGCAAGATCGCCGGCGGTTACAGCAATGGCGCGATCGCTCTCAATCTTCCCGCCAGTACCTGCCGCGACTACGACCTCAGCGTCGGCGGCGCCGAGGTCAACGACATCGTGTTCTTCAATCTGCAGTCGGCCGCCGCGCTGCCGCAGAACATCCTGATCCAGCCCCTGCGCGTCCCGAGCACGGGTCTGGTGACGATACGCGCGTGCAATTTCGCCAGCACGTCGCAGTCGACCGGCACGATCGGCGTCTACGTCCTGACGATGCGGTAAGGCGAGCGGGTCGGCGTTGCGGAGGTGCGGTCGCTCCTCGCCGTTATGCGCCCGGCATTGCCGCCAGAGCGCCGGCCGCGCGCCGCAGTCCGCCGAGGATCGAATCGGCGACCTCGGCGGAGAAGCCGGGCGGCAGGCTGGCCTGCACCTCGTCGATCGCTGCAGGCGTCCGGGCGAGGATCGCCTCGATCAGCGGTTCGGCCGAGTCGCCGTAGCCGACGAGGCGTGCGGTGCTGTTGAAGTGCCGGCGCTGGATCGTGTGCATCAGGTAGTGCCGGTTGCTTCCGAGCAGCGCCATCGCCAGACGCGTGCGGCGCGGCGACCACAGGTTCGGACCTTCGCCGAGCACCGGATAGGCCGACATCACGTCGTAGAGCGGCGTCAGATGGAAGCGGCCGGCCGGCAGCAGCCGGATGCTGAAGTTCTTGGCGTGCCCATCCGGCGCGCGCAGCAGCCAGAACAGGATCTGTGCCGTCATCAGCGTGCGCGCGTCGGCCTCGGCCTGTTCCGATTGCCGCAGCCGTTCGAACAGCGTGCGCAGGCCCGGGCCGCCATCGCTCTCGTACTTGCGCAGCGGCGGACAGTTCTCGACCTGGCAGAAGTCCTCCTGCGGCAGCCGCTGGATCCAGTGCCCGTCGCTCGACACCTGGCGATCGAAGCGCTCGACCACCAGCACGCGCCGCTTGCCGAATCTCGCGATATCGGCATCGGCCACGTCGAGTCCGTAGGCTTTGAGCAGGCGCAGGCACAGCCACTCGTTGTCGACCGAGGTCGTGAAATCGGCCTGCCGGCCGCCGACCAGGCCGAGCGGCAGTTTGAGAATGTGCGTGGTCGGGGTCGATCCCAGCGGGCGCCTCCAGCGGCCGTTCCACCACAACAGCGCCGTCTTCTCCTGCGCACCGGCCAGCGAGATGCGGAAGTCCGAATCGGCATCGTGCGCGGCGGCGAATCGGCCGGGTGTGATCGCGTCGTCGATCGCGCGCTCGATGTCGTCCTCGGAGAGCGGCGTGCCCTCGATGTGGTCGTAGCCGTCGGGCGTCTCGTCTTCGCCGAGCAACTGGACGGCGCCGACGCAGTCGCGGCCGATCGCCTTCAGCAGGTCGAAAGGCTCGACCGACCCGGTGCGGAAGCGCTCGGCGACGCGCGTGCGGATCGCGTCGCTGTCGGGCAGCAGGTTGTCGAAATAGTGGCGGACCCGGTCGCCGTCGAGCGGCCGGTTGTGCAGATTGAACGGCAGCGACAGCGACAGCGGACGGCCGTAGGGCGACCGCACCCAGGCCTCGTCGTACTGCAGCTGGGTGTCGCCGCGCCGGGCCAGCGTCCAGGTCGCCGCGCGGCGACCGTTGAGCCATACCGACAGATGCCGGCTGTGCGAGCGGCGTCCCACGTCACCACTCCGCGACGTGCCGCCGGTCGGCGACCTCGTCGCGGCTGCCGACCGTGATCTCCAGATCGAGTGCGGCGGTCCAGGCCAGCAACTGGTCGACGCTGAGCGCGCCGGCATGCTGTTCCAGCTGCGATACGCGTGATTGGCTGAGGCCGACGCGGGCGGCCAGCGCGGTCTGCGAGAGCTTGCGCGCCTTGCGCGCGGCCTGAAGGACGAGGCCGAGCTGATCGGGCGTCCTCAAGGTCTGACGGGCGGACATGACGGCCTACCATTTATTTTGATAGGTCGCTTTTATTCGCTATACGGATAAAAGTCAAATATCAGTATTATTGGTAGAGGGAATTCGGCGAGCACCGCGCGCATGCGGACGCGGCCTCGCATCAGCGAATCTATCAGGATATGTAATATTTATTGGATATGACCAATTTTGGTAGACGGCCCGCATGCATCACGATCCGTGCACGATTCGGTCAGCGGCAACGAAAGTCTTCCGAGCCCAACGGCTCGCACCCGTCGCCCCAGCGGCCGGTCTGCCGCCAGTAGTCGGCCACGCCGGTCTCGATCAGCAGCCGCTTGAAGTCCGGGTGCGCACGCACGCCCGAATAGGGCGCGTTCCAGAGCGCGACGTAGAAGCGCTGTGGCATCGTGCCCTGGCTGAAGCCTTCCGCGTTTTCGAGCGTTCTGCGCATCGCGGCGACGGCGAGGTCGGCATCGCCGAGTGCGTCGGCGATCGCGGTCCACACGTCGGCGGCGCGGGCACCGCCGCCGTAGGTCTCGTCGGCGAGCGCTCTGCGCACCAGCTCCCGCATCGCCTCGCGGTCCTCGAGTGCGGTGCCGAGGTCGCGGAAGAACGGCGTGTCGAACCGCGCGTCCTGCCGCAGACGCGTATGCAGCTCGCGCAACGCGGCAGCGTCGCCGGGCCGCTGGCCGGCCAGCTGGCGGCAGAACGCGAGGAAATCCGGTGACTGCTGGCTGCCGTCGAGCACCTGGCCGCGCCGGTACTCGGCCTCGGCATCGGCATAGCGGCGGGTCGCCGTGTAGTCGTACTGCAGGTCGCGCGACAGGTACAGCAGCATCGGATCGTTCGCGCGGACCTGTTCGACCAGGGCGGTGGTGTCGTCGAGGTGACCCACCGCATAGGTCATGAACGCGTAGTCCCAGACGCGTTCGTGCGTCAGCGGGCCGGAGGCCGCGAGCTGTCCGGCCAGTGCCAGGGCTTCGGCGCGGCGGCCCTCGCGCCACAATGCATTGGCACGGTCGCGCTGCGCGATCCAGCTGCCAGGCGCGATGCGGGCGATGCGTTCGCGGGCCTCGCGGGCCTCGGCACGCAGCGCCCCGGCCTGCGCTTCGTCCAGGTCGTCCGCGACGGCCGCCAGCGAGCGCGCCAAGGCGTCCCAGCACAGCGCGCAGTGCGGATCGAGCGCGACCATCTCTCTCGCCAGCCGCAGCCGCTCGCGATCGTGCTCGGCTTCGAATTGTCCGCGCATGCCGATGCTGCGCCAGCGCAGGAAACGCTCGTAGGCGTCCACATCCGTGGTGCCGCCCCGTTCGCGGCTGAAGCGGGCGACGTCGAGCGTGACGCTCAAGGCCTGTGCCACGTCGGTGGAGATCTCATCCTGCACCGCGAAGACGTCGCGCAGTTCGCGGGCATAGGTCCGCGACCACAGATGGCTGCCGTCGGCGGCACGGATCAGCTGAGCGGTCACGCGCAGGCGGTCGCCGTCGCGGCGGACGCTGCCCTCGAGCAGATATGCGGCATCGAGCGCGCGGCCGATGCTGCGCAGATCCTCGTGGCGATCCTTGAACGAGAAGCTCGAGGTGCGGCCGATCACGCGCAGCGCCGGCGACTGCACCAGTCGATGCAGGATGTCCTCGGCCAGCCCGTCGGCCAGGTACTGCTGATCGCGCGACTGCGACAGATCGGCGAACGGCAGCACCGCCAGCGAAGGCCGCTGCGGCGATGCCGGCGGCGAGCCGGCGATCGCCGCCGTACGCGTGACGGGGTGACGCGACCACCACGCGAGCGCCGCGACCGCCAGCAGCACGGCTGCCGCGGCGACGAGCCACGGCCAGCGCGCCCGGTCCGGCCGCGCAGCAACCGGTGCCGGTGGGGATCTCATCGCGGTATCGCCCGCCGCGCTCTGGTCGCGCTGCGGCGCGATCCCGGCATCGGTTTCGGTGTCCGCGTCGGGCAGTTCGAATCGGTAACCGACGCCGTGCACGGTGTGCAGCCGGCGCGGATGTTGTGCGTCCTCGCCGAGCGCCTGGCGCAGCAGGCTCATGACGCGATTGAGCACGCCCTGGGTCACGTGGCGGTGGCCCCAGACCGCGTCGAGGAGTTCATCGCGCGTGAACGCGCGGCCCGGCTGGCCGGTCAGCAGCGCGAGCACCGCGAACGCCTTGGGCTCCAGCGGCTGCTCGATGCCGGCGCGCGAGACGCGGCGGCCGGCGAAATCGACGACCACCGCATCGAAGACCAGATTGTCCCGTACCGGTTGCGACATGCATCCCCCGCCGGGTCGTCCCGGCCCGCGGCAGTATAGAAGCGCCGGAAGGCGGCGGCGCGTGCGGTGGCGCGGCCCCATCTGCGCGGCGCTGCTCGATCGCGCGCGGTGGGGTCCATCGTCCGGCGTGGGGGCGCGCCATCGCGCCTGTCATACAGCTTTCGTGCAAGCCGGTCATGCTGGCGGTTGCTTATCTGCAACGCACCGACCGATCAGGGGGCGGGCAGCGGGACGCCGGTTGTCGGAGTGCCCGTGGCTCCGGTTTCATGGCGTCCAATCTTCATCCAACCCACGATGCCGCGGCCGCGCCGGCCGAGCCGCCGCCAGCCACGCAGCCGCGTGGCCTGTCCGCCCTGCTGCGGCCGACCGTCGCGCTCGGCGTCGATACGCCGGTCGCAGCGGTCGCCGACCAGATGCTCGACGCGCGCCACGAAGGCCTGCTGTCGCTGCCGATCGTGCACGAGGGCCGGCCGGTCGGTGCGATCAGCCGCTACGCGCTGATGCGCATCTTTCTGATGCCGTTCGGGCGCGAGATCTTCGGCCGGCGGCCGATCGTCGAGATGGCCAATCGCGAGGTGCTGGTGCTGCCGGTCGCGACGCCGATCCAGGACGCGGCGCGTCTGATCGCCGAACACGTGCGCAGCCCGATCACCGAGGACTTCATCCTGACCGACGCCGACGGCATCTACCTCGGCACCGGCGTCGTGCTCGACGTGCTGCGCGCGATGGACGCGCGCCTGGCGCAGCGCAACCGCGAGCTGCAGGGCGCCTACGATCGCGTGCGCGCCTCGCAGCTGCAGCTGATCCAGTCCGAGAAGATGGCCTCGCTCGGCCAGATGGTCGCGGGCCTGGTGCACGAGATCAACACGCCGCTCGGCTACGTGCGCAACAACGTCGAGATGACGCGCGGGGCGCTGGCCGACGCGACCGATCTGGTCGGTGCCGGCGAGGTCGTGCTCGGCGCCCTGCTCGACGGCGGCGAACCGCCGGCCGACCTGCCGGCACGCCTGAGCGCACTGGCCGAGCTGCGCACGCGTGT
This sequence comes from Dokdonella sp., assembly GCF_035511235.1. Lineage (GTDB taxonomy): Bacteria > Pseudomonadota > Gammaproteobacteria > Xanthomonadales > Rhodanobacteraceae > Dokdonella. Next base: position 74,335 of record NZ_DATKFQ010000038.1, read on the forward strand.
CGACGCGGCGGCGCTGGCGGATCTGTCGGGTCTGCTCGACGACACGCTGCACGGCCTGACCCAGATCGGCGAGCTGATCGGCCATCTGAAGGATTTCAGCCGGCTCGACCAGGCGCGCACGCAAAGGGCCGACGTCAACCATCTGATCGACGGCGCGCTGCGCATCGTGCAGCACATCCTCAACCGGCGCGGCATCGAGGTGGTGCGTTCGGTCACCGAAGTGCCGGCGATCGATTGCGCGCCGGCACAGATCAACCAGGTGCTGCTGAACCTGCTCGGCAATGCCGCGCAGGCGATCGAGCACGATCGCGGCCGCATCGTCGTGCGCACCCAGGTGCTCGGCGAGCGGCTGCTGATCCTGGTCGAGGACAACGGCAAGGGCATCGCGGCCGAGGACATGAAGCGGATCTTCGATCCGTTCTTCACGACCAAGCCGGTCGGGCAGGGCACCGGCCTGGGTCTGGCGATCGCGCATCAGATCGTCGAGCAGCATGGCGGCCTGATCCGCGTCGCGTCCAAGCCCGGCATCGGCACGCGCTTCGTCGTCGCACTGCCGCTCGCCGCACCTGCCGGAGCGCAGTCATGAGCACGCTGCCGACCGTGGTCTTCATCGACGACGAGGAGCGTATCCTGCGCTCGCTGCGGATGCTGCTGCGCGGCCGCGCCGAGGTGCTGACGACGACCTCGGCGGCCGAGGTCTACGACTGGCTGCGCACGCGCCCGGTGCACGTCGTCGTCAGCGACCAGCGCATGCCGGTGACCAGCGGCGTGGAGGTGCTCCGCGAGGTCGCGCGGCGTTCGCCGGCGACGATGCGCATCCTGCTGACCGGCTACGCCGACCTGGACGCGGTGACCGCCTCGGTCAACGACGGCGAGATCTACCGCTTCGTCGAGAAACCGTGGGACGGCGCCTACCTGGTCGATACGGTGCTGCGCGCCGCGCAGATCGCGCGCGAGGATCTGGCGGCCGCGGCGGCGCCACCGGCACCGGTCCTCGATGCGGTGCCGGCTGCGGCACGGGTTCTGGTGCTCGACGCCGACGCGGCGATGGCCGCGACCGTGCGCGCGCTGCTGCCGCCGTCGATCGCGGTCGGCCGTGCCGCCGATGTCGAGCAGGCGCTCGGCGAGCTGGCGCGGCGCGAGGTGGCGGTGGTCGTCGCCGTGCTGACCGACGCGACCGGCGACGTCGTCGACGCGATCAAGCGCCTGAAGGCGCTGCGGCCGGCGATGCTGGTGATCGCGGTCTCCTCGATCCGCGACAGCCGGCTCGCGATCGGTCTGATCAACGAGGGCCAGATCTTCCGTTTCCTGCTCGATCCGCCGGTGCGCGAGCTGCTGCGCCGCTGCCTGATCTCGGCGCTGGAACGCCACGCGCAGCTGCGCGCGGCGCCGCGTCTGCAGCGCCGGCACGAGGTCGAGGTGCCGCGCACGGCGCCGGCCTCGCTGCCGGGCCGCCTGCTCGACGCGTGGCGGCGGCTGCGCGAAGGCGTCGGCCGCTGAGGTCGGCCGAGCCCGTGCGATGGGGCACGACAGCACCCGATCGTAAGACGGATGAAAACTTCGGCAGGTCTACTGCGCCGTCTTCCTATCCCTGACGGTATCCGACTCATGCATCCGACTTCGCGTCTGACCGCGGCGATCCTTGCCGCCCTGCTGCCGCCGCTGGCCTCGGTCGCCACGGCCGAACCGATCGCACTGCGCCAGCACGGCACCTACCGCTCCGGCGTGACCGCCGGTGCCGAGATCGTCGCCTACGACGCCGCGACCCGGCGCCTGTTCGTGACCAACGGCGCGACCGATCACATCGACGTGCTCGACGTCGCCGATGCCGATGCGCCGGTGCTGGCCTTCAGCATCGACGTTTCGCCGTACGGCGGCGGTCTGACCAGCGTCGCGGTCCGCAACGGCCTGCTCGCCGCGGCCCTGCCGGCGGCGGACGGCACGCAGACCGGGGCAATCGCGTTGTTCGACACGACCGGCCAGCATCTGCGCACGTTTGCAGCCGGCGTGCTGCCGGACCATGTCAGCTTCAGTCCGGATGGCCGCTATCTGATGTCGGCCAACGAGGGCGAGCCGGTCGAGGCGGTCGATCCGCCGGGGTCGGTGACGATCGTCGATCTCGGCGCCGGCGTCGCGCAGGCGACCGCGACGACGGTCGGCTTCGGCACGTTCGACGGCCGCGAGGCCGAGCTGCGCGCCAAGGGCGTGCGCGTGTTCCCGGGCCGTGCGGCCAGCGTCGATCTGGAGCCGGAGTACATCGCGACCGCGCCCGAGGGCGGCGTCGCATTCGTCTCGCTGCAGGAAGCCAATGCGTTCGCGGTGGTCGATCTGGCCAAGGCCGAAGTGCTCGACATCGTCGCGGCCGGCCTCAAGGACCATGGCCGTGGCCTGCCGCGCGTGGAGACGCATGATTTTCCGCAGCTGCCGGTGCTCGGCACCACGCCGGCCGGACAGACGATCCGCCTCGGCGGCTTCTCGGGCCTGTGGTTCGAGGGCACGGACGCGGCCACCGGCCTGATGAAGTTTGTGACCGTGCCGGACCGCGGCCCGAACGGCGAGCCGACCGACGTCGACGGCGACGGCGCGCTGGAGCGGCCGTTCGTGCTGCCGGACTACCAGCCGCGCATCGTGCGCTTCACGTTCGACCCGGCGACCGGTGCGATCGCGCTCGGCCAGCAGCTGATGCTGTTCCAGGCCGACGGCGTCACGCCGATGACCGGCCTGCCGAACATCGGCGGTGTCGACGAGGAGCCGGTCGACCTCAACGGCCAGCCGCTGCCGCTCGATCCGCTCGGCGCCGACATCGAGGGTCTGGTCGTCGCGCCGGACGGCAGCTACTGGATGGTCGACGAGTACCGTCCGGCGATCTATCACGTCGGCGCCGACGGCCATCTGATCGACCGCCTGGTGCCGGCCGGCACCGCCGCGCTCGGCGGCCAGCCGGTCGGCCATTACGGCCGCGAGACGCTGCCGGCCGAGTACGCCAGACGTCGTCCGAACCGGGGTTTCGAGGGCATGGCGCTCGACACCGATGCCGGCGTGCTCTATGCGTTCATCCAGACGCCGCTGGCGAACCCGAACACGGCGGCCAGCAATGCCTCGAACGTGATCCGCATGATCGGCATCGATCCGGCCAGCGGCGAAACCGTCGCCGAGTACGTCTACCTGATCGACAAGACCGCGTTCCGCGAGCAGAACACCGACAAGATCGGCGATGCGGCGTACCTCGGCGGCGGCCGCTTCGCGATCGTCGAGCGCGACGACTCGGTCGAGCGCAGCGGCAAGAAGATGCTGTTCGAGTTCACGTTGACCGGTGCGACCAATCTGCGCGCGGCCGGCGCGCCGGCACTGCTGCCGGGCAAGACGCTCGAGCAGCACACCGCGGACGATCTGGTCGCGGCCGGCATCCGCGCGGTGTCCAAGCTCAAGGTCGCCAACCTGCCGTCGCTCGGCTACCACCTCGGCGACAAGCTCGAGGGCCTGGCCGCGCTGCCGGACGGCCGCCTGGCGCTGATCAACGACAACGACTTCGGCGTCGCGCCGCAGCCGCTGCCGACCCCGCCGGACGGGAGCGTGCCGCTCGACGCCGAGCCGACGCCGATCCAGCTCGGTCTGGTCAGCTTCGACACGCCGTCGGGCCTGGACGCCTCCGACCGCGACGGTCCGTCGATCGACATCCGCCACTGGCCGGTCTACGGCATGCACATGGCCGATTCGATCGCCGCGTTCAGCGCCGGCGGCCGCACGTTCTACGCGAGCGCCGGCGAGGGCGACGATCGCGGCGAGGTCGCACGCATCGCCTCCCTGGATCTGGACCCGGCCGCGTTCCCGGACGCGGCCGCGCTGCAGGCCAATGCGCAGATCGGCCGGCTCAACGCCTCGACGATCGACGGCGATCTCGACGGCGACGGCGATTTCGATCGCCTGCAGATCCTCGGCAGCCGCTCGATGGCGATCTGGGACCAGTACGGCAATCTCGTGTTCGACTCCGGCGACCTCCTCGAGCAGGTCACCGCGGCGCGCCATCCGGCCGACTTCAACGCCGACAACGAGGCGAACCAGAGCTTCGACTCGCGCAGCGACAACAAGGGCCCCGAACCCGAGGCGCTGGCGGTCGGCACGCTGCCGAACGGCCGCACCTACGCTTTCGTCGGCATGGAGCGGATCGGCGGCATCGCCGTGTTCGACGTGACCGATCCGTATGCGGCGACGTTCGCCGGCTACGTCAACCACCGCGACTTCGGCGTCGTGGTCGATCTGGACGCCGCACCGGACGCGGCCGGCGATCTCGGCCCCGAAGGCATCGTCTTCATTCCGGCGGCTGACAGCCCGACCGGCGAGGCGATGATCGCGGTCGCCAACGAGATCAGCGGCACGACCACGCTGTACAGCCTGGCCGAGGTGCTGTTCCGCGACGGCTTCGACGCGTACTGAGCGAACCGACGCGCCCGTGCCGGTCACGGCACGGGCGCGTTCTCGGCCGCCGCGCCAGCGGCTGAGGCGATCGCGAGGCCGCCGCGTCGGTGGATCACCAGCGCGACTGGTAGCCGCGTACCGCGCGCGTCAGGAAGTCCTCGCTGCGCTGGCCGAACGCGCCGACGCCCTTGAACTCGATCTCGAAGAACAGCGCCTTGTCGAGCTCGCCCTCGACGTTGCGCACCCACTCGCGCGCGATCACGCGCCAGGCGGTGCAGCAGCTGTCGCGTTCGAGACCGACGAAGCGCTCGAGCGTCTTGCTCTCGTTGAGCGAGTAGTTGTTGCGTGCCACGATGCGCCAGTTCGTGCCGATCGGGATCAGCGCCGAGGCGTCGGCCTGCTCGATGAAGCCGCGGCGGAAGCGGTACGACAGGTTCAGCACGCCCTCGGCGCCGAAGCGGTGCTGCACGCCGACCGCAGACAGGTCGGTGCGGTCGCTGTTGGGGTTCCATTGCTGGTCGAACGTCAGGCGCCAGCGCTGATCGAGGCTCAGCGTCAGGTTGCCGACGTAGGCCGAGCCGTTCCAGTCGGTCGGCGCCACGCCCGGCAGCTGCACGCGCTGCTCGTCGAAGTAGCGGATCTGGCCGATGCTGGCCGACAGCCGCTCGTCGCCGGTCGCGTCGTCGAGCACGCGCGTGGTCAGCGCCAGCGTCAGGTTGTTCGCGTCGGCCTGGCGGTCGGCGCCGACGAACGCATTGCTGCGGAACATCTGCCCGAACGTGAACGGCACGATCTGCGTGTCGAAGATCGGGATCTCGTCCTGGTTGCGGTACGGCACGCGCAAGTAGTACAGGCGCGGTTCGAGCGTCTGCGTCCAGGCGCGGTCGCCGAGCGTGAAGCCGCGCTCGAAGATCAGGCCGGCATCGAGGCTGTAGATCGGCACGCCGCGGTCGGGCGTGTCGTTGGCGTCGCGGTCCAGGTTGTAGCTCGTGTAGCGATAGCCGATCTCGGGCCGCACGAACCAGCCGGCGCGTTCGATCGGATAGGCCAGATACGGATAGAGGTCCAGACGCTGGCCGTCGAGCGCGTCGTCCTTGCTGAATGCGACGAACTCGGACTTGAGGCCCCAGTCCAGGCCGCCGAACAGCGCTTTCTCGCCCTCGAACGTCGCGCGCGGCAGGCGCCGATAGGGTTCGGCGATGCCGGGCAGCTCCGGATCGGTGATCTGGTAGCGGTCGGCGCCGAAGCTGGCGGTCCACCAGGTGCCGCGGCCGTTGAGGTAGGCGCTGGACGGCAGCAGGCTGGTCGCGGCCATGTTGAGGCTGCGCCCGAAGTCCTCGAAGTAGCGGTCGTCCGAGGCGTGGTTGAGGTCGATGCTGGCGCCCCAGTTGGCGTTGAACACGGTCCCGTTGCGCCAGTGGAACAGGCCGCGGTCGCGATCGGCGTCGCGGTCGTCGGGCAGGTAGGTGAAGTCGAGCTCGCCGCTGCTGCCGGCGGTCAGATAGCGGAACTCTCCGCCGAGCATCAGGCCGCGGTGCGTCATCAGGCGCGGGTACAGCGTGGCGTCGTAGTTCGGCGCGAGATTGAGGTAGTACGGCAGCGTCAGGTCGAAACCGCGCTGGTTGCTGTAGCCGATCGTCGGATACAGGAAACCCGACACGCGGCGGTCGTCGAGCGGAAAGCGCGCGTACGGCAGCCAGAACACCGGTACGTCGCCGATGTGGAACGTCACGTCGCGGCCGCGGCCGACGCCCTCGTCCTGGTCCAGCGTCAGGTCGCGCACCGCGAAATGCCACTGCGGCGCGTCGAGATCGCAGGTCGTGAACGTGGATTGGGTCAGATGCGCATGGGTCTGGTCCGGCATCGTCGCGGTGGCCGCCGCGCCGTTGCCGCGCGCGTCGATCAGCTGGTAGCGCACGTTCTCCAGCGTGCTCTGGCTGGGCTCGGTGCGGCCGCTGCCGCGGTCGGCCGACAGCAGCAGGCTGCGGTCCTGGTAGCGCACCTGGCCCTCGGCGGTCCAGGCCGTGGTGTCGCGCTCGTAGCTGAATGCGTCGGCACGGATCAGCTGGTCGTGCTGCTGCACGCGCGCCTCGCCCTGCAGCTCGAACCGGTTGCCGTCGGCCGAGCGGCTGTTCTGCGCGGTGATGTCGGTCGGCGCGGCATTGCGGTCGCCCTCGCGCGGCAGGTCCGGCACGTAGAAGTCGAACAGGTCGCCGGGCTTGCACAGCGACCAGTCGGCCTTGCGGGTCGGGCAGTGCAGTGCGCCGATCGGGCAGGACGGGACCGCGGCCGAGATGGCCGAGGGCACCGCGTCGGGCGCGGCATCGGGCGGCTGGGCGGCCGCGGGCAGGGCGAATGCGACGGCCAGCGCGAGCGGATGCGCGCGGAACAGGACTGAGCGGGTAGTCGGCACGGAGACCGTCTTCACGGAAAGAAGGGCAGTGGCGTAGCTTGCCCAATCCGCGCGGCGGCGGCAAACGCTCGTTGCGCCGCGACAAGGCCGCGCCGCGCCCCCTAAGATGACCTTCCCCCGGCTGCCGGCGTCCCTGTGGAATTCCTGATCCTGCTCGGCCTGATCCTCGTCAACGGCATGTTCGCGATGTCCGAGATCGCGATCGTGTCCTCGCGGCGGGCCCGGCTGCAGCAGCGCGCGGACGGCGGCAGCGGCGGCGCGCGGATGGCGCTGAAGCTGTCGCAGGATCCCGGCAACTTCCTGTCGACCGTGCAGGTCGGCATCACGACGATCGGCATCCTGAGCGGCGCCTTCGGCGAGAACGCGATCGCCGAGCGGCTGATCGCGGTATTCGACCAGTACCCGCTGATCGCCCCGTACAGCCAGGCGCTGGCGACCGTGGCGATGGTCGCGATCATCACCTACCTGTCGGTCGTGCTCGGCGAGCTGGTGCCCAAGCGCTTCGCGCTGCAGTATCCGGAGACGATCGCCTCGCTGATCGCCGCGCCGATGCACGGGCTGTCGCGGCTGACCTATCCGGTGGTGCGCCTGTTCAGCCTGTCGAGCACGTTCCTGCTGAGCCTGCTCGGCGCGCGCGACTCCAGCGAGCCGCCGGTGACCGAGGAGGAGATCAAGTCGATGCTCAAGGAGGGCACCGAGGCCGGCGTGTTCGAGCGCGCCGAGCAGACGATGGTCGGCAACGTGTTCCGGCTCGACGATGTGCGCGTGACCGCGATCATGACGCCGCGGCCGGACATCGCCTACCTCGACCTCGACGACCCGCCCGGGGTCAACCGCGACAAGCTCGCCAGCGCGCATTATCTGACCTGGCCGGTCTGCCGCGACGGCCTGGACCAGGTGATCGGCGTGCTGTACGCCAAGGACGTGCTGCGCAGCGCGCTGGCAGGCGCTGAACTCGACATCGAGAGGGCCGTGCATCCGGCCGTATTCGTGCCCGAGTCGATCTCGCCGATGCAGCTGATCGAGACGTTCCGGCGCCGCCGCACGACGGTCGCGCTGATCGTCGACGAGTACGGCGGCCTGGAGGGCATGGTCACGCTGAGCGACCTGCTCGAGGCGATCGTCGGCGACCTGCCGTGGGCGTCCTCGGGCGACGAGGAAGACGAGGCCGTGCGCCGCGAGGACGGCTCCTGGCTGCTCGACGCCGGTCTGCCGATCGAGCGCCTGCAGACGATCTATCCGGGCACGCCGCCGCCCGATCCGCGCTCGGGCTATCACACGCTCGGCGGGCTGGTGCTGGACCGGCTCGGCCGGATTCCGTCGGTCGGCGACCGTTTCGACTGGGGCGGGCTGCGCTTCGAGGTCGTCGACATGGACCGCCGCCGCATCGACCGGCTGCTGGTGTCGCCGCTGGCGCCGGCTCCGTCGCAGGACTGAACCGCGGGCTGCGCGCCTGCGCCGCAGATCGCTTGCGGCGCGTATCGCGCGATGCCGCTACAGCGGCGCGACGGTCACTCCGGCATCGGTCAGGGCGCGGCGGATGCGCTGCGCGGCGAGGCCGGCGTCGGGCCGGTCGCCGTGCAGGCAGATCGTGTCGGCGGCCAGGCGCAGCCGCTCGCCGGTGCGCGTGGCCACCTCGCCGTGCGTCGCCAGCGCGACCACCTGCACGATCGCGATGTCCAGATCGCGGATGACCGCATCGGGATGGCTGCGCGGCGTCAGCGAGCCGTCGGTCTCGTAGCGGCGGTCGGCGAACACCTCGTGGGCGACCGGGATGCCGGCCCGCGCCGCCGCTTCGGTCAGAGCGCTGGCAGCCAGGCCGACCAGGATCAGGCGGCGGTCGACGTCGTGCACCGCGGTGGCGATCGCGTCGGCCAGCGCCGGGTCGCGTGCGGCCATGTTGTAGAGCGCACCGTGCGGCTTGACGTGGGCGAGCCGGCCGCCGGCGGCCGCGGCGAAGCCGGCCAGCGCGCCGGTCTGGTAGACGACCAGCGCATAGGCCTCCTCGGGCGTGATCGCCATCTCGCGGCGGCCGAAGCCCTGCAGATCCGGCAGCGACGGATGCGCGCCGATCGCGACGCCATGCGCGATCGCGGCGCGCACGGTCTCCCGCATCGTCGAGGGGTCGCCGGCATGGAAGCCGCAGGCGATGTTGACCGAGCTGACTTCGCGCAGCACCTCGGCGTCGTGACCCATCCGCCAGGCGCCGTAGGATTCGCCGATGTCGGCATTGAGATCGATGCGAAGGGTCATCGCAGGCGTTCGCCGATCGCGGCGATCAGCGCGGCCAGTCGCCGCTCGCGCCAAAGATAGCGCGCCTGCGCGGTGTCGACGTCGATTTCCTCGAACGAGAACGCATCGCCCGGCCGCAGCTGGGCCAGCCGCGGCAGGTCGACCGCGGCGATCTGGCCGATCCGCGGATAGCCGCCGGTGGTCGGATGCTCGGCCATCAGCGCGATCGGCCGGCCGCCGGGCGGCAGCTGCAGCGTGCCCGGCGCGACCGGCTCGCTGACCGCCTCGATCGGCTCACGCAGCGCCAGGGTCGCGCCGTCGAGCCGGAAGCCGACGCGGTCGGACGAGGCCGAGATGCGCCAGCGCGTCGACCACAGCGCCGTGCGTGCCGCCGGCGTCAGCGCGTCGAGATGGCGGCCGCCGATCAGCGCGATCGGCTCGCCGGATGCCGGATCGAGCCAGGGCTGCGGGTCGAGCGACCAGCGCCGGTCGAGTCGCAGCGGCTGCGCCGGGCCGCTCGCGAGACGATCGCCGGCGAGCAGCGCACGGCCGCCGAACGGGCCGAGTCCGGCGTGCAGGTCGGTCGCGCGGCTGCCGAGCACCGGATCGACCGCGATGCCGCCGGCGATCGCCAGGTACGCGCGCGCCCCGTGCCGGACCGTGCCCAGATCGAGCACGCTGCCGGCACCGATCGCGACCGGCCGCCACGATGCGAACGGCCGGCCGTCGAGCCGGCCGTCGACGAGGCCGCCGGTCAGCGCGACCGTGGCGGCGCCGTCGAAGCGCAGGCTCGGGCCGTGCAGGCTGATCTCGAGCACGGCCGCATCCGCTGCATTGCCGGCCAGCGCATTGGCCAGCCGCGCGGCGACCTCGTCGAGCGGCCCGCTGCGGCCGATGCCGTCGGCGGCGTGCCCGCCGCGGCCGCGATCCTGGATGCAGCTCAGCAGGCCCGCGCGCAGCACGGTCATGCTCATCGTGTCGCCGCCTCGAACGCGGCCGCGTCGATCGGCCGGAAGCGCACCTGGTCGCCGGGCGCGAGCAGGGCCGCCGGCGAACACGCCGGATCGAACAGCCGCAGCGGCGTGCGCCCGATGATCTGCCAGCCGCCTGGCAGCTCGCGCGGATAGATGCCGGTCTGCGCACCGCCGATCGCCACCGCGCCGGCCGGCACGCGCAGGCGCGGATCGGCGCGGCGCGGCGTGTGCAGCGCGGCGTCGAGGCCGAGCAGATACGGGAAGCCCGGCGCGAAGCCGAGCATCGCGACGCGGTAGGTGGTGCCGCTGTGGCGCGCGATGACCGCATCGGCGTCGAGACCGGCGTGCGTGGCGACGTGGTCGAGATCGGGCGCGTACGGCGGTGCGTAGCAGACCGGGATCTCGACCGTGCGCGCCGGCGTGCTGTCGGCTGCCGCGATACCGGCGAGCTGCGCGCGCACCGCCGCAGCCAGGGCCTGCCATGGCGGGCGTTCGGCATCGAGCCAGGCCTCGGGACGATAGCGCAGGCCGAGCGTGGCATAGGCCGGGATCAGCTCGTCGACGCCGGGCAGGGCGGCCTCGCGCAGCGTCGCGGCGGCCGCATGCACCTCCGCGTTCAGATGCGGGTCGATCCGCTCGCCGAAGCGCAGCAGCAGCATCCGCTCGCCGAGCGGCTCGATCGCAGGATTCACGGCGGCAGCGCGCCGCGCAGACGCTGCAGCCGTTCGGCCAGCGCCCCGGCCGCGTGCGCGAGGCGCGGGCTGTGACCCCAGACCGGGCCCGGCCAGGCCGCATCGTCGCGGTGCCGCGCGATCACGTGTACGTGCAGCTGCTCGACGACGTTGCCGAGCGCGCCGAGGTTGAGCTTGTCGTAGGGGCCGAGCGCGGCGAGTGCCGTGCGCGCGATCTCGATCTCGTCGAGCAGGCGGTGCTGGTCGGCGCGCGACAGATCGGCCAGCTCGCGCAGCCCGGCCCGGCGCGGCACCAGGACCAGCCAGCCGTAGCGCGCATCGTCCATCAGCAGCAGGCGCGACAGCGGCAGATCGGCGACCGGCTGGGTGTCGGCGGCCAGACGCGGATCGAGCGCGAAGTCGGCGGCCGCGTTCATGCCGGTGCCAGATGACGCGCGAAGAACGCGAGCGTCCGTTGCAGCGCGAGCGCGGCGCTGGCCGGCTCGTAGTCGGCACCGACGTCGCGGTTGAAGCCGTGTCCGGCCGGGTAGGTGTAGACCTCGGCGCCGGGCAGTTCGTCGCGATGGCGTTGCACCATCTGCGGCGGGATCGACGCGTCGCGCTCGCCGAAGTGGAACATCAGCGGCGCGCGCGGCGTCTCGTCGAAGTACTGCACGTTGCGCATGCCGTAATAGCTGACCGCCGGCAGGCCGAGCCGCGTCGCCGCGAGGAACGCGACCGTACCGCCCCAGCAGTAGCCGACGCAGCCGATCGGTCCGGCCGAGGCGATCGCCTCGGCGGCGCTGGCGACGTCCTCGACCGCTGCGGACAGGCCGACCTCGGCGATCAGCTCGCGGCCGCGCCGGAAGCCGGCCTCGTCGTAGTCGAGCTCGACGTCGCGTTCGACGCGATCGAAGAACGCCGGAGCGATCGCGACGTAGCCGTGAGTGGCGAAACGGTCGGCCACGCCGCGGATATGCGCGTTGACGCCGAAGATCTCCTGCGCGATCACCAGGCCACCCTTGGGCGTGCCTTGCGGACGCGCCACGTACGCGCCGATGCATTGCAGGCCGCTGCTGCCGATGCTGATCGTCTGTCCCATGCGCTGCTCCACGGATCGTGAGAACACGATGATGCCTCCGATCGCGCGGCGGCGGCCAGCGCATGCGGGACAGGCATGCCAAGCGCGGACCGCGGAAACGAAAAAGCCCCGCTTGCGCAGGGCTTTTCGTTGAATCTCGCAGTGGCGGAGCGGACGGGACTCGAACCCGCGACCTCCGGCGTGACAGGCCAGCATTCTAACCAGCTGAACTACCGCTCCGCATTTTGACTGCAACCGCACGCCCAGGACGTCAATTCCACGTGCCGGACTTTCGAGACCTCCGAAAACCCGAGACGAAACCGAAGCCTCGTCCCCTGACACGTGGCGTCCCCAGGGGGATTCGAACCCCCGTCGCCGCCGTGAAAGGGCGGTGTCCTAGGCCTCTAGACGATGGGGACGCATAGAGAACCCTGGTGGAGCCAGGCGGGATCGAACCGCCGACCTCTACAATGCCATTGTAGCGCTCTCCCAGCTGAGCTATGGCCCCGAGAGAGGCGCGGAGAATAGAGACCGAAGGGGACTTCGTCAACATCTTTTTGTGCTGAACTCTTCGCTCCTCGTGCTGCGCGCCCGCGCTGCCAGATCCCACGCCTCCGGCAGCGCGCCGAGCGTTCAGCAATTGGGATCGGGCACGGTCAGGGCACCGCCGACCCGCAGCGTATAGGTTCCGCACTGCGGTGTTGCGTGGCTGGGATCGCCGGTGACGATCAGCGTGTAGACGCCATCGGCGAGCGGGCCAGTCGTCATCGGTACGGTCGCGTCTCCGAAGTCGACGACCGTGCTCGACCCATTCGCCGGGTCGCCTTTGACCAGCAGCATCGTCGCCGGAAAGCCCGAAGCCGTGAACGAGGCGTCGATGCCGCCGCCGCCGCCGGTGCGGAACTGATAGACGATGTCCCGGTGCGGCAGTGCGATGCCCTCGACAGAGTCGATGACGTTGCCGGCCATGCAGGTGTTGCCGCTGTGCACGTAGGGCGTTAGCGGATCGGGGATTTCGATCGGCAGCGGCAGGCCGCAGGTCTGCGCCTGCGCGGCGGTGACCGGCAGCGCGAAGGCCAGTGCGGCGGCCAGACGCGGGACGAAACGGTACGAGGGGCACGACATGACGCTCTCCTTGGCAAGGCCGGCGATTCCGGCCGATCGCGAGGCGCGACGTTTCCGGTCGCGCTGCCGTTCATGCCTACGCCGGCCGGCCGCTTCCGGGGCGACCGTCGCCTCCGGTGCTGCGGCGTTGCCGCGATCGCGATGAACGATCCTTGCCTGGGGATACGGTGGATGCCGTCACGATCGGACATGGCGTGCGGGCCGATCAGCTGCTCGCGCCGCGCGCGCGTGCTTCGGGCTGGCCCGATGCGCGGACGGGCGTTCTGCGCGCCCGCCGCGTCGGACGCCGATCGGTCGCCAAAGGCGCGCTACACGCGGTGCGGCGGGCGGGGTGCGTCAGTTAGCTCGCGAAATTGCGTGCCAGCACCCCGGCATAGCCGGAATCGGCGTCGACCGCCTGCGCGATCGCGTGCAGCTTCGGCGCGGCTTCGGCGAACCAGGCGCGGCGCGGCCGCCAGTGCGTCATGACCGCGATGTACAGATCGAGCGCGCTGAATCGCTCGCCGAGGAACCACGGTCCGACCGCTGCCGTCTCGACGATGCGCCACAGCGACAGCGCATAGTCGTCCACGCGCGCCCGGAACGCCTGAGCTGCGGCCGCGTCGGCGACGAAGCGCCGCGGATCGTCGGCATAGGTGAAGGTCGGATAGAGGTTGGCGACCAGGAATACCAGCCAGCGCAGGAACGCGGCGCGCTCGGCCTCGTGCGGGCCCGGCACCAGATCGTCGCGGCCGGTGAGGTCGGCCAGATACAGCGTGATCGCCGCGCTTTCGGACATCACGCGGCCGTCGTCGAGCACCAGCGTCGGCACCTGCGCGAGCGGATTGACCGCGGCCAGCGCCGTCCGCGCCTCGGCCGAGGCGAACAGATCGCCGACTTCCTCGAACCTGAACGGCAGGCCGTAGTGCAGCAACTGCGCCTCGATCAAAGTCGAGCCCCAGCCGGGGCGTCCGTAGAGCGTCATCATCGTCGGGCTCCGTCGCGATCGGGCGCTCATTCTAGGCCGGCGCCCGAATCGGCGGCATCCGGCCGGCGGGACCGGCCCGGCGGTCGGACTCGTCCGTTCGAGTGGCTGTGCGCGAGACTCCGAACGCCGCGTCTTCCGAAAGTGCAAAGCCGGGACGGCGACATCGGAGCCGCGGACGCACCGGGCGCGCGTGCTGGTCGAGCTGGCATCCGGAAGCGCGATCGGTCGGACGCGATCCCTCCTCGGTCTCGGCGCGATCGCCGTGCGGTGCGGCGCCGGCCTTGCGGCGGACGCGCTGGCAGGCGGCCCGCGCGTCGGCTAGCGTGACGATCCCGGTCGCTACGAGCCCAGCCGATGCAGATTCATCTGTGCACCCTCGATGCGACGATGGCCGAAGCCTGGCGCATCGCGTTCGCCGGCACGCCGGTGTCGATCCGCGCCGGCGACATCCTCGCCGAGCCGGTCGACGCCGTCGTCAGCGCCGCCAACAGCTTCGGCATCATGGACGGCGGGCTCGATCTGCACTATGCGCGTCACTTCGGCGAGGATCTGGAGCGCACGCTGCGCGCACGTCTGGCCGCCGAGCACGATGGCGAGCTGCCGGTCGGCCAGGCGCTGATCGTGCCGACCGGCGACCGGACGATTCCGTGGATGGTCAGCGCGCCGACGATGCGCGTGCCGATGACGATCGATCGCACGACGCACGTCTACCTGGCGTTCCGCGCGGCGCTGCGCGCGGTACGCGCACACGCGCGCGATCACACGCCGATCGCCAGTCTGGCCTGTCCGGCGCTCGGCGCCGGCGTCGGCGCGATGCCGTTCGAGCGCGTCGCGCGGCAGATGCGCGCCGCCTACGACCTCTGCATCGGGGGCGACACGGACTGGCTGCGCAGCGCACGCGGCGTGCTGAACCAGCACGCCAGCCTGCTGCGCTAGCGGCGGCGCCGGGGCGGCGTGCCGAGCTGGGCGATCAGCTCGCGCAGCGGCTTGCGCCGGTCCGGCGGCAGGGCGAGGAATGCGCTGATCGCGGCGCGGTCGGCCGGATCGGCCACCTCCGGCCACGGCGGCGGGGTGTTGGTGACCTGCGTGGGCGTTCCGAAGCGCAGGGTCTGCGGCTCGACGCCGAGCCACTGCGCGAGCACCTGCAGCTTGTCCTGCTCGGGGATCGACAGACCGACCAGCCAGCGCCGCGCGCCCTGATAGCTCACCGAGCGGCCCCAATAGCGCTCGTTGAAATGCTGCTCGAGCACGTTCGGTCGCGCCTCGTAGCCGGCCGCGCGCATCGCGGCCCGCAGGCGCTCGGCGAACTGCTTCTTCTCGTCCATGCGCGGACGGTGAAGTTTTAGTTCAATCCGATGGGAAAGTAACGATTATCTTTGTACTGAATTATCGATTCATTCGCTGGGCCGCCGCCGCTGTCCGCGGCCGCCCGATCCGCGTAGGCTGGCGCTTTGCGAGCTGGAGCCCGCCATGCGGCCACCGCCGATTCCCCCGTTCGACGCCCGTCCGCTGGCGGGCCGCGTCGTCCTCGTCACCGGCGGCGCGCAAGGCATCGGCCGCGCGATCGCCGAGGCGGTGCTCGCGGCCGGCGGCGCGGTGCTGATCGGCGATACCGACGTCGAGGCCGGGCGGGCCTGCCTCGCCGAATGGTCGGCCGGCGACCGCGCGTCGTTCCGGCGCCTGGACGTGGCGCGCGAGGCCAGCGTGCAGGGCTTCACAAAGGCCGCACTCGCGCGCTGGTCGCGCATCGATGGCCTCGTCAACAATGCCGGCATCGCGGCGCCGCACAGCGGGTCGCTGACCGAGTTGCCGCTGGCCGAGTGGAACCGCTACCTGGCGGTCAACCTGACCGGTGCGTTCCTGTGCGCCAAGCACGCGCTGCCGGCGCTGGCCGAGGCGCGCGGTGCGATCGTGCAGATCGCCTCGACGCGGGCGCTGCAGTCCGAGCGCGACAGCGAGGCCTATGCCGCGGCCAAGGGCGGCCTGGTCGCGCTGACGCATGCGATGGCGATCAGCGCCGGTCCCGCGGTGCGCGTCAACGGCATTCTGCCGGGCTGGATCGCCACCGACGCCTGGCGCAAGCCGGCCACGCGCAGGCGCCCCAGGCTCGGCCGCCGCGATCATGCGCAGCATCCGGTCGGCCGCGTCGGCGAGCCGCCCGACATCGCCGCGCTGGCGGTCCATCTGCTGTCCGCGCAGGCCGGCTTCATCACCGGCCAGAACTTCGTCGTCGACGGCGGCATGACGGTCAAGATGCAGTACGCGTGAGATCGCGGCGCAGCGACACTCGCTGCTGCGCGGAAGCCGCGACCGGCCGGTATGCACGTGCCGCGCCGCGACGTGTCCGCTCAATCGCAGGCGTAGGCGGTCGTCGTCATCAGCGCCAGTTCGGCGCGGCGCGAGTCCAGGCGCGTGTGCTGAACGACGATCGGCACGTCCGATTCGATCAGGCTCGCATAATCGGTGTCGGTCGGGACCGGCTCCGGATCGGCGAGGTCGTTGAAGCGCAGATGCAGCGTGCGACGCGGACCGATCGTGACGCGATACGGGCCCGCCGGCTCGCGGTCGGCGAAGAAGATCGTGATCGTCACCTGCGCCGGCGCATCGCCGGCGTTGAGCATGCAGGCGGTTTCGTGGCTCGACAGCTGCCGGCTGAGGCGGGCGTCGGGCGGCGGCAGATAGCCTTCGGCGATGACCCAGCGGCGTTTTCCGATCCCGTGCATCGAAGTCTCCGGATTGGACGTACATGAAACGGGGCAGGGCGCGACGGGCGATTGCTCGCCGGACTGCCGGCCTCGCAGCGGCTGGCGGTGCGGACCGGCGCGGCCGCTTCGTCACGATGCGGGCGCAGGCTGCGCCGGCGCCTGTCCGCGTGGCGATCTGCCGGCGCGCGGCGAGCGCCGCTGCCGCGATGCCGACGGCGCTGCATGGCCGGTACGGTGCGGCCGGCCCGCCGGCGATCGTAGCGCGCCGCGCGGCGTTGCGGCGAGCGGACGGCACGCCGCTCGGCCGGCCCGCACCGGTGGCCGCCGCTGCGCGTCGTGGACCGCATCGACGATCGCCGGCATCGGGGCCGGCAGGCGACGCGCGCGGCGTGGCGCGCTACCCTTCGCGCTTTCTCCGAGCCCTTTTTGTCATGACCGAACCGTTTCCCGACCGCCTCAGCGTCGATCCGCGCAGCCCGTTCCACGATGCCGCTCTGCTCGAACGCCCGATCGGCATCCGCTTCAACGGACGCGAGCGTCACGACGTCGAGGAGTACTGCATCAGCGAAGGCTGGATCCGCGTGGCCGCCGGCCGCGCATTGGATCGGCGCGGTCGGCCGATGACGGTCAAGCTCAAGGGCGCGGTCGAACCGTTCTTCGTCGGCCCGGATGCCGAGACCGCGCCCGCGGACTGAGTAACCGTCTTCCGAGTCAAGCCCTGTGAAGTGAATAGTCCCAAGGCGTGCTGCTCCTGATCATGGCATTGAGCATGGTCAGGAGCTTGCGCATGCAAGCGACCAAGGCGACCTTGGCGCTTGCCGGCGGCGATCAGTCGCTCGTAGAACGCTTTGACAGCCGGGTTGCGGCGGCAGGCAGTCAGCGCGGCCATGCACAGGACGCGGCGTACATCGAAACGACCGCCATGGATGCGGCCCGCGCCGGCCGACCGGATCTTCGCCGACGCGTTCGACTAGACGCGGACATGTGCCCGGGCCGGCGCGGCGGGCGGCCGGCCCGGACGTGACGGGTCAGGCGGCGCCGAGATAGTCCAGCTTGCCGATCGGCACGCCGACCTGCCGCAGGATCGCGTGCGCGGTCGCGAGATGGAAGTAGAAGTTCGGCAGCGCGAATTCGAGCACGTAGCTTTCGCCGTCGAAGCCGCGGCTGAGCGGGCCGAACGTCAGCGTGATCGCGCGTGCGGCGCCGGCGTCGACCGCGGTCGGGTCGGCCGACTCGACGTAGGCGATCGTCTTGACGAGGCGTTCGCGCAGCTCCTCCAGCGTGGTTTCCTGGTCCGCGAAGCGCGGCGGATCGGCCCCGAGCAGGCGTGCGATCGCGTTCTTCGAAGTGTCGCTGGCGCGCTGGATCTGGCCGGCCAGCGGCAGCATGTCCGGGGCGAGCCGCGCCGCGGCCAGCGCATCGGGATCGGTTCCGTTCGCGCGCGCGTAGGCCGCGGCGTGGTCGAGGTAGCGCGTCAGCGTGCGCAGGCCGCGCAGATAGGCAGGGACGGTGAGGCGATGCAGGGACAGGGTCATCGGCGTTCCGGTGGGGAAGAGGATCGGCGTGCCGGAAAGCGCCGCCGCGTTGGCCTGCTGTCGCGGCGCATGCGGGGGATTTCAAGGGCGGTCGGTGTCCGTCGCCCCCAGGCGGCGACGTGGCCGCCCTGCCGCTTCGCTCCAGCCGCGGCTGGCGAATCGATCCATCGGCGGTATGCGGCGCCCGCCGCGGCGAACCGTGCACGGTCGGCACCCGCCGCCCACGCCTGCGGCCTATCATCGGCACTGGCCGCTCCGCGCCGCTCGTGTATCGCCGTCCATGGTTCGATCGCTTCCGCTCCCGTTCGCCCTGTTGCTGTCGGCCGGCCTGCTCGGGGCGCCGCCCGGGACCGGCGAGGCGCACGCCGCGGCACCGAACCGGCCGGCGCCCGACTATGCGGAACCGGGCCGGCGCGTGGACATCGGCGGCCGCAGCCTCAACCTGCGCTGCAGCGGCGAGGGTGCGCCGACGGTCGTGCTCGAGGCCGGCTTCGGTGCCGACGCAATGGCCTGGTGGCGGGTACAGCCGATGATCGCGGCGCGCCAGCGCGTCTGCGCCTACGACCGCGCCGGTTACGGTTTCAGCGATCCGGGACCGATGCCGCGCGGGGTCGACGCCGAAGTGGCCGACCTGCATGCGCTGATCGAGGCGGCCGGCATCGCCACGCCGGTGATCCTGGTCGGCCATTCGTTCGGCAGCAACATCGTGCGCCGCTACGATCAGCGTCACGGCGGTGAGGTGGCCGCCCTGGTGCTGGTCGAGCCGCCGCCGCAGCACATCGGCGAGTTCTCGCCGGCGTACCAGAAGCAGGAGATGGACGCGATGCCGCAGGCACTGGAGATGCTCAAGCGCTGCGAGCGCGGCGCGCAGGACGGTGCATTGGCACGGCCGACCGGCGATCTGCGTGCTTGTCTGCGGCCGCCCGATCCGCGCTTCGGCCAGCGCATCAACGATGCGCTGCGCGCGAACCAGTCCAAGCCGGCGTTCTGGCAGACGCTGGTGTCCGGGTCGGAGGCGAAGGCCGCGCTGTTCGCCGAGCCGGTCGATCCGGCCGAGCGGCACGGCGACAAGCCGCTGCTGGTGCTGACCGCGCGCCATGCCTACGCCGCCGCGCCGCTGAACGGGCGCCGCGCGCTGGAAGCGGCGCAGCTCAAGACCCACGAGACGCTTGCGCAGACCTCCTCGCGCGGACGGCGCGTGACGGTCAACCGCGCCTCGCACGACGTTCCCGAGGACCGGCCCGACGCGATCGCCGATGCCGTGGCGGCCGTCATCGAGCAGCTCGGTGCGGCGACTCGCTGACGCGCCGCATCGGCGCATTCACTGCCGGTTGGCGGCCGTCTGCTAGTACCGGAACCTCACGTGGGTCGATTGACCGCAGGAGGCCACCATGCCGGAGAAGAAGACCACGGCGCGTGCCAAGCGCGCCAAGCGGGAGGGCAAGTCGCCGAGCACGCAGGCCGGCGCTTATGTGCACGAGGAGATCGAGCACGTCCGCGAAGGCAAGCACGGCGCGAAATCGACGAAGCAGGCGATCGCGATCGGCCTCTCGAAGGCGCGCCGTGCCGGCGTGAAAGTCGGTACGCCGAAGAAGGCGTCGGCATCGACGCGCCGCAAGGCCAAGCAGGACAGCGCCAAGGGCAAGCAGGGCTCGGCCGCCAAGAAGACCTCGCAGACGCGTTCGCGTGCGACCAAGCGCGCGCTCAAGAAGGCGCCGACGCGCGCGGCCAGTTCGTCGGCGCTGTCGCGCCAGGCCCAGAGCGCCGCGAAGAAGCGGACGGCGGCCAGTCGCTCGACGGCAGCGAAGAAGGCGGCGCGGACCAAGGGCGCCGCAGGCCGTTCGGCAGCCGCGAAGAAGGCGGCACGTACGCGCAAGCGCGCGGCGTGAATCGCCGCTCGCCCGGCCGCCGCCGGCGAGCGGCGGCCGGGCCCGGACGCCGGCGCGCGAATCGCGATGCATCGGCCGGGTTGAATCCCACGCGTCGGTGAGCAGGCATCTGCGCGATCGTATGCGCATGCCGCCTGGCGTCTGCGAGCTCGCCTCGGCGGATCCGTGGCAGTGGTGCCGCTGCGCACGTCTGAAGTTTTCAGTGCCTGCGCAGACAGAGGTTGATACATGCCGCCGCAGCGCGCCAGCGCCGTATCGGTTCCTGGAACGCGCGCCGCGCGCGCCCATACCGGAATTGAACGCTGCGGCACCGCGTGTCCAGCCGCGCGGTGGAGCCCGCGATCGGCGCGGCCGGCATTCATCGTCGGTCGGCGACGCTAGCGCCATGACCGCACGCGTGAATCGGCCCCGTCGCTTGGGCTCCGACGATTCCGAACGCACACTCACCCAGGCCGACGAGGCGCTTGCGGCACGCGAGGCCGGACTGGTCCACGTCCGCGACGGTACGCCGGGCTTTCGGCGCCGCCGCGCCGGCAAGGGTTTCGTCTATGTCGACGCCGACGGCCGCCGCGTCC
This sequence comes from Dokdonella sp., assembly GCF_035511235.1. Taxonomy (GTDB): domain Bacteria; phylum Pseudomonadota; class Gammaproteobacteria; order Xanthomonadales; family Rhodanobacteraceae; genus Dokdonella. The sequence goes on from NZ_DATKFQ010000038.1 coordinate 94,918, forward strand.
GCGACGCGGATGCGCTGGCGCGCATCCGCAAGCTCGCGGTGCCGCCGGCGTATACCGAGGTCTGGATCTGCCGCGATCCGCGCGGTCATCTGCAGGCGACCGGACGCGATGCGCGGCGGCGCAAGCAGTACCGTTATCACCCGCGCTGGCGGCTGGTGCGCGACCGCAGCAAGTTCGGCCGCCTCGCCGCGTTCGGCCTCGCGCTGCCGAAGCTGCGGCGCCGGCTGCGCCGCGATCTCGCACAGCCGGGCCTGCCGCGCGAGAAGGTGCTCGCCGTCGTCGTCTCGCTGCTTGCCGACACGCTGGCGCGCGTCGGCAACGAGACCTATGCGCGCGAGAACCGCTCGTTCGGTCTGACCACGCTGCGCAACCGCCACGTCGCGACCCTGCGCGGCGGACGGCTGGTGCTGCGCTTTCGCGGCAAGAGCGGGCTCGCGCACGACGTGGTCGTCGACGACGCGCGGCTGACGCGCATCGTCGCGCGCTGCCATCAGCTGCCGGGTCAGCAGCTGTTCCAGTACCTCGACGAGGACGGCCACTGCCAGCCGATCGACTCGGGCCAGGTCAATGCCTATCTGCGCGAGGCGACCGGCGCCGAGTTCACCGCGAAGGATTTTCGCACCTGGGGCGGCACGCTGGCGGCGACGGCGCTGCTGGCGCGCACGCCGCTGCCCGAGCCGGGCAGCGAGCGCGCGCTCGCCGCCGTCGAAGCGGCGGTCGTACGTGAAGTCGCCGCGGTCCTGCGCAACACACCGGCGGTCTGCCGCAAGTCCTACGTCGATCCGCGCGTGTTTGAGGCCTGGCGCAGCGGCCGCCTGCACCGGCTTGCCGGCGCGCAGGCCCTGCGCGGACCGCGTCAGCTCGAGACGCTGCTGGTGAGGCTGCTGGCTCGGCGCGGCCGCCGGGCCTGACGCGGCGGCGGCGGGGACCGCTCGACGCGCCAATGGACGGCGTCGAGTGTCGCCGCGGCATGCGTCCGGGTCCGGGCGCGCATCGCGGCTCGACACCGGCTTGGCGAACGCGTTCGCTTCGGGTTTCGATCCGGCCGGCGCGAACGGCTAGCGCGTCTGCACGCGTGCGCATCGCCGCGCGGGCGATGTGGCGCGGCGCCCGCATATCCGCAGTGCCGGTGTCTGCGCCGCTACTGGCCGCGCAAGGCAGGCGGGCCTTCCGGGCCGGGCCGAAGCGTGTTGCGGCGCAGCGGGCCGGCCACTACACTGCGCCCCGCTTTGGGTGTCCCGCAGATGCGGGATGAAACGGGAAACCGGTGCGCACGTCGCGACGCGACGCGCAATTCCGGTACTGCCCCCGCAACGGTAAGCAAGTCAAAGCGGTCCACAGGCCACTGCGCACAGCGGGAAGGCGGACCGATCGATGCATCGCGCATCGCTTGCGAGTCCGGAGACCGGCCCGATGCGGGACGCGATGCGTCCCCGGCTCCAGCGTTGCGGCGGGCAACGGGCGGGCTCGGGCGCACCCGTGCGTCCGGCTTGTCCTCGCCGCGTCCGCGCGCTGGCTTTTTGCATCTGCGCGTTGCGGGAGGAATCACCGATGCTGCGTATCACCCCCTTGTCGCTGGCCGTGCTGGCCGGCCTCTCCGGTCCTGCCCGGGCCGAACTGGAAACCCAACCCGAAGTCGTCGTGACCGCCTCGCGCGTCGCGCGGACGGTCGACACCACGCTGGCCGACGTCAGCGTGATCACGCGCGAGGAGATCGACGCCAGCGTCGCCCGCGACCTCAGCGACCTGCTGCGCCTGGAAACCGGCGTCGACATCGCGCGCACCGGTGGTCCGGGCAGCCAGACCTCGGTCTTCCTGCGCGGCACGAACAACAACCACGTGCTGGTGCTGATCGACGGGGTGCGCGTGGCCGCCCTCGGCACCGGTGCCTTCACCTGGGAGACGATGCCGCTGGCCGCGATCGACCGCATCGAGATCGTGCGCGGTCCGCGCGCGAGCTATTGGGGATCGGACGCGATCGGTGGCGTCGTGCAGATCTTCACGCGCAAGCTCGAGGCGCCGCGCGTGGCACTCGGCTACGGCACCTACGGTGACGCCAACGCATCGGTCGGCATCGGCGATCGCGGCGATCGCGGCGGTTACAGCGTGCAGGTCGGCGCGCGCGACTACGACGGCTTCCCGAGCCAGAACCGCGACGGCTTCTCCTACGAGCCGAAGGATCATGGCCTGGAGAACCAGCACCTGACCGCGCAGGGCGATCTGCGCTTCGGCACCCAGACGCTCGCCGGCGTCGTGCTGCGCAGCCAGGGCGAGGTCGAGTTCGCCGGCGGCAAGTCCGACTTCACCGAGCAGGCGCTGAACCTGTCGCTGGCCGGTGCGCTCGGCACGAACTGGACCCACACGCTGAGCGCCGGTTCGGCGCGCGAAGACTACGAGACGCCGGCGTATTTCGCGCTGTACCGCACGCGGCGCGAGACGGTGGGCTGGCAGCACACGTTCACGCCGAGCGACACCCAGACCGTGGTCGCCGGCATCGACTACGTGCACGAGAAGGGCGAGAACCGCGATACCTTCAGCGGCCTGCCGAACTACGACGAAAGCCGCAACAATACCGGCCTCTACGCGGGCTGGCAGGGCGGCTTCGGCGCGCTCGATGCCGAGGCCTCGGCGCGGCACGACGACAACAGTGTGTTCGGCACGGCGACGACCGGCTCGGCGGCGCTCGGCTGGCGCTTCAGCGACGCACTGCGCGCATACGTCAGCTACGGACAGGGCTTTCGCGCACCGACCTTGAACGAGCAGTACTCGCCGGGCTTCGGCGGGCTGTATGCCGGCAATCCCGATCTCGATCCGGAGAAGTCGCGCAGCGCCGAGGCCGGCCTGGAGTTCACGCTGGCCCCGGCGCATCGCCTCAAGGCCAATCTGTACTCGACCCGGGTGCGCGACCTGATCAGCTTCACCGGCCCGGACTTCCAGGCCGAGAACGTGGCGCACGCCAAGATCGAAGGCAGCGAGCTGTCCTACGACGGCCGCGTCGGCGACTGGTACCTGCAGGCCGGCTACACTTGGCAGGATGCGCGCGACGAGGACACCGACACGCGCCTGCTGCGTCGCGCCAAGCAGAAATTCACGGGACGGCTCGAGCACGCATTCGGCGCGCGCGCGAAAGCCGGCGTCGAAGTGCTCTACGCCGGTCCTCGCGACGACGTCGGCGGCCTGCGGCTCGGTTCGTACACGCTGCTGAACCTGCGCGGCTCGTTCGCGCTGTCGCCGTCCTGGAGCCTGGCCGCGCGCATCGAGAACCTGACCGACCGCGACTACGAGCTGGTCCACGGCTACAACACGCCGGGCCGTTCCGGCTTCGTCGAGGTGATCTGGCAGCCGCAGCGCTGAGGAGAGCCCGCGAGAGCCGCTGCGGCGCGGCTTTCGCGGAGCCGAGGCCGCGTGCCAGAATGCCCGCCATGAGTCGTCCCTCGCAGTGGCGTGAGGCGGCCCGCGGGCGCGGTCCATGGAGCGGACCGTTCGAGCGCCGATCGCGTCAGTGATCGGCGCTTGCGGTAGGGCGCAGGCGCTGCCTGCGCCGTTCGATCGGGAAACGGGCAGGAGCGTGCTTCCCGACGTCGTGCTTGGGGCATGGATGTGACATGAGGGATTCGCCGCAGGACTTTCCGACGCGCGGGCAGGCAGGGGCGCCGCCGCCGGCGAAGCCGGCCGATCGCCGATCGCTCCCGCGGCGCGCGCAGCTCGCGCTGGAGCGCGTGCTCGCCTCGACCGGCCAGCACATGGGCGACGGCCTGAAGGCGACGCTCGATGCGCTCGGCCAGGCGTTGCAGCACGGCGAGACCGCACGCAGCAACGAGGAACGCAACGCGATCGTCGATACGCTCGGCCTGCTGCGGCGCGAGCAGGCGGCGCTGAGCGCGCGTTTCATGGCCGAGATCGAGTCCGGCCTCGCGATGCTCGGCGCGGACGAGCCGCAGCGCGCCGAGCCCGCGGCACCGGCCGCCGGTGCCGCGCCGCAACTCGGAGAGCTCAGCCTGGTCGATCAGGGCTCGCTCGAAGAGGAGCTCGCGCTGCAGAGCATCGCCACGCGTGGCGAAGTGCGCCACGCCGAGGCGCTGTTCCTGCTCGGCCACCGCTTTGCGGTGCTGGTTGCGCAGCCGATTCTGACGCCGGCTGCGCTGCCGATCGGTCCGGCCCGGCTTGGCGACGCGCTGCGTGCCGCGATCGAGCCGCTCGGTCTGCGCGTCGATCATCGCGTGATGATCTACCGCTTGTTCGACCGCGTCGCGATGGCGCTGGCCGGCGCCTACTACGCCGACGTCAACGAGGGTTTCGTCGAGCAGCGCATTCTGCCGGGCCTGCGGCCGAAGCGGGTCGCGCCGCGGTATGGCGCGGGCGCCAGCGCGAAGCCCGCGACCGAGCCCGACGCCGCGCCAGCAGCGGCGGCCGCGGAAGGTGCGGCCGCGACGCCGGAGCCGGCCGCCGTCCCGCCACAGCCACAGCCACAGCCACAGCCACAGTCGGCGTCGTCTGCGGCGCCGGCCGGTGCCGATGCCGGCGCACCGGCCGATTCGCTGCGCCTGTACACGCATCTGTGCGGCCTGCTCAAGGGAGAGCGGTCGGCACCGGCGCAGGGCGCGAGTGCGGACGGCGTCGCCGACGGCCGTGCCGTGCAGGAGGCGCTGATGCAGCTGCAGTCGCGCATCGCCCGCCAGGCCGGCGGCGATGCGGCGCTCGCGACGCGCGGCGTGACGCATCTCAAGCGCGATCTGGTCGCCCAGCTGCGCCAGATGGGCGAGGCCGGCGGCGCACTCGCGCTGAGCCGCGAGGACGGCGACACGATCGATCTGGTCGGCATGCTGTTCGGCCAGCTGACGCGCAGCGCCGGCCTCGGTACGGCCGCGCAAGGCCTGCTTTCGCAACTGCAGCTGCCGCTGATGCGCGTGGCGCTGGCCGATCCGGCCTTCTTCACGCAAGCCGATCATCCGGCGCGCAAGCTGCTCAACGCGGTCATCGAGGCCGGCGAGCGCTGGATCGACGATGCCGATCCGGATGCGGACCTGCTGCTGCGGCTGCGCCAGGTCGTCAAGCAGGTCGCGCACGGCGACGTCGCCGACCTCGATGCGCTGGAGGATCTGCACAAGGGGCTGTCCGGTCACGTCGGCGTGCTGACGCGCCGCGCCGAGATCGCCGAGCGGCGCCAGATCGAGGCGGCCAAGGGCCGCGAGCGGCTCGAGCTCGCGCGCCAGCGCTCGCGCGCAGCGCTGACGCGCATGATCGAGCGCGCCGATCCGCCGGCACCGCTGCGCGACATGCTCGAGCGGACTTGGGCGCCGGTGCTCGCGCTGACGCTGCTGCGCCAGGGCGAGGACAGTGCCGCGTATCACCGCCGCCTCGCGGTGGCCGATCAGCTGCTGCGCCGGTCCGCCGCCGACGACCGTCCGGTCGACCAGACGCTGCGGCGCGAGGTCGAGGACGGGCTCGGCCAGGTCGGCATGCACGGCGAGGACGTGCACAAGCTCACGCGCGCGCTGTTCGATCCCGCCACCAGCGGCGACGGGGCCGCGGCGGCGACGCTGACCGACATCACCGACAAGCTCGGCGCCTGGGGCCGTGCGCCCGGGAGCGATGCCGCGGGCTCCTCGGCGTCCGCGCCGACGCCGGAGCGCACGCTGCCGCTGCCGCTCAACGCGGCCGAGCAGCAGACGCTCGAACAGATCAAGGGTCTGCCGTTCGGCACCTGGTTCGAGTTCCGGACCAATCAGCAGGGCGATACGGTGCGGCGCAAGCTCGCCTGGTTCTCGACGCTGACCGGCCGCTGCCTGTTCGTCAATCAGCGCGGCCTGCGCACGCACGATTCCACGCTGGAGCAGATCGCGCGCGACATGGCGCGCGGCCAGCTGTGGCCGGTGCCGGGCGAGCGGCGCACATTCGTGGACCGCGCCTGGGACACGATCCAGTCGACGCTGCGGCGCATCGCGCCCGGCGGCGATGCCGCCCAGCTGACGCCGAACTGAGGATTGCGCCGATGAATGCGCATCACGAGAAACGCCGTTCGCCGCGCCGGCGTGCCGAGTCGGTGATCGAGGTGACCGATTCGATCAGCGGACGGCCGGTCGGCCGGGTGGTCGACCTGTCGATCGAGGGCATGATGCTCCTGGTCGACCGGCCGGTCGTCAACGATGCCTTGTACCAGTTCGCGTTCGCGCTGCCGCTGCCGGGCGGCGGCCTGCGGACGATCGAGGTCGGCGTGCACGAGCAGTGGACCGACCGCGCCGACATGCCCGGACACTATTGGGCCGGCTTCCGGATCATCGACATTCTTGCGGAAGACGCCGCCGCGCTCGCGGCCTGGCTCGACGCGCACGCCTAGCGCGACGACCGGCGTCCCGTACCGCCGCGGCACGCGGCAGCACGGGGGCGCGTGCGGGCGGCGGCCCGCCGCGTCGGGGTCCGGCTCAGGCGGCCGGGCGCACCTCGATCGAGCGCGGCTGGCAGGCGCGCAGGAAGAAGTCCACGGTGGCGTGGATGTGCGCGTCGATCTCCTCCTGGCGGATCGGATCGCAGCAGCCGCACAGCATGCGCGCGTGCAGCTCGCCCTTGAGCAGCGCGAAGAACTGCGACGAGGCGCGCTGGACGTCGGCGATCTCCAGTTCGCCGGCCGCGGTGCGCGCCTGCAGGAACTTCTCGAACGCCGCATGGATCAGCTTCGGACCCTGTTCCCAGAACATCTGCGCAAGCTTCGACGAGGCACCGGCGCCGCTGGTCAGCAGACGGTGCAGCGACATGGCCTCGTCGGTCGTGATCAGCGCGAAGAACGCGCGCGCGATCGATTCGAGCTGCTGACGCAGCGGTCCCCGCGCGGCGACCTCGAACAGCTCTTCCGGCAGCTGCTCGTTGCAGCGGGCGCGGATCGCTTCGACGTAGAGCGTTTCCTTGTCGCTGAAGTGGCTGTAGACGGTCAGCTTGGACACGCCGGCGGTGGACGCGATGGCATCCATGCTGGTGCCCTCGAAGCCGTGCTGGGGAAACAGCTGCTTGGCCGCGGCGAGGATCGCCGCGCGCTTCTCGAGGTCCTTGGGGCGGCCGGGACCGCAGGGTTTGGCGATGGCTGTAGTCATTGCTCGGATACTGGACGGACGCGTGATGTTACTTTACTATACCGTTTAGTTCATGAACGAAGATGGCGGTTTGGTGCAAGCCGCGGGAGATGGTAGCGGTCTGCGCCGTTCCTGTCGCGCCGGCAGACGGCGCAGCTGCACGCTTCGATCCTTCATTTCACTCATCTCTCCCCGCGCTGCCCTCCCTCCCTCCCGCCCTGGGCAGCGCGGCGGAGGGATTCCTTATATGAGGACGATCGGTTCCATGCGCAACGACTACGACAGCGACTCGTTCCGGGCGACGATGCCCGATGGGCCGGATCCGGACTGGGCTTCGTTGGCGATGGCCGCCCCGGCAGTGCCGGTTCGTCCGTCCTGCCAGAGCGGTGGGCATCTGCGCCAGCGCCGGTTGGCCGCGGCGCCGCGTCACGCGCCGGTTGCGCAGACGGCGGTCCCCGACGTCCGCCGCCGACCCGAGTGGGCGCTGCCGTATGCGCAGCGCGCCGCCGCGCAGCTGATCGACGGCGTTCGTGCCGGATTGGCATCGGTGCCCACCGACGCGCGCGCGCTGCGCCGGATAGTGTCCGCACTGTCCGCGGACGGTCGGCGCACGCTCGCACGCTGGTGGGCGCTGCAGGTGGCGACGCTCGGGGATGCGCCGTTCGGCGGCCGCGCACTCGCCGCGCTGACCCGTATCGACCTGGCGCTGGCGGCGCAGGTCCGCCGCCAGTTGCCGCGGGTGCGCGCGGAACTGGCCGACGCGCCGAACGCCTACGCTACGGCCGACGTGGCTTGATATCGGCACCGGCGCGCACATCTGCGGCTGACACCGCCGCGCACGCGTCCGACCCGCGCTCGATCGGTTCGCGACGCCGTTTCGCGGCGCGGTGACTTCCGGCACTTCGAGCGATTCGATGCGTGAAGCGATGGTTCGGCACGAGGTTTGCTTTGGCACTGCCTGCTATGCTTTCGGGCTGTTGCCGGACGATGGCCCGGTCCGGTCGCCGAGCGGCGTGCGAGCGCGCGGCGGCGACGCGGCAGGACTCGATCGACCGGCGTCCCGAACCTCTTGAGATGGAATCAACGCAATGAGCGCCGACATCGAGCTTGCCCGGACCAACATGGTCGAGAACCAGGTCAGAACCTGGGACGTGCTGGATCTGCGCGTACTGGACGTGCTCGGGCGCGTGCGCCGCGAGGACTTCGTACCGCTGCGCTACCGGACGATGGCGTTTGCCGATATGAGCCTGCCGATCGGCCATGACGAGGTCATGATGAAGCCGGTCGTGGAGGGACGCCTGCTGCAGGCGGTCGAGCCGCAGCCGCACGAGCACGTGCTCGAGATCGGTACCGGATCGGGCTTCGTGACGGCATGCCTGGCCGCGCTGGCGGGGCAGGTGGTCAGCGTCGAGCAGCATGCGGACCTCTCCGATGCAGCCGCCGCGCGGCTCGATGCGGCCGGCGCGCGCAACGTCAGGCTCGCCGTGGCCGATGCGATGCGCGGCTACGAGCCCGACGGCAGTTTCGACGCCGTCGTCGTCACCGGGGCGGTCTACACGATTCCCGACCGGTTCCGCGCCTGGGTCAAGCCCGGCGGCCGCCTGTTCGCGATCGTCGGCGAATCGCCGGCGATGCAGGCGGTCCTGCTGACGCGGCTGGACGCCGATCGCTGGAACGAGGAAAGCCTGTTCGAAACGGACGTTCCGTATCTCACCCACGCGGCACCGCCGCGCCGCTTCACGCTCTGAAGCGGCGCGCGGCGCGCGACTCGATTCCCCCAGGAAGACCCACCGATGACCCTGCGCATTCGACCCCTGACGCTTTCCCTGTTTGCCGCACTGGTCGCGGCCGCGCCGCTGGCGCATGCCGACGACCTCGTGCAGATCTACCACGAGGCGCGTGGTTCCGATCCGCAGCTGGCCGGCGCCGAAGCCACCAAGCTGGCGACCGACGAGAACGTCGACCAGGCGCGCGCGGCCCTGCTGCCGCAGCTCAACGGCACCTACGGCTACCGCCGCCAGCATTCCAATTCGCGCGGTCCGGAGCTCGCCTACGACGCGGCCGGCAATCCGATCATCGTGCAGACCTCCTCCTCGGGCACGACGTTCTCGCGCAGTTGGGGCGGCACGCTCGATCAGAGCATCCTCGACCTCAGCCGCTGGACCGCGCTGAAGGCGACCAAGGCGCAGGCGCAGGCCGGCAGCGCGACGCTCGAAGCCGCGCAGCAGGAGCTCTTGATCCGCGTCGCCAATGCCTACTTCGCGGTGCTGACGGCCGAAGATGCGTTGAAGTTCGCGCAGTCCAACGAGGCGGCGCTGAACCGCCAGATGGAACAGGCGCAGCAGCGCTTCGACGTCGGCCTGTCGGCGATCACCGACGTCAACGACGCCAAGGCGCAGCACGACACCGCGGTGTCCAACGTGATCGCCGCGCAGAACACGCTCGACGACAATCGCGAGGCGCTGCGCCAGCTGACCGGCAAGCCGGCCGGCGACCTCAAGAAACTGCGCGAGAATCTGCCGCTCGATCGGCCCAATCCCGAGAATCCGGAGGCCTGGGTCGACGTCGCGCTCAAGGAGAATCCGACGCTGAGCTCGTTCGCGTATCAGGTCGATGCGGCCAACGCGAACATCAACACCGCGCGCGCCGGCCATCTGCCGACGCTGAGCGGGCAGGTCAGCTATCTGAAGTCGCCGACCTGGGCCGACCGCATGCAGCCCGACGGCAGCAATCTGCACACCAACGGCGAATCGTGGAACACCACGGTCGGCGTGACGCTCAACGTGCCGCTGTTCGCCGGCGGCGCGACCCAGTCGCGCGTGCGCCAGCAGATCTACAACCGCGACTACGCGCAGGACCAGTTCGAAGTGCAGCGCCGCCTGGTCGAGCGCAACACGCGCAACGGCTACCGCGCGGTCATCGCCGGCGCCGCGCAGGTCGAGGCGACGCGTCAGGCGGTGATCTCGGCACAGAGCTCGCTCGACGCGACCCAGGCCGGCTACGAGGTCGGTACGCGTACGATCGTCGACGTGCTGATCAGCCAGCAGCAGCTGCTGTCGGCGCAGAGCAACTACTCGCAGGCGCGCCACGGCTTCGTGCTCGACGGCCTGCTGCTCAAGCAGTCCGCCGGCATCATCGACGTGTCCGACCTCGAGGCGGTCAACGCGCTGCTGGAGTGATTCAGCGCGCCGCGTCCGGCTCGATCCGGCCGGACGCGGGCTCGCGCTCGGCGAGCATCGTCTCGATGATCGCCATCGTCCGCTTGACCGCGCCGCGCTCGCGCTCCATCGCCGCATAGGCGGCGGCACCCATCGAACGGCGTTCGTCCTCGTGCGCGAGCAGGCGCACGATCGCCGGACCCAGCGCATCGGCCGATTCCACGCGCAGCGCGGCGCCGTCGTCGATCAGGCCCTCGGTGACCTCGGCGAAGTTGAACGTGTGCGGGCCGACGATCACCGGCTTGGATAGCGCCGCCGCCTCGAGCAGGTTGTGGCCGCCGATCGGCACCAGGCTGCCGCCGACGAAGGCGACGTCGGCCGCCGCGTAGCAGCGCAGCAGCTCGCCCATCGTGTCGACGACGAAGCACTGCGCGCTCGGGTCGGCCTGGCCGTTCTCGCTGCGTGTGGCGGTCGTGAAGCCGAGCGAGCGGCAGGCGGCCGCGACCGGCTTGAAGCGCTCCGGATGGCGCGGCGCGATCAGCAGCAGCGCGTCAGGGAAGCGGCGCAGCACGATCGTGTGCGCCTCGAGCACGGCCATCTCCTCGCCTTCGTGCGTGCTGGCCGCGATCCACACTGGTCGCTCCGGTCCCCAGTGGCGGCGGAACGCCGCGCCCTGTTCCTGCGCGCCGGCCGGCACCGTCATGTCGAACTTCAGATTGCCCACCACCGCCAGGCGCTGCGGCGAGGCGCCGAGCTGGCGCAGCCGCTCGGCGTCGGTGGCCGACTGCGCCGCGATGAAGCGCGCGTGGCGGATCGCGCTGCGCACCAGGGCGCGGATCGGTCCGTAGCCGCGCAGGCTGCGCGCCGACAGGCGCGCGTTGGCGATCACGATCGGAATGCCGTGGTCCTTGCAGGTCATGAACAGGTTCGGCCAGATCTCGGTCTCCATGATCACGATGATGCGCGGCCGCACGCGCTCGAGAAAGCGCTCGATCGAGGCGGTCAGGTCGTAGGGCAGGTAGACGTGGAAGACGCGATCGCCGAACAGGTTCTGCACGCGCTCGGAGCCGGTCGGCGTGACCGTCGTGATCACGAAGCGGGTGTCGGCGTAACGGCGCATCAGCGCCTCGATCAGCGGCACCGCGGCGTTGACCTCGCCGACCGACACCGCGTGGATCCAGATGCTGTCGCGGATGCCCGGGTCCGGAAAGAAGCCGAAGCGCTCGCGCCAGCGCTCGAAGTAGTACGGATAGCGCAGGCCGCGCGCCGCCAGCCGGTACAGGATCACCGGCGTCAGCAGGTACATCGTGAGCGTGTAGAAGAAGCGTTGCACGGGTCGGAGGCGTTCGGCGGACGGCGAGTATATCGGCTGCCGGCCCTTCGCCGCGGCCTGCGCAAGGCGCGTCGCGCCACACGCGGACGGTACCGCGACCGTCTGCGCCCGCTATCCGCCGTGGCGCGCGGCGGCGATAATCGCCGCGGATGACTGCCGCTTCCCAATCTCCGCCGTCGCTGGCCCATCCGCGCCACTGGCTGTCCTGGCTCGGCGTCGCCGCGATCTGGCTGCTGGCGCGTCTGCCGTACCGGATCCTGCTCGCGCTCGGCGGCGCGGCCGGCTATCTGGCCGCGCGTACGCTGCGCTCGCGGCGGCGGGTCGCCGAGCGCAATCTGGCGATCTGCTTTCCGGAGCTGAGCGAGCAGGCGCGCGCGGACCTGCTCGAGGAGAACCTGCGCGACAGCGGCCGCATGCTGGCCGAGTTCACGCTGGCCTGGATGGGCACCGATCGTGCGCTGGCACGCGTGCCGATGACGCTGGACGGTCTGGAGCATCTGGAGGCTGCGCATCGCGCCGGGCGCGGCGTGCTGCTGGTCGGCGCGCATTTCTCGCATCTGGAGCTGTGCGCGCGGCTGGTCTCGCAGCGGCTGCGCATCGCCGGCATGTATCGCGTCATGGACAACCCGGTGTTCGAGCGCGCCGTGCTGCGCGCGCGCCTGCGCTATGCGGTGACGATGTTCACGAAGGAAGCGATCCGGCAGACCGTGCGCCATCTGCGCGACGGCGGCACGATCTGGTACGCGCCGGATCAGGACATGCGCGGCAAGGACAGCGTCTTCGTGCCGTTCTTCGGCGTGCCGGCCTCGACGATCACCGCCACGCATCATCTGGCGCGGCTCGGCGGCGCGGTCGTGATTCCGTTCTTCCACCGGCGCCTGCCCGGCGGCGGCTACGCCTTGCGCCTGGAAGCGCCGCTCGCGGACTTTCCGAGTGCCGATCCGGTCGCCGACACGGCGCGGATCAATCAGGCGATCGAACGCATGGTGCGCGAGGCGCCGGCGCAGTACCTGTGGATCCACAAGCGCTTCAAGACGCGCCCGCCCGGCGAACCGCCGATCTACTGACGCGGCGCGACCGGCCTGAGGGCCGGCGCGCGGCGCATCTGACGTGGCCGTCCTGGGCGCCCGGTGCCGTCGCGGCAGGGCGGGTCCGGCGTCGCACCTCGTGCAGCGCCGCGCCGGCGCCGCGCAACCGCGTCAGCCGCGATCGCTCCTGCGGACCCAGTCGGCGGCGCCCGCGCCGGCGATGCGGCCGCTCGCGAAGCTCGCGGTCAGCAGATAGCCGCCGGTCGGCGCTTCCCAGTCGATCATCTCGCCGGCGCAGAACGTGCCGGGCAGGGCGGACAGCATCAGGTCTTCGCGCAGCGCATCGAAGCGCACGCCGCCGGCCGTGCTGATCGCCTCGGCGAGCGGGCGCGGCCGCCGCAGCACCAGCGGCAGGTGCTTGATCGTCGCGGCGAGCCGCTGCGGATCGGCCAGCGCCGCTGCGTCCAGGACTTCGCGCAGCAGGCCGGCCTTGACGCCGCCGATGCCGGCCTGCCGGCGCAGCTGCTCGGCGAGCGAGCGGGCGTTGCGCGGTCGCGCGAGATCGCGCGCGAGGCGTTCCTCGCTGCGGCCCGGGGCCAGATCGAGCGCGATGCGCGCCTCGCCGCTCGCGGCCCAGCGCTCGCGCAACGTCGCCGAGATCGCGTAGATCAGGCTGCCCTCGATGCCGTTCGCGGTGACGACGCACTCGCCCTGCAGGCGTTGTTCGGCGCCGTCGTCGTCGTGCCAGAGCACCGCGACCGGCTTGAGCGGCGCGCCGGCGTGGCGCTCGGCGAAATGCGCCGACCAGCCGACGTCGAAGCCGCAGTTGGCCGGCGCGAGATCGGCCGCGACGACGCCGCGCGCGCGCAGCAGCGGCAGCCAGCTGCCGTCGGAGCCGAGCACCGGCCAGCTGCCGCCGCCGAGCGCAAGCACCGTGGCCGCGCTTGACACGGCGACCTCGCCGGCCGACGTCGCGAAGCGCAGCGCGCCGTCGGCGTTCCAGCCGAGCCAGCGATGGTGGACATGGAACGCGACGCCGCCGGCGCGCAGCCGGCGCAGCCAGGCGCGCAGCAGCGGCGCGGCCTTGAGGTCGCTCGGAAAGACGCGCCCGGAGCTGCCGACGAAGGTCTCCACGCCGAGTGCGGTTGCCCAGGCGCGCAGCGCATCGGCGTCGAATGCGTCGAGCCAGCGGCCGACCTCGGCCTGCCGCGCGCCGTAGCGCGCGTCGAAGCGGCCGCGCGGATCGGAGTGGGTCAGGTTGAGTCCGCCCTTGCCGGCCAGCAGGAACTTGCGTCCGACCGAGCCCATGCGCTCGTAGACGTCCACGCGCAGGCCGCGCGCGGCTGCGGTCTCGGCCGCCATCAGGCCGGCGGGACCGCCGCCGACGATCACCACACCGCCACTCATGCGTGGCGCGGAGCCGGCCTCGAGCGAACGCACTCGCTTCGCGTCACGGTCACGAGGCGGTGCCCGGCGGATCCACGCGCAGCAGGCGGCCGTCGTCTTCGTCGGTCAGCAGATACAGCTTGCGGTCCGGTCCCTGGCGCACGTCGCGGATGCGCCATTTGCGATCGCCGAGCAGGCGCTCGTCGCGCACGACGCGGTCGCCGTCGAGCTCGACGCGGATCAGCTCGCGCGTAGCCAGCGCGCCGAGAAACAGGTTGCCGTTCCACGGCGAGCCGGGTTCGCTCAGGAACGCCATGCCGCTCAGGCCCGGCGAGACCTTCCAGTAGTGCTGCGGCTGCTCGAGCCCGTCGGCGGCCTCGCCGCGTGCCTCGGGGATCGGCAGCCCCGAATAGTTGATGCCGTAGGTGATCAGCGGCCAGCCGTAGTTCTTGCCGGGCCGGGGGATGTTGAGCTCGTCGCCGCCGCGCGGGCCGTGCTCGCTGGTCCATAGCGCGCGCGTGAGCGGATGCAGGGCGGCGCCCTGCATGTTGCGGTGGCCGTAGGACCAGATCGCCGGGCGAGCATAGGGGCGGCCGACGAACGGATTGTCCTCCGGCGTGCTGCCGTCGGGGCGGATGCGCACCAGCTTGCCCTGCAGCTTGTCGAGATCCTGCGCCATCGCCCGCTGGTTGTGATCGCCCTGGGTCACGAACAGGAAACCCGCGTCGTCGAACACGAGGCGCGAGCCGAAATGCGCGCCGGACGAAAGCTTCGGCGTCTGCCGGTAGATCACGCTCAGATCGCGCAGGCTCTGGCCGTCCAGGCGGGCGCGTGCGACCGCCGTGCCGGCGCGACCGCCCTCGGCTTCGGCGTAGGAGAGATAGATCCAGCCGTCCTCGGCGAACTTCGGCGAGACCGCGACGTCGAGCAGGCCGCCCTGGCCTTCGGTATAGACCGCCGGCACGCCGGCGATCGGCGCCGATACGGCACCGTCGGCGATCAGGCGCAGACGTCCGGGGCGCTCGGTCACCAGCATGCGGCCGTCCGGCAGAAACGCCAGGCTCCACGGATGCGAGAGACCGGTGACCAGTTCGGTCAGACCGAAGCGGCCCTGTTCGCTGGCGATCGATTCGGTCGCCGCCGCGGCGACCGCACGCGGCGCGCCGGCGGCCTCGGTGGCGGATTCGGCGGCGGCGGGCGCATTGCCGGATGGGCGGGCGCCGCAGCCGGCGAGCGAGAGCAGGGCCAGGGTGATCGCGATGCGCATCGGACGTCTCCTTTCGAACGGTCGGTGGCGATTGTGCACGAAGCACGGCGGCCGCCTCGCGACGGACGGACGTTTCGGGCACGAAAAAGGCGGGGAGTTCCCCGCCTTCGGTTCGGGCGGCGGCGGCCGATGGCCGCCGCCGCGGATCGTCAGGGCCCGCGGGCCCGCCGGGTCAAGGACTGCAGTCGAGCGTGATGTCGTCCAGGAAGTAGTTCGCGTCCTGACCGCCGCCGCTGTGCGTGTAGCTGACCTTGATCAGATGCGGCTGACCGTCGGCGAACGACGACAGGTCCAGGCTCTGCTCGGTCCAGCCCGACACGCCGAGCGTGTTGAGGTTCTCGGTGCGCAGCACGGTGCCGTCGACGCTGAAGCTGACGGTGTTGGTGTTCGCGCCGGTACGGCCGATGTTGCGCCAGTACTTCAGCGTGGCGCCGCCGGCATCCGGGATCGTCACGGTCTGCGAGAACTCGTGCGTCTCGGTCGTCACGGTGCCGTAGCCGCCGAACCACGCGGCCCAGCTGCCGGTGCGCACGGTGGCGCCGCCGCCGGTGCTCCAGAACGTGGAGTCGCCCTGCGTCGTGGTCGAGTTCCAGAACGGATTGGCACCGCCATCGCTGGTCGTCGCCTCGAAGCTGGTGTCCTCGATCAGCTGGGCCGGGCAGGCACCGGTGCCTTCGGTCACCGTCAGCGTCGCGCTCGCCGCCTCGGCACTGGCGCCGAGGTCGGTCTGCAGCGCGCCGGCGGCCAGCGTGTTGAGGTAGCTGCCGGCCGTGGCCGCGCTGACGTCGACCTGGACCTGGCAGCTGCCCGAGGCCGGAATCACCGCACCGCTGCCGAGGCTGATCGAGCCGGCGCCGGCCACCGCGCTCAGCGTGCCGCTGCAGGTGGTCGATGCCGCCGGCGTCGCCGCGACGACCAGGCCGGCCGGGAAGGTGTCGGTCAGCGCCGCGCTCAGCGTCGCCGCCGTGGCGTTGCCGTTGCCGAGCGTGATCGTCAGCGTGCTGGTCGCGCCGGCGGTGATCGTGTCCGGAGCGAAGGCCTTGGCCAGCGTCGGCGCGACCGGGCCGCCCGCGCCGTCGAAGCCGTCGGCGAACAGCACGTCGCTGCCGCCGGCGATCGTGAAATCGCCCGGCGAGACGTTGAAGAAGATGTTGTCCGCGCACTGCACGCGCACGCGGGCCTGCGTGGTGATCTCGTTGGGCACCGGCACCGTGGCGCTGCCGGTGTTCGGCAGGCCGGTGGCGACCGTCACCGGATAGGTCAGGCCGCTGTCGCGCGAGAGCTTGACGTCGACCGCGGCGCACGAGACCGGCGCCACGTCGGTATTGGCGACGTTCCAGCTCACGCTGCCGGTGCCGGCGCCGTCCAGGTAGTTCCAGGTCGTGCCGCCGGCCGGGCCGGTGACCGTGAACGGACCGGCACTGTTGACGACCGTGTGCGCGACGTCGGCGCTCTCGGTGATGCCGCCGCCGGTCGCGTTGTCGCGCACGGTCAGCCGGAACGTCAGCGTGCGGTTGGTGGTCGGCAGGATCTCGCCGCGCAGATGGGTGCCGGCCAGCAGCTGGTCGATCCGCGGCACGGTGCGGTTCGGGCTGGTCGTCGGCAGCAGCGAGCGGATGATCGGGCCCGTGCCCGGATCGACGTTGAAGTCGTTGTTGGCCGCGCCGCGGTCGTACTGCTCCCAGGTGTAGGTCAGGCCGCTGCCGCCACCGCTGGCCGCGCCGGTCAGCTCGAACGGCGTATTGGCCGGAATCGTGCGCGCGGCATGCGTGGTCACGATCGGCGGCGTGTTCGGATTGGCCGCGGTCACCGCGCAGCCGGCGCCGGCGCCGGTGCTGATGTAGTTGCCCATCTCGCGCAGGCTCTCGGCGTGGAAGTACGCATCGGAGTTGGACTGCAGGTTCTGCGAGCCGCAGATGCCGGCGTAGGCCTGGATCGTCGAGCCGCTGCCCGGCTCGTAGGCGGCCGACGCCGCGCGGTTGCCGCCGCCGCAGCTGCTGGTGGTCGCATTGAAGGTGTGGTTGCCGCCGAACTGGTGACCCATCTCGTGCGCGACGTAGTCGATGTAGAACACGTCGCCGAGCGGACTGCCCAGGCCGGTCGTGCCGCGCGCCTTCTGGTTGGCGCGGCAGACCACGCCGAGGCCGGCGACGCCGCCGCTGCCGGTCGTGAAGACGTGGCCGATGTCGTAGTTGGCGCTGCCGATCACGCTGTCCAGATTGGTCTGGTTCTGGTTGATCGCACTGGAGCTGTTGCTGTACGGACCCGGATTGGCGTCGGTGTAGATGATCTGGTCGTTGTTCGGGATCAGCGTCATGTGCACCGAGAAATCGTTCTCGTAGACCTCGTTGACGCGGTTCATCGCGACCACCACCGCGGCCAAGCCGCCGGCGACCGTGCCGCCGCCGACGGCGTTGGTGTACTGGCGGTTGGCGGCCACGGCAGCGCGATAGGTGCGCCGCACGACGCCGGTCTGCGTGGCCGGCGCATCGATCAGATTCTGGCCCGACGGGTCGATCTCGCTGTGCACGCCGCAGCTGAACATGCCGTCGGGCACGGCCAGTTCCTTGCGGTAGAAGCTGAGGTAGCCGCTGCCGTCGCCGGGGACGTCCGGACGGATCACCCAGATGCCGTTGCCGCTGCTGCGCTCGAACACCATGACGTTGACGCCGAGCGGCGAGACGTCGATGCGCGCGCGGTTGCCGCGGCCGTCGACACCGACGTAGCTGCGGATCTGCGGGTAGCGCGCGGCCAGCTCGGCCGGCAGCGTGCCCGAGTCGGTCAGCGTGAAGTCGGCGAAGCCGCCGTCCGGATGCGGCAGCGACAGCGATGCATCGGAGGCCGCCAGCGCCGCCTTGAGGCCGGCGACGTCGAGCTGCAGCGCGCGGTAGGCGGCCGGCTGCGGCGCCTCGGCGGCGAGCGGCCGGGCTTGCGCGTCCTGCCAGTAGGTACGCGTATCGGCGGCGTGCGCGCTGCCGATCGCGAACAGCAGCAACGCCAGCCAGGCGAAGATCGCCTTCTTGGATTGATCGAAATGCATGGTGGTCCCCGTAGACGAAAGAAGAAGGCCTGTCCGGGCGCTCGGCACGGACGGCGCGCTCGGAAGCGCGATCCGGGCCCTTCCGAACTACGAAGGCTCTCATATGCGGGGCAGCGCATAAAGTGCCAGGAGACTGAACGAAATCGCGCCTTTGTCCCGCGGCCGGCCGCAGTGGCACAATCGCGCTCCCCTTCGCGGACCCCCCGATGTCGTATCAAGCCCTCGCCCGCAAGTGGCGGCCCCGCCGCTTTTCCGAACTGGTCGGCCAGGAGCACGTGGTGCGGGCGCTCACGCACGCGCTGGACCGCGACCGCATCCATCATGCGTTCCTGTTCACCGGCACCCGCGGCGTCGGCAAGACCACGATCGCGCGCATCTTCGCCAAGTCGCTCAATTGCGAGCGCGGCCAGTCGGCCGAGCCCTGCGGCGTGTGCGGCGTGTGCAGCGAGGTCGACGCCGGACGCTTCGTCGACCTGCTCGAGATCGATGCCGCCAGCAACACCGGCATCGACAACGTGCGCGAGCTGATCGACAACGCGCAGTACTCGCCGACGCGCGGCCGCTACAAGGTGTACCTCATCGACGAGGTGCACATGCTGTCCAAGTCGGCGTTCAACGCGTTGCTCAAGACGCTCGAGGAGCCGCCCGGCCACGTCAAGTTCCTGCTGGCGACGACCGACCCGCAGAAGCTGCCGGTGACGGTGCTCTCGCGCTGCATCAAGTTCAATCTGAAGCGGCTGACGCCCGAGCAGATCGGCGGCCAGATCCGCCACATCCTGACCGCCGAGACGATCGACGGCGACGGCGAGGCGATCGACGCGCTCGCGCGCGCGGCCGACGGTTCGCTGCGCGACGGCCTGTCGCTGCTCGACCAGGCGATCGCGCACGGCGGCGGCGCGGTGCACGCGGCCGACGTCCACGCGATGCTCGGCACGGTCGAGCGCGGCCGCGTGCGCGTGCTGATCGAGGCGATCGCCGACGGCGACGGCGCCGGCCTGCTCGCCGAGATCCGGCGCATCGCCGAGTTCGCGCCGGATTTCGGCCAGGTGCTCGACGAGGTGGCCGCGCTGCTGCACCGGATCCAGCTGCGCCAGCTGGTGCCCGATGCCGGCGACGACGATGCCGCGGCCGCCGCGCTGGCCGACCGGCTCGATCCGCAGGACGTGCAGCTGTGGTACCAGATGGCGATCGGCGGCCGCCGCGATCTGCCGATCGCGCCGACGCCGCGGACCGGTTTCGAGATGTGCCTGCTGCGCATGCTCGCGTTCGCGCCGGCCGCGGCCGAGCGCGGCGGTGGTCCGGTGCGCACGACGTCCGCGGCACCGGCACCGGCCGGGTCGCCGTCGCCGCAGCGCAGCGCCTCGGCGCCGAAGCCGGCCGCCGCTGCGTTCGAGGCCGCATCGCGGCCGGCCGCGGCCGTGGCCGAGCCGGTGCGTGCCGGGCAGCCACCGGCACCGACGCCAACGCCAACGCCAGCGCCGGCATCGCCGAGCGCAGCGGCGCCGGTCGAGGCGCCCGCGATGAAGCCTTTCGCTCCATCCGCCGGCGCACCGGTCGAGTCCTGGGAGGCGCTGATCGAGCGCGCCCGGCTCGGCGGCCCGCTCGGCCAGCTCGCGCAGCACTCGGTGCTGCTCGGCATCGAGGAGGGCATGGTGCGCCTGGGCTTGCGCGCCGAGCACGAGCATCTGGCCGTCGGATCCCTGGTCGAGATGCTCGAGGACCGCCTGTCCGGCGCGCTCGGCCGGCCGGTCCGGGTGCGCTTCGAGACGCAGGGCGGCGACGCGGAGAGCCCGGCGGCACGCCGCGCGCGCCTCGAAGCGGCGCGGCTGCGCGAAACCGAGGATGCGCTGCGCAGCGATCCGCAGGTGCAGTCGCTGATCGAGCATTTCTCCGGACGGCTGGTGCCCAGCAGCATCCGTCCGTCCGGCAGCTGATCCATCTACGAGGAGACCGACGATGCGTGGACCCCTAGCCGGCCTGATGCAGCAGGCCCAGCGCATGCAGGAAGAGCTCAAGCGCGCACAGGACGAACTGGCGACGCTCGAGGTCACCGGACAGGCCGGCGGCGGCCTGGCGACCGTCGTCATGACCGGCCGCCACGAGGTGCGCCGCGTCGACGTCGACCGCAAGGCCTTCGCCGACGATCCGGAAATGGCCGAGGACCTGATCGCCGCGGCGTTCAACGACGCCGTCAACAAGGTCGCCGAGCTGACCCAGCAGCGCATGAGCGGCCTGGGCGCCGGCATGAACCTGCCGCCCGGGTTCAAGCTGCCGTTCTGATGTCGACCGGATCGCCGCTGCTGGCCGAGCTGATCGACGCGCTGCGCTGCCTGCCCGGCGTCGGCGCCAAGACCGCGCAGCGCATGGCGTTTCACCTGCTCGAGCGCGACCGTCCCGGCGCGCGGCGGCTGTCCGAGCGCCTGAGCGCCGCGGTCGAGCGGATCGGCAACTGCTCGCGCTGCCGCACCTTCAGCGAGACGCCGGTCTGCGCGCTGTGCGCGTCGCAGGCGCGCGATGCGCAGCTGCTGTGCATCGTCGAGACGCCGGTCGACCAGGTCGCGATCGAGCAGGCGACCGGCTATCGCGGCCGCTATTTCGTGCTGCTTGGCCGGCTCTCGCCGCTGGACGGCCTGGGCCCGCGCGAGCTCGGCCTGGATCTGCTCGCCGCGCGCCTGGGCGAGGGCGAGGTGCAGGAGCTGATCATCGCGACCAATCCCACGGTCGAGGGCGAGGCGACCGCGCATCTGCTCGCGCAGCTCGCGGCCGCGGCCGGCATCCGCGCGACGCGGCTCGCGCATGGCGTGCCGCTCGGCGGCGAGCTCGAATTCATCGATCGCGGTACGCTGGCCCACGCGTTCGGCAGCCGCCAGCCCCTGGCCGACACCTGAGGACTCCGATGAGCGACACCCTCTTCAGCAAGATCATCCGCCGCGAGATTCCGGCCGACATCGTCTACGAGGACGAGGACGTGCTCGCGTTCCGCGACATCAATCCGCAGGCGCCGCAGCACGTGCTGTTCATCCCGCGCAAGCCGGTGGCGACGTTGAACGATCTGGGCGAGGACGACGCGCTGCTGATCGGGCGACTGGTGCTGGCGGCGACGGCCTATGCCAAGGCGCAGGGCTTCGCCGAGAGCGGCTACCGCTGCGTCATCAACTGCAACGGCGACGGCGGGCAGAGCGTCTACCACCTGCATCTGCATCTGCTCGGCGGGCGCCGCCTGAGCTGGCCGCCGGGCTGAGCGCGGCGGCGCCGCGCGAGCGGCTCATGCGCCGGATGCGTGCCGGCGCGAGGCCCGGCCGCCGCAGCGGCGGGCGGGGCGCCTGATCCGGATCGCGTGGCTGCCGATCAGTCCGGCAGCGGGATATCGTGCTTGCGCAGCTTGCGATACAGCGTGTTGCGGCTGATGCCGAGCGCGTCGGCGGTGTGCGTGATGTTCCAGCGCATGCGTTCGAGCTCGCGCAGCAGCGCGGCGCGTTCGGCCGAGTCGAGCGGCGCGCGCGCGGCGGCGCCGTCGTCGGGGGCCGCCAGCGCGGCCGGCGCGCTGTCGGCGGTCTCGTCGAGCAGTTCCTGCGGCAGGTTCGACGGCCGGATCACGCGCTCGTCGCACAGCGCCGCGGCCGTGCGCAGCACGTTGCGCAGCTGGCGGATGTTGCCGGGCCAGCTGTATTCGAGCAGCACGCGCAAGGCGTCGGGGCGAATGCTGACCGGCTCCTGGTCGCGGCATTCCTCGGCCAGCAGTGACTGGATCAGCTCGGTCTTGTCCTCGCGGTCGCGCAGCAGCGGCAGATACAGCGTGGTGCCGTTGAGACGGTAGTACAGGTCGCTGCGGAAGTCGCCGGACGCGCACATCTGGCGCACGTCGTGATGGCTGGCGCTGATCACGTGCAGATCGACCGGGATCGGGCTGTCGCCGCCGAGCGGCACGATCTCCTGCTCCTCGAGCACGCGCAGCAGGCGCGTCTGCAGCGGTAGCGGCATGTCGCCGATCTCGTCGAGGAACAGCGTGCCGCCGCTGGACTGCAGGATCTTGCCGGGGCGTCCTTCGCGGTTGGCGTCGGTGAACGCGCCGCGCGTGTAGCCGAACAGCTCGCTCTCGATCAGCGACTCGGGAATCGCGCCGCAGTTGACTGCGACGAACGGCTTGTCGGCACGCAGCGAGGCCTTGTGTAGCGCCTTGGCGAACGCCTCCTTGCCGGTGCCGGTGGCGCCCTGCAGCAGGATCGAGACGCGGCGCGCGAACAGCTGCTGCGCGCAGTGGAAGTTGTGCAGCATGCGCGAGTCGGTGCCGACGTGGCGGCCGACCGGCTCGATCCGCGTGACCGGCGCGACCGGCGTCGTGATCGGCGCGGTGATCGGCGCGACCGTGCGCGAGGGCTGGTGCGGCGCGCTGACCTTGGCGAAGTAGCGCCGGCCGTTCTCGGTGTCGCGGATCGACCAGATCGTGCCGGGCTCGGTCAGCGCGCGATGCTGCATCGTGCCGGTCGAGAACTGGAACACCGACTCGACCGAGCGGCCGACCAGCGCGTTGCGATG
Source organism: Dokdonella sp. (assembly GCF_035511235.1). GTDB lineage: Bacteria > Pseudomonadota > Gammaproteobacteria > Xanthomonadales > Rhodanobacteraceae > Dokdonella. The sequence goes on from NZ_DATKFQ010000038.1 coordinate 117,730, forward strand.
GCTGTGGCCGAGCTGCTCGAGCGCGCTGTCGTTGGCGGCCAGGATCGTGCCCTCCGCATCGATCGCGAGCAGCGCCTCGTGCAGCAGGCCGACGAATTCGGGACGGCCGTGGAAGCGCAGGATGTTGGCCTCAGGAAACTCGCGCAGGAACTGGCAGCGCGAGATCAGCCGCGCCGACATGTTGACCAGCGCCATCGTGTGGCGGTGGATCAGGCGGGTGACGCCGCAGCTGGCCGAGGAGGTGTCGAGCACGGCCATCACCTCGCCGTGCGCGTTGAAGATCGGCGCGGCCGAGCAGCACAGGCCGATGTTGTAGCCCATGAAATGCTCTTCGCGATGGACCGTGACCGGCGCCCGCTCGACCAGGCAGGTGCCCATGCCGTTGGTGCCTTCGTGGCGCTCGTCCCACAGTGCGCCGTGCCACAGGCCGGCATGGCGGAACTCGCGCTTGAGCGTCGGATCGGTGATCGTGTTGAGGATCGCGCCTTCGGCATCGGTCAGGATCACCGCGTAGCCGGAGCCGGCGATCTGGTCGTAGAGGCTTTCCATCTCGGCCCGGGCCACGCCGAGCAGGTCGCCGAAGCTCTGCTGGCGCTCGCGCAGCTGATGGGCTTCGAGCACGACGGTCTCGCGCGAGCGGGTCGGTTCGATCCCGTACTGGGTCAGGCAGCGCTCCCACGAACTGCTGACGTGCGCGGCAATCTGGCTGGACGGTTTGGTCTTGCCGTTGACCAGACTGAGCACGCGCGACGCGTGGCTCGCGGTGAGGGCGGAAACACCCATGGCTTGGCTCCCGGATGAAGATCGCCGCTGCGAAGCGGCATAACGCCGCAAGGGTCGTTCTTTGGCATTCATTGTGCAAACCGCAGTGCAGCAAAATCGACCATCGTCGAAGCGATCCAGCGCGTTTTTGCCGCATCGTCGCGCCGCAGACGCGGCAGGCGCGATGACGCATCTGCACAGGACGGCGGCCCATGGTGCGTTCGCCGCCGTCGCGCTTTGCCAGCGGCCGTCGCCTCGGCGTAGCATCGCCCGTCCAGACTAGCCTTGCGTTCCTCGGCATCCGGCCGATCGGACGCGCAAGCGCGCAGGAGTCAGCCGATGGTCGATCGCAGCGCCGGGCCCGCCGGGAGCCGGGAGTGGGAAACCTTGTCGCGGCAGTACTGGGACGCCGTGCAGCAGTGGCAGCAGGCCGCGGCGAGCGCCGCGCCGGCCGGTGCGCCGCCGTGGCAGCAGGGCCTGGCGACGTGGTCGCAGCTGTTCGGCGATGCCGGTGCGCAGGGCGCGCTCGGCGAGCGCCTGCTCGGCGCGGTCAAGGCTTATCTCGAACAGACCCAGGCCCTGCTCGCGGCCGGCGGTGCCGGGCCGGAGGCGATCGCCGCCCAGCTCGGCCGGTTCATGCACGCCGGCTTCGACGCGACCGGCGGCGCGCTCGGCGAGGGCGGCATCGCCGAGGCGCTGCGCAAGCTCGGCGCCGACGGCGCGCGCGGCTTCGAGCAGCTCGCGGCCGGCCTCGCGCCGGTGTTCGGCACGCTCAGCGCCGAGGCGCGTGCGGCATTCGACCGGCCGGCGTTCGGCTTCCTGCGCGAGCGCCAGGAACACCAGCAGCGCGTCGCCCAGGCGCTGATCGACTACCAGACTCAGACGCGCCGCTACGACGCGCTGATGATGCGCGCCGGCCAGCTCGGCGCGGTGCGCTTCCAGGACAAGCTCGCCGAACGCGCCGCCAGCGAGCGGCCGGTCGAGTCGCTGCGCGCGCTGTACGACCTGTGGGTCGACGCGGCCGAGGAAGGCTATGCCGAGGTCGCAGCGTCGATGGAATTCCGCGAGGCCTACGGCGCTCTCGTCAATGCGCAGATGCGGCTGCGTTCGCTGCTGCGCGAGGACGTCGAGCGGATCAGCGTGGACCTCGGCATTCCGACCCGCAGCGAGGTCGACAGCATCGGCCGCCGCCTGCAGGAGCTGCGCCGCGAGCTGCGCGGCAGCCGCGATGCCGGCGGCCGCAGCCTCGCCGCCGAGGTCGAGTCGCTGCGCGCCGAGGTCGCTGCATTGAAGGCTGGCGGCGCGGTGCCTGCGCCTGCGCGCGCCAAGACGGCCAAGACCGAACGCGCGTCACCGGCACCGCGCGCGCGCGGCGCCAAGAAGGCCTCTGCGCCCAAGCCGCGCCGCCCGGCCAAGAAGGCCGCCGGCGGTTTCGAGGCGCGCGTCGCGCAGTTCGCGCGGACCGCGCAGCCAGCCGCGCCGCGTGCACGCAAGGCCGCCCGCCCCACCGACAAGAAGCGCTGAGGACCCGCCATGGAACCGATCAAGATCGACCCGGCCAAGGCGCTGGACGAAGCGCTGAACCTGCAGCGCAAGCTCGCAGAAGGATTCCGCACGCTGCGCGAGGTCGACGACGTCGACTTCGGCGTGACCGACAAGGAAGCGGTCTACCGCGAGGACAAGCTCGTGGTCTACCGCTTCAAGGGCGACCGCAAGCCGACCGCGAAGCGGCCGATCCTGATCGTCTACGCGCTGGTCAACCGGCCGTACATGGTCGACCTGCAGGACGACCGTTCGCTGGTGCGCAACCTGCTCGCGCTCGGCGAGGACGTCTACCTGATCGACTGGGGCTATCCGGACGGCGCCGACCGCTGGCTCGATCTCGACGACTACATCAACGGCTACATCGACCGCAGCGTCGATGCGGTCGCCGCGCACGCCGGCGTGGATCGCGTCAATCTGCTCGGCATCTGCCAGGGCGGCGCGTTCTCGCTGTGCTACGCGGCGCTGCATCCGGAGAAGGTGCGCAACCTGATCACGATGGTGACGCCGGTCGACTTCCACACGCCCGACAACCTGCTCTCGCACTGGACGCGCCAGCTCGATGTCGACCTGTTCGTCGATACGCTCGGCAACGTGCCGGCCGACCTCATGAACTGGTGCTACCTGACGCTCAAGCCGGTGCGGCTGTTCCAGCAGAAGTACGTGGGACTGGTCGACATCCTCGACGACAAGACCGAGCTCGAGAACTTCCTGCGCATGGAGAAGTGGATCTTCGACTCGCCCGACCAGGCCGGCGAGGCGTTCCGCGAATTCATCCGCGACTTCTTCCAAGGCAACAAGCTGCTGCGCGGCGGCCTGACGATCGGCGGCCGCCCGGTGGACCTGCGCATGATCGATCACCCGATCCTCAACATCTTCGCCGAGCAGGACCATCTGGTGCCGCCGGCCGCCTCGCGCGCGCTCGACGGCGCGACCGGCAGCGAGGACTACACGCAGCTCGCGTTCAAGGGCGGCCACATCGGCATCTACGTGTCCGGCCGCGCGCAGCGCGAGGTGCCGCCGACGATCCACGACTGGCTCGCGGCACGACCCTGACCGACGCGCCGCTGCCGCGGCGCGGCATCGGCGGCGTGGCACAATCGGGCCGATGCGCACCTATCTGGTCGGCGGCGCCGTCCGCGACAAACTGCTCGGCCGTGCCGTCGCCGATCGCGATCACGTCGTCGTCGGCGCCCGGCCCGAGGATCTGCTCGAACGCGGCTACCGGCCGGTCGGCAAGGACTTTCCGGTGTTCCTGCATCCGGACAGCGGCGAGGAATACGCGCTGGCGCGCACCGAGCGCAAGACCGGCCGCGGCTATCACGGCTTCGCGTTCGACGCCGATCCCTCGGTCACGCTCGAACAGGATCTGCAGCGCCGCGACCTGACGATCAACGCGATCGCCGAGGACGCCGAGGGCCGGCTGATCGACCCGTTCGGCGGCCTCGCCGACCTGGAGGCGCGCGTGCTGCGCCACGTCTCGCCGGCGTTCGCCGAGGATCCGGTGCGGATCCTGCGCGTCGCGCGGTTCCTGGCGCGCTACGCGCCGCTCGGCTTCCGCATCGCCGAGGAGACGCTGGTGTTGATGCGCGGCATGGTCGCCGCCGGCGAGGCCGATCACCTGGTGCCCGAGCGGGTCTGGGCCGAGACGCGCAAGGCGCTCGCCGAGCCGCGGCCGTCGGCGTTCCTGTCGAGCCTGCGCGCCTGCGGCGCGCTGCGCGTGCTGTTTGCGGAAGTCGACGCGCTGTACGGCGTGCCGCAGCGCGCCGAGTTCCATCCCGAGGTCGACACCGGCATCCACGTCGAGCTGGTCGTGGACATGGCCGCGCAGCTGGCGCCCGGCGACGACCTGGTCGGCTGGTGCGCGCTGGTGCACGACCTCGGCAAGGCGCTGACGCCGGCCGAGGAGCTGCCGCGTCACGTCATGCACGAGGAGCGCGGCGTCGCGCCGATCGAGGCGCTCGCCGCGCGGCTGCGCGTGCCGGCCGAGCACGCCGCGCTGGCGGTGCTGTGCTGCCGCCTGCATCTGCTGGTGCATCGCGCGCTCGAGCTCAAGCCCTCGACCGTGCTGAAGCTGTTCGAGCGGTTCGACGGCTTTCGCAAGCCGCAGCGGCTCGATCGGCTGCTGACGGTCTGCGAGGCCGACAAGCGCGGCCGTGCCGGCCTGGCCGACAGCGACTATCCGCAGGCCGGCTATCTGCGCGCCGCGCATGCGGCGGCCTGCGCGGTCACCGCGGCGCCGTTCGTCGCCGAAGGTCTCCAGGGTCCGGCGATCGCCGAGGCGATGCGTGCGGCGCGGGTGCGCGCGATCGCGGCGGTGACCAGGCCCGATTGAGACTGCCTGCCGGCGCTGCGCTCAGGCGCGTGCATCGAGGGACGGACTTCGCGCCGCGCAGGCGATGCCCTGCTCAGCGTTCGCCGCTGGCCGGCTCCGGATCGCGTTCGGTGGTGCGGAACAGGCCGAGCCGGTAGGCCGTCTCGCCGGCCCATTCGTGCAGCACGGCTTCGGACTTGGCGGCGGCCGAGGCGATCGGCAGGACATAGCCGAGGCCGGCCGGCTCCGCATACTGCGGCGGCGCCGGCGCCGTGCAGACCTCGAATCCGGCCGCTTCGAACGCATATCGTGCGCGCGGCATGTGCAGCGCCGAGGTGACCAGCCAGATCCGCCGCGGCAGCGGCGGATCGAGCGCAGCGACGGCCTGGGCGTTGTGCCAGGTCGTGCGCGAGGCGGTCTCGCTGCGCAGCCGGTCCGCGGCGACGCCGAGCGCCTGCGCCAGATGCGCCATCGTCGTGCTCTCGGCGATCGCATGGCGGCTGGCGCCGCTGAAGACCAGGGCTGCGCCGGGATGCTCGCGCTGCAGCGCGAGCGCCGCGAACACGCGGCGCAGGCTCTCGACGCCGAGTGCGCCGTAGTCCTCGTCCGATCGCGGCGCACGCGTCATGCCGCCGCCGAGCACGACGATCGTCTGCGGCGGCGGCGCGGCGCAGACCACCTCGGCCGGCACGCGCGCTTCCTGCAGGCCGACCAGCGCATTGGCGCCGAACGGCGTCGTCAGCCAGACCAGCACCAGGCCGGCCGCCACGGCGAGCCGGCGCGCCCAGCGCGGCAGCCAGCGCCAGGTCAGCAGCACCAGCAGGCCGAAGAGCACGCCGAAGCGCAGCGGCGACAGCCAGGCGCCGATCATCGCCGGCGCGCGCTCACAGCGTGTCGCTCCGGTCGACGCCGCCGAGCGGCGGCAGCGCGACCGGGTCGACCGCGCGCGCGAACAGCATCGCGCGGAAGCGCTGGCCCATCTCCTCGGGCAGGGTCAGGCGCTTGACCTGCTGGCCGAGCCGGTAGACCGCTGCGGCGTCGGCGCCTTCGATCGCCCGCGCGTGATGGTCGGCCAGACCGCTGGCGATTAGGAAGTGCATCTGGTCGGTGTAGGCGGCCAGGCCGAAGCCGGCGCTGTTGCCGGCCTCGGCCAGCGCGGTGAAGTCGACGAAGGCGGTCAGATCCTGCAGGCCCGGCAGGAACAGCGGATCGGCGTGCGCGCGGTGGCGATAGTGCGCGATCAGCGTGCCGTCGCTGCGCTCGGGGCGGTAGAACTCGGCGCGCGGGTAGCCGTAGTCGACGAACAGCGCGACGCCGCGGCGCAGGCCGCCGAGCACCGCCTGCATCCAGTACGGCAGCTGCGGCAGCACCTCGGAGCGGTAGCCGTCGGCGAACGCGCGGCCGAGGTCGCGTTCCAGATGGCGCACCGCGCCGCCGACCAGCGGATCGGCCGCGCGGTCGACGCGGACCAGGTCGGCGCCGGACAGCGCGACGTGCTCCTCGTAGACCTCGCCGTCGCGCAGCGTGAAGCGCGTCGTCGGCAGCGCGTCGATGACCTCGTTGGCGAACAGCACGCCGTCCCAGTCGTCCTCGGGCGGCCGGTCGATCCAGTGCACGCGATCGGCCAGCGCCGGCGGCAAGCGCTCGTGCAGGCGCGTGCGCTGGCGCTCGCGCAGGTCGGCGCTCGGTTCGAGGATCGCGTAGCGGCGCGGCAGCGCGTCGTGGTCGGCCAGTGCGGTCAACGCGGTCTCCGCGAACGCGCCGCTGCCGCCGCCGAGCTCGACCAGATCGGCGCCGGCGCCGAGGCTGCGCAGCACCGGCGCCAGCGCCTGCGCGACGCACTGCGCGAACAGCTCGCCGAGTTCCGGTGCGGTCACGAAGTCGCCGTCGCGGCCGAACTTGGTGCGGCCGGCGCTGTAGTAGCCCAGGCCCGGCGCGTACAGGCAGCGCTCCATGTAGCGCGAGAACGACATCGGTCCGCCGCGGACGATCTCTTCGCGGATCGCCGCGAGCAGACGCTCGGCGTGTTCGAGTTCTTCGGCGCCCGGAGCGGGCAGGGATGTCTTCACGTGCGGCGGTATCGGACGAGCGCGGCTGCGAGCATAGCGCAGAGGCCGGACCGGTCGGGGGCGTGTCAGCGCGGCGCCGGCAGGTCGGGAGCCGGCCGGTATTGGCCCGGCGGCAGATACAGCGGCAGCAGGATGTCCTCGTCGATGCGCAGCCAGCGCGTGAGCAGCTGCGCGGCGTGGATCAGGTCCGGTGCCAGCCGGCGCCGCTGCATGCGCGTCCACGGCGCGCCCAGATGCGTCGCCAGCACCGCCTCGATGCCGCTCAGGCAGCGCTGCGCGTCGGCACGCACCGAGTCGAACAGCGTGCGCGTGGTCGGCGCCTGCTGCAGCGCCCAGGCCAGATACGGATGGAACTGCACGCTGCGCGCGAGTGCGACCGCGCGAAACGCCTCCGCGAACGCGACCAGGCCCGTGATCAGCGCCTCCTCGTCGCGCTTGCCGAGCGCGGCCAGCAGCGTGCGCATCGCCTCGCGCAGGCGGCGGTTGTCGGTCGGCAGCCGGGCGGCCAGCAGCGGCCGGTAGCGGACCGGACCGGCGCCGTCCTCGGCCGGCGGCGCGACGGCAGGCCGGGCCGGCCGCCGCGAGCGCAGCCGGTTGCGGATGTCTTCGAGCACGTTTCCTCCGTCCGCCGCGCGTCAGGGGAGCGCGGCGCCCGCGCCAACGCTACGGCATTTCGGCCGGTGCCGAAACCGCGCGGCGAATCGTCCGGGCCGGTTGCAGCGGCCGATCGCCGTCGCGACCGGCCGCGCGCGCGCCCTCAGGCCTTGACGCGGAATGCGTCGGTGATCAGCGCCTGGTCGAAGCCGGCGCCGCCCTGGCCGGTGGCCGCGTAACGGTACAGCGCGGCCGAATAGACGCCCTGCAGCGCCGCCTGCAGCAGGCCGAGCAGCAGCAGCGCGATCGCGGTCAGCGCGATCGGCACCAGCACCCAGTAGCCGCCGCCGCGCGCGGCCGTCAGCACGACCAGGCCGCCGCCGATCAGCGCCACCGCGAACACGGCCGCACCGAACACGAAGCCGAGGCCGAGGTTGCCGACCAGATTCTCGCCCCAGGTCGTGCGCAGCAGCTCGGCGCTGCGCTTGACCGCATCGACCGGGCCGATGCGCTCGTTGACCAGCACCGGCACGACCAGGAACGAGGCCACGGTCCAGGCCACGCCGAGCAGGCCGACGATCCAGCGGCCGATCAGGCCGGCGCGCTCCTGCAGCGCGCGCAGCACCATGCCGACGGTGGCGGCGATCAGGGCGTAGCCGAGGATCGCCGGCAGCCGCGCATTGGCGGCGCGGAAGCCGTCGGCCAGGGTCGGATCGTCGCCGGCCAGGCGGATCGTCGCAGCCGCGACCAGGGCCGAGTTGAAATAGAAGATTACCGTGTACTGGACCACGTAGAACACGAACGTCAGCAGCCAGAACGCGACCGGGGCGGTGCCGTGGCGAAGATCGGCGAACAGCCCCGCGAACGCGGCCGGCACGACGAAGCTGGCGGCCACGACCAGCGTGCACAGCAGCGACAGCAGCGGAAACACCAGCAGTTCCTTGTCGGCGCGCAGCACCGCAGCGCTGGCCTTGACCAGATCCCAGCTCCGTGCGAAACGTCCAGTCATGTCGACGATGCCTCCCGGCGCTGCGACCAGGCCGTCGGCGCCCGATGCGAACGGGTGACACCGGGGCCTGCCGGTGCGCGGCCATTGTAGAACCTGCCGCGCGCCGCCACGCGCGTGCGGGAAGTCACCGCCCGGCACGCCGCCGCCGCGTCTCGCGCATAATCGCGGTCGATTTCCACGAGTCCGGACGATGAGCGAGGCGAACAGCGGGCGGCCTGCGATCCTGGTGACCGGCGCGGCGCGGCGCATCGGCGCGGCGATCGCGCGGCACCTGCACGCGGCCGGCTGCGACATCGTCGTGCACTACCGCCGGTCCGAGGCGCAGGCCCGCGCACTCGCCGCCGAGCTGGAGACCATGCGCGCACGCTCGACGCTGTGCGTCGCGGCCGATCTGGCCGATGCCGAGGCATTGCCCGGTCTCGTCGCGGCGGCGCTCGCGCGCTTCGGCCGGCTCGACGGCCTCGTCAACAATGCCTCCAATTTCGAGGCGACGCCGTTCGGCCGGGTGACCGCGGCGCAATGGCAGTCCTCGTTCGCCGCCAATGCGCAGGCGCCGCTGCTGCTGGCACAGGCGGCCGCGCCGCATCTGACGGCCGGCAGTGGTGCGATCGTCAATCTCGCCGACGTCTATGCCGAGCGGCCGAAGGCCGACCACCTGGTCTACTCGGCCGCGAAGGCCGCCCTGGTCAGCCTGACGCGCAGCCTGGCGATCGCGCTGGCGCCGGCGGTGCGCGTCAATGCGGTCGCGCCCGGCGCGATCCTCTGGCCCGAGCAGGACGCCGATGCCGGCGCGCGCGCGGCCCTGCTCGCGCGTACGCCGCTCGGCCGGCTCGGCCGCGTCGAGGACGTCGCCGAGGCGGTGCGCTGGCTGCTGCGCGATGCGCACTACGTGACCGGCCAGGTGCTCGCGGTCGACGGCGGACGCTCGGTCGTCGATTGAGCGGCGCCGCTCAGCGCGCAACGGTCCCTGCCGCACAGTCGAGCGTCACCCGCGTCAGCACCGTGCTGTCCGCGCAGCGCGCCCACAGCGTGGCCAGATCGACTCCGAGCGATGGATGGCGCAGCGTCGGTGCCAGATCGGCCATCGGCCGCAGCACGAACGCGTCGCTCGCCAGTTCCGGTCGCGGCAGCGGCGGCACCTCGCTGACCTGGTCGCCGTAGAGCAGCAGGTCCAGGTCGATCGGCCGGCTCGCGTAGCGCGCCTCGCCGCGGCGGCGGCCCTGGCGCGTTTCCTGCTCGCGCAGCCAGCCGGCCAGCGCCGCCGGCGCGAGATCGCTGTCGATCACGGCGGCCGCATTGAGGAAATCCGCGCCGTCGAAGCCGACCGCCGGGCTGCGGTAGACCGGCGACAGCGCGACCGCGCTGAAGCGCTCGCGCAACGCCTCGAACGCCAGGCACAGATTGCGCGCCGGCTCGATGTTGCTGCCCAGACTCAGGTACGCGCGCGCCATGCGCTCAGGACGCCGGCCGCGTGCCGCGCTCGATGCACACGCCGACCGCGCGCGCACCGCGCACCGCGCCGGGCTTGGCCAGCTTCAGGCGCACCCAGGCCACGCCGAACTCCTCGCGCACGATCGCCGCGCAGCGCTCGGCCAGCGTCTCGACCAGCTGGAACTGTGCGGTCTCGACGTAGGCGATCAGCCGTTTGGAGATCGCCTTGTAGTCGAGCGTGTCGGCGATGTCGTCGCTGGCGGCCGGACGCGTGTTGTCGAACGCCATCTCCAGATCGAACGCGACGGTCTGGCGGATGCGCCGCTCCCAGTCGTAGATGCCGATGACGGTGTCGATGCGCAGGTCTTCGATGAATACGATGTCCATGCGCGCAGGATCGCCGATGCGACCACCGGCTTCAACGCCTGCGCGGCAGGCCGTCGCAGCCGTCGGCCTGTCGCGCAGTGCGGGCTAGAATGCGCCGGCCCTTTCCGTGAGCTCCGCCGGCCATGACCTATTGCGTGGGAATCGAAGTCGACGAAGGCCTGGTCTTCGCGGCCGATACGCGCACCAGCGCCTCGTTCGACGACGTGCGCGTGCACGGCAAGCTGCACGTGTTCGAGTTTCCGGGCGAGCGCGTGCTGGTGCTGATGACGGCCGGCAATCTCGCGACCAGCCAGGCGGTGCTCGCGCGGCTGCGCCGCGACGTCGAGGAGGACGCGGCGACCAGCCTGCGCACGGTCGCGCGCATGACCGACGCCGCCGAGTACGTCGGCCAGGTCCTGGTCGGCGTGCAGGCGCAGCTGGCCGCGCAGGCCGAGCACGGCCGCGTCAACCTCGAATCGACCCTGATCCTCGGCGGCCAGATCGCCGGCGGCGCCAAGGCGCTGTATCTGATCTATCCGGTCGGCAACTGCATCGCGGCCTCGCCGGAAACGCCTTACCTGCAGATCGGCGAATCCAAGTACGGCAAGCCGATCCTCGACCGCATCGTGCGGCCGGCGATGCATCTGGAGGACGCCGCGCGCTGTGCGCTGGTCTCGCTCGATTCGACGATCCGTTCCAACCTCTCGGTCGGCCTGCCGATCGATCTGGTCCTGCTGCGCGTCGATGCGCTGCGGCTGATGGCGCAGATGCGGCTGGACGGCGACACGCCGCTCTACGCCGAGATCCGCGACAGCTGGTCGCGCAAGCTCGAGCGCGCGGTGCACGGCCTGCCGCGCTTCGCCTGGGAGCCGCCATTGGCCGAGGACGCAGCGGCCGCGGCCGCGACGGCGCAGGTCCCGGCACTGCCGGCAGCCGCGCCGCTGCAGCAGGCCGCGGCGCCGGTCGAGGTGGCAACGGCACAGGCCCAGTCGCAGCAGGCCGTGCCGCCGGTCTGAGCGGCGCATCCGCACGCGAACCAGCCGCTCGCGTACCGGTCCGCCGCGCGAAGCCAGCTGCGCGATCGTCGCCGGCGCCTCGGGCGGTGGAAGCGGGTTCGTCCGGTGCGTGCTAGACGCGGTAGCCGCGATGGATCGCGACGATGCCGGCCGAGAGGTTGCGCACGTCCACGCGCGCGAAGCCGGCCGCCTCCATCATGGCCTTGAGCGTGGCCTGGTCCGGGTGGCGCCGGATCGATTCGGCCAGGTAGCGGTAGCTGTCCGCATCGCCGGCGAACAGCGCGCCGAGGCGCGGCAGCACCCGGAACGAATGGAAGTCGTACAGCGGCTTGAGGCATTCGGCGCGAACCGCCGAGAACTCGAGCACCAGCGCGCGGCCGCCGATCTTCAGCACGCGGTGGATCTCGCCGAGCGCCTTCTCCTTGTGCGTGACGTTGCGCAGCCCGAACGCCATCGTCACGCAGTCGAAGCTCGCATCCGGAAACGGCAGCGCCTCGGCGTCGAGCTGGGTGTATTCCAGTCCCTGCACCTGGCCGCGATCGGTCAGGCGGTCGCGGCCCACGCGCAGCATCTCGCCGTTGATGTCGCCGACGACGATGCGTCCGCCGGGGCCGACCTTCGGCAGCAGCAGGGCCGCGATATCGCCGGTGCCGCCGGCCAGATCGAGCACCGCATCGCCGGCGCGCACGCCGCTGGTGCCGACGAAGTAGCGCTTCCAGAGCCGGTGCAGGCCGAACGACATCAGATCGTTCATGAGGTCGTAGCGGCCGGCGACCGAGCTGAAGACCTCGCCGACCAGACGGGCCTTGTCGGCCTCGGGCACGTCGCGGTAGCCGAAATGGGTGGTGCGCTGCGGTTCGTTCATCGGCGCATGCTACCGCAAACGCCGGATCACCCGGCCGCGCGGCTTCCGGCCATACGGCGCTACGGCGGCCTCGCGCCGGCGGGCGCCACCCGCTTGACAGCATCCCCGCCGATCGGATCAACTCGGCGTCATGTTGACGCGCCGCACCACGACCACCACGACGACTACCCCGCGAGGGCGGTCGGTCGTGCGCGCGTAACACCTGCTCAACGACCTCCCGCTCCTCGACGAGGATGCGGGCGCTCCCCCTTCCTCCCGGCGTGCGGGGTTTCCAGACCGGAGGCCCGATGAATCCGTACGTCCGCTCGACCGACCCGACCGCCGCCGATCCGCTCGCCGCTGCCCGCAGGGCCGGACTGCGCGGCGTACCGGACGGTACCCGCATCGTCGCCCACAAGTTCGGCGGCTCCTCGCTGGCCGATGCGCAGCGCTATCGCGCGGTCGCGGCGATCCTGCGCGAGCAGCCCGAGGGCCGCCAGATCACCGTGGTGTCGGCGATGCAGGGCGTGACCGACGCGCTGATCGCGCTGGCCGGCGAGGCGGCCGGCGGCAGCGCCGGCTGGCGCGCCACGGCGGCGGCGCTGCACGAGCGGCACCGGCTGACCGCGCGCGAGCTGCTCGGTGCGGCGGCCGCGCCGGTCGAGGCCTGGCTCGACGCCAGCCATGCCGCGCTCGGCGAGCTGCTGCAGGCGCTGGCCGTGCTCGGCTTTCCGGCGCGCGAGGCGCTCGAGCGGATCCAGGGGCTCGGCGAGGTCTGGTCGGCGCGCCTGCTCTCGGCGCTGCTGGCGGCCGACGGCGGCGACTGCGCGATGCTCGATGCGCGCGAGGTGCTCGTCGTGCGCCACGGCGAGCTCGGCGTCGCGGTCGACTGGCAGGCCAGCGCGGCACGCCTGGCCGACTGGCGCGAGCGCCATCCGGCCTCGCGCGTGGTCGCGACCGGCTTCGTCGCGCGCGACGCCGACGGCCGGCCGACCGTGCTCGGCCGCAACGGCAGCGACTATTCCGGCGCGATCTTCGCGGCGCTGTTCGGCGCCGACGAACTCAACATCTGGACCGACGTCGACGGCGTGCTGTCGGCCGATCCGCGCCTGGTGCCCGAGGCGGTGCCACTGGCCGCGGTCTCGTACGAGGAGGCCTGCGAGCTGGCCTATTTCGGCGCCAAGGTGATCCATCCGCAGACGATGCTGCCGGCGATGGCGCTGGGCCTGCCGATCCGCATCCGCAACACGTTCCGGCCCGACCATGCCGGCACGCGGATCGGTGCCGGCGACGCGCCGGCGGTGCCGGTCAAGGGCCTGTCGCTGGCCGATCATCTGGCGATCGTCGACGTCGAGGGCGCCGGCATGATCGGCGTGCCCGGCACGGCCGAACGCGTGTTCGCGGCGCTGCGCGATGCCGGCGTGTCGGTCGTGATGATCTCGCAGGGCTCCTCGGAACATTCGATCTGCTGCGTCGTGCGCGCCGGCGACGTCGAGCGCGCGCGCGACGGCCTGACCGCGGCGTTCGCGGCCGAACTCGCCGGCGGCCAGATCCAGGCGGTCACGATCACCCCGGGCATCAGCGTGCTGGCCGCGGTCGGCGACGGCATGGCCGGGATGCCCGGTGTCGCGGCGCGGCTGTTCGCGACGCTCGGCCGCGCCCGCGTCAACGTCCGCGCGATCGCGCAGGGCGCGTCGGAGCGCAACATCTCCGTCGCGCTGGCCAGCGCCGACGCCGCGCGCGCGCTGCGCGCCGCGCATGCCGGCTTCTGGCTGTCGCCGCAGACGCTGTCGGTCGGCCTGATCGGGCCTGGTCACGTCGGCCGCGCGCTGCTCGGACAGATCCGCGAAGCGGCCGAGCGTCTGCAGCGCGAGACGCGTCTGGACCTGCGCGTGCGCGCGATCGCCAGCAGCCGCCGGCTCTGGACCGACGAGCGCGGCCTGCTGTCGGCCGACTGGGCCGAACGTCTCGGCGGCGACGGCGAGGCCGCCGATCTGGACCGCTTCACCGCGCACGTGCATGCGCCGCATCTGCCGCATGCGGTGATCGTCGACTGCAGTGCCAGTGCGGCGGTCGCCGAGCGCTATGCGGACTGGCTCGGCGCCGGCATCCACGTCGTCACGCCGAACAAGCAGGCCGGCGCCGGCCCATGGGCGCGCTACGCGGCGATCCGCGCGGCGGCCGACAGCGGCGGCGCGCGCTGGCGCTACGAGGCGACCGTCGGCGCCGGCCTGCCGGTCATCCAGACGCTGCGTGATCTGCTCGACACCGGCGACGAGCTGATCGCGGTCGAGGGCATCTTCTCGGGCACGCTGGCCTGGCTGTTCAACCGCTACGACGGCAGCCAGCCGTTCTCGGCCCTGGTCGCCGAGGCGCACGCGCTCGGCTACACCGAGCCCGATCCGCGCGATGACCTGTCGGGCCTGGACGTCGCGCGCAAGCTGGTGATCCTCGCCCGCGAGGCCGGGCGCGAGCTCGAGCTCGCCGACGTCGCGGTCGAGAGCCTGGTCCCGGCCGCGCTCGGCGCGGCGCCGCGCGAGGGCGTGACAGCGGCGCTGAGCGCGCTCGATGCGCCGATGGCCGAGCGCCTGGCGCGCGCCGAGGCGGCCGGCCACGTGCTGCGCTACGTCGCGCGTCTCGGCCGCGACGGCGCGCGCGTCGAACTGGCCGAGCTGTCGCGCAGCCATGCGTTCGCGCATCTGCGCCTGACCGACAACATCGTGCAGTTCACGACGCGCCGCTATGCGAGCAATCCGCTGATCGTGCAGGGGCCCGGCGCGGGGCCCGACGTGACCGCTGCCGGCGTGTTCGCCGATCTGCTGCGGCTCGGCGCGGCACTCGGGGCCCGCCTGTGAACCGCCTCGTGAACGAAGGCGTCTGCGCGTTCGCGCCGGCCAGCGTCGGCAACGCCGCGGTCGGTTTCGACATCCTCGGCCACAGCATCGCCGGCGTCGGCGACCATGCGCGCGTGCGCCGCATCGACGCGCCGGAGGTGCGCATCGGCGCGATCGGCGGAGTAGTCCGCGACCTGCCGCGCGAGGCCGAGCGCAACACCGCCGGCCGCGCCCTGATCGCGCTGCGCAATGCGCTCGCGCTGCCGTTCGGTTTCGAGGTGACGCTCGACAAGGGCATCGCGCTCGGCTCGGGCATGGGCGGCTCGGCAGCGTCCTGCGTCGCCGCCTTGATCGCCGCCAATGCCTTGCTGCCGGCGCCGCTGCCGGTCGAGGCGCTGTATCCGTTCGCGCTCGACGGCGAGGCCGCGGCCAGCGGCGGTCGTCACGGCGACAACATCGGACCGATGCTGCTTGGCGGCCTGGTACTGGCGACCGAGGACCGTCTGGTGCCGGTGCCGGTGCCGGCGGCCTGGCATGCGGCGGTCGTGCATCCTGATGCGGTGCTCGAGACGCGGCGCGCGCGCGAAGCGCTGCGCGGCGACTACGCACTCGGCGACTTCGTGCGGCAGAGCGCGCATCTGGCGCTGGTGCTGGCCGGCTGCTGGCGCGGCGACGCGGACCTGGTCCGCGCCGGCCTGCGCGACGTGCTGGTCGAGCCGCGGCGCGCGCCGCTGATCGCCGGCTTCGCCGCGGTCAAGGCGGCCGCGCTCGATGCCGGCGCGCTCGGCGCCAGCATCTCCGGCGCCGGTCCCAGCGTATTCGGCTGGTTCGAGAGCCGTGCCGGGGCCGAGGCCGGCGCACGGGCGATGCAGGCGGCCTTCGCCGAGGCGGCGGGTCTGGACAGCCGCCGCTACGTGACGCCGGTCGCCGGACCGGCTGCGCACGTCGTGGCCGATACCGGCCTCGATCCGATCCCGCACGATCCGGCCGCGGAGGACCCGCGATGAACTACGTATCGACGCGTGGCCAGGCGCCGGCCGTATCGATCGGCGCCGCCTTGCGCGACGGCCTCGCGCCCGACGGCGGGCTCTACGTGCCGGCAGCGCTGCCGCGGCTGAGCGCGGTGGACTTCGACGGCCTCGTGGCGCTGCCGGCGATCGCCGAGCGTCTGCTGCGGCCGTTCTTTGCCGGCGATCCGCTGCACGACGCGCTCGCGCCGATCTGCGCCGATGCGTTCGATTTCCCGGCGCCGCTGAAGCCGTTCGGCGGCGACGGCAGCCGGCTGCTCGAGCTGTTCCACGGCCCGACCGCCGCGTTCAAGGACTTCGGCGCGCGCTTCCTCGCCGAGTGCCTGGCGCGCACGCGGGCGCCGGCCGATCCGGTGCTGACGATCCTGGTCGCGACCTCCGGCGACACCGGCGCGGCGGTCGCCGCGGCCTTCCACCGGCGACACGGCTTTCGCGTCGTGATCCTCTATCCGGACGGGCGCGTCTCGCCGCGTCAGGCGCATCAGCTCGGCTGTTTCGGCGACAACGTGCAGGCGCTGCGCGTGGCCGGCAGCTTCGACGACTGCCAGCGGCTCGTGAAGCAGGCGCTGGCCGATGCGGACCTGCGCGAGCGCTGCCCGCTGTCGTCGGCCAACAGCATCAGCCTCGGCCGCCTGCTGCCGCAGATGGCCTATTACGCGGCGGCCGCGCTCGAATGGGCGCGCACGCATCCGCGGCCGCTCGGCCTGATCGTGCCGACCGGCAACCTCGGCAATGCGCTGGCGGCGATCCTGGTCCGTGCGATCGGCCTGCCGCTCGGGCCGGTCGTGCTCGCGAACAACGCCAATCGCGTGCTCGCCGATTTCTTCGCGGGCGCCGACTACGCGCCGCGCGTCAGCGTCGCGACGCTGGCCAATGCGATGGACGTCGGCGCGCCGAGCAACTTCGAGCGGCTAGCCTGGCTGTATCCGGAACCGGCGCGCCTGCGCGAGGCGGTCACCTCGCAGAGCGTCGAGGACGCCGAGATTCGAGCGACGATCGCCGCGACGGCAACGCGGCGCGGCATCGTGGTCTGCCCGCATACAGCCTGCGCGGCCGCGGTGCTCGAGCGCCTGCGCGCGGCCGGCGATCGCGGCGACTACGCGGTCGTGGCGACCGCGCATCCGGCCAAGTTCGAGCGGATCGTCGAGCCGCTGGCCGGTCACGTCGAGCCGCCGCCGGCGCTGGCCGATCTGCTGGCGCGGCCGGCCACGGCCGAGCCGCTGGATGCCTCGTACGGGGCCTTGCGCGAGCGCCTGCTCGGCTGAGTGGTCCGATCGCGGAAAGCCCGCTGCGGCACGCGCCTGCCGCTCGCGCGGCGCGCGTCGTCGGCGAGCGGATCACTCGCGACCGGCGTGGTGGGCGCGTCGTGGCAGCCAGGCGTTGCGCTCGGGTATCGGCCGCCGGTGGCGAGGCGCCGACGACGCGGGAAGCAGGCAAGAAAAAGGTTCATCGCAGAAAACCGTGGACCGTTTGAGGCCCTATCCTGGTGCTTTCTTGGCCAGAGTCGGGGGTCGGACGTGTTCGATCGCAAGACGCTGCAGGCGCTGGGCTGCTGGACCGGCTATCGCCTGGAGCGGGT
>NZ_DATKFQ010000039.1:0-14351 GCF_035511235.1 Dokdonella sp.
GACGTGGATCAGCACGCGCCGGGTCGCCGCCGGCAGGCGGTCGAGCCAGGCGATCATGCCGTCCGGACCCGACTGCGGCAGATGGCCGATGTCGCGTGCGCGCTTGCGCGAGAGGCCGAGCGCGATCATTTCCTCGTCGTGCCAGAACGTGCCGTCGACCAGCACCACGTCGGCGCGGCGCATCGCGTCCCACGCGGCGGCATCGATCGCGGCCAGTCCCGGCGCGTAGAACGCGGTGCATCCGGCCGCGTCCTCGATCAGCACGGCGATGTTGTCGCCGGGTACCGGAGCGTCGCGGTGCGGCGAATACGGTGCCGCCTTGCTCGCGACCGGGATGGCCGTGAACGAGAGCCCGGCGACGCCGTCTATCGCGAACGCCTGGCCGTCGAGCGGAATCGGACGACGATCGACACCGCAGAAATGGCCGAGCACGCCGAGCAGCGGATAGCCGCGGCCGAGGTCCTCGGCGACCGCGTCGGTGCACCAGACCGGCAGCGGCCGGCGATGCTCGCGCAGCATCGCCAGACCGGTGACGTGATCGACCTGGCCGTCGGTCAGCAGCACGGCGGCGATGCCGGTATCGCGCGGCGCACGCGCCGGCTGCAGCGGCGCATGCGCGCGGATCTGCGCGAGCAGGTCGGGCGAGGCATTGATCAGCAGCCAGTCCACGCCGTCGCCGCTGACCGCGATCGAGGACTGGGTGCGCGCGGTCGCGCGCAGGCGGCCGCTGCGGACGCCGTCGCAGTTGCGGCAGTTGCAGTTCCACTGCGGAAATCCGCCGCCGGCGGCGGAACCCAGGATGCGAAGTCTCATCGTCTCGGACGGCGCCCCCGCCGCCTCGACGGCGGCGAGGACGCGCGGCGCTCAGCGGTTGGCGATGTACATCGTCACTTCGAAGCCGTAGCGATGGTCGCGGGCTTGCGGGGTTTCCCAGGTCATGGTCGTCTCTCCGGTTGCGGACCGCTTCGCCTCGGGCGAACGGGCAGCCGTGCGCCGGCTGCGCGAGCAGTCTCGATCGATCGCGCCGCAACATGCCTGCGCGAAAGCACGCGATCGGTCCTCATGATTTTCATGAACCGCCGCTGCGGTGCGCCGCCTCCGCGCCCAGACGGATCGCGCGGCTGCGCCAGGGCATAGAATCGCCGGCATGCTGTTTCCCGCGACCGACGCGTACGACCACGGCCGGCTCGACGTCGGCGACGGCCATGTCCTGTACTACGAGCAGGCCGGCCGCGCCGACGGCGTACCGGCGGTGCTGCTGCACGGCGGCCCCGGCAGCGGCTGCAGTCCGGCGCACCGGCGCCTGTTCGATCCGCAGCGCTACCGTGCCGTGCTGTTCGACCAGCGCGGCTGCGGCCGCAGCACGCCGCGCGGCGGCGTGCGCCACAACACGACCGCCCATCTGATCGACGATCTGGAGCGGCTGCGCGAGCATCTGGGCATCGCGCGCTGGCTGCTGGTGGGCGGCTCGTGGGGATCGGCGCTGGCGCTGGCCTATGCGGGCCGCCATCGGGAGCGCGTCAGCGGACTGCTGCTGCGCGGGATCTTCCTGACCGGCCGTGCGGATCTGGACTGGTTCTTCCGCGACGTGCGCGCGCTCGAACCGGACGCCTGGCAGTGTTTCGCCGAGCACTTCCCGCGCCGGCGGCGGCGCGACCTGCTCGAGGCCTGCACGCGCGTGTTCGCGCGCGGCGACGCCGCGGCAGTCGCCGCGCTCTGCCGGGCCTGGTCGATGTACGAACGGCGCCTGCTCGATCCGGCCGCCGCGCCGACGGCCGCCGCACCCGGCGAGGTGCCGGCTGCGACGGTCGATCGCTACCGCGTGCAGATCCACTACCTCGCGCGGGGGTGTTTCCTCGGCGAACGCGCCGTGCTCGGTGCCGCGAGCACGCTGAGCGGCGTGCCGACGGCGATCGTGCATGGCCGCGACGACCGGGTCTGCCGGCCGCTCAACGCGTGGCGGCTGCAGCGCACGCTCGGCGGCAGCCGGCTGGCCCTGGTCCACGGCGGTGGGCACGACGCGTTCGCGCCGGCGCTGGCCGCGCCGCTGATCGATGCGCTGGCGCGATTCGCCGATGGCGGCCGCTTCGACGGCTGGGGCGCGGCATGAGCCTGCGCGTCAAGCTGCACCTGCTGATCGCCGCGCTGACCCTGGTGCTGGTCGCGACGATGGTCGCGCTGTTCGTCGGCGACACGCGGCGCAGCGTCGGCGAGGAGATCACCGCGTCGAGCCGGATTGCACAGCAACTGCTGTCGCGCCTGATCCTGGTCGGCGCCCAGGACGGCCTCGACGACCTCGCCGAATATCTGCGCGGGCTCGGCCGCGTGCGCTCCAACGACATCGTGCTCTACGACGCCGGCGGACGCCCGCTGTATCACTCGCCGGAGCCGACCTACAAGGCCGGCCGCTCGGCGCCGGACTGGTTCGCGCGCCGCGTGCAGCCGACGCCGCAGACGCGCAGCATCGAGGTCGGCGACGGCGGCCGCCTGGTGATCCGTTCCGAGGCCTCGCGCGCGGTGCTCGACGGCTGGGACGACATGAAGCGGCTGCTCGGCGTGGCGCTGGCGCTGTTCGCGGCGGTCAACGTGATCGTCTACGTCGTCGTCGGCCGCGCGGTCGCGCCGTTCGAGCGCATCCTGCGCGGCCTGCGCGAGATGGAGCGCGGCGACTTCCATGTCCGGCTGCCGGCCCTGCGCGGCCGCGAAGCCGGCGCGATGGGCGCCGCGTTCAATCACATGGCGGCGGCGATCGAGACCAGCCTGGAGGCACGCCGCGAGGCCGCCGAGTCGGCGGCGCGGCTGGCCGCGCAGCGGGCGCTGACCGGTGCGCTGCACGCGCGCATCGAGGAGGAGCGCCGCGCGCTGGCGCGCGAGCTGCACGACGAGCTCGGCCAGCAGGTCACCGCGATCCGCAGCCTCGCGATCGCGATCGCAGGCCGCGCCGAGGACGACGCCGCGATGCGCAATGCGGTACAGGCACTGACCGCCACCGCGAACCAGCTCTACGATTCGATGCACGCGATGGTGCCGCGCCTGCGGCCGCTGGCACTGGACAGCCTGGGCCTGGTCGATGCCGTGGCCGATCTGGTCGACGACTGGCGCTTGCGCACCACCGGGATCCGCTACGAGACCGCGCTGGCGCCCCTCGCCGACGAACCGGGCGATGCGGTGCGCATCGGTGCCTACCGGATCGTCCAGGAGGCGCTCAGCAATGCGCTGCGCCATGCACGGCCCTCGCGCGTCCAGGTGCGCATCGCGGTCGAGCATGGCGCGCTGGCGATCGCGGTCGCCGACGACGGCATCGGCCTGCCGCAGGCGCCCGAACACGCCGGCCGGTTCGGCCTGCGCGGCATGCGCGAGCGCGCCGAGGCGCTCGGCGGCCACCTGCAGATCGCGTCCGCCCCCGGCGCCGGCTGCACCGTGCAGGCGCGCATCCCCCTCGAGCAACCGGAACCGCCGCGATGAACCGACCGATCCGCGTGATGCTGGCCGACGACCACGCCGTCGTGCGGATGGGCTTTCGGCTGCTGCTGGAGGCGACCGAGGACCTGCGCGTGACCGCCGAGGCCGACAGCGGCGAAGCGGCGTACCGGCTCTATCAGGACGATCCGGTCGACGTGGTGGTCATGGACATCGCGATGACCGGCGTCTCCGGCCTGGAGGCGACCAGCCGCATCCTCGCGCGCGATCCGGGTGCGCGCGTGCTGGCGCTGTCGGCACACGAGGATCCGAGCCACGTCCGTCACATGCTGAAGATCGGCGCGCTCGGCTACCTGTGCAAGCGCAGTGCGCCCGAGGCGCTGATCGAGGCGATCCGCGCCGTGGCGGCCGGCCGCCGCTACGTCGACGCGCAGCTCGCGCAGCGCATGGCCGTGCAGGGCGCGGCGGCCGAACGCAGTCCGGTCGAGCGGCTCAGCGAGCGCGAGTACGAAGTGTTCCTGCACCTGTCCAACGGCCACTCGGTCAACCGCATCGCCGAGATGCTGAACCTGTCGCCGCGCACGGTCGGCACGCATCTGTACAACATCAAGCAGAAGCTCGGCGCATCGAACCAGGCCGAGATCGCGCTGATCGCGATGCGGCACGGCCTGGTCGGCGGCTGAAGGCGCGCCGCGCGCTCACCGCGACCGGCAAGCGCCGCAGCGCCTGCGGAACCGCTCAGACCTTGGCCGGAATCCGCCCGTAGCGGTCCTCGAGCCGGACGATGTCGTCCTCGCCGAAGTAGTCGCCGCATTGCACCTCGATCAGATGGATGTCCTGATCGGTCGGGTTCTCGAGCCGGTGCACCGTGTCCATCGGGATGTAGGTCGACTCGTTGCGCTGGAGCAGGAATTCCTTCTCGCCGACGCGGACCTTGGCGGTGCCGTGCACGACGGTCCAGTGCTCGCTGCGCCGATGATGCAGCTGCAGCGACAGCACGTGGCCCGGCTTGACCGTCAGGCGCTTGACCTTGCAGTCCTCGCCGTCCTCCAGGACCGTGTAGCTGCCCCAGGGGCGGTGCACGGTCTTGTGGAACGTCGCCGCGTCGTGGTTGCTGGCGCGCAGGCGGTCGACGACCAGCTTGACCTGCTGCGCGCGCTCGCGGTCGGCGACCAGCACCGCGTCGCCGGTGTCGACGATGACCAGATCGTGCACGCCGACCGCGGCGACCATGCGCGCGTCGGACTGGATGTAGCAGTTGCGGCTCTCGACCACGATCGCGCTGCCGCGCACGCGGTTGCCGTCGGCGTCGGCGGCGTCGCTCTCGCCCTCGAGCTCGCTGATCGCCTTCCACGAGCCGATGTCGCTCCAGTCGAACGTCGCCGGCACGACCGCCACGCGCGCGGCGCGCTCCATGATCGCGTAGTCGAGCGAGATGTCCGGCTGCGCCAGGAACGCCTCGCGCGGGAACTCCACCGGCGACTCGCTGCCGCTGGCGCCGGCATGACAGGCGCGGACCGCGGCGAGCACGTCCGGGCAGGTCTGCGCCGCGGCCTCGATCAGCGCATCGGCGCGGAAGCAGAACATGCCCGAGTTCCAGACGTAGTGGCCCGAGGCGACGTAGGTCTCGGCGGTCTCGCGGTTCGGCTTCTCGACGAAGGCGCCGACCTCGCGGCCGTCGCGGCCGTCGATCGCCGCGCCCATGCGGATGTAGCCGAAGCCGGTCTCCGGATGGGTCGGCCGGATGCCGAACGTGACCAGCCAGCCGTCGCCGGCCAGTGCCGCGGCGCGCTGCACGTCGGCGGCGAACGCGTCGAGATCGCGGATCAGATGGTCGGCCGGCAGCACCAGCAAGGTCGCATCGGCGCCGACGTGCTCGAGCGCGTGCAGCGCGGCCAGCAGTACCGCCGGCGCGGTGTTGCGCCCGGCCGGTTCGAGCAGGAACGGCAGCCGGTCCAGATCGGCGCGCGGATGCGCGGCGTAGTCGTCGCGCGTCAGGAAGTAGTAGTCGCGGCCGGTCACGGTCAGTACCGGCGCGTCGCCGGCTAGGCGCAGCGCCCGGTCCAGCGTCTTGTTGAGCAGCGATTCGCCGTCGCCCATCTTCATGAACGGCTTCGGATAGGCACTGCGCGAGACCGGCCACAGGCGCGTACCGGCACCGCCGGACAGGATCACGGGGACTAGCATGAGCGGCACTCCTTCAGGCGGAGCGGGCGGCCGCGAGCGCGTCGACGACCTCGCGCAGGCCCTGCTCCCAAGCCGGCAAGTGTAACCCGAACCGCGTTTTGAGCCGTTCACAGTCCAGCACCGACCAGGCCGGACGCCGCGCCGGCGTCGGATAGTCGGCGCTGCCGATCGCGACCAGGCGCGGCCGGCGCGCGATCAGGCCGGCGCCCTCGGCGCGGTCGAAGATCGCCTCGGCGAACGCGTACCAGCTGCAGCGGCCGGCGGCGGTCAGATGGTAGGTGCCCTGCAGCGATGCGCGCCGCTCCGGCGCGGCCGCCTGCCACTGCGCGATCAGTTCGGCGCTGACCGCGGCGATCAGGCCGGCCGGCGTCGGCGAGCCGGTCTGGTCGGCGACGATGCGCAGCTCGTCGCGCTCGCCGGCCAGGCGCAGCATCGTGCGCAGGAAATTGTGGCCCTCGGCCGCGTAGACCCAGGCCGTGCGCAGGATCAGATGCGCTGCACCGCTGGCGCGCAGGGCCTCCTCGCCGGCGAGCTTGCTGCGGCCGTAGACGCCGAGCGGGCCGACCGGATCGTCCTCGCGGTACGGCCGGTCGGCGCGGCCGTCGAACACGTAGTCGGTCGAATAGTGGACGACCCGCGCGCCGCGCCGCGCCGCCCAGGCGCCGATCTCGGCGACGGCGCGATGATTGATGCGGTCGGCGCGCTCGGGCTCGCTCTCGGCCCGGTCGACGGCCGTGTAGGCCGCGGCGTTGACGACGAGGTCGGCGGCGGCCGCCTCGAGGGCACCGGCCAAGCCGGCCGGATCGGCCAGATCGGCCGCGAGCGCGGGCGTACCATCGTCGAGCCGGCCCTCGCGCGTCGCGGCGACGACCTCGCCGAGCGGCGCGAGCGAGCGGCGCAGCAGGCGCCCGACCTGCCCGTTCGCGCCGAGCAGCAGGATTCTCACGGCCGGTAGACCGGCAGGCGCTCCGGCGGCAGGTCGGCCAGGAACGGCGCGCGGACGTCCTTGTCCGACAGCAGCGGATCGGCGATCGGCCAGTCCACCGCGATGTCGCCGTCGTTCCAGCGGATCGCCGCATCGCCGGCGCGGTCGTACAGCGCGGTGCACTGGTAGACGAACGTCGCGTGCTCGGACAGCACCGCGAAGCCGTGCGCGAAGCCTTCGGGGATCCAGAAATGACGGTGGTTCTCGGCCGACAGGATCGCCGCGGCCCAGCGCCCGAACGTCGGCGAGCCGGCGCGGATGTCGACCGCGACGTCGTAGACCTCGCCCTCGAGCACGCTGACCAGCTTGCCCTGCGGGTTCGGCCACTGGTAGTGCAGGCCGCGCAGCACGCCGCGCGCCGAGCGCGAGACGTTGGTCTGCACGAAGCTCAGATCCAGGCCGGCCGCGGCATAGCGCTCGGCGTTGAAGCTCTCGTAGAAGTAGCCGCGCGCATCGCCGTGCACGGCCGGCTCGATCACGACGCAGCCGGGCAGATCGGTGCGGATCAGCTTCACGGCTGCCGGCCTTGCCGCGCCAGCTGCTGCAGGTACAGGCCGTAGCCGTTCTTGGCCAGCGGATGGGCCAGCGCCAGCAGCTGCTCGGCGCCGATCCAGCCGTTGACGAACGCGATCTCCTCCGGGCAGCACACCTTCAGGCCCTGACGCTTCTCGATCGTCTCGATGTACGTGGAGGCCTCGACCAGCGACTCGTGCGTGCCGGTGTCGAGCCAGGCGTAGCCGCGGCCCATCCGCTCGAGCATCAGCGTACCGTCCTCGAGATAGCGACGGTTGAGATCGGTGATCTCGAGCTCGCCGCGCCGCGAGGGCTTGAGCTCGGCCGCATAGTCGGCCGCGCGGCCGTCGTAGAAGTAGAGTCCGGTGACGGCCCAGTTCGACTTCGGATGCATCGGCTTCTCGTCGAGGCCGATCACGCGCCCGTCGCCGTTGAACTCGGCCACGCCGTAGCGCTCCGGATCGCGGACCCAGTAGCCGAAGACCGTGGCGCCGAGCGTGCGGTGGTCGGCCTGGCGCAGCAGGTCGGTCAGGCCGTGGCCGTAGAAGATGTTGTCGCCGAGGATCAGGCAGCTCGGCTCGTCGCCGACGAAATCGCGGCCGATCAGATAGGCCTGGGCGAGACCATCCGGCGAGGGCTGCACCGCGTAGCGGATCGAGATGCCCCACTGCGAGCCGTCGCCGAGCAGGCGCTGGAACAGGGCCTGCTCGTGCGGGGTGTTGATGATCAGCACCTCGCGGACCCCGGCCAGCATCAGCGTGCTGAGCGGGTAGTAGATCATCGGCTTGTCGTAGACCGGCAGCAGCTGCTTGCTGACCGCCTGGGTCAGCGGATAGAGCCGGGTACCGGAACCTCCGGCGAGAATGATGCCGCGTCGCGCTGTCACCGCAGGTCCTCGGGTTCGTCGTCTTCAGAGGGCGCGTATTGTAGGCCGCACGGCCCTGCCCTGCTCGCGCCCGCTCAGGACGCCGCCGGCGCCTCGCGGAACTGCATGCGGTGCAGCGCCGCGTAGTAGCCGCCGCCGGCGATCAGCTCGGCATGCCGGCCGTGCTCGACGATGCGGCCCTCGTCGAGCACGACGATGTTGTCGGCGCGCTCGATCGTCGACAGGCGGTGCGCGACGACCAGGACCGTACGGTCGCGCATCAGCCGTTCCAGCGCGCCCTGGATCGCGCGTTCCGATTCGGTGTCGAGCGCGCTGGTCGCCTCGTCGAGGATCAGGATCGGCGCGTCCTTGAGCAGGGCGCGCGCGATCGCGATGCGCTGGCGCTGGCCGCCCGACAGCAGCGAGCCGCCCTCGCCGATCCGCGCGTCGAGCCCGCCTGGCAACTGGCGGATGAAGCCCATCGCATTGGCGGCCTCGGCGGCCGCCGTGATCGCCTCGATCGAGGCCTCGCCGAGCGCGCCGTAGGCGATGTTGCGGGCGACCGTGTCGTCGAACAGGACCACCTGCTGGCTGACCAGGGCGATCTGCGCGCGCAGGCTCTCCAGCGTGTAGTCGGCCAGCGGCCGGCCGTCGAGCAGGATCTGCCCGCCCTGTGCGTCGTGGAAGCGCGGCAGCAGGCCGACCAGACTGGACTTGCCGCTGCCCGAGCGCCCGACCAGCGCCGTCACGCTGCCGGCCGGGCAGACCAGGTCGATGCCGCGCAGGGCCGGTGCCGGCGCGTCCGGATACGTGAACGCCACGCCGCGGAACTCGATCCTGCCGCGCGCGCGTTCGCAGCGCAGCGTGCCGGTGTCGTGCTCCTCCTCGGCGTCGAGCACCGAGAACAGGTCGCGCGCGGCGGCCACGCCGCGCTGGATGTTGGCCTGGACCGTGGTCAGCCGCTTCAGCGACGGCAGCAGGATCAGCATCGCGGTGATCAGCGACATGAAGGTGCCGGGGCTCATCGCGGCGAGCATCGCCGGCCGCGTCGCCAGGTAGATCACCAGCGCCAGCGCGATCGCCGCCATCAGCTGCACGATCGAGGTCGCCAGCGCATTGGTCGAGGCCACCTTCAGCGCCAGCCGGCGGATGCCGCCGTTGATCGCGCCGAAGCGCCGCTGTTCGTAGTCCTGGCCGCCGTAGACGCGCACCTCGCGATGGCCGGCGACGACCTCGTCGACGATGCCGGCGACCGAACCGACCGAATCCTGGATGCGGTTGTTGATGCGCCGGTAACGGCGCCCGACCACCGAGACCACCAGCGCGATGACCGGCGCCAGCACGAACAGCGCCAGCGTCAGCCGCACGCTGTGGTAGAGCATCACGCCGATCTGGCCGATCACCATCAGGCCGTCGAGCACGACGACCTTGAGCGCGTCCGTACTGGCATTGGCGACCTGTTCGGCCGTGTAGGTCGCGCGCGCGATCAGCTTGCCGGACGCCTCGCGCCCGAACCACGCTGCCGGCAGCCGCAGGTACTTGCGGAACAGCTCGCCGCGCAGCGTCATCACGACCGAGCGCCCGACGTGGGCGATGCCGTAGTCGGACGTGAACACGGCCAGGCCGCGCACCACGAACAGGCCGACGATCACGAACGGCATCCAGAAGATCGTCGCGGCGTTCTTGGCGACGAACAGGTCGTCGAGCATCGGCTTGATGACGAACGTGAACGCGGCGCTGCAAGCCGCGTCGAACGTCATGCCGAGCAGCGCCAGCGCGCCGATCGGCCAGTAGCGCGCCGAGTAGCCGAGCAGACGCCGGTACACGCCCCAGGGCGAGTCCTGCGTGCCACGGGCGGCGCCTTCGCTCACGGCGTGCCGGACCGTTCGGCCGGCGTGGTCGCGATACTCAGATGCGTGAAGCCGAGCGAACCGAGCGCGTCCATCGCGGTGATCACCGCCTGGTGCGGCGTCTGCGCATCGGCGCGCAGCGACACCGGCCGCTGGCGGTCGTCGCCGGCGACGCGCGCGATCGCGTCCCTGAGCGTGTCCAGGCTCGAGTTGAGCACCTCGTTGTTGTCGAGGTAGTAGCGCCCCTCGCGGTCGATCACGATCAGCAGCGGCGGCTGTTCCTCCTGCTGGCGGTCGCTCGTCTCGGCCTCCGGCAGCGTGACCTTCAGGCGCGAGTGCTCGACGAAGGTCGTCGACAGCACGAAGAACATCAGCAGGGTCAGCATGACGTCGATCAGCGGGATCACGCTGATCTCGAAGTCGTCGTCTCGGCGTCCGGACGCGATGCGCATCGTCGCCTCGTCAGACCGCGGCGCGCGCGATCGGCTCGCTCTGCGCGCCGAGCTCGTCGACCAGGGCGATCACCTGCTTCTCCATCTCGATCGCCAGATCGTTGACGCGGCCGCGGAAGTAGCGGTGGAAGATGTAGGCCGGGATCGCCACGAGCAGGCCGGCCGCGGTGCAGATCAGCGCCTCGCCGATGCCGCCGGCCATCTTCATCGGATCGCCGACGCCGCTGACCATGACCGCGAAGAACATGCGGATCATGCCGATCACGGTGCCGAGCAGGCCGAGCAGCGGGCCGATCAGCGCGATCGTGCCCAACGTGTTGAGGAAGCGTTCGAGCTGGTGGATCACGTGGCGGCCGGCGTCCTCGACGCGTTCCTTAATCACCTCGCGCGAGCGGTAGCGCACCGACAGCGCGGCGGCGAGCAGCTCGCCGAGCGGCGAGCTGGCGGCCAGCTCGCGGATGTGTTCGGGGTCGAGGCGGCGCGTGCGCGCCCATTCGCGCACCTGGTCGCCGAGTTCCGGCGGCGCGACCACCTTGCGGCGCAGGCTCCAGAACCGTTCGAGCACGATGGCCAGGGCAATGGCCGAGCACACGAGAATGGGCACGATCGCCCAACCTCCCGCCATCAGGATTTCCAGCACGAGCACACCTTCTTGCGACCGCGACGACCGGCGGCATGATAGCAGCGCCGCAGCGCCGAACCGTGCGCCCGGTCGCCGACGCGCGATCGGATCGCCGGGCGCGCCTACTCGCGCCAGTAGCGGCGCCGGTGCTCGCGCTCGCGGCGCGCGATCCGCGGCTCGGCATCGGCAGCGAAGACCACCTGCACGGCGCCCGCATCGGCGGTATTGACCAGTTCCACGCCGGCGCGGCGGTAGCGCTCGACGACGCGCGGATGCGGATGGCCGAACCGGCTGCGCCAGCCCGCCGATATCAGACCGAGGCGCGGCTGCAGCGCCGCGATGAAGCCTGCGCCGGACGAGGTGCGGCTGCCGTGGTGCGGCACGACGAGGATCAGCGGCGGCCCGTCGCCGACCGCGCCGGCCAGGCCGCGCTCGACACGCATGCCGATGTCGCCGGTCAGCAGCAGGCGGCCGGCGGCGTGCTCGACCAGGAGCACGCAGGAGCGGTCGTTGCCGCTCTGCATCGAGGCCGGCGCCGGATGCAGGATGCGGAAGCGGACACCGTCCCACCGCCATTCCCGACCGGCCTCGCAGGGCGCAAGGTCCAGCGGGCTGGTCGCGGCCTCGCCGCCGAGCCGGTCCGCCTCGGGCCAGGCGCGGATCAGCGCGGCCGCACCGCCGGCGTGATCGTTGTCGTTGTGACTGACGATCAGGCGATCGAGCCGGTCGAGGCCGAATGCGCGCAGCGTCGGCAGTACGGCCGCCTCGCCGAGATCGAACTCCGACGGATAGCGCGCGCCGGCGTCGTACAACAGCGCGTGCCGATGCGTGCGCACCAGCACCGACAGGCCCTGGCCGACGTCGATTAGCGTCGCCTCGAACGCACCGGGCGCCGGCCGCTGCAGCGCCGGCGCGACCAGCGGCAGGAACAGCAGCAGGCCGAGCGGCCGCAGCGGCACGCCGCGCGGCAGGAACAGCCAGATCGCGCCGGTCATCGCCAGGACCAGGGCCACCGGAGCGACCTCCGGCAGATACCAGTGCGCACCCGGCCAGGCCGCCATCCGCGCCCATAGCCACCACTGCAGATCGACCAGCCAGCCGGCCGCGACGAACAACGGCGCGGCCAGGGCCGGCGCGATCAGCTCCAGCAGCGTCGCCAGCAGCGTCGCCGGTACGATCGCCAGGCTCACGAACGGGATCGCGACCAGATTGGACAGCGCGCCGACCAGCGACGCCTCGCCGAAGAACCAGACCGTCAGCGGCAGCAGCGCGATCGTCATGACCCACTGGCCGATGCCGAGCTCGCGCACGAAGCCGAGCGCACCACGCTCGTGCTGCAGGCTCAGCATCAGGAACGCCACGCCGGCGAACGACAGCCAGAAGCCCGGTGCCAGCACCGCGGCCGGGTCGAACGCGAGCACCGCCAGCAGCGCCAGCGCCAGCGACTGCGCCCCGCTGCCGGCGCGGCGGCTCAGGCGTGCCAGCGTCACGACGCCGATCATCAGCACCGTGCGCACGGTCGGCAGGCTGCCGCCGGCCAGCAGGCCGTAGCCGAGCGCGGTCGCGAACGCGGCCGGTGCCATCGCCAGCGGTGCCGGCACGCGCAGCGCGAGCGCGGGTACGGCCCACCACAGCAGGCGCACCAGCGCCGCGCCGAACAGCGCGGCGACGCCGACGTGGAAACCGGAGATCGAGATCAGATGCGTCACGCCATTGGCGCGCGCGACGTCCCAGTCCGCGGCATCGAGCGCGCGCGTGTCGCCGACCGAGAACGCGCGCAGCAGCCGCGTCGCATGCCGGTCGCCGACGTGGGCGACGATCGCCGCCGACAGCCGCTCGCGCAGGCCGTCCACGCAGAACGGCACGCGGCCCAGCCGCTCGTGCGCACCGCCGTCGCGGACGTAGCCGACCGCAACGATGCGGCGCTCCAGCGCGTGGCGTTCGGCGTCGAAGCCGCCCGGATTGACCAGGCCGCGCGGCCGCTTCAGCCGCAACGGCAGGCGCCAGCGCTCGCAGGCGCCGAGCGCCTCGGGCACCTGGCCGTACCACGACAGCCGCACGCGTCCGTGCAGGGCGACCGGCTCTCCATCGAGCCAGGCCCATTCGACACGCAGCAAGAAGCGCGTCGCGTCGCTGCGCGCGAGCGGCAGGTCGTCGACGACGCCGACGACGTCGAAGTCGCGGCCTTCCAGTTCGCGCGGCAGCCGTTCGAGCAGCGCGACATCGGCGCGCCATGCGCACCAGGCGAAGCCGAGCGCGACGGTCGCGATCCAGCGCGCGCGCGGCCAGCGCCAGGCGACGCCGATCGCGGCGAGGCCGAGCGCGACGACCAATAGCCGCGGCGGCAGCGCCGGCAAAGCCTGTACCGACAGCACGCCGAGCAGGAACGCGCAGGCGATCGCCGGCGTCGACAGGCGGCGGCGCGAAGGCGCCGGAGGCGGTGCAGCATCGAGAGGCGCCGGATCCATGGCGTCGAACCGTCCCTCAACCGCCGCTCTTGTCGACCTCGTGCACGCTGCCGCCGCGCAGCTCCAGCACGCGGTCCATGCGCATCGCCAGGCGCCGGTCGTGCGTCACCAGGATGAAGCTGGTACCGATCTCGCGGTTGAGCTCGAGCATCAGCGCATAGACCTGGGCCGCATTGGCCTCGTCGAGGTTGCCGGTCGGCTCGTCGCCGAGCACGCAGGCCGGCCGCGTGACCAGCGCACGCGCGACCGCCGCGCGCTGCCGCTCGCCGCCGCTCATCTCGCCGGGCTTGTGCTCGAGCCGCTCGGCCAGGCCGACGCGCTCGAGCAGCGTGGTCGCACGCTGGCGCGCATCGTCGATCGGCGTGCCGCGGATCAGCAGCGGCATGCAGACATTCTCCAGTGCGGTGAATTCCGGCAGCAGGTGATGGAACTGGTAGATGAAGCCGAGCGAGCGGTTGCGCAGCGCACCGCGCGCGCGATCCGACAGCCGCGACATCGTCTTGCCCTCGACGACGACCTCGCCGGCGCTCGGCGTGTCGAGGCCGCCGAGGATGTGCAGCAAGGTGCTCTTGCCGCTGCCGGACGCGCCGATGATCGCCAGCGTCTGGCCGCGCGCGACCTCGAAGCTGACCTCGCGCAGCACTTCGGCACGCAGGCGGCCTTCCTGATAGGTCTTGGCGATCCGCTCGGCGCGCAGCACCGTCGTTGCGTTCATGGCCGCTTCCGCCGCATCGTCCTGTCCGTTCCGATTCACCTGGTCACTCATAGCGCAAGGCCGCCGCCGGCTGCACGCGCGCCGCGCGCCAGGCCGGATACAGCGTGGCCAGCGTGCAGAACACGAAGGCCGTCACCGTGATCCAGCCGACGTCGCCCCAGTGCAGGTCCGCCGGCAGCTCGCTGATGTAGTAGACGTCCGGCGACATGAAGACGATACCGAACGTGCGCTCCATCCAGTGCACGACGGTCTCCAGGTTCAAGGTCATCACGAC
>NZ_DATKFQ010000040.1:0-29873 GCF_035511235.1 Dokdonella sp.
ATTCGACTGGAAGGTGCTACGCCAAGCGGACGGCGATTCTTGGAGCGAGAGGATCGAATTACTCTTTCCGGCGGTGCTCTAAGTAACCCTACTCAGATCAACTTCTATTATAAAGTTTACCCTCGCCCTCACACGGGGATCATCGCGGATTATGCGTCGGCGGCTAACGAGTACACGACCGTTTGCGGCTGTCCATATGGGGGTCCCGCGCAATGCTATGCATCAACCGCAAGTTGTGCCGGCGGTTTTTGTCATCGATGTCAAATCTACGGAGGTGATGTTTCAGAGCTGACCCAGGCAATACTTGACAATAGGAGCAGCCAGTGCGACCCGCGCGTGGTCAGCGAAACTCCGTGGCCGTCGCCGCCGTTGAGCACCTTTCGCGTAAGCTCCATCAACGATGTGTCATTTCCGTCGGGTACCGGTGGATTCGGTTATTCAAATTCATATTTCTTCAGCGATGGACATCCTCGGCAGCCGTTTAATAAGTCCTTCACGATTGCCTATGAGCGCAGGGTCGGTTCGGTCTGTCAAGATACGATCTACGATGCCTATGTGATAGGAAGAACCGAGGTTTATTCTTGCGAGACCGGGCTGCTCGCTGAAGCGGGCCCGATAAATGCTCAGAACTTCTATACGCAAGATCAGTTGGTTGATCCGAAACTCGTTTGCGCCAGCGGTAAGACCGCGTGGATATCCGCTTACCAGATTCCGAGCCGGCAGTGTACCTACGAAAATCCATGCATACCTGCTAATGGTTCAAAGACGCAGGCTGAGGTGGATTATCGACTTGGTCTTCTTTCCATTGCGCGCACCTATAACTCGCTGCGCCTGACGTCTCCTTCGAGGCGGTTCGGTCAGGGCTGGAGCACGCCTTCCAGCGAGCGGATCATCGCGCCAAACAGTTCGCCGACTCACGTGCTTCACGCGGATGAAGAGGGTTATCTGGACCGTTACGACCGGCAAGGCACGACGGACGTGTATCGGTCGATCAACATGCCGGGGTCCGTTCTGACGCGTTTGGGTACCACAGGCTGGGAGCTGTCCAAGGTTGGAGAGCAGGTGGTACGGCGGTTCGATTCGAGCGGCCGTATTCTCACCGTTGAGGCAAAGGGAAGCCCGCAGCCCGATATCGTCTATACCTATGCAAGTGCCAGGATCGATCTGGGATCGGGAATGTTCGTTCCATATGGCGAACTGCAGAAAATCACCGATGCATTTGGCCGCTCACTGGATTTCGTATACGGTTTCATCAACACGTCTCCTGCAAGTTGCACGCTGGACGTGGAATGCTCGAATTTTCGTCTGCTTCACATCGGCCTTCCCGATGGCGATTTCGTTAGCTACACCTATGACGCCGCCGGCAATCTCGCCTCGGTGACGTATCCGGATGGATCGGGTCGTCAGTATCACTACAACGAGGCGGCGAACATCTGTCCGACTTCGATGCCGGGGGCCTGCACAGGCGGTACGGTGCCGGTGGGTGGCTTCCCGCACCTGCTGACCGGTATCAGCGACGTGCCCGCACCGGGTTCGATGCTGCCGGTGAGCCGGTTTGCCACATACCAGTACGACCATCACGAGCGTGTGATCTCGAGTAGCCACGCCGGCGGCGTGGACCGGCTCGAGTTGGCTTACACGGGCCCCGCGCAAGCGACACTGACGCTGCCGAGCGGCAAGCAGCGCGTGATCGACTTCACGACGGGCCTGTTCCGCAAGGAGCGCGCCTGGCTCGACACCGACACGGTGACCGGCACTCAGCGAACGACGACCTTCACGTTCGACACGGCCGTCCGTCCGGTGACGATGACCGACCCGCGCGGCGTGGTCCGGACGTACGAGTACTCGGCCAACGGCTTGCATCGCACGGCGACGATCAACGCCACGGGAACCGCATCTCAACAACGAATCGAGAGCGACTGGGACAGCACCCTCAATGTCGTGCTGGAAACGCGCCGCAAGGACGCCGCGTCCAATGTGGTGGCGCGCGTCGTGCACGCACGCAATGCCCGCGGTCAGGCGACGGCGACTTGCGAGATCGATCCTGCGGATACCGCCGCGATGGCCTATACCTGCAGCGCGACCGCGGCGCCGCCGACGGGCGCCAAGGTGCGGCGGACGGTGATGACCTACTGCGAATCGGCCGACGTAACGCTCGGCACCTGTCCGCTGGTCGGCTTGCTGGTGTCGGTCAACGGCCCGCGCGTGAGTGCCGATGCGGGAATGAGCGGTCTGGACGACGTGACGACCTATACATATCGCGCGGCCGATGATCCGACCTGCGCCAGCGCAGGCGCCTGCACGTACCGCAAGGGCGACCTCTGGAAGGTCACCAATGCGCTCGGCCATGTCGTCGAGACGGTCAGCTACGACAAGAACGGCCGCATCACGCGTGCCAAGGACGCCAACGGCACGCTGACCGACTTCAGCTATCACCCACGCGGCTGGCTGGCCACGCGGACCGTACGCGCCAACGCCAGCGGCTTCCCGTCGACCGACGATGCGACGACCACGCTGGCTTATGACGCCGTCGGCAACGTCACGCGCGTGACCCAGCCCGACGGCAGCTATCTGGATTACGGCTATGACGCGGCGCACCGGTTGCTGAGTGTCACCGACAACCTCGGCAACACGCTCGACTACTGCCCTGGCGGTGTCGGTACGGCCAACTGTCTCGACGGGGCCGGCAACCGCGTCGTCGAGGAGACCCGCAACGGAGCAAGCTTGGTCAAGCGAACGCTGCGGCGGACCTACGACCAGCTCGGACAGTTGACCTCGCAGATCAATGCCCAGAATCAGGCCACGCAGACCTGGCCGACGCTGGGCGGTTACGACGACAACGGCAATCCGACCCAGGTCGTCGATGGGCTCGGCGTCGAAACACGGCAGAGCTATGATCCGCTGAACCGGCTGACGCAGACGATCCGGGACTATCTGGGGCCGGACCTCGCCACGCGCGATACCACGACCGGTTATGGCTACGACGCCCGCGACAACCTGGTCAGCGTGACCGATCCGGACGGTCTGACCACGACCTACACGTATGACGGCCTGAACGATCAGACCGGTCTCTCGAGTCCGGATACCGGCAGCACCGCCTACACCTACGACGCTGCCGGCAACCGGCGCACCCAGACCGACGCGCGCGGCATCGTGACCACCTATACCTACGATGCGCTCAATCGCCTGACCGGTATCAGCTACCCGACCAGTACACTCAATACAAGCTACGCCTACGACCAGCCGGACGGCACGACCGGCTGCAGTGGCTCGTATCCGGCCGGCCGGCTGACGCGGATCACCGAAGAGACCGGCACGACCACGTACTGCTACGACCGGCGTGGCAACGTCACCCGAAAGAGGCAGCTCATGTCGGCGACGCTGAGTCTGTACACCGTCGACTACACCTGGACCAAGGCCGATCGCCTGGCCACGCTGACGTATCCGAGCGGCGGCATCGCGACCTATACGCGCAACACGATCGGTCAGATCAGCGGCATCACGTGGAAAGCCAATGCTTCGGCCACCCCGCAGACTCTCGTCAGCAGCGCGACGTACTATCCGTTCGGCCCGCTCAACGTGCTGACTTACGGCAACGGGCGCACGCTGACCAAGACCTACGATCAAGACTATGCGATCGATGCGATCCAGAGCAGTCACGTCGATGGTCTGAAGATGGACCTGACGGTCGACGTGATGGGCAACATCGTGGATGGCACGGACGTGATAGGCGGGTCAGCCCAGGTCACCTACAGCTACGATCGCCTGTATCGGCTCACCGGTTCGACGGCCGGCGCCGCGCCGGTCGAGGCCTTCACGTATGGGCCGACTGGAGACCGCCTCAGCAAGACCGTCGGCGCAGGCACGCCGCAGGCCTACACCTACGCATCGGGCAGCCATCGTCTGGCCAGCGTCGGCGGCGTCGGTCGCAGCCACGACGCCAATGGCAATCTGACCGCGGCGCCGTTCGCCTCGCCAATGGCCTACGACGACCGCAACCGTCTGGCCAGGATCACCGTCGGCACCGAGAAGATCAGCTACCACTACAACGGACGCGGCGAGCGGGTGCACAAGTTGCGCGACCTCACGCGCGAAGAAGTGGTGCACGACGAGAGCGGCAAGCGGTTGCACAGTTTCGTGCAGAGCACGAGCGGGTTCGGCACCAATGCGTTCCGGGAGTACGTGTATCTGGACGATGTGCCGGTGGCGACCGTCGATGCGGTCGGCATCGCGTACCTGGAAACCGATCATCTCGGCACACCGCGCGTCGCGGCCGATCCGGCGACCAATGCCTGGCGCTGGCGCTGGAACTTCTTCGGCACGGCTTTCGGCGAGCACGCGCCGACGGTACCGGCGAGCGGCGCGCTCGCGCTCGATCTGCGCTATCCGGGCCAGGCCTACGATGCGGAGACGGGGTTGCACTACAACTACTTCAGGGATTACGAGCCCGGTACGGGACGGTATATAGAGAGTGATCCGATTGGACTTAATGGCGGGCTGAATACTTATCGCTATTCTTATGTGAATCCTTTAGTGTTCTTCGACAAGAACGGATTGTCACCATGTACTAAGCTCTTCTGTATCCCTGGATTTAAAGGGGAGAGGCTGGTTGGTAGTGACTTCCTGGGAGAGGCGTGGAGATATGATGGCTTCCATGAGTATGTGACAAACATGCCCCCTAGGCCTCCAACAAGATTGTCTGGGCGGCTTCCTAGATCATTTCACATCGGAAAGCGGAATGGAGTATGCCTTATTACCAAGGTGGAAAAATACTCCGACACCTTCCAGGTATTTAGAAACATGAGCTGTATGGAGCTTTGCTTGGGCTGCGTTGAAACTTATAGATGGTCTGATGTGGAGGAAATACTTGGCTATGTAGATCGTATAAGGGTTGAGCTGGAGAATTATGACAGACAAATATCTAGCTTTGTTCCAGTTCTAGATTGTATTCGGATAATTGAAAGCTTGCAATGAGTGACTGAAATGAATTTTAGAATATTGGGTGTCTGGTCGTTGTTATTTCTGAGCTCGCTTTTATTATTTTCTTCTGCCGAAGCCTCTTCTTGCGGAAAGATGGTGGTAATGCGAGCTGCTGGGTCTGGCGGAAAAATGGTTGAGTTGGTGATTGATTCGGAGCAGCTTAGGGTTGCTCCGAAATGGAATCCTTCTTCCGGTGAAAGCGTCCCGTTGTCGGCCTCGGAAGTTTACAAGCTATCTACAGAGTGGATAGCTGATCGACATAGTGAGATTGGGGTTGATGTCAGGAGGATATCTCTTACGTCCTCCGGTTGCTCGTCACTGCTGGGTGGTTGGTACTACGTCGTTGAACTAACGCCGGTCGGCGGTGCGCCTTACACGGCGAGCGATTGGCTCGCTATTTTGATGGATGGGACCATTATTGAGCCTCGGTAGAGCAATGGCATGGTGTGTGCGTTGCACTAATCGATCATTTTCCTGGAAATTGCCCTCATCTTTAATATTTATCGTTCCGCCCTTGGCGTAACCTGAAATGGTTTTTTTAGCCATCTATGAAATTGCCTCGACCGACAGCGCCACGCCGACTTCGAGGGGTCAGGTATAGCCGTTGGCGTGGCTGACCTGCACGCCGCGCAGGTAGTTTTGGGTCTGCGCGCCCGATGAGTACATCGACTAGCGGCCGCCGGCGTCGCACTGCCAGATGTAGACGGCGGTACCGGCACGCGGGGCGCAATTCGTCGTGGTGCTGACCCGCTGCAGCGTGAGGCTCATCGGGATGCTTGGCGCGACGGTGGTGCCGGACGTGCCGAGGCTCGGGAGGATGTCCGTTCGCCCGATGCCCGGTCACGTTCGGGCCGTTGTTGCCGTCGGCCGGCGCAGAGGCTTTCGGTATCGGACGGAATCGGCACTCAGGCCAGCGAAGGCGCCGGCAGCGCCGAGCCGTTTGAGCGAACGGCGGCGCTCCTGCAGCATGCGGATAGTCTCGGTCGCGAGGCGTGGTGGTTGCGGAGTAGTCGACGGGGCTTGGACATCGGACTCTCCCGGGCGATAGCGGCCGGGCCATGGATGACGGATACGCACGGCAGACGCGCAGGAGCCTCACGCTGCGTTCGCACTGTGCAACCGCCGCGCCGGAAGTGAGGGACGCCCATGGGGTGGAGTGCCCGCGCCATAGGCGAGGCGGACGCGACAAACGGCACGCGGTGCGGCGCACAGAGGCATCGCGGGTCGGCATACCGGGATCGATCGGACGACGGCTGCGCGCCAATTCAGCGCGAATTGAGAAGAGGAATTTTGAACTCGATGCTAATGTAAATTTTTTGCCAGAGCGCATAGGTGCTGGTGAGCAGCTTTATCAAACGCGTCGGGGGCATCGAACAATCATAAACAAACTATGGAATGACCTGAGGCGCAACGAGGATCGCTATGATGATGATTGTGGACCGGATAACTGGTGTGAAGAGAACCCTAGAACATGTGGGGCGGCTGCCGCCGCTGGGGCTACTGCAGCCGTTTTGGGGCGAATAGCCGTGCGAGCGGGTGCCGCATGCGTGATGGTGTTTTTGGCTAATTAAAATGAATTATGAGTCATCACTCGGCGAAAGGGATTTCGCCGCTATGAAAGATCAGATTGACAAAGCTCCAATTGGCAGTGCGCGACGCACCGCCGAATCTTTGGGGGAGATGTTGTCTACATATTTCTTGATCCATCCTGTCGATGCGAAACTGATGAACTTCATTGAGAAAATATTTCACTCTAAAAATTTTGTATCATTGCGCGGTTACGATCGTGCTGTTAGGGAAATTTACCTAAGTAGAGATAAATTTACCGATGCGCAGCTTGGTTGTATCTCGTCATGGATCAGAGATACTTATGGCAAAGGTGTGGATAGTGATTATGCATTGATGGCATGTGATTTCATCGCAAGAGCTAACTCGTTTGAGGTGGCGCTTCCGATTCTTGAGAGCATGTTGTGGAAATCTGATGACGCTTCGTCTGTGGGTGGGGTTTTATTGGGTCTAGACGTTTTGAGGACCCATTCGATGCTGGCTGCGCGTCCTTCGTTAGAGCTGGATCAGCTAATGGCTGTGGCGATAGATAGGATTGAGAAGCTTGGATCTAATGGATAGTTGGATGTATTCTTGACCATCAGGAATGAATATGGGCGAGCAACTCTACGTTTGTTTCAGTTGCTCTGTGCCCTAAAGCAATCTTCCGAAGATTTGGCGTGACTGAGATTTCTGGGGGCGATCGGAAGAAATTCAGGCGGCTTCAAACCCGTTGTCGAAGATCGCCTCCGCCGCACGTCGCGCCGACCTTGACCTGCGTACGAATTTTGTAGCCAATCAGGCGGTGAGTCCGGATTGAATGGTATCGGGTTCCTGCCACACCTGGCGGATGCTGACCGGAGTCTTATAGCGATGCGCGCTTTGCGGCCGCTGCTCGTTGTAAAACAGCCGCCAGCGCTCGATCAGTACCTTCGCTTCGGTGCAACTGTGGAACCATTCGCGATTGAGTGGCTCGTCGCGCAGTTTGCCGTTGAAGCTTTCGACGAAACCGTTCTGCCAAGGGCTGCCCGACGCGATGAAGGCCGGGACGATCGCCGCGTCGCGCAGCCAGCGCATGACTTTGGCCGCAGTGAACTCGGCGCCGTTATCCGAGCGCATGAACGCCGGCTTCCCATACAGCCGCATCAGCCGCGACAGCGTCAGGATCACGTTCTGCGCCCGCAGACTGGCACCCACCTCGATCGCCAAGCACTCGCGCGTGTACTCGTCGATCACGCACAGCAGCTTCAATGCGCGGCCGTCGACCATCTGGTCGTGCACGAAGTCGTAGCTGCAGACCGCGTTAGGCCGCACGGCGCCAGGCAGTCGGATGTCACTGCCCGAACGCCGACGACGCGGGCGACGGCGAGGGATGTTCAGGCCGAGCGCCCGCTACTGACGACGCTCGCGGGCCTCGCCAAGCGCCAGCCACGCCGCCATCCGCCGATAGCCGAACCGCGGCACCTGCGGCGAGGCCGCCAAAAGCTTCTTTCTCGAGCTGCGTCGGCTCGTAGCTGCTGATGCGCCGGCTCAGGCCCAGATACCGGCACGTCTTGCGTTGCGAAACTCCCCGACGGACCAGCACCTGGACCGACTCGCGCCGCGCCGTCGGGGTCGTCATTTTATTCGGACGATCTCCTTCATCCCGTCGATCACCAGCATCTGCTCGGCGACCAAGCGCTTCAGTCGGCTGTTCTCCGACTCGAGATCCTTCAGCCGCCGCGCGTCCGGCACGTCCATCCCGCCGAACTTGTCACGCCAGCGGAAGAAGGTCTGCTCTGTGATGTTGTGCTTCTTGCACAGGGCTTTGATCGGCATCGCGCCGGCCTCGGCCTCGCGAAGGATCGTGATGATCTGCTCGTCGGTAAAACGCTTCTTCATGAGTTCTCCTTGCCTGGTAAGGGTAGAGAACTCACCATCCGCATGGCTACACGATTCGTCTCAGGTCACCGGCCGAAGGCGTTGTCCGACGACGATGGTGCTCACTTCTGAAGCGCAAATCCTGGAAAGGGTGTTATTCGAGGTGCCCTCAATTGGGATGCAACACCTCACTTCCCCCGCGTCAACGTAATCAACGCCACGCCACCGAGAATCACCGCCATCGCGACCAGATCGCTCAGGCCCACGGCTTCGCCGGCCAAGCCGGCGCCGATCAGCACCGCGACCGGCGGGTTGACGTAGGCGTAGCTGGTCGCCAGCACCGGGCGCACGTTGGCGAGCAGGTACAGATACGCGGTGAACGCGATCAGCGAGCCGAACACGATCAGGTAGATCACCGCCAGCGTCGCCGGCAGTGTCGGGTCGGACGGCAGGCGCTCGCCGAAGATCAGCGCGGCCACGCTCAGGATCGCGCCGCCGCAGAGCATCTGCGCGGCGGTGTTCATCGCGGCCGGCGGCATGTCGCGGCCGCGGCTCCAGACCGATCCGAACGCCCAGGCGGCCGCCGCGATGACCAAGGCGGCGGCGCCGGCTGGGGCGCCGTTCATGCCGCCGCCGAGGTTCAACAGGATGACGCCGAGGAAACCGATGCCCAGGCCGATCCATTCGATGCGGCGTGGCCGCTGGCCGTAGGC
Organism: Dokdonella sp.; assembly: GCF_035511235.1. Taxonomy (GTDB): domain Bacteria; phylum Pseudomonadota; class Gammaproteobacteria; order Xanthomonadales; family Rhodanobacteraceae; genus Dokdonella. The sequence continues at coordinate 9,099 of NZ_DATKFQ010000040.1, forward strand.
GGTGCCGAACAGCGCCGCGAACAGCGGCATGCTGGCGACCGCGACGGCAGCCAGACCGGAGGCGACCGACTGCTCGGCATAGCAGACCAGTCCGTTGCCGAGGCCGAGCAGCAGGGTGCCGGTGACGGCGGCATTGCCCCATTGCGCGCGGGTCGGCGCGGCGCTGCCGCGCCAGCGCAGGAAGCCGTAGAGCAGGCCGCCGGCGACCAGGAAGCGGATCGCCGCCATCAGGAACGGCGGCCAGCTCTCGAGCGCAACGCGGATCGCCAGATAGGTCGAACCCCAGATCAGGTACAGCGCGAGCAGCGACAGCGCGATCGGCCAGCGGCGATCGGGCGCGCCGGCGGGCGTGGAAGAGGGAGCAGGGCTCATGGTCGGGGCGCGCACGGGGCGGGGCCGCGACCCTACCCGCAACCGGTGGCCGCGGCCAGCGCCATTGCGCATGGGTGCGGATGGAGCCATTCGCCGGCCGGGGGCGTGTAGGAAATTTCCTACACGTTTGTCAGCGAATCACCCAATGCGCCGGGCCGCTGCGATTGGGCACAGTAGCGCGCCGGCATGGACGGTCGGGGGCACGGGGACGCTCCCCGGCGCGGCGGCGGACCTTGGCGACCGCCGCCGCCCGGCGTCATCGAATGGTGTCGATCGAAGTCGCGCCGGGTCCGCGCGGGCGGTCCGGACGTCGCCCGGCAAGGCACCCGGACGGTGCCCCGGCCGCCACGGAGGCGCCGGGACATCCTGCTAGACTTGCGGCCCCGTTTTCGTGGTGGAGCCAACTCGTGGTGGAGCCAACGATGGATGCCGCAGCCCTTCCCGGTCAGGACGCGACCCGCGTTGCGGTGATCGGACTCGGTTATGTCGGACTGCCGCTGGCGGTCGGATTCGGCCGTGTCCTGCCGACCCTGGGCTTCGACATCAACCGCGCGCGCATCGACGAGCTCAAGCAGCATCGCGACCACACGCTCGAAGTCTCGCCGGAAGAGCTGGCGGCGACGCCGCAGCTGCGCTTCAGCGCCGATCCGGCGGATCTCGCCGAGTGCAACGTCTTCATCGTCACCGTGCCGACGCCGATCGACGACGCGAAGCGGCCGGACCTGACGCCGCTCGAGTCGGCCAGCCGCACGGTCGGCCGGGCGATCGGACGCGGCGGCGTGGCGATCTTCGAATCGACGGTCTATCCGGGCGCGACCGAGGAGGTCTGCGTGCCGATCATCGAGCGCGAATCGGGTCTGCGCTTCAACGTCGATTTCTACGCCGGCTACAGCCCGGAGCGGATCAACCCGGGCGACAAGCAGCACCGGCTCGAGACGATCATGAAGGTCACGTCCGCCTCGACGCCGGCGGCGGCCGATTTCGTCGACGCGCTGTACCGGCGCGTGATCACGGCCGGCACGCACAAAGCCTCGAGCATCCGCGTCGCCGAGGCGGCCAAGGTCATCGAGAACACGCAGCGCGACCTCAACATCGCGCTCGTCAACGAGCTCTCGCTGATCTTCCATCGCCTGGGCATCGACACCAGCGAAGTGCTGGCGGCCGCCGGCACCAAGTGGAACTTCCTGCCGTTCCGGCCCGGCCTGGTCGGCGGCCACTGCATCGGCGTGGATCCGTACTACCTCACGCACAAGGCGCAGCAGATCGGCTATCACCCGGAGGTGATCCTGTCGGGCCGCCGCATCAACGACGGCATGGGCCAGCACGTCGCGCAGCGCGTCGTGAAGCTGATGACGCAGCGGCGCGTGCACGCGGCGCAGTCCAACATCCTGGTGCTGGGCCTGGCGTTCAAGGAGAACTGCCCGGACCTGCGCAATACGCGCGTGATCGACGTGGTCGCCGAGCTCGAGAGCTACAACGCCAACGTCGAGGTCTACGACCCGTGGGTCAGCGCCGAGGAGGCGCGCCACGAGTACGGCCTGGACCTGATGCCCGAGCTGGTCGAGGGCCGCTACGACGCGATCATCCTGGCGGTCGCGCACCGGCAGTTCGCCGATCTCGGCGTCGAGCGGATCCGCGCGCTCGGCAAGGCCGACTGCGTGCTGTTCGACGTCAAGCACGCGCTGCCGCGCGCGGCCGTCGACGACCGGCTCTGAGGACCCCACTGTGCGTATCCTCGTCACCGGCGCGGCCGGCTTCATCGGATCGGCGCTGAGCCATCGCCTGCTGGCGCGCGGCGACGAAGTGCTCGGCTACGACAATCTCAACGACTACTACGACCCTACGCTCAAGGATGCGCGGCTGGCGCGGCTGACGCCGCAGCCGGGGTTTCGCTTCGTCAAGGCTTCGCTCGAGGACCGCCCGGCGCTGGAGGCGGCGTTCGCGGACTTCCGGCCGCAGCGCGTCGTCAACCTGGCCGCGCAGGCCGGCGTGCGCTATTCGCTGACCAATCCGTACGCGTACGTGGAGTCGAACCTGGTCGGCTTCATCAACATCCTCGAGGCCTGCCGGCACGGCGGCGTCGAGCACCTGGTCTACGCCTCGTCGAGCTCGGTCTACGGAGCCAACCGCAAGCTGCCGTTCTCGGTGCGCGATGCGGTCGACCATCCGGTCAGCCTGTACGCGGCGACCAAGAAGGCCAACGAGCTGATGGCGCACACCTACAGCCATCTGTACGGCCTGCCGACGACGGGTCTGCGCTTCTTCACGGTCTATGGCCCCTGGGGCCGGCCGGACATGGCGCTGTTCCTGTTCACGCGCAAGATCCTGGCCGGCGAGCCGATCGAAGTGTTCAACCATGGCCAGCACACCCGCGATTTCACGTATGTGGACGACATCGTCGAAGGCGTGATCCGCACCCTGGAACGCGTGCCGGGGCCCGATCCCGGCTTCGATCCGCTGACGCCGCAGCCGGGCACCTCGGCAGCGCCGTACCGGGTCTACAACATCGGCAACCATCAGCCGGTGCAGCTGGGCCAGTACATCGAGGTGATCGAGCGCTGTCTGGGCCGGACGGCGGAGAAGATCCTGCTGCCGCTGCAGCCGGGCGACGTGCCGGACACCCACGCGGACGTCGAGGAGCTGATGCGCGACACCGGCTATTCGCCGCGGACGCCGGTGGAGGAAGGCGTGGCGCGTTTCGTCGAGTGGTACCGCGACTTCTATCACGTTTAGCGGGCACCGGCGCGGGCACAGTCCCCGCGCCCGGGTCCCTGCCGGGCGAGGGGACAGGCGGGAACCGGGACCGGCGCGATGCGGTCGATCCTGCATAGAAATGTGAACTGGTTCACAGTTGAGTCGCAGCTGGGTTACTCTTCTTCACTCGCGAGAGGGGATGTTCGATGAATGCGTGGATGAGTCGGCTTGGAATGGCCGTCGTGCTGCTGGCCGCGGCGCTCCCTGCGATCGCCCAGGACGCGTTGCCGGAGGTCCAGGCGGTGTCGCCGCCGGTGGAGACCTATCGGATCGGCGTGGACGACGTGGTGCAGGTGTCGGTGTGGCGCAATCCGGACCTCAGCGTCTCGGTGCCGGTGCGGCCGGACGGCAAGATCTCGGTTCCGCTGATCGGCGACGTCGACGCCGGCGGGCGCCATCCGCAGGACGTGGCCGAGGACATCAAGGGCAAGCTGGCGACCTACGTGCGCGATCCGCAGGTGGCGGTGATCCTGACCGAGCTGCGCAGCCACGAGTACCTGGCGCGCGTGCGCGTGACCGGTGCGGTGCGCCAGCCGGTGTCGCTGCCGTACCGGCAGGGCATGAGCGTGCTCGACGCGGTGCTCGCCGCCGGCGGCACCAACGAGTTCGCATCGGCCGACAATACGCGGCTGTACCGCAAGGAAGGCGACAGCGTGAAGACCTTCCCGATCAAGCTCGACCGCATCCTCAAGAAGGGCGACCTGTCGACCAATCTGCCGGTCCAGGCCGGTGACGTGGTCACCGTGCCGGAACGGGCGTTCTGACGCGGCGCCATGGCCATGAACGATCAAATGCCGTCGCTCGCCTCGCTGCTGCCGATCATGGGGCGCGAGGCCTGGCGCCGCCGCGTCGCGCTGGCCGTGACGTTCGCCGTGATCGCGCTGGCCGCGCTCGCGCTCGGCGTGGTGTGGAAGAAGAAATACGAGTCGGCCTCGACGATCCTGGTCCAGGAGACCAACATCATCCAGCCGCTGATGGAAGGGCGCGCCGTGCCGACCGGCGTCGGCGATCGCGCCGCGATCGCGCGCGAGGTGGTGTTCGGCCGCAAGGTCATGAACGAGGTGCTGCAGCTCGGCGGCTGGCTCGCCGACAACCCGAGCGCGATCGAGCAGGAGCGGCGCATCGAGGAGATCAAGAGCGCCACGCGCATCGCCAGCCCGCGCGAGAACCTGATCCGCATCAGCTACATGGATTCGGACCCGGAGCGCGCGTTCAAGGTCGCCAGCAGCATGGCCGAGCTCTTCATCAACGAGAGCCTCGACGCCAAGGAGCGCGAGAGCCGCGAGGCCTACCACTTCGTCGACAGCCAGGTGCAGGAGTACCACACCAAGCTGACCGATGCGGAGGCCAAGCTGATGGACTACCGCAACAAGAATCCCGACGCGCGCCCCGGCACCGAGACCGACGTCAACGCGCGCATCAGCGAGCTGCGCCGCCAGGCCGACACCGCCAACATGGAGATCATGGAGCTGCGCTCGCGCGAGTCGGCCCTGGTCTCGCAGCTGTCGGGCGAGTCGGACGTCAGCGCGGTGCAGACGCGCGAATCGCAGTATCGCCTGCAGCTGGTGGAGCTCCAGGCCGAGCTCGACCGCCTGCTGCTGAACTACACCGACCAGCACCCGGACGTGGTCCGCGTACGCCATCAGATGGCCGATCTGCAGGAGGCGATCCGCAACGAGCAGGCCGCAGCGGAGCGGCGCCGCGCGCTCGGCAGTCCGATGGCGCCGACCGACGAGAACGCGCAGTTCAATCCGCTGTATCAGGAGCTCAAGAGCCGCCTCGCCGAGACCCGCCGCAACATCGCCGCGATCGAGTCGCGCTACAACGCCAGCAGCACGATGCTGACCGCCGAGCTCGACCGCAGCCGCCGCATCGCCAACTCCGAGAACGTGCTGGCCGAGCTGACGCGCGACTACGAGGTCAACCGCGACATCTACCAGGACCTGCTGCGCCGGCGCGAGAACGCGCGCGTGTCGATGAACCTCGACGCCGAGAAGCGCGGCCTGTCGTTCCGGATCCAGGAGCCGGCCCTGCTGCCGGTGCAGCCGATCGGCCTGCGCTTCGCGCATTTCGGCATGGCCGGCATCGGCCTGGGGCTGGCGTTCCCGCTGGCGCTGCTGTTCCTGCTCGCGCAGTTCGATCCGCGCATCCGCACCGCCGAGCGGCTCGAGCAGGTCGCCGGCGTGCCGGTGCTGGCGAGCGTGCCGACCTACACCACCTCGCGCGACCGCCTGCGCGCCCGCTTCCGCACGATGCTGACGGTGCTGATCGTGCTCGGCGTGGTCGCGGCGTATGCGCTGCTGTTCTGGCTGCGACTGGCGAAGGCGATATGACTCAGAACGAACCGGACAAGTCGCTGCCCGAGCGCATCGGCGATGTGCCGCCGACCGGTGCCGGCGGCCTTGCGCAACGCGCCTCGGCGAGCCGCTCGATCGCGCGCATGGGCGAGACCGCGCTGCTCGCGCCGCGCCAGCTCGAGGAGCGTCGCCTGATCCATCGCGAGGGCGCGCGCCAGCAGGCCGATGCGTTCCGCGAGATCCGCACCAAGCTGCTGGCGATGGGCGGCGACCACAACTTCGTCACGATGGTCGCGCCGATCGGACCGGGCTCCGGCGGCAGCTTCGTCGCCCGCAACCTCGCCGCGGCGTTCGCGTTCGACGAGGCCAAGACCGCACTGCTGATCGACTGCAACCTGCGCCATCCGAGCCAGCACAAGACGCTGGGCATCGACCCGAAGGACGGCGGCCTGATCGACTATCTGGAGCATCCCTCGCAGGGCATCGAGAAGGCCTTCTATCCGACCGGCGTGCCGCGCCTGCGCCTGATTCCGACCGGCAAGTCGCGCGAGATGGGCGCGGAGTACTTCTCCTCGTTCCGCATGCGCGCGCTGATCGACTCGCTGCGCAGCCGCTATCCGGACCGCTACCTGTTCCTCGACGGTCCGGCCGTGAAGGGCTCGCCCGACGCGCGCATCCTGGCGGACCTGGCCGATTTCGTCGTGCTGGTGGTCGGCTACGGCCGCGAGTCGCCGAAGGCGATCGCGCAGGCGGTGGCCGGCTTCGATCCGAACAAGCTGGCTGGCATCGTCTTCAACCATCCGCCGTGAACGGCGCGTGGCGCGGACGGAGCGCATCGGCAGCGGCCGGTGCGGGCGGCCGGGAGCGCGGTTGGGCGCGACCGGCACGGTGCGGGAAGGGAGCGATCACATGATGCGTCTGAACCGATTGGCCGCCGGCGTGCTGGCGGTGCTGGCGGCGCCGGCCGGTGCGGTGCAGCTGGACTACACGCTCGAGCTGGGCCTGCTCCACAGCGACAACATCAACCTCAGCCAGGACGATCCGGTCAGCCAGAACGTGGCGATCCCGGGCATCAACTTCACGCTGTCGCAACAGGGCGCGACCGTGCAGGCGCTGGTGCGCGGCGTGGCCGAGTACCGCAACTACCTCGGCAATGCGTTCGACGACGAGTTCCGCGGCCAGCTCGACGGCATCGTCAACTGGACGCTGCTGCCCGAGCGGCTGACCTGGACGTTCCAGGACGCACTCGGCCTGCAGCCGATCAACGTGTTGCAGGCCGATACGCCGACCAACCTGCAGCAGACCAACGTCTTCGCGACCGGCCCGACGTTCCGCTTCCGGCTTAATCCGGTGCTGCGCGGACAGGCCGAGCTGCGCTACGTCGACAGCTACGCCGAGGAGACCGAGGAGTTCAACTCGCGGCGCTTGGTCGGCGCGCTGCGCGTGTTCCACGACCTCAGCAGCACCAGCGAGCTCTCGGCCAACCTGCAGACCGAGCGCGTCGATTTCGACGAGGACGATCTGGAGCGCTATACGCGCTACGACCTGTTCGCGCGCTACACCAGCCATCTGGCCGTGCTCGATCTGGACGCGGTGCTCGGCTATTCGCGCTTCGACTACCGCGACCGCGACGACCGTTCGGGCGTGCTCGCGCGGGCGACGCTCGGCTGGCGGCCGAGCGCGCGCAGCACGTTCAACCTGACCCTGATGCGCCAGTACTCGGACGCGGCCACCGACATGATGGCCGACCCCGGCGCGATCGGCACCGGCGGCACCGGCATCGTGATCGGCGACGTCTCGATCGACTCGGGCGTGTACCTGGAGGAGCGCATCGACCTCGGCTACGCCTACACCGGCGAGCGGTTCGGACTGCACGTCGTACCGTACTGGCGCAAGCTCGACTACGGACAGGACACGCGCGGCGTCGATCAGCGCGGCGGCGGCTTCAACGGCGAGATCAGCTACCGGCTGCGGCCGCAGCTGCGCGGCGGCTTCGTGATGGCGGCCGAGCGGCGCAACTTCCTCGGCCTGGACCGCCGCGACGACGATACCCGCTACGGCGTCTTCCTGACCCAGCAGTGGACGCGTCACTGGTCCTGGCGGCTCGACCTGCTGCGCGGCGAACGCGACAGCACCGGCGACGGCGTCGATTTCGACGACAACCAGGCCTATCTGCGCGTGTCGTACACGCGCTGATCCGCAGATGCGAAGTTCCGTGTCGCGGCATCGCGCGCGCCCGTTCCCGCAGCGGCGCTGCCGCGCGGACGTCGTGCGTCGGCCGCCCGGCACGCACCTCGCGCGCGCCCGATGCGGCAACCGCGCCCGGGCGGGCGGCCCGGCCGTCGCGGCACCGGGCCGGTCGCGCGCGCTCGATACGATACGAGACGGCCGCGGCACGATCCGCGTGCGGTCGCGACGATCTCTTGGGAGCTGGACATGAGTGCAATCCTGGTCACCGGCGGCGCCGGCTATATCGGCAGCCACGTCGTGCAGCAGCTGCTCGCACGCGGCGAGCGCGTCGTCGTGCTCGACAACCTGGTCAGCGGCTTCCGCGAGGCGGTGACCGGCGGCACGTTCGTGCTCGGCGACGTCGGCGACCGCGAACTCGTCGCCGCGCTGCTGGCCGAGCACGCGGTCGACACGGTGATGCACTTCGCCGCGCACACGGTCGTGCCCGAGTCGGTGGCCGATCCGCTCAAGTACTACGGCAACAACACCTGCGCGACGCGCAATCTGCTGGCCTGCTGTCAGGCGGCCGGCGTGCGCCACGTCGTGTTCTCGTCGACCGCGGCGGTCTACGGCATGCCGGCCTCGGGCGAGGCCGACGAGGACACGCCGACCCGCCCGATCAATCCGTACGGCAGCTCGAAGCTGATGAGCGAGACGATGCTGCGCGATCTCAGCGCCGCGACGCCGCTGCGCCACGTGATCCTGCGCTACTTCAACGTCGCCGGCTGCGATCCGCTCGGCCGCGTCGGCCAGTCGACGCCGAAGGCGACGCTGCTGATCAAGGTGGCCTGCGAGCAGGCGCTCGGCAAGCGCGCGCAGCTGGCCGTGTTCGGCACCGACTACGCGACGCCGGACGGCACCTGCATCCGCGACTACATCCACGTCGAGGATCTGGCCGACGCGCACGTCCGCGCGCTCGACCATCTGCGCGCCGGCGGCGACTCGGTCACGCTCAACTGCGGCTACGGGCACGGCTACAGCGTGCGCGAGGTCATCGACGCGGTCGAGCGTGCGGCCGGACACCGGCTGAGCGTGGTCGACCAGCCGCGCCGGGCCGGCGATCCGCCGGTGCTGATCGCACGCAGCGAGGCGCTCAAGCGCCTGTTCGGCTGGCAGCCGCGCCATGACGATCTGGACGCGATCGTGCGCAGCGCGCTGGCCTGGGAACGTGCGCCGCGCTATGGCTGAGCGCTTGCGCGCCGGCGGCGGCGGGGCGCGCGCGATCGCGGTCGCGCTGGCGGCGCTGCTGTGGCTCGCGGTGCCGCCGCCACCGGCGAGCGCAGCGATCAAGCTGGACCTGAGCTACGTCGACACCGGCTCGCCGGCCTACAAGCGCTTTCGCGACTGGGTCGACGCGGCGGTCGCCGGGCGGCCCGGCTATGGCTTCTCGCCGGCCGACGCGGTGTATCTGTACCGGATCAGCGGGAAGCAGCACTACTGCGAGTTCGCGGTCGGCCAGATCGACCGTCAGGTCGCCGCCGCCGAGGCCGCGATCGCGGCCGGCGAGCGTCCGGCGGTCGCCGGTGATTCGTACCTCGAGGCCGGCCCGATGATCGGCGCGCTCGCGCTCGGCTACGACCTCTGCGCGGCGTTCACCGACGAGGCGCAGCGCGCGCGCTGGCGCGCCTATGCCGAGCGCACGCTCGCCAACATCTGGGATCCGCCGGCCGCACGCTGGGGCGATCGCGCGTATCCGTGGTCGGGCTGGGGCACCGACAATCCCGGCAACAACTACTACTACAGCTTTCTCGAGGCGACGATGAGCTGGGCGCTGGCCGCCGACGACGCGGCCTGGCTCGCGCGGCTGCGCGAGCGCCTGCTGCCGGCGCTGAGCGCCTATGTTGCCGCGCTGCCTGGCGGCGGCAGCCGCGAAGGCACCGGCTACGGCACCGCGCAGATGCGGCTGTTCGCGCTGTACCGGCTCTGGCGCGATTCGACCGGCGAGGATCTGGCCGCCGCCAACGGCCATCTCGACGACACGATCCGCTTCTGGGTCCATGCGACGGTGCCGGACTTCACGCAGTTCGCGCCGCTCGGCGACCAGGCGCGCGTGTCGCAGCCGGAGATCTACGACTACCAGCGGCGGCTGATGCTCGAGGCGCGCGCACTGACGCGCGACGCGGACGTGCGCGACCAGGCGACCTGGTGGCTGTCGAAGATTCCGCTGCAGCGCATGACGCACGGCTTCAACGCGCGCTACGACTTGCTGCCGGCCGGCAAAGGCGGCCACGCGCCGGCCGAGCGCGACTACGTCGCGAGCGGCACCGGCCGCGTGTTCGCGCGGACCGGATGGACGCGCGACGCGACCTGGCTCGCGTTCACGGCCGGGCCGTACAGCGAGAGCCACGCGCATCAGGATCAGGGCGGTTTCATGCTGTACCGCGGCGGCTGGCTCGCGGTCACCGAGAACATCTGGACGCGCAGCGGCATCCAGCAGGGCACCGAGGTGCACAACGTGCTGCGCTTCGAGCGCGACGGCGCGGTGCTGCCGCAACGGGAAGGCACGACCTCGACGATGACGGCCGATCGCGGTCCCGACGGCGCGCTGACCGTCAAGGCCGACCTGACGCCGGCCTACGGCGCCGGCAGCGCGGTGCGGGCCTGGACGCGCGAGTTGCGCTTCGCCTCGGACGGCCGCCTGCAGGTCATCGACCGCTATGCGGTGGCCGCCGGCACGCGCGCGGTGTTCCAGCTCGACGTGCCGCAGCAGCCGGTCGTCGACGGCCGCGAGGCGCGCGCCGGCGCGCTCCGGCTGCGCGTGCTGTCCCCCGAATCGGCCCGGCTCGGCGTGCACGACTGGCGCAGCACGGACGCCGGCGAGTTCCGGTCCGGCTGGCGCATCGACGTCGAGGCCGATGCCGGCGAGACCGGCGAATTCCGCGTCGAGATCGACAGCGGCGGCTGACGCATCGGCGTGCGGTCGGCGCCGCAAGGTCGGCCCGGACCACCGGGGATCGGCCCGAAACCGCGAGAGTGGCGCGCGCTGCGTGACGCCGAGGTGCCGCGCGATGCTTTCGCGTACTGGTATCGCTGCGCGGCCGGACGACCACGCACGAAGCTGCCGCGGCTGGCATTTCCGAATGGGCTGCCGGGATTCTCCCGTTGCGCCGGTCCGGCGCCGACGGCCATCGGCGAGATCGACGCGGCATGCAGGTCGCGCCGGCATGCTCCGCCGAGCAGCGCGTCCCATGCAGGTTCGCAAGCGCCCGAGCGCCAACGCCGACGGCTCGCGCCTGCGCGTGTGGCCGCCGGGGAGCTTCGATGTGTGCGGTCGGGCGCCTGACCCGGCTCGGCAAGACGGACGCGCCGCACGCGCGTCCGTCTGCGACCGGGCGAGGATTTCAGTCGAAGCCGTTCTTGAACAGGTCTTCGCTGGTCTTGAGCTCGACGACGTAGGTGCCGCCGCTGCCGCGCACGTCGATGCGCCAGCCGGAGCGGAAATCGCTGCCGGCGCTGCGCCAGTCGATCGCGCTGATCGTCGCGTCGGCCGGCTGCAGCACGTTGATCTTGAGCCGGCCGGCGGTCACGCTGCGGCCGCTGATGACCGGCTGCACCGGCACGTTGACCTGGAAGATCGCCTGCGTGTCGGCGCTGACCTGATAGCTGTCCTGCACCAGCAGGCGGCGGCCTCCGAACTCGATGCTGCGCTGCCAGGACTGGACTGCCGCATTGCCGCCGTAGGCCGGCGTCAGATCGGCGCTGGCGGTGAACGCGCCGTTGCCGCCGGTCGGCGTCACCGTCATGTGCGAGGTCGTCGGCTCGCGCTGGCCGATCGTCGTGCCGTTGCGCACGAAGCGCAGCACGTTGTGCACGTCGGTGCCCTGCTGGATGCCGCTGGACGTCCAGATGTTCTCGGTCACCGCGAGCCAGCCGTTCTCGTACAGCGTGAACGAGCCCTGATCCTGGTGCGCATGGCTCTGCACGTACGGGCCGGCGACGAACGACAGCCACATCGCACCGGTGTCCCAGCCGGTCCGCGCGAACATCTGGCCGACGCCGGTGGCGTGGTAGATCAGGTTCGACGGTGCCGCCGTGGTGGCGCCGGCCTGCAGCAGGTCGTGGCGGTAGTTGAAGCTGTTGACCATCTGCTGCACCGAGATGCCGTTCAGCCACCACGAGGCTAGGCTGCGCATCTCGGCATTGGCGGTGTTGCTGCGCGCCTCGAGCATCAGCTGGCGATGGTAGTCGTAGAGCTCCGGCTGCGAGGTGCGCGCCTGGTCGCCGATTGGCGCGTAGCGGTCGCGCGTGGGCACCGTGGCGTGGGTCCAGTAGGCGACCGTGTCGGACAGGTGGCTGTTCGCATTGGCCGGGTCGGTGCCGGTCGAGTCGCGCCAGAGCCGGTACAGCGCGAACACCGTGCGATGCGACAGGCCGTAGCCGGTGCCTTCCTGGCTGCCGCCGCCGGGCAGGTTCGCGAAGTAGGCTTCCAGCGTCGGCAGCTTGTTGTTCTGGATCCAGGCCTTCCAGGTGGCGCTGTCGCTGGCCAGTGCCCAGTACATCGTGGCCTGCAGGAAACTGTAGAAGTAGTTGTTGGCCGGATCGTTGGTGCCCCAGCCGGACCACGCGAACGGCCGGCCGCCCCACTGCGCCTGGCTCGGGTTCCAGATGTTCCAGATCGCCTGTTCGGCGTAGGCGCTCCACTGCGTGCGCTGGCCGTCGCTGACGAAGCTGCGGCACCAGTCCCAGGTGATCGCCAGGTCCATCAGCATCGGACCGGCCTGCAGGTAGGAGTCTCCGGCGACCTCCGGCCGCTGGCCGCCGGCGATCGCGCTGTTGGCGGCGTCGACCTGGGCCTGGCTCATCTGCACGGCGAGGTTGCAGTACTGCGCCTGGCCGGTCAGGCGGTGCATGTAGACCGCGTCGGTCGCACTGAAGCCGTAGGCGGGATTGCCGTTGACGGCGGCGTCGACGTAGTTCTTGAAGCGCGTATACGCCGCCGACTGCGTGTTGACGTAGGACAGATCGATGGTGATGCCTTGCGCAGCGGCCACGAGCGGGCTCAACACGACGGCCAGCGCTGCGAGGGCGCGACGGTACGGACTGCGCGATGCCATGGGTGGATCGTCCTCTCGACGTGATGGGGGCATGTCGCGCCCGTTGCGTCCGGCCGGAGGGCCGGACCGCACGATGCCGATCAGGGGGAAAACGATCCTGCGTAGCAACGGGTTACGACGGAAGCGACGTTACCGTGCGGCCGCGCGGCGATTGTGAGCAAGTCATCAGAACGTCGAGGGCTCGTTCGATAACTGTGATGGCCATCACTAAATATGTCGGCGCGCCGCGAAACTTCCGCGACAACTCGCCACAGCGCGTCGCCGGTGCGGCATCGATGCATGCGATCCGGGAGCTCTCGCCGCTGCGTGGCGTGGAGGCACGGCGGCCGCCATCGTGGCAACGGGCCGGTCCCGGCCATGGCCGGCCGCCGTGTCGGGGAGGGGACGGGTGGACGAGGGCGGCCGCCGGTGTGCAGCTGCCGGCGCGGCGGTTGCGGCGTCGTGGATCGCACGCTGCGTCGCCGCAGCTGCGGCATGCGCTGCGGTTCGATGCGCCGGCTCGTTCGATTCGCTAGCGGACCGGCCGCCGCGAGCGCAGCCTGCGGCGCAGATCGAGCAGCGCCGACGGCACGAAGGTCGCGCACCACAGCTGCACGACGGCCGGGCGCGGCCGTCGCCGCAGCGGCGCCCACAGCATCCGGCGCGCCGCCGGCAGATCGCGCGCATGCAGCAGATGGCGGCCGAAGTCGGTGCGGATCGACAGCACCTTGGCCTCGATGCGCGCCGGATCGAAGCCGAGCGCATCGCCGAGCTTGCGCGCGTTGTGGATCTCGGCGGCCGCGCAGCGCTCGATCTGGCTGGTGATGCTGCCGGCGGCCGGCGTGTAGTTGCCGATCCGCCCTGCGACCGCGCGCAGCTCCCAGCCGGCGGCGGCCACGCGCAACCAGAGGTTGTAGTCCTCGGCGCCGATCAGGGCGGGATCCTCGTCGAAGCCGCCGGCCGCATCGAACGCGGCCTTGCGTACGACGACCATCGAGGTGCAGATGCGGTTGCGCGTCCACAGCCGGTCCAGGTCCAGCATGGCCGGCAGCGGCTCGCGCTCATCGCGCGCCTGGCCGTGGATCAGGCCGACGCGGTCCTCGCCGGCGAGCGCGAGCTGGCGCGCCATCTTCTCGGGCAGCCACGAATCGTCGGCGTCGAGGAACGCGATCCACGGCGTGGCCGCGACGCGCGCGCCGTGGTTGCGCGCGGCGGCCGGCCCCTGGTTGTGCTGCCGGATCAGCGTGACGCGCCCGCCGTAGCCGGCGACGACCGCGGCGATCGCCTCGCCGTCCGGCGAGCCGTCGTCGATCACGACCACGGCGGCGGCCGGCCGCTGCTGCGCGAAGACGCTGTCGAGCGCAGCAGCGAGCGTCCCGGCGGCCTTGTAGGCCGGAATGATCACCGTGTAGGCGTGGGCATCGGCGGCCGCGATCGCGCTCATGCGGAGCCCGGCCGGCGCTTGAGCAGTGCCTGCGCGACGTAGCTGGCCATGTAGACGGCCGCCTGCGGCAGGCTGAGCCGCTCGACCTCGCGATAGATGCGCCACTGCCAGCGCGCCGCGCGCAGCTTGTTCGACGACAGCGAGCCGGCGCGGACCAGGTAGTAGGCCAGCGGCTCGTCGTGGTCGGCACGCACGGCGCGGCCGGCACGGCGCAGCCGGTCGAGCCAGAATGCGTAGTCCTCGTGGCCGATCTCGAGGAACGCTGCGTCGCCGATGCGGCGGTCGTAGATCCCGGTCAGATGGCCGATGTAATTGCTCCTGAGCAGATCGCGATAGCGAAGCTCGGCCGGCGGGTCGACGCGCGACAGCGTATGGCCCGACTCGGCCACGCGCAGGTAGCCGCTGTAGGCGACCTGCGCGCCGAGCCGCTGCATCTGCGCCAGCTGCAGCTCGAGCTTGCGCGGATGCCACCAGTCGTCGCTGTCGAGGAAGGCGATGTGGCTGCCGGTCGCCGCGGCGATGCCGGCGTTGCGCGCGGCGGCGACGCCGGCATTGGCCTGCCGGACCAGCCGGACGCGGCCGTCGCGGCGCGCCTGCGCCTCGATCAGCGCGGCCGAACCGTCCGACGAGCCGTCGTCGACTGCGATCAGCTCGAGCGCGCGATGGCTCTGGCCGAGCACCGAGTCGATCGAACGTTGCAGCGTCGCCTCGGCGTTGTAGACCGGCATGATGACGCTGACCACGGCGGCGCCGCTCGACGCCGTGCCGGCCCGTTCGCTGCCGCTGCGGCCGTCGCCGGCTCCGCTGGCCGCGGCGCTGTCGCTCACGCTGCCGCTCCGGCCCGGCGGCTGCCGGCCCAGGACGCGCGCGGCGGCGGCAGGATGAAGTCGCGGAAGTCGTTCGGATCGCCGCGATGGCCGGCCTCGGCGGCCTTGATGATGTTGTAGACCTCGCGCGCGTTGACGTAATGCAGCACGTAGCGCTCGCCGTCGTTGTAGGCGGTTTCCAGATGCGTGTGCATCGCGTCGGCGGCCGCGCCGAGCAGGGTATCGATGTCCGCTTCCTGCGTGCCGTGCGTGTGCACCTTGACGAAGACCCACTCCGGCCGGCCTTCGACATGGATGCCGGTGCGCACCCAGGCGTCGACGCGCTCGGGCGTCGGCGGCACGCCGGCGCGCACGTCGGCGTTCTCGATGCGTGGCATCAGGCCGAAGCGGCGATCGCGCCAGTTCAGGCCCAGCGGACCCTGCACGATCATCAGATCGCCGCTCGGCGTGCCGCCGACGCGGACCGGCTCGCCGACATCGTGCGATTTCGGCGCCGTCGGATCGTCGGTCACGTAGTAGATCGAGTTGATCGTGCGCGTCTGCGTGTCGCTCGGCGCCGACGGCAGCGTGAAGTCCGCATAGCAGCCGAGCTCGCGCAGCAGGATCAGCTCGTTGTCGAGGCCGCACCAGCGGCCGTCCGGTCGCGAATTGTCGAGGCTCCAGTTGCCGTGGATGAAGCCGAACATCAGCTCGCCGGTCTCGGGATGACGCGACAGCGCGCCGTGGCGCTCGTGCAGCAGATCGCAGAAGCGCCGCATGACCGTGCGGAAGTTGTCCTCGGTGTCGTTGTCGTGATGCAGGTGGATCTCGATCTCGCCGTAGCCGTCGGCGCACAGCGCCTCGATCTTGGAGAGGTGTTCCTCGAGGTATTCCTCTTCGGGGTAGAAGAAGCCGTGCTGCGGCGGCCGGCCGTCGGCATCGCGATGGCGCGAGGCGAGCGCGCGATAGCCGGTGCACCAGCGGTCCACGCGCGTGCGCTGGGTCGCCAGATCGGCCTGCTTCCACATCGGCTCGAAGTGGTCGACGAAGCAGAACATCACATGGGTCGGACCGGCGACCGCCGGCCGCGGCCGGCGGCGCAGATGGCTGCCGATCCAGATCTGCATGTTGCGCGAGCGCAGCACGCGATGCACGGCCAGGGCGGCGAGCAGCGCAGCTGCGATCAGCACCATGATGGCCAGGCTCATCGCGGCGAACATCCGCTGCGGACGGGCGGGAAGGGGCGGAACGCGGTCGGCGGGACGATCGGCATCGGTGGATTTTCCCAGGTCGGCCGGCCCGCTGCCTATCGGTCGGCGGGCCGATGGAACAATGATTTACACCCCGGCCGGGGTCTGAACCCGGCGGGCTCGCGAGGTTCCCGCGGGAGCGCCGCGCGTGCGCTTCGCGCGGCCGGCGTTCAGGCGGGCTCCTCGGGCAGCGCGCGCAGCGCGATGCCCTGATCGCGCCACTGCGGCAGCAGCCGCCTCAGGATGCCCTCGGCGCGCGCGCTGTCGTCGTGCATCAGCACGATCTCGCCGTTGCGCAGGCCGTGCCGTTCCAGCGCCGCTGCGAGCCGGTCGACCGGGTGATCGTCGTAGTCGAGGCTGTCGTAGGACCAGTACGTGATGCCGCGGCGCTCGCGCGCGAAGCGCGCCAGCAGGCGCAGCGGCACCACGCCGCGCGGCGTCCGGAAGCGGTGCCGCGGCCGGCCGTCGAAGCGCGCCAGCAGGCGGTCGGTGCGCTCGACCTGAGCGATCTGTTCGCTCAGCGGCAGGCGGTCGAAATGCGGGTGGTCGTAGGAGTGGTTGCCGATCAGATGGCCCTCGGCGACGATCCGCTCGACGATGCCGGGATGGCGCTCGACCTGGTCGCCGATCAGGAAGAAGCTGGCCTGCGCGTCGTGCTGCGCCAGCAGGTCGAGCAGCGGCGGCGTGAACGTCGGATTGGGGCCGTCGTCGAAGGTCAGGTAGGCGCTGCGCTCGGAGCGGTCGCCGCGCGTCAGCGCGAGCGCGTCGGGCAGCAGCCCCAGCAAGGTCTGTTTGTTCGGCAGCTTCATCGTGAGACGGCGTCGTGCGGTGCGTCCGGTGGCCGGCGCGTTCCGGCGGCGCCGCGATCCGAGCACCTAGCCGGCGTCGGCGGGCGCCAGTATCCCATCCCTGCGCGTCAGGTCAACGCGCGGCGGACGTCGTGCCGGACCGCCGCGCGCCGCGATAGACCGCCTCGTAGCGCTCGGCCATCGCCTCGACCGAGCCGTTCGCGAGCGCCCAGGCGCGTGCCGCCTCGCCCATCGCCTCGCGGCGCGCGGTGTCGTCGAGCAGGCCGGCGATCGCCGCGACCAGCGCGGCCGCGTCGCCCGGCGGCACGATGCGGCCGTTGCGGCCGTCCTCGACGATCTCCGGATTGCCGCCGACCGCGGTCGCGACGATCGGCAGTCCGGCCGCGCAGGCCTCGACCAGCGCGATCGAATAGCCCTCGGTGCGCGAGGACAGCACGAACAGGTCGAACGCGCACAGCAGGGCCTTGACGTCGCCGCGGTCGCCGAGAAAGCGCACGCGCCCGGCGATGCCGAGCGACTGCGCCTCGCGCTCGAGATCGGCGCGCAGCGCGCCGTCGCCGACGACGACCAGCGCCGTCTGCGGATGGCTGGCGCCGAGCTGCGCGAACGCGCGCAGCAGCAGGGCGTGATCCTTGGCCGGATGCAGGCGGCCGACCGTGCCGAGCAGCGCGACGTCCGCCGGCAGCCCGAGCGTGTCGGCCAGCCGGCGCCGCGCCTCGGCCGAACGCGGCCGGAACGCGCCGATCGGAATGCCGTTCGGAATCGCCGTCGCCTTGTCGGCCGGCACCAGCTGCTGCGCCAGCGCGGCCTCGCAGGAGGCGCGCGAGACCGCGATCACCGCGTCGGTGCCGAGCATCGAGGCGCGATACAGCCAGTCGCGGCGGCGATGATGCGCGCTCAGGCCCATGCTGTGCCGCGTATTGATCCGCCGCAGCCGCAGGCCGAGCGTGGCGATCGCCGCGTAGTAGTGCGCCATCGCGTTGTGCGTGTTCAGCACCTCGGTACCGTGCGCGCGGATCGCCGCGCGCATCCGGCGCACCGCGGCCAGATCGAAGCCCGAGCGCTTGCCGCAGGCGATCACCGGCACGCCGCGTGCGTCGAGCTCGGCGGCCAGCGCGCCGCGCTCGAACAGGCACACCACCTGGCAGCGGTGTCCGGCCGCCTGCTGGACGCCGACCAGGTCGATCACGACCCGTTCGAGTCCGCCGCGGTTCAAGTTCTCGACGACGTGGGTGATGTTCATGGCGCTTGCGGATCGGACAGCTCGGAAATGGTCACGCGGAACTTGCCGTTGGCGGCGACCGGGATATCGTCGACGACGCGGATGTCGATCTGGATGCCGTCGCCGAGCGCGCGCGTGACCAGCGCGCGCGCCGCGTCCAGCCGTGCCGCATCGGCCTCGCCGTCGACGACCAGCAGTAGCTCGATCGCCTCGAGCCGGCGCTGCACGATGCGGAACCGCTTGATCCACTTTATGTCGTTGAAGATGAAGGGGAAGTACTCGCCCGGCAGATAGCGGCCGTCGCGCGTACGGATCGCGTCGAGCTTGCGGCCCTGCACCTGGGCCAGCAGCGGCAGGCCGCGGCCGCAGCTGCACGGCGCATCGGCCGGGATCGCCAGGTCGCCGGTCGTGTAGCGGATGAACGGCATGCCGTAGTTGGACAGGTCGGTCACGATGATCTCGCCGGCGGCGCGGTCGGCTGCGCTCGGCAGCGGCGCGCCGATCTCGACGTGGAGGTGGTCGGCGTTGACGTGCAGGCCCTCGCGCCGTTCGCACTCGCTGGCGATCAGCATGAATTCGCGGCAGCCGTAGGTGTTGAAGGCCGGCGCGCCGAACGCGCGCTCGACGATCTCGCGCTGGAAGTCGTGCAGCGACTCGGCCGCGCCGAGCACGGCAGCCGGCCGGTGGATGCGGCGGCCGCTGGCCAGCAGCCACTGCGACAGCCGCACCAGCGGCCCGACGTAGCCGACGACGATCTCCGGCCGCCAGGCGTCGATCGCCTCGGCGTAGCCGGCCATCGTGTCCTCGCGCATCGCGAAGCTGTCGAGCATCAGCCGGTTGTAGGCGCGGTTGTAGAGCCGCTGCTTGAGCGCCTGCAGCGGCTTCAGCCCCGCCGGCACCGCCCACAGGTACAGCGTGCGCCGGCCCGGCCGCGAGCCGGCCCAGCCGTAGCTGCGCCACATCACCGCGGCGCGGCGGTCGTTGCTCTCGCGCGTGTAGCCGAACCGGAACGGCTCGCCGGTCGAACCGCTGGTCGACTTGTACAGCAGCGAGTCGCGCAGCGAGTCGGCCTTGAGCGATTCGAAATGGGTGCGGATGTCGTGCTTGGTCAGCACCGGCAGGCGCGCGAAGTCGGCCGGGGTGCGGATCGCCTCGGGCGTGATGCCGAGCTCGGTCCACTGCCGCCGGTAGTACGGCACCTCGCGCCAGCAGTGCTCGAGCAGGCGCTTGAGCTTGGTCCAGCGCAGCGCCTCGAGCTGCTCGGGCGGCAGCCACTGGCTGCGCTCGTACTCGGCCAGGAAGCTCAGCGTGCCGCGCCCGGCCAGGGTCTGGTCGTAGAACGGCAGCAGCACGTGGCGGAACAGCGGCTCATATCCGATCCCCATCAGCTCTCTCCCCCTTAGCGGCGTTCGGCCCAGGCCAGGAAGCGCGCCAGCGCCCGCGGCCGGTTCTTGCCGAGGCGCGCGTGCAGCTGGCGCAGATGGCCGATGTCGGCCGCGGTCCAGCAGCCTAGCAGCACGCTCGCCAGCGCGTAGACCGGCAGCAGCACCCCTCCGCCGGCGACCAGCGTCGGCAGCGCCGGCCAGTGGCCGCGCAGCGGCCAGATCGCCAGCCCGGCGACGACCGCCGCGGCGGCAATGCGCGCCAGCCGCGCGCCGTCGAGGCCGACGCCGCTGGTGCGCATGCCCATGCCGATCATCGCCGAGGACGAGACCAGCGAGACCGCGACGTAGGCCGCCGCGGCGCCGTGGAGACCGTAGCGCGCGATCAGCAGCGCATCCAGCGCGATCTTCAGCACGCCGCAGCCGAACACCACGGCCAGCACGACGAGCTGGCGGTCGGCGCTCAGCAGCAGGCTCGACCCGCCCTGCGAGACCGTGACCACCGAGGCCGCGAACAGACACCACGCGAACACCGGTCCGGCTGCGCGATAGGCCTCGCCGAACAGCAGCGTGATGACCGAGTCGCCGAACACGAAGCCGTAGGCGATCAGCGGAAACGCCAGCAGCGACAGATACACGGTCGAGGCGGCGAAGCGCCGCCCGGCCACCTCACGGCCCTGGCTCAGCGCATGCGCCATCATCGGCAGCAGCAGCGCGCCGAACACGCCGGGTACCAGCAGGGCCGCGCCGGACGCGAGCTGATAGGCCACCTTGAACTGGCCGGCCGCGGCGGCCTGGCCGTAGAGGTTCAGGAACAAGACCTCCACTTCGCTGGCCGCGAAGAAGCCGACGGTCACGATCATCGCCGTCATCCGCATGTGCCGGCCGATCCGCGCGCGCAGGTCGGGCGGCAGCGCCGCGGCCGGCGGCACGGCCGGCAGCAGCGCGCGCGCCTTGACCTGCGAGACCGCGAAGAACACCGCGCTCGACGCGACGAACACCGCCAGCAGCACCTCGACCGGCGCGTCGAACCACCAGCAGGCGACGACCAGGGCCAGGTTGACCGGCGTGGCGATCAGCGCGACCACGGCGGTCGCGCGGAAATCCTCGAAGCCCTTGCAGACGCCGATGTTGAACATGTACTGCGAACGCAGCGTCACCGCGAGCACGAGAAAGC
>NZ_DATKFQ010000041.1:0-57450 GCF_035511235.1 Dokdonella sp.
AGCTCGGCGACGGTACTACCGCCAGCGCGAACCGTCCGGTCGCGGTCGCCGGCCTGTCCGGACCGGTGCTCGAGCTCGCCGCCGGCACCGACCATACCTGCGTGCGCGGCAGCGCCAATGCGATCCGCTGCTGGGGCAGCACCGAATACGGCAAGGGCGGCTACGGCGACACCAGCTGGGGCAACCTCGGCTACAGCACGCGGCCGCAGCCGATCGGCGGTCTGCCGATGCCGGCCGCCGCGCTGTCGCTGCGCGCGCGCAACGGCTGCGCGACGACGGTCGAGGGCGGCGCCGCCTGCTGGGGCTCCAATGTCTACGGCCAGGTCGGCGACGGCATGACCAGCGGCAGCGGCAACGGCGTCGACCAGGCCGGTCCGCGCGCGGTCGCGGGGCTCGAAGTAGGCGTGCGCGCGGTCGCGGCCGGCGAGCATCACGCCTGCGCGGTGCGCAGCGACGGCAGCGTCTGGTGCTGGGGCCGCAACCAGTACGGCCAGGTCGCCGACGGCACCACGATCACGCGGCGCACGCCGGTCCGCGTCGCCGGGCTCGACGACGCGGTCGCGATCGCCGCCGGCCTGTCCTTCAGTTGCGCGCTCGACGCCGGCGGCGGCGTGCGGTGCTGGGGCCGCAACCAGGTCGGCCAGCTCGGTGACGGCAGCCTCGTCGACCGCAACGCGCCGACGCCGGTCGCCGGCCTGTCGAGCGGGGTCGTCGCGCTCAGTCTCGGCCAGCAGCACGCCTGCGCGCGGCTCGCCGATGGCACGCTGCGCTGCTGGGGGCGCAACAACCGCGGCCAGGTCGGTGACGGCAGCACGACCGACCGGCTGATCCCGACCGCGGTCGCCGATGCCGGTGTCGCCTACGCGGCCGTCCATGCCGGCGGCGAGCACAGCTGTGGACTGACGACCGGCGGACAGGTCCGCTGCTGGGGCTACAACAGCAGCGGCCAGATCGGCGACGGCACGGTGACGACGCGGCCGCTGCCGACCGGCGTCGACGGGCTGGCCGCCGGCGTCACCGCGCTCGCGGTCGGCGACTACCACGGCTGCGCGCTGCGCGGCGACGGCCAGGCCGTGTGCTGGGGCTACAACAATCGCTACCAGCTCGGCGACGGCAGCACGACGACGCGGCGGCTGCCGGTGGCGGTGCTCGGCCTCGACGCGCCGGTCGCCGCGCTGCGGCTCGGCGAAGAGACCAGCTGTGCCACGCACGTCGACGGCCGCACGCGCTGCTGGGGCAACGGCGCCTACGGCCAGCTCGGCAATGGCGCGATCGACCGCTACTGGAGCGAGCCGGTCGAGATCGCGCGCTGGACGCACAGCGACCGCATCTTCGCGTACGGCTTCGAGCCCTGAGCCGGCGCATCGGCCGGCGGCACGCTGCGCCGCCGGCCGTGCCGCGATCGCCCGCGGCGCCGGCTGCGTCAGTCGCGCATCGGCAGGCCCGGGATCGGCCGCGGCGTCAGCGCCGGCACCGGATCGCTGCGCAGCTTGTCCTGCAGATAGCCGATCGCGCGGTCGAGCTGACGGTCCTCGCCGTTGAACGTCGCATGCGGCGGATTCTCGACGTGGATGTCCGGCTCCACGCCGATCGCCTCGACCAGCCACTGGCCGTCGACGCCGTACTGCGGAAACTCGGCGACGCGCGCGCGGCCGCGGTCGATCAGCGCATTGCGGTCCGACAGCCAGACCCCGGCGCCGGCGGTGCGCGTGCCGATCAGCGGCCCGAGCTTGAGCGCCTTGACCGCCGCCGAGAACGTCTCGCCGTCCGAATAGGTCAGCTCGTCGGTCAGCACCGCCAGGTGTCCGCGGAAGGTCTGCTGCATGTTGGTGTACGGCGGCGCATCGGGCCGCGCCCAGAACGCCCAGGCGCGGCGCAGCAGCTTCTCGACGATCCAGCTGTCGATGTTGCCGCCGCGGTTGCGGCGCACGTCGATGATCAGGCCGTCGCGATCGTACTGCGCGTAGAACTCGCGCACGAAGGTCGCGATGTCGCCCGGCCCCATCGCCCGCAGGTGCAGGTAGCCGATGCGGCCGCCGCCGACCTGCTCGACGCGCTCGCGGCGCGCCTGCTCCCAGTCGTTGTAGCGCAGGCCCGACTCGCGCATGCCGTTGGCCGGCACGACGACGAAGCGCCGGCTCGCGGCCGCGCCGCGGCGCACCTCGATCAGCACCTGCTGGCCGGCCTGGCCGCGCAGCAGGTCCGACAGATCGCGCAGGTCGGCAGTCGGCCGGCCGTTGATCGCGACCAGCAGATCGCCTTCGCGCACGTCGATGCCCGGCTGCTGCAGCGGTCCGCGCTCGGACGGCAGCTCGGCCTCGGTGCGGTAGATCCGCACGATGCGCCAGCCGCCGTCGGCACGTTCGAAGCGCGCGCCGAGTCCGGCCGTCTCCGGCACCGGCGCGCCCTCGCGCAGCTCGCCGCCGCCGACCTGCGAATGCAGCGCGCCGAGCTCGCCCATCATCTGGCCGAGCAGATCGTCGAGCTCGCTGCGGTCGGTCAGGCGTTCGACCAGCGGCGCGTAGCGCGTGCGCACGGCGGCCCAGTCGACGCCGCGCAGCTTCGCGTCGAAGAAGTGATCGCGATGCAGGCGCCAGGCGTCGTCGAACATCTGCCGCCACTCGGCGCGCGGATCGACGCGCAGGTTCCAGTCGCCGACGCGCACGGTCGCCTTGCCCAGATCATCCGGCGCCTTCGCGCCGGCCTCGACGATCGCCATCAGGCCGGGTTCGTCGCGGCTCGGGCCGGACTTGCGGAAGTAGAGCTTCTTGCCGTCGGCCGACAGCGCGTACTCGGCGACGTCGCCGGTGAAGGTCTCGAGCTTGATGTCCTCGTTGCCGATCGCGGTCGTCTTCAGCACGGTCTTGCCGCCTTCGCGGTCGAGTACGTAGAGCCGCTTGTCGTTCGCGCGCAAGGCGCGGTAGTCGCCGGCTGGCAGCGGCAGCTCGTAGAGCCGCTCGGCGAGTCCTTCGCGCTGGATCGCCGGCAGCTTCGGAGACTTCTTGTCGTCCTTGTCCTTGCCGCTCTTGTCGTCCTTCTCGTCCTTGGCCTCGTCGCGCTGGCCGGCGGCCAGCTCGTCCTTGGCCTGGAACGGAAAGCGGTTGCCCGCCTGCAGCGCCAGCGCGTAGAGGCGCGTGCGCCGGTCGAACACCGGACCGGTATTGCGGTCGCCCCACGGTGAACCGTTGGCCAGGTTGAACTGGCGGTCGGACAGGAACCACAGCCAGCGGCCGTCCGGACTGAACGCCGGCGAGGCCGAGGCGTATTTGGCGCTGGTCAGCCACTGCAGCGTGCCGCCGTCGAGCGAGTACAGCGCCAGCCGGCTGCGATCGCGGTCGCGATCGTCGGACAGGCGCACCAGCGCAAGATGGCGGCTGTCCGGCGACCAGACGACGTCGTCGTAGCCTTCGTTGCCGTCCTTGCCGCCGTCGTCGATCAGGCGATTGCGGCCGCTGGCCAGGTCGAGCAGCCAGAGCCGGCCGCGCTTGTCGTCGTGCGCGAGCTGCTTGCCGTCCGGCGACAGGTACAGGCCCCAGCGCTGCGTATCGCCGTCGTCGGTCAGCGCCTTCGCACCGGGACTGCCGTCGGCCGGAAAGCGCCACACCTCCTCCTCGCCGCTCGCGTCGCTGATCGCATAGATCCATTGCCCGTCGCGGCTGAACACCGCGCTCGACACGCGCGTGCCGGTCGCCGCGGCGACGTCGACGCGACGCAGCGGACCGGTGCCGGCCAGCGCGATCTGGCCGCGCGCGGTCAGCGCCAGCCGCTCGCCGTCGGCCGACAGGCTGGCCGATTCCAGATAGCGCAGCGGCTTGTCGAGCCAGCGCTCGCGACGCTGGTCGAAATCGCCGGCAAGGCCGATGCCGAGCACGCGGTCCTCGCCGCTGCGCAGGTCCATCACGCGCAGATCGGCGCCGGCCTGATAGACCGCGCGGTCGCCGTCGAGGCTGGCCGTGCGCACGTCGAAATCGCGCCGCTGCGTCAGCGGGCGCGGATCGCTGCCGTCGGCGGCCAGCGACCACAGATTGTCGCGACCATCGCGATCGCTGATCACGACCACGCGGCCGTTCCACCACTGCGGGCGGCGCAGGTTTTCCGCGCGCGGACCGATCCGCTCTGCCTCGGCGTGGCCGGTCAGGTCGTAACGCCACAGCTGGCCGAGCGCGCCGCCGCGATAGCCGCGCGCGTTGTCGCCGGTCACCGACAGGCCGAAGCGGATGAAGTAGACCCAGCGGCCGCTCGGATCGATCGCGGCATCGTTGGCGTCGGCCAGCGGCAGCACCGTGCGCGCGCCGCTGTCCGGATCGACGCGCACGATCACGCGCTGCGAGGACAGGCCGCTGGCATCCATCGCGGTCATCAGCACCTGGCCGTCGGCGGTCCAGCCCAGGCTCAGCGTGCGGCCGTTGTCGAAGCTCAGGCGCCGTGGTTCGCCGCCGGCCAGCGGCATCACGTAGACCTCGGTCGGACCCTCGTAATTGGCCGAGAACGCGACGCGCCGGCCGTCCGGCGAGATCGCCGCACGCGTCTCCTCGGCCGGATGGCTGGTCAGCCGCCGCGCACTGCCGCCGGCCGCGGCCACGGTCCACAGATCGCCCTCCGCGGTAAACACGACCGTGTCGCCGCGGATCGCCGGAAACCGGTAGTAGCCGTCGGCAGCCTGCGCCGTCGCGGCGGTCAGGGCCAGCAGGCCGAGGGCAAGGCGGGAGAGCGTCATCGTGGGCTCCGGCAGGGACGAAAGAGGCGATGGTACCGAGGCGCGCGAGGTCCCACCCCTGCCATCTGGCAGGTGGCAGGCGCTGCTATGCTGCCGTGCACGATGACCGATCACGACACCCTGCGCCGGATCCTGACCGCGCGCGTCTACGACGTCGCCCGCGAGACCGAGCTGGACTACGCGCCGGCGCTGTCGGCGCGTCTCGGCAACCGCGTCTGGCTCAAGCGCGAGGACAACCAGCCGGTGTTCTCGTTCAAGCTGCGCGGCGCCTACAACAAGATGGTGCGGCTGAGCGAAGCGGAGCGTGCGCGCGGCGTCTTCGCCGCCTCCGCCGGCAATCACGCCCAGGGCGTCGCGCTGGCCGCGCGCCGGCTCGGCGTCCGCGCCGTCATCGTGATGCCGGTGACGACGCCGGGCGTCAAGATCGACGCGGTGCGCAGCCACGGCGGCGACGCGGTCGAGGTCGTGCTGGCCGGCGAGTCCTACAGCGATGCGTATCGCCATGCCGTCGCGCTCGGCGCCGAGCGCGGCCTGACCCTGGTCCATCCGTTCGACGATGCCGACGTCATCGCCGGCCAGGGCACGGTCGCGATGGAAATCCTGCGCCAGCACCCCGGTCCGCTCGACGCGATCTTCGTGCCGGTCGGCGGCGGCGGCCTGATCGCCGGCGTCGCCGCCTACGTCAAGGCGCTGCGGCCCGAGATCCGCGTGATCGGCGTGCAGACCGCCGACTCCGACGCGATGGCGCGCTCGCTCGAGTGCGGCGAGCGCGTGATGCTAGAGGACGTCGGCCTGTTCTCCGACGGCACCGCGGTCAAGCAGGTCGGCGCGGAAACCTTCGCGCTGTGCCGCCGGCACGTCGATGCGATCGAGCGCGTCGACACCGATGCGCTGTGCGCCGCGATCAAGGACGTCTTCACCGATACGCGCAGCCTGCTCGAACCGGCCGGCGCGCTCGCGGTTGCCGGACTCAAGCAGGTCGCCGAGCGCGAGCGCCTGCAAGGCGCCGGCCTGGTCGCGATCGCCAGCGGCGCCAATCTCAATTTCGACCGCATGCGCTTCGTCGCCGAACGCGCCGAGGTCGGCGAATCGCGCGAGGCCCTGCTCGCGGTGACGATCCCCGAGGAGCGCGGCAGCTTCCGCCGCTTCTGCGCCTTGCTCGGCGGCCGCGCGATCACCGAGTTCAACTACCGCATCGACGATCCGCATCAGGCGCGCATCTTCGTCGGCCTGCAGATCGGCGCGCGCGACGAAGGCGCCGCAGTCGCCGCGCATTTCCGCGCGCACGGCTTCGCGACGCTCGACCTCACGCACGACGAGCTGTCCAAGCTGCACCTGCGCCACATGATCGGCGGCCGCTCGCCGCTGGCCGTCGACGAACGCCTGTGCCGCTTCGACTTCCCCGAGCGCCCCGGCGCGCTCGCGCGCTTCCTCGACGCGCTCGACCCGGCCTGGAACATCAGCCTGTTCCACTACCGCAACCACGGCGCCGACTTCGGCCGCATTCTGGTCGGCATCCAGGTGCCCGAGCGCGACCGCGCGGCCTGGCCCGCGTTCCTCGCGCAGCTCGGCTATGCGTACACCGACGAGAGCGAGAATCCGGCGTACCGGTTGCTGTTGCGCGGTTGAGCGTAACGGAGCTTTGGCGGCGGATGGACGTTCTTGAGATCGCGTCCGTGACCAAAACACAATAAGAGCAGTCGTGGAACGGAGCCGAATGTGCGGAGCAATGGACTTGAAGAAGGGATCGATGAAGCGACGCAGAAGGGACTGAGATGATCGCTACGCTTTCCGCGTTGCTGCTGTTCCTGGCGTCGGCCACGGTCGTGCTCAATTGGATCCACGCAGGCCAGACGGTCGCGCGGCGCCTACGTGGCGATCGGCGTACGGTCTCCTTGGTTTATGCCGTGCCGCAGATCCTCGTCTGGATGGCAGCGGTGCTTCACTACCGTGCGGACCCGCCGACGTTCCCGGCTTGGCTGTTCGCCACGGTCGCATTGGCTGACGTATCGCTCTACTGCATTGTCTTCGCGCTGCTGTCGGCGCCGATCCGTCGCTTGCGAGCCAGAGCACGATCGACGTCTCGGCACGACTGAGCGTTGCGCCGATGAGTCAGCCGCCCAGCGACTTCCACGCCGCCAGCGCCGCCGTGCGCGTCTCGGCCAGATCGACCAGCGGCGCCGGATAGCCGCTGCGCCTGAGCAGGTCCGGGTCGTGCCAGGGCTGGTGCACCAGCGGCGCGGCGATGCCGGCGAGTTCCGGGATCCAGCGCCGCACGTAGTGGCCGTGTGGATCGAACTTGAGGCCCTGCGTGACCGGGTTGAAGATGCGGAAATACGGTGCGGCGTCGACGCCGCAGCCGGCCGTCCATTGCCAGCCCTGCGAGTTGTTGGCCAGATCCGCATCGACCAGGGTGTCCCAGAACCAGCGTGCGCCGTCGAGCCAGTGCTGGCGCAGGTTCTTGGTCAGGAAGCTCGCGACCAGCATGCGCACGCGGTTGTGCATCCAGCCGGTCGTCCACAGCTCGCGCATGCCGGCGTCGACGATCGGAATGCCGGTGAGGCCCTGCTGCCAGCGCCGCTGCGCATGATGGTCGCGCGGCACCCAGGCGAAACGTTCGAAGCGCGGATCGAGCGGCCGGTCGGCCATCGTCGGATTGTGGTGCAGCAGATACTGCGAGAAATCGCGCCAGCCGAGCTCGCGCAGATACGCTTCGGCGCCCTGGCGCGCGCCGGCATCGAGGTCGGCGGCCTTGCGCAGCACGGCGTGCGCGACCTGGTTCGGCGAGATCTCGCCGAAGTGCAGATGCGGCGACAGGCGCGAAGTGCCCACCTGGTCGGGGCGGTCGCGTGCCTCGGCGTATTCGCGCAGCGGTATGCCGAGGAAATCCTCGAGCGCCTGCTGAGCGCCGGCTTCGCCGGGCTGCCAGGCCGCGTCGAAGCCGGCATCCCAGCGGATCGACGGCAGCAGGCCGAATGCCTCGAGCGGCAGCGAAGCGTCGATCGATGCCGACGGCAGGCGCGCCGGTGCCGTCCACGGCGCGCGCGGCCGCAGCAGCGCGCGCGCGGCGCGCCAGTACGGCGTGAACACGCGGTACGGCGTACCGGCGCCGGTTGCGACGGCCTGCGGTTCGGTCAGCAGCGCGCCGGTCGCCAGGTGCATCGCGACGCCGTCGCGCGCGAGGGCATCGCTCACGCGGCGGTCGCGCGCGGCGGCGATCGGCTCGTAGATCCGCTGCGCATGGACCGCGACGGCACCGCTGGCGTGAATCACGGCGCGTAACGCGT
The DNA here is from genome assembly GCF_035511235.1 of Dokdonella sp. Lineage (GTDB taxonomy): Bacteria > Pseudomonadota > Gammaproteobacteria > Xanthomonadales > Rhodanobacteraceae > Dokdonella. Next base: position 8,005 of record NZ_DATKFQ010000041.1, read on the forward strand.
CGAGACTCGGGCCGCGCAGCCGGTGCAGCGTGGCGCCGCGCTCGGCGAGGCGCCGATCCAGCGCGGCGAGCGCGTGGTGCAGCCACCATCGGCTCGCGGCACCGGGCGCCCACGGCGCGTCCTCGTCCGGTGCGTCGATGTAGAGCGGCACGATGCGATCGTGCGCATCCAAAGCGGCCTGCAGGGCGCCGTTGTCGTCGAGACGCAGGTCGCGGCGGAACCAGACGATCGCCGTGCTCATCGTTCGGCGTGCTCGTCAGCGTGCGTGGATGATCAGGCGCGACAGCGCGAACGTGACCGGGATCGTCGCGACGATCGCAAAGGCGAGCGCGAGCCAGGCCGGCACGCCGAGCAGATCGACCGCGACGTGCAGCACCAGCAGGCTCAACAGGTACTGCACCAGATAGACCAGCGGATAGCGCAGCGCGGCGCGGCGGCTTGGCTTCTGCCGGAACACGAACCAGGTGTTCATGAAATAGCCGACCGAGATGCCGGCCAGATACGCCAGGCTGTAGGCGACCGGATAGTGCAGCCAGCGCAGCAGCAGCAGGTACAGCGCATAGGCGACCGCGGTATTGGTACCGCCGACGATCAGGAAGCGCACGAACTCGCCGGCGACGCGGCGGCGCAGATCAGCGCTCATCGGCGCCGTCGTTCCGGCCGATGCGATGCGCGACGATGTAGACCGGCCGCCGGTACGCCGCGCTCATCAGCCGCCCGATGTACTCGCCGATCACGCCGAGGATCAGCAGCTGGATGCCGCAGGCGAGCAGCACCACCGACATCAGCGAGGTGTAGCCCGGATCGGTGATGTGACCGGTCAGCCGGCCGATCACGACATAGGCCAGATAGACGAAGCTGATCGCCGCCAGCACGCCGCCGCCATAGGTCGCCACGCGCAGCGGCAGATGCGAGAACGTCACGAAGATGTTCAGCGCATGCGAGATCAGCTTGCGCAGCGTGTACGTGCTGCGCCCGTGCTGGCGCTCGCCATGGCTGACCTCCACGGTCGCGACGCTCGAGGTCAGCCACGACAGCATGCCGTCGATGTACGGCCGGTTGTGGCCGAGCGCGACCAGATGCCGCGCCAGCGGCGCATGAATCGCGCGGAACGAGGTGTAGGACTCGTTGAGGTCCGGAAACGCGCGCTTGAGCGCATGGCGCATCAGCTCGGAGGTGAGGTTGCGATAGCCGGCATGGGTGCGTTGCGCGAACGTGCCGTAGACCAGCGGCGTGTCGGCGCTGCCGGCGGCGAGCAGGGCCGGAATCGCCTCGGGCGCATGCTCGAGGTCGTCGTCGATCGTCACGATCCAGGCGCCGCGCGCCTCGGCGATGCCGCAGACGGTCGCCGCGTGCTGGCCGAAATTGCGCGAGAGGCGCAGCCCGACGACCTCCGGATGCGCAGCCGAGAGCGCCTGGATCGTCGGCCAGGCCTCGGCCTGGCCGCGATCGTCGACGAGGATCAGCTCATGGCGCAGGCCCGCAGCACGCATCGCGGCCGCGACGCGTTCGCGCAGCTCGGGCAGCGCGGCGCTGCCGCCGTAGACCGGCACGACGATCGAGACATCCAGGGCGGGAGAGGCGGCATCCATGGGCGTACGGCGAGGAACGGGCCGGGAAGTCTAGCCTGCCCGGGGACGGACGAGGATGGCGCCGTGCCATGCGAACGATCGCCGCGTTGCGCAGTCCGGCTGCGCATGCGATCGGCTCGATACGCCGATCGGCAGCTCGGGCTCGGCGCGCACGGGGTCGCTCACGTCACCGCGCGCCGCCGCCCGTACCGTCCTCCCGGAACCAGGCCCAGGTATCGGCGAGTCCGGCAGCCAGATCGATCGTCGCTTGCCAGCCGAAATCGGCCTGTACGGCGCGTCCGTCCGGCGCCACGCGCGCGACGTCGACGCCGCGCGGCGGCAGGCGCTCGACCGCGATCGGGCGCCCGCAGGTCTGCGAGCAGGCCTCGATCAGCTCGAGCACGGATGCGACATGGCCGCTGGCGACGTTGTAGCGGCTGAAGCCGGCCGGGCAGCCGGCCGCGACGATCGTGGCGACCAGACGCGCCAGATCGTCGACGTGACAGTAGTCGCGCACGCTCGAGCCGTCGCCCCAGATCGGGAACGGCGTGCCGTCGATCGCGCGGCCGAACAGCGTCGGCACGATCGCGAAGCCGGTGCCGACGGTCTGTCCGGGTCCGTAGACATTGGTCGGCCGCAGCGCGACCGCGCGCCAGCTCGTGGTGGCGGTGCACACATGCACGAATGCTTCGGCGGCGGCCTTGCCGGCGCCGTAGTACGAGCGCGGCCGCAGCGCGGTGTCCTCGTCGGCGCCGTCGGCGCCGTCGCCGTAGATCGCGCCGGCCGAGGACAGGTAGATCAGCTCGCGGTCCGGAAACGCCGGCGCGAGTTCGAGCAGTCGGCTGAGCGGCAGCAGATTGCCGAGCACCTCGAGGCCGGGCTCGCGCGCCGAGGTGCCGGGCGTCGTGACGCTGGCCGTGTGCACGACCGTGCGGCACCGGCCGAGCAGGTCGGCCAGCAGGCCGGCGTCCTCGATCGAGCCGCGCACGCGCGTGACCGCGCCGTCGCGGCCGACGCGCTCGGAGCGTCCGAGCGCGACGATCGGACGGCCGCTGCCGGCCAGATGACGCACGATCGCACGGCCGGTGAAGCCGGCCGAGCCGAGCACGAGCACGCCATCGGCGGCGCTGCGCGAGGATGCCATCGTCAGGCGGCGCTGGCGGCTGATGCGGCCACCGGCCACGCGGCCGTCGTCGAGACCAGCAGTCCGTCGCGTGGCGTCAGCTGCGCCTGCAGGCCCGGACGCCAGCTGCCGGGCGCGCCGGCGAACCCGTCGCGGCGATAGCGCTGGCCGCCGGCGTCGTTCCAGTAGCCGAGCGGCAGCGCCGGAAACGGTGCGAGACAGGCCAGCGCGCCGCTGCGGTCGCGTTGTGGATGGCCGTCGGCGTCGATCACCTCGACGCGCAGGCCCAGGCTGCGGCCCTGCAGCTCGCCGCGGTGGATGGGCAGCAGCGGATTGCCGGTCGCCAGGCACGACAGCAGATCCGGTCCGCCGGCGACCGCGCAGAGCAGCACGCGCTGCTTGATCGCCGTGTAGACGTAGTCGTAGGCCTCCGGCGGCGGCACCGGCCCGGTCACGACGATCGTGCGCAGGTGCTGCAGCTTGTGCGTCTGCATCGGCGCGAGCCCAGCCGCGGCCGACGCGGCCAGCGCGTCGCTGCGCGTGACCAGCACGCTGGCGCCGATCTCGTCGAGTACGTTCCACAGCGCCTCGCTACCGGCCGCGGTCGCCTCGTCGACGAAGACCAGCGTCGCGCCGACCGCCAGTGCCGATACCAGCCAATGCCAGGTCGCCAGGTCGCCGGTCGCGACGACGATGCGGTCCTCGCGCTTGAGATCGAGCTGCAGCACGAGATCCTTGAGGTGCTGGATCAGTACGCCGCCGGCGCCGTGCACGAGACCTTCGGTGGTCGCGCTCGCGGCGACCGCGGCCGGCAGCACGTAGAGCGGATGCGCGAACGGCAGCGGCTCGAAAGCCGGGTGCTGCGCATCGCCGGCCGCGAACGCGTCCCAGGTCACCAGGCCGGGTGCCGTTGCGGCGCTCGCCGTCGTGACGATCGTGCCGATCGAGGGCGCGGCCTCGCGCAGGGCGGCCGCAGACGCGACCGCGCGTTCCCCGCCGAGAAACAGCAGCTTCGGCGCGAGCGCGGCGAGATACGTCGTGTCCGGCAGGCCGGCGCCGTCGTGCGGGCAGGGCGCCCAGATCGCGCCGACGGCGGTCGTCGCGAGCAGCGCGATCACACGCTCGAGACCGCCCTGGAGTGTGCTCGCGATACGGTCGCCGCTGGCGACGCCGGACGCGCCGAGCGCCGCGGCGAGTCGCGCGACCTCGCCGTGCAGCGCCGCGTAGCTCAGCGATCGCTGAGCGCCGTGCGCGTCGCGGTCGATCAGCGCGATGCGATCGTCGCGATGACGCAGCAGGTTCTGCGCGACGTTGAGCCGGACCTCCGGAAACCAGCGCGCATCGGCCATGTGCTCGGCTTCGGTCAGCACCGGCTCGAAATCACCGCTGGCGCGGATGCCGCAGAACTCCCAGACCAGCGGCCAGAAGCGCGTCGGGTGACGGATCGAGAAGTCGTACAGCGGCGCGTAGCGACGGATGTCCTCGTTGCCGGTCTGCTCGCGCACGAAGCGCATGAAGCGGTTGAGGTTCGCGCGCTCGATGCGCTCGTCGCTCGGTTCCCAGAGGGGTTTGTTCATCACAGGCCCTATATCCCTGCCGGAGCGCGGCGCACAGACGATCGCCGGTCGGCGCGGCTAACTTAGCAGGAACCATCGCCGCCGGACCATCGGCCCGTGCCGGCCGCGCCGTACGTTGCGTCTCACTGCGTCAGGTGCGGCGCGAGCCAGGCCTCGAACGTCGACTCGTTCATGTTGCCGATGCGCTGCGCCAGGATGCGGCCATCGCGGCCGATCAGCACGTTGAACGGCAGCACGCTGCGCGTATTGCCCATGCGCAGCGACAGATCGGGGCCGGCGCCCGGCGCGTCGATCAGGATCGGATAGTCGACCGGATGCGTGCGCAGGAACGCCAGCGCGGGCTCGGCCTCTTCGGCCGCCACGCCGATGATCTCCACGCCGTGGCCGGCATGGCGACGCCGCGCGGCGTCGAGCATCGGCATCTCCTCGCGGCACGGACCGCACCAGCTGGCCCAGAAGTTCAGCACGACGAGCTGGCCGTCCCATTCGGACAGACGGCGCGGGCGGCCGTCACGGTCGGGCAGGGCGACGTCAAGGCGGCGGTCGCCGACGTCGAGCGGTCGCAGATCGGCCGGCAGCGCCGCGGCCGGCCGCGACGGCCGCAGCCAGACGCTGAGCGCGAGACCGGCGCCGGCGCTCGCCAGCGCCAGCGCGACGATCAGCAGATGGGTGCGCTCGAGCCGCATCGGTCAGCGCCGCGCCGGCGGCAGCGCCTCTTCGACGATGCCGGCGGTCAGCAGCGTCGGCAGCACGCGCCCGGAACCTTCGCGGCCTTCGAACACGACGTACAGCGGCACGCCGACCGCCCGATGCTGTTGCAGGAACGCGGTGATCGCCGGATCGACATTGGTCCAGTCGCCCTTCATGTAGACCGCGTCGGCGGCCGCGAGCAGGGCCTTGAAGTGATCGGTGCCGAGCACGTTCTTCTCGTTGGCCTTGCAGGTCACGCACCAGTCCGCGGTCATGTTGACGAACACGGTACGGCCTTCGGCGCGCAGTGCCGCGAGCTTCTCGGCCGAGTACGGCACGGCCGCATCGGCACCGGTGCCGATGGTCGCGCTCGGCACCGGCAGGCGCGCGATGCCGATCAGCGGCAGCAGCGCGGCCAGCACGACCAGCAGCGCCAGCACGCGGCCGAGCGTGCGTCCGCCCCAGCGGCTGCGCTCGTACCACCATAGGCCGAGCGCCAGCACCACGCCGCCGGCCAGCACCAGGCCGACCGCGTCGACGCCGCGCTGCTTGCCGAGCACCCAGGCCAGCCAGACCGCGGTCAGATACATCGGGAACGCCAGCACCTGCTTGAACGTCTCCATCCACGCGCCGGGTCGCGGCAGCCGCGAGGCCAGCGCCGGCACGAAGCCGATCAGCAGGAACGGCAGCGCCAGGCCGAGGCCGAGCGCGAGGAAGATCAGCAGCGCGACCAGCGACGAGGACGCGAACGCGAAGCCGAGCGCCGGCCCCATGAACGGCGCCGTACACGGGCTGGCGACGATGCAGGCGAGCACGCCGGTGAAAAAGTCCCCAGCCGGACCCGAGCGGTTTGCGAGCGTCTGCCCGGTACCGGCCAGACCGGCGCCGATCGTGAACACGCCGGAGAGACTCAGGCCGACCGCGAGCAGCACGTAGACCAGCAGCGCGACGAACGCCGGCTGCTGCAGCTGGAAACCCCAGCCCAGCGCCTGGCCGGCCGCGCGCAGCGCGATCACCGCCAGGCCCACCACGGCGAAGGAGACCAGCACGCCGAGCGTGTACCACAGCGCATGGCTGCGCGCCTTGGCGAGGCTTTCGCCGCTCTGCGCGAGGCCGATCACCTTCAGCGACAGCACCGGCAGTACGCACGGCATGAGGTTGAGGATCAGGCCGCCGAGCAGGGCCAGCAGCAGCGCGCCGGCCAGCGACGCGGCACCGCTCTGCGGCGGCTGGCTGCGCAGCGCATTGTCGGCCGAGGCGTCGGCGGCCGCGCCGGTGGTGCCCTGGGCTGCGGCGGCCGGCACCGCCGCGGCCGGCACGAACGCGGCATTGGCCTGTGCGAGCTCGGCTTCGGTCAGCGCCGGCAGCGCGAGCGCGATCGAACGCGTCATCACCGGATAGCAGATGCCGTTTTCCTTGCAGCCCTGGAACGCGGCGCGCAGCGTCGCGGTGGCGGCCTGCGCGTCGGCGCGGCGCAGCGGGATCGGCAGCTCGACCTGGCGGTAGTAGACGACCACATTGCCGAAATGCTCGTCGACGTGATCGAGGCCGGGCGGCCAGCGCGGCGCACCGAGTTCGGCGCCGCCGCCTTCGAGTGCGAACTCGGTCTTGTCGCGATACAGGTAGTAGCCGTCCGGCAGCGTCCAGCGCGCGAGGATCTCGCCGGGGCCGTTCGGGATCGCCTCGAACACGAACGCCTGGTCCTCGGGCAGCGCGTCCTGGCCGCCGACCTGGCCGAGCAGTCCGCCGCTGGCACCGCTGAGCGCGATCAGGCCGCCGCCGGGCGGCGCGCCGGCCGGCGTGGCCGGGAGCTCGAGCCGCAGCGTGGTCGGATGCGGCGGATAGCAGATCAGCGGCTCGACCTCGTGACAGCCCTGCACGGTCACGGTGAACTCGACCGCGGTCGCGTTCGGATCGCTCAGCACGTACGGCAGGCTGGCCGCGACCGTGCCGTGGTAGATCTCGACGTCGCCGAAGAACTCGTCGTGCTTCGGGATGCCGGCCGGCAGATCGAGTGCGCCGAGGGCGAGGCCCGGCTGCCCGGTCTTGGCGCTGATCCGCGACTTGTAGAGGTAGTAGTCCGGCGCGACCGTCCATTCCAGCGCGATGCGGCCGGGCTCGCGGATCTCGGCGCGCAGCACGAACGCCTGCTCGACCGGCAGCAGACCGTCCTGCTCCTGCGCCGCGACGGTGGATACGAGGGACGTCAGGGCCAGCGCGGCGGCGAAAAGACAACGCAACAAGGGACAACTCCTCACAGGGCGATCAGGCCGGAGCGGCGGTCTCGCGCGCGATCCAGTCGAGGTAGGGCGGATGGCCCGACGCGATATCGACCGCGACGATCTCCGGCAGTTCATACGGGTGCAGCGCCAGCACGCAGTCGCGCACCGCGTCGAGGCGTTCGCGCCGCGTCTTGATCAGCAGCAGCACCTCGGTCGAGACCGTGATCGTCTCGTTCCAGCGGTAGGTCGAGCTGACGCCGCCGACCGCCTGCACGCAGGCGGCCAGACGTGCTTCGACCAGGGCGCGCGCGATGCGCGACGCGGAATCGGCGTCGGGGCAGGTGCACTGCACGATCGAGGCGGACATGGCGAGGCGGCGGACCGGCAAAGGCCGCCGATGGTCGCACAGTCCGCGTCAACTTCCGAGGATCGGGCCGCCGGGCCGCGCCGCCCGGCGGCCCGCGTCACGGCGTGCCGTCGAAGCCGTCGACGAACAGCGCCTCGTTCGAGGCCGGCTCGCAGACGGCCGGCGTGACCGACTCGAACAATGCACGGGTCGCCCATTCGGGATGGTCGATGAACGGGTTGCGATTGCCCTGGAAGGTCTGGATCACGTCGTTGCGCGCGACCTCGGCGGCATCGGGCGGATCGGCCACGTGCCAGGCCAGCAAGTCGGCCAGCAGGCCCATGTAGGCCGGCACGTCGTAGTTGGACGTGCCGACGATGCGGCTGCGATCGTCGGTCAGCTCCAGGTCCGGTTCGCGCTGGCCGCTGGTCGGGTCGGTGCCGCCCTCGTAGCGGATCGCCATGTACAGCACCGCGCGCGCCAGGTCGCCCTTGCGGAAGTTCCAGACCTCGAACGAGCTGCCGCTGACCCAGTTGGAGTTGCCCGGATAGACGCCGCTGCCGCCGCCGACGCCGAAGTTGGCCTCGGTGATGCGCTCGCCGCAGCTGGCCGAGGCCGGGCAGTACGCGTACGGCTTGTTGCCGCGGTCGGCATTCCACTGCGTGTCGGACAGATACAGCATGTGGGTGTCGGTGTACGGCGCGTTCGGCAGGCCGAGGTCCCCGGTCGTGCTCGGAAAGCCGAGCGAGTTGGGCCAGGTGTGTTCGCGGTTGTAGGTCAGGCCGCTGCCGGTGCCGGCGCGGTCGCTGCCGCGCACGTAGAGCCGGTTGCGGTAGACGTCGAGGATGCGGTTCGGGTCGGTCGGATGCGCCTGCGCGAGCTCGAGGATCGTCCAGGTGCTGGTGCCGCTGCCGCTGTACGGATAGGCGGTATGGCCGCGGATCGTCGCGTGCAGCGTGCAGCGCAGCTGGCCGGGACTGCTGGTATTGACCTGCGCGTAGTAGCCGGCGGTCGAGCCGTCGGCGACCGTGAACGCGATGCTGACCGGCGCGGCCAGCGGCAGGCCGGCGCCGTTGCGCACGGCGTCGGCGTCGATCGCGAACGCGCAGCCGCCGCCGGCCGGCAGTACGGTGGCCGGCGTCAGCGTGCGCGTGGTGCCGCTGCCGGTCTCGGTCAGTGCGATCGGCTGGCCGCCGCAGGCCAGATCGAAGGCATCCGCGTCGGTCGTCACCGACTGGCTGAACACCACGCGGATGTCGCTGGCGGCCGGCACATTGGCGGCGCCGTCGGCCGGCACGGTCGAGACCACGCTCGGCGGCAGCGGCGGCGAGGTGCCGCCGTTCGCGGTGAAGCGGACCTCGTCGATCGCCAGGCCGTCGTCGGCGCCGCTGGCGTCGGCGTCGACCCAGCGCACCCACAGCTCCGCGCCCGGCGCGAGGCTGAGCCCGTCGATCGCCGCTTCGACGGCGCTGCGGTTCGCGGCGAGATTGCCGTCGCGCGCGCCGATCGCGCCGCCGGTGACCGGCGCGACGAAGTCGAGTTCGCCGACCGGCGTCCAGCTGCCGTTGCCGAGGCCGCTGGCGTCGAGGCTGTACTCGAACGCCAGGCGGTCCGGCCGGCCGGCCGTGCCGAGGCGCCACTGCTCGCCGACGTAGGCGACCGCGATGGTATCGATGGTCTGCGCCGAGTCGTTGCGCAGCCGCGCGCCGATCATCGGCGTCAGCGAGCCCGAGCGCAGCATGCCGAGCGCGCGCTCGCTGCCGCCGGACGCGCCGTAGCTGTAGGTGTTGCCGGCGTTGGCCGCGCCGGTGTCGGCGGCGTAGCGGCCGTCGGCATTGCTGCCGGTCTCGAGCAGGTACCAGCCGTTCGGCAGCGTCGTCGCGGTGCCGCTGGCGGCCAGCGAATCGAAGCTCTCGTTCGCCGGCGTGTCCGGCGTCAGCGCGATCGACTGCGCCAGCGCGGCGCCGCTCGCGCTGGCGAGCAGCAGTGCGGCGCAGGCGCGCAGCGCGGTCAGGATGTGATGGCTCATCGCCTGCCTCCTCCCCGAGGCGTCCCGCAGCCGGGCACGAAAAAAAGAGGCGCGACTCTAGCAGGGTGTCGTGACGGCGGCGCGTAGCGCCGTCACGTCTGTGCGGCGCGAGACGACCGGCGCGTCCACGCGTGGCATCGGGTGATCGTCCGGCCGGGGATCGCCTCGGCCGCTGCCATTCGGCCGCCTGCCGGCGGCGGTGTCCGCCCCGGACCACATGGCTTGCGTGATCGGTGCCGGCGGGCCGGCCGCGGCCGCCATCCGGTGCCTTCGACGCCCGACGCCGGGGCGGCCCCGACGCTGCCGATGCTGCGCAGCCCTTGAAGCGGCCCGGCGCGCCTCCAAGTGGCAGCCACGCCTGCGGTGGCTTCCGTTGACCGGAGTGCGCCGCTAGAATTGGCACTCACTGCGATCAAGTGCTAACAACGCTTGATTATGTGTATGTAATTCAACAACTTAACCATTCAACCCACCTGCTGAAGGAAGCACCCCATGGCACTGCGCCCCCTGCACGATCGCGTGATCATCAAGCGCCTGGAAGAGGAAAAGGTCTCGGCCGGCGGCATCGTCATCCCCGACAGCGCCGCCGAGAAGCCCAGCCGCGGCGAAGTCATCGCGGCCGGCAACGGCAAGATTCTCGAGGACGGCAAGGTCCGTCCGATCGCGGTCAAGACCGGCGACAAGGTCCTGTTCGGCAAGTACTCGGGCACCGAGGTCAAGGTCGACGGCGAAGACCTGCTGGTCATGCGCGAAGAAGACATCCTGGCGGTCATCGAGTAAGCCGGCGCCGCGCGCCGCACTCGACGCATCCGCACCCCCACGCAATCCATCGAAGGAATCCGTTCCATGGCAGCCAAAGACATTCGTTTCTCCGAAGACGCCCGTGCGCGCATCCTGCGCGGCGTCAACACCCTCGCCAACGCCGTGAAGGCGACGCTGGGCCCGAAGGGCCGCAACGTCGTGCTCGAGAAGAGCTTCGGCTCGCCGACGATCACCAAGGACGGCGTGTCCGTCGCCAAGGAGATCGAGCTGGCCGACAAGTTCGAGAACATGGGCGCGCAGATGGTCAAGGAAGTCGCTTCCAAGACCTCCGACGTGGCCGGTGACGGCACCACCACCGCGACCGTTCTCGCCCAGGCGCTGATCCGCGAAGGCCTCAAGGCCGTCGCCGCCGGCATGAACCCGATGGACCTCAAGCGCGGCATCGACAAGGCCGTCATCGCCGCCGTCGAGGAACTCAAGAAGCTCAGCAAGCCGTCGGCGGACTCCAAGTCGATCGCCCAGGTCGGCACGATCTCGGCCAACGGCGACGAGCTGATCGGCAAGCTGATCGCCGAGGCGATGGACAAGGTCGGCAAGGAAGGCGTGATCACGGTCGAGGAAGGTTCGGGCCTGGACAACGAGCTCGACGTCGTCGAGGGCATGCAGTTCGACCGCGGCTACCTGTCGCCGTACTTCATCAACAACCAGCAGAGCCAGCAGGTCGAGCTCGAAGACCCGTTCGTGCTGCTGTACGACAAGAAGATCTCCAACGTCCGTGAGCTCCTGCCGGTGCTCGAGGGCGTCGCCAAGGCCGGCAAGCCGCTGCTGATCGTCGCCGAGGAAGTCGAAGGCGAGGCGCTGGCGACCCTGGTCGTCAACACGATCCGCGGCATCGTCAAGGTCGCGGCCGTCAAGGCGCCGGGCTTCGGCGACCGCCGCAAGGCGATGCTCGAGGACATGGCGATCCTGACCGGTGGCCAGGTGATCTCCGAGGAAGTGGGCCTGCAGCTCGAGAAGGCCACCCTCAAGGATCTGGGCCGCGCCAAGAAGGTCGTGATCACCAAGGAGAACACGACGATCATCGACGGCGCCGGCGAGGCGGCCGCGATCCAGTCGCGCATCAAGCAGATCAAGGCGCAGATCGAGGAGACCTCCTCGGACTACGACCGCGAGAAGCTGCAGGAGCGCGTGGCCAAGCTGGCCGGCGGCGTGGCCGTCATCAAGGTCGGCGCGGCGACGGAAGTGGAAATGAAGGAGAAGAAGGCGCGCGTCGAGGACGCTCTGCACGCCACGCGTGCGGCCGTCGAGGAAGGCGTGGTCCCGGGCGGTGGCGTCGCGCTGATCCGCGCGCTGTCGGCGCTGGCCAAGCTCAAGGGTGACAACGAGGAGCAGACCCACGGCATCCAGATCGCCAAGCGCGCGATGGAAGCGCCGCTGCGCGAGATCGTCACCAATGCCGGCGAAGAGCCCAGCGTGATCCTCAACAAGGTCGCCGAGGGCAAGGGCAACTTCGGCTACAACGCCGCGACCGGCGAGTACGGCGACATGGTCGAGCTCGGCATCCTGGACCCGACCAAGGTCACGCGCACCGCGCTGCAGAACGCCGCGTCGATCGCCGGCCTGGTCATCACGACCGAGGCGATGGTCGCCGAAGCGCCGAAGAAGGAAGAAGCCCACAGCCACGGCCCGGCCGGCGGCGGCATGGGCGGCATGGGCGGCATGGATTTCTGATTCCCGTCCACTTTCCCGAATGACCACGAAGCCCGGCCTTGTGCCGGGCTTCGTGTTTTCCGGGGGCTCGGTGCGGAACGCGCCGTCCGCAGCGCCGTGGCGGCGAGCGCGACCGCCCCGGGTCCGGCCGGTGGATGGGCGCACGCCGCGATGCGGGCCGCGGCTGGTGCCGGTCGAGCGGCCGAAGTGCTCGCTGAAACACCGGGTCCTGCCCGACCGGACCCCGCATCGCGCCGATGGCTCCGGACCTGCCGGGCAGGGCGCCAGCATGCCCTGTACCCGGCGCCGCGGTCGGCAACCTGGCTCCGAGGCGCCGATGGCGCTACGCTGCGTCCGAAGCGGCGGGGACGAGGAGCCGCCATGCACGCACTTCGTACATGCACGCGCCTGGGCCGCTGCCTGGCGGTCGCCTGGACCCTGGTCGCGACCGGGCAGGCCCTCGCGACCGGCGAGCTGGATGCCACCTTCGGCAACGGCGGCGAACTGCTGATCGCGCGACCCGACAGCACGCTCGGCTCGCCCGAGTGGCTCGGCGGACTGGCCGCGCTCTCGGACGGACGTTTCTACTGGACCCTCAACGACGGCGACGACGCGCAGTGGCTGGTGCGCATGCATCGCAACGGCGATTGGGACACGAGTTTCGCCGGCGACGGTCGCGTCGAGATCGACGCGCCCTGCGGCGGGTCGCATCCGGTCCGCGTGGCCGTCGACGGCGACGGCGCGGTGATCTGGACCGGCGTCTGCCTGCTGCGCTTCCATCACGACGGCAGCCCCGATGAGGATTTTCCGGCCGGCCCCCCCTCCGTGCCCGGAACCGGTTTCCGCGTCTCGGCGCTGGCGCGTGATGGTGCCGGGCGCTGGCTGCTGGCCGGCGTCCAGGCCTTTCAGTGGCAGGTGTGGCGTTTCCGGCCCGACGGCAGCAACGATCCGAGCTTCGGCGGCGGCAAGGGTTTCGTCTCCCCCGCCGTGCCCGCCACCAATGGCGTGCGCGATCTGCGCGCCCTGGCCGTGCGACCGGACCATCGCGTTCTGCTGGCTGGCCTGCGCGGCAACAGCAACGGGCCGAACCTGGTATTGCTGCAACTGCTCCCCGATGGTCAGCCGGACCCGCAGTTCGGAACGCAGGGACGGGTCGACGTCGAAGCGCCGGCCGGGTTCAACGGCATCGATGCCGCCGCCGTGGTGCTCGACCGGCGGGGCCGTGCGATCGTCGCCGGCAACGGCAACAACGGCTCGCAGAGCTGTTGCGCGCTGGTGACGCGGTTCGATCCGGCCGGCATGCTCGATGCGAGTTTCGGGCTGCGTCTGATGGCGCCGCCAGGCAACACCACGCTGTCGCCGTTCGGCGAAACCTCCAGCACGCTTGCGCTGCTGCCCGGCGGCCAGATCCTGCTTGCTCGCACGTCGTTCCCATTCCCAAGCGCGAGCGAGAGCACGCGCACGCGCTTCACCCTGGTGCGGTTGAACGGCGATGGCTCGCTGGACACCGGCTTCGGCACGGCCGGCTGGCGCAACTACGTGGTCCACGATCCGACCGGCGCCGGCATGAGCGGCCCGTATTCGCAGATCCACGGCATGGCGTACGGCGAGGGGTCCGCGCTGATGTTCGGCCGCACCTTCTTCGAGGACGGGAACTCCAAGGGCATCGATTTCGTGACCCTCGTCCGCGCGCGCTTCGATCGGCTGTTCGACGGCGACTTCGAGTGACGGTCCGGGCGGGCCGCCGCAGGCTGCGCTGACGACGGCGTGACGTTTCCCCCGGGAAACGACAACCGGACGTTCGCGACGAGGTGGCCACTGGCCTGGCTCGGCGAGACGGCCGTGCGCGAGGATGCGATAGCGACCCGGCTGTGAGCGGAATGCACTGCACGGGTGGGAAAACCCGGTCCGTGCCGTCGGCCGGCGTGTGGATGACCCGGGCCGAGCTTGAGCTGGGCCGCGAGTCAAGGTCCAGCGGTGCCCGGGGGTGCGGTGAGCGATGCGTCAGCCCGACAGATCGGTGCCGAACCCGCCGTTGACGACCCGATTCGGTGCGGCGGGCGTGGTCGAGGCCAGGCTCAGCGCGAGCCACAGCTTCGATGCATCCGGTTCCCTATCGTGTCCAGGCCGCCGGGCCGCTCACTTGAAGTCGAAGGTGTCGCAGAAGACCGCGTCCTCGGCGCCGCAGTCCCAAGGGCCGTGCTCGCGCTCGAACGCGCCGAGGTCGCGCGGCCCGTAGTTGTTGGCCTGATGGGTGAGATCCACATCGCGCGGACGGCCGGCGAGATCGACGCTGCTGAAGCTGTCGGCCGGCGCGAAATCGACGGCCGGCGACAGGAACCTCAGGCGATAGTCGCCTGCATCCGGCGCGACGAACATCGGGTCGGCCTGCACGATCGTCGGCAGCGCCGGCAGGCCACCGAGATCGGCGGCCAGGAGGTGATCGACGAAGTAGCCGGAGCTGCCGAGATAGCGCACGCCGCGACCGGGCTGGTCGAGGATGCTCTTGCTGATTCCCAGATAGTTGCTCGCGGAGAGCGTATGGCTGCCGATCTGGTTGCGCGACACGGTGCAGTTGAGCATCACCAGCGCGTTGCCGATCGTCGTGGCTCCGTCAGCGGCGAGCAGCGCGTCGTCGGCGATGTTGCCGGCGATCAGGCAGTTTCGGAGCGTGATGTCGCTGTCGCTGCCGTAGACCATGAAGCGGGCGCGGTTGTCGCGCAGGCGGATGCGGTCGGCGGACAGGTAGCCGTCGTCGAGATGGATCGCGCCGGCGCCGTTGGGATCCTCGGAGGTGTTGCCGGAGACGCTGTTGCAGGTGTCGCCGGCCGTACACCGCACCGCGGCGGGATGTGGCGTGCATTCGGCGAAGCCGTCCCGGTTCATGATGAGGACCCCGCTCACATGCACGGCGGGCCCGCGCCATCCGGTGTTGTCGTCGATCCTGAAGTCCCAGGCGCAGGTCGTCCCGCGCGATTCGATGCCGGCGCCCCAGGAAGCGGCGTTGCCGACCACGCCGACCGGCCTGGACGGCTGCGTCGCGAACAGCTTCAGCGTGCCTTCGTTGTAGATGCCGCCGCCCAGCGACGTCGCCTCGTTCGCATAGATCGCGGGCAGGCCGGAAAATCCCGGCGATCCGACGTAGGCATGCGCGCCGGCGCCCACGTACAGCCCTCCGCCTGCCGAGCCCGAAGTGTTGTAGGCGATCATCGTCTGCGGCGCGATCATCGTCATCTCGATCGGGCCGTGCAGGGCGACGCCGGCGCCGCCGTTGAACGTCACCAGGGTGCCGGTGTCGAGGATCAGTTCGGCATCGGTTCCGGTCGCCGAAGCGGCGATGCCGCCACCGCGGTTGAGCGTGATCGTGCTCTCGATCACCTGCAGGATGCCGTTGCCGGAAAACGCGATGCCGCTCCCCGGCGATCGCCTGATCTCCAGATGGCGCAGCTTGACGATCGCGCTGCCGTTGGCGGTGATCGAGAACACCGGCTGCGTCCCGGACAGACCGCCGCTGACCACGGTCTTGATGCCGTCGCCGTCGCTCTGCGAGCACGTCGCGAAGCCGCCCACGATGTTGAGATCCTGGCTGGTGACCACGGCATTGGCTTCCGGCTCGTAGCTCAGCGACCGCGTCAGACGGATCGTGTCGAATCCGGGACCGGCATTGGCCGCATTGATCGCCGACTGGATCGTGCCGTGCGTACACGGCTGCCCCGAGCCCGAGGGCGAGCCGACGGTGAAGATCGCGGCAGCGGCGGGGCCGGCCGCGCCGCCGGCCGAGGCGAGCAGCATCTGCATCGCCAGCGGCAGCAGCGGGCGGCGCCCGGCGCGACCTGCCGTCGCCCGGGTCGATAGCGGGTGCAAGGCGGCCCGGTCATCGGCGATCGCAGATCTGTGGTGGACGGGGCGGGACGGCAGGGCATCCATGGCGGGACTCCTCGGATCTGGGTGCGGATCGCGGCATGCGCGGCGGCGAGGCAGCGTGACGCGCATTCGCCCCGGAGGCTTTAGGAAAGCCGCAGGACCTTCGACGGCTTGGCCGCACGCATTGGGGATTGCTTGGGACGGGCTTGGGGCCGCCTCGCCGGCCGCTCGCGCGCCCCGATTCCCGCGCCGGGCCGGACCGGGCGTCGGGCTCGGTCGGCGCCCGCCTGCCGGGCCCGCCGCGGTCGGTCGCGGGGCTGGCGATTGCCAGGTCACGGCGGCGCATGGCACCGTACCGGCCAGCAGACGGGGAGGGCCCGTGGCCGAGATCACCGAACTGATCGGCAAGGCGCGCGACGGCGACCCGGACGCGTCGGCACGCGTATTCGCATTGCTCTACGACGAGCTGCGGCGGCTGGCGGCCGGCCAGCTGCGCGGCGAGCCGGCGATGCGCGCGACCTCGCTGGTGCACGAGGCCTATCTCAAGCTGGCCCATCACGGCGCGCTGGCGGTCAACGACCGCGGCCATTTCTTCGCGGTCGCCGCGCGCGCGATGCGCCAGATCGTGGTCGACCACGTCCGCGCGCGCAGTGCGCTGCGGCGCGGCGGCGATCTGCAGTTCGCCGCGCTCGATACCGGTGCTCTGCATCTGGCCGCCGAGCAGCGCGACGAGGATCTGCTCGCGCTCGA
The DNA here is from genome assembly GCF_035511235.1 of Dokdonella sp. Classification (GTDB taxonomy): domain Bacteria; phylum Pseudomonadota; class Gammaproteobacteria; order Xanthomonadales; family Rhodanobacteraceae; genus Dokdonella. The sequence continues at coordinate 24,649 of NZ_DATKFQ010000041.1, forward strand.
CGATGCCCTGGTCCGGCTCGGCGAACTCGACGCGCCGCTGGCGGCCCTGGTCGAGATGCGCTTCTACGGCGGGCTGGAGCTGGCCGACATCGCCGAGCAGATCGGCCGTTCGGAGCGGTCGCTCAAGCGCGACTGGCGGCGCGCCCGCGCGTTCCTGCAGCACGCGCTGTCGGCGGCATAGCGGCGATGAACGAGGCCGCCGAACACTGGAAGCGCGTCGCGGCTGCGTTCGATGCGCTGGTCGATCTGGACGCCGAAACGCGGGCGCGGCGTCTGGACGCGCTCGAGGATCCGGCCCTGGCCGCCGAGGTGCGCGCGCTGCTGGCGGCCGATGCCGGCGGCAGCGCCGTGCTCGACGCCGGCGTCGCCGGGGCGGTGCCCGATCTGCTCGACGGCGCCCCGCCCGACCGCCGGGCCGGCCCGTACCGGCTGCTGCATCCGATCGGCGAGGGCGGCATGGGCGTGGTCTGGCTCGGTGAGCGCACCGACGGCGCGTACGAGCAGCAGGCTGCCGTCAAGATCATCAAGCGCGGCATGGACAGCGCCGCGATCGTGCGCCGCTTCGTGCAGGAGCGGCGCATCCTGGCGCGGCTGCGCCACGCCTACATCGTGCGCCTGCTCGACGGTGGCATGACCGCGGACGGCCGCCCGTTCTACGTCATGGAGCACGTCCATGGCAGCCCGGTCACGGTGCATGCGGCCGAACGCCGGCTCGACGTCGCGGCGCGGATCGCGCTGCTGGCGAAGGTCGCCGACGCGGTCGCCTACGCGCACGCGCACCTGGTCGTGCATCGGGACCTCAAGCCGTCCAACGTGCTGGTCGACGCGGATGGCGAGCCGCGCGTACTCGATTTCGGCATCGCCAAGCTGATCGAGGACACCGGCGAGCAGACCGTCACCGGCACCGGCGCGCGCGTGCTGTCGCCGGCCTATGCGGCGCCGGAGCAGATCCTCGGCGAGCCGGTCGGCACCACTGCCGACGTCTACGCGCTCGGCCTGCTGATGTCCGAGCTGCTGACCGGTGCCTTGCCGCAGCAGCGACGCGCTGCCAGCGCGGCCCAGCTCGCGCACGAGGCCGCGCACGAGACCAGTCAGCGGCTCAGCCTGATGGCCGTCCGGCAGTCGCGCGATCGTCTGGCCGCGCTGTACGGCGATGCGGCCGACGGGCGGCGCCTGGCGCGCCGGCTCGGCGGCGATCTGGACGTGATCGCCGCGACCGCGCTGCAGCGCGAGCCGGCCCGCCGCTACCCGACCGCGGCGGCGTTCGCCGAGGATCTGCGCCGCTGGCTCGACGGCCGGCCGATCGCCGCGCGTGCCGATTCGGCGGCATATCGCCTCGGTCGCTACGCGCGGCGGCATCGGCTCGGCGTCGCGGCCGCGACGCTGATCGCGCTGTCGCTGCTGGCCGGCCTCGGCGCGGCGCTGTGGCAGGCGCGCATCGCGCGCGAGCAGGCGCGTCAGGCCGCGACCGAGCGCCAGCACGCCGAGCGCCAGCTGGCGCGTACCGAGCGCGTCAAGGATTTCATGCTGACGCTGTTCCGCGAGCACGATCCGATCAGCCGGGCCAAGGCACAGGCGCGCACCGCGCCGGAGCTGATCCGCGAGGGCGTTGCGCAGATCGACGCGACCCTGGCCGCCGAGCCCGAACTGCAGGCCGAGCTGCTGCGTGACCTGGGCCAGCTGCAGGTCGGCCTCGACGACCGCGCCGGTGGCGAGGCGACGCTGCGCCGCGCCTGGGCGCTGCAGACCACGCTGTCGGGACCGCACAGCGCCGCGGCCGCCGAGGCACTGGCCGCCCATGCCGGCGCGGTCTACGCGACCGGCGACAGCGCACGCGCCGGTACGATGCTGCGCGAGGCCGTCGCGCAGCTGCGGCAGAGCCGCGGCGCCGACCATGCCAGCACCGTCGAGGCCGAGGCGCGCCTGGCGGTGATCGAGATGATCGAGGGGCGCTCCGAGGAGGCCGAGCGGCTCGCGCGCCATGCGCTGGAGGTTGCGCGTGCACGATACGGGGACGGCCATGCCGAGCTGATCGAGCCGCTCGGCGTGCTCGGCAACATCGTGCAGGAGCGCGGCCGCTATCCGGAGGCCCTGTCGCTGTTCGACGAGGCGCTGCGGATCGTCGCTGCCACGCACGGCGAGGATCACGCGCGTGGCGTGACGTTGCACAGCCGGCGCGGCGACGCGCTGCGCGTGCAGCGCCGCTACGACGAGGCGCTGGTCGACTACGAGACGGCGCTGCGCATCGAGCGCGCGCAGCTGCCGGCCGGCCACGTGCTGATCGGCGGCACGCTGTTGCGCCTGGGCGATCTGCAGCGGCGCACCGGCCGCTTCGAGGCAGCCGATCGCTCGCTCAGTGAGGCGATCGCGATCCTCGGCGGCACGCCGTCGGGCCAGTACGCGCAGGCGCTGCAGTTCCACGCCAACCTGGCGCTCGCGCAGGGCGATCTCGACCTGGCGGTGCGGCGCTACCGCGCCTCGATCGAGGCGTTCCGCTCAGCCGGCGGCGACAGCGTCTACGCCTGGCTGACCCGGTTCAAGCTCGCCGACGTGCTGATCGCCGCCGGCCGCGTCGCCGACGCCGAGCCCGAGGTCGCCGAGGCAGCCGCAGCGGCGGCCCGCACGCGCGCGCGCAGTGGGGGCTCCGATCCGTACGGCGAGATGTATGCGGCCACGGTCACCGGCAGCCTGCGCCATGCGCAAGGCCGCTATGAGGAGGCCGTCGCGCTGCGCCGGCAGGGACTGGCATCGCTGCTGCGCACCTACGGCGAGGCGCATGCCGAGGTCGCGGCGGCGCGCGTCGCCCTGGCCGCGAGCCTGGTAGCGACGCGCGATCCGGGCGTACGTGACGAAGCGGCGGCGCTGTTCGAGGCGGCGCGGGCGATCCTGGAAGCGGCCGAGCCCGGCGCCGGGGAGACCGATGGCACCTTCCTCGGATCGTTGTATCTGGAGCGTGCGCGCCTGCGCCGCGACAGCGGCGATCTCGCCGGTGCGCGCGAGGACGCCCAGCGCGCGGTCGGACGCCTGACCGCACCGGACCAGACGCTTGCGCTGCGCGAGGCTCGGCGGCTGGCCGCCGCGCTCGGACCCGAGGCCGCGACGGCGGTCACGCGGCGCTGAAGCGCGCGCCGCCGCCGTGGCGGGTCGCGCCTGCCGCTGGCGACGCGAACCATGGCGGCTGCGCACGCGCCGCCGTGCGCTTCAGTCCGGCCAGACCGCGTGCAGCGGATCGAACTCGATCTCGTGCCGTGTCGGGCCGCGCCGGCCGAAGCCGCCGACACCGATCACGCCCTGCTGCATCGGATCGAGCCCGAACGCCTGCTCGATGTCGACCTCGTTGACCGCGGCCGTGAAGAACGCGCCGAGCCCGCGTTCGGTCGCGGCCAGATACAGCGTCTGCGACAGGTGGCCGACGTCGAGGATCGCGGCGCGGTAGGCCTTGGCGTGCTGGCGGTACTTCCAGAAATTGCGCTCGAAACGGCTGACGTAGACGACGATCGCCGGCGCATCGGCGAGATAGTCCTGCACCGCGAGCAGGCGCGAGGCGAGCCGGCGCACGTCGGCCGCATCGAGCGTCTGCAGCGGCTCGAGCGCATGATCGAGCGCGTGGTAGTGATGGAGACCGGGCGCGACGCCCTCGACGTTCTGGATCAGCAGGTAAGCTTCGGTCGGGTGCAGGCCGCCGGCCGACGGCGTGCCCTTCTTGAGCACGCTCACGCCGGTGACCTCGACCTGCGCCAGGGCGCGGAACGTCGCGTCGAGCACGAACGCGAACGCCGCCTGCGGCAGCGGGCGGCTCTGGTCGAAGTTGCGGCAGGTGACGCGGCGCGCGAGCAGGTCGAGCAGCGGCGAGGACGCTGCCCTCGGCAGCGCCACGCGCGGCTGCGCGGAACCGAGTGCGAACACCGGCGGCGGCGGATCGTGCAGATGCGCCATCGGCTCGCCGTCGAACAGCTCGGCGAAGCGCTGCTGTTCGGCGATGCTGTCGACACCGGACCAGCGCAGGTGCCGATGCGCGACCGCGGCCAGGCCGTGCCAGTGGCAGCCGCGCAGCCGCGTGTCGGCGTCATGCGCCGCATTCGAGTCGGTTGCCTCGAACACCAGACCCTTCTCGCGCAGCTGCGCGAGCGCCGCATCGTCGCGCTGCAGACCGGCCTCCTCCAACGTGATCCACTCGCTGGCCGACAGCCGTCCGATGACGGTGATCTCCTGTGCGTCGAGCGTCACCGGATGTTCCAGGTGGGCCGCCAACGCGACCCACTGCGTCTGGAATGCCAGGCGCGGCTGGTCGGCGAGCAGGAGCTGCAGATCCACGCCAAGGCGTTCGCGCAGCTCCAACATCACGAACTGGCAGCGGCGTAGACGCATGGCGCGATCCTGGAGTTACCGATGAACGAAGCGCCATTGTAGGCGCCGCTTCGGACGGCGTGGCCCTGGTCGAACGGCCGGCCGATCGGGTGCATTGCGCGAGGGACATGCGACGTTCGGAGGGTCCCCGTGTAATGGCAAGTCCGCGAGGCCAACGCTATGATGGCAGCCGTAATTCAGGGGAATACCAATGAGCGACGGTCTTTTGACTTCCTCGCAGGCGGAAAGCCTGCTCCAGCGGATTTCGTCCGACGACGCCTTTCGGACCCGGTTCGAGTCGGCGCCGGCCGAGGCGCTGCAGGAGCTGGGCATCCCGGTCGAACTGATCAACCGGCTGCCGGCCGCCTGCCTCAAGCCCAAGCCGCTGCCGCCGAAAACGGCGCTGAGCGACCTGATGCAGAAACAGCGCGAGGTAGCCGTCAACGCGACGATGGCGATGAACGTGCCCTGGGTGAAGCTCGGGTCGAGCTGATCGGCCGCGGCGCGGCGGCGGCGCGATCGGCGCGTCGACGTTTGCGATCAGCGTTTGGCGGGCGGTTCGTCCGGCGCCAGTTGCCGGCGTACGAAGCCCAGCGACATCGCCTCCGGCCAGGCCGTCAGCAGGCGTGACTTGGCGTCGGCGGCGTCTTCGGCCCGTCCGGCCCGCGCCGCCAGCGTCGAGGCCTCGAGCCAGGCCAGATCCGACAGCATGACGTTGAACGGAATCAGCGCGAGCTGACCGAACTGTTCGGCATAGGCCCTGCCGCGGTGCTCGGCCAGCCAGCGCGCCTGCTTCAGCGCGGCCGCGTCGTCGCCTGCGGCGCGATGGGCGTCGAGCAGGACCTGATGGCTGAAGTAGTACTCGCGTCCGTCCATGTACGGTTCGAGCAGGGCGATCGCCTCGCGCGGCTTGCCCTGGGCGCGCAGCAGCTCGGCCTCGACCACGGTCATCAGGCTCGACAGGTACGGATAGTCGCCCTTGCGACTGAACGCCGCAGCCGCGGCCAGCGCCCGCTGCGCGAGTTCGACGTCGTCCTGCGTCGCCGCCAGATAGGCCACCATCAGCTGGTTGAACTGGCGCGACGGGGCTTGCAGCGTGGAGCCTTCGATCTGCTTGAAGTACGCCGCCAGCGCGGCCCGGCTGTCGGCACCGGGCGCGCTGCGCGCCTTCATGATCTGCTCGATGGTCTGCAGATCGTAATGGCGGCTGCCGCGCAGCGTCCGCGTCTCGGCCTGCGCCTGTTCCAGCAACCCGAGCGCATCGTTCCAGCGGCCCCGGTCGAGCGCCAGGGCGACGCGCGTGTACCAGATGTCGGCGTCGCTGGTGGCGATGCCGGTGCTCTTGCCGCCGGTCAGCAGGGCGTCGGCCTGGTCGAAGCTGCGCTGCGCCGCGAACAGATGCGCATAGAACAGGTTGCGCGAGCTGAAGCCGTTGGCTTGCGCATCCTTGAAGCGCGCATGGGCATCGGCGAAGCGCTCCTGTCCGAGGTACAGCGTGGCCAGCAGGTAATCGGCCATGCCGCGGCGCGGATTGGTCGCGACCGCGATCTTCTCGATCGCCCGGATCGCCTCGCCGAAATCGTTGGCGGCCTGCCACGAGAAATAGCCCATGCCGCCGCTGGCCGGCGTCGAGTCCGGATACAGCTGTTCCATCAGCTGCCACTTCTCGAGTGCGGCGCGCGGCGCGGCATTGTTGGCCAGCCAGGCCTGTGCGTAGAGCGCGTCGCGCGTGGACAGGCGGTCGACCATGTTGACCGCCTGCTCGAGCTCGCGCTTGACCTCGGCGGCGTCGGCCGATCCGCTCAGCAGCAGGGTGCGGCCGAGGCCGACCCGGGCCAGCGCGAAATCACCGTCCAGCGCCACGGCCTGGCGGAACAGCGGGATCGCTTCCTTGGTATTGCCCTTGCTGTCCTCGGCGACCGCGAGCGAATAGGCGCGCAGCGCGTCGAGATTCGACGTGGTGGCCTTCTCGAGCGGCTTGGCATCGGTCGAGATCACCGCGACGGCTTCGCCGAGCCGTTCGCGCAGCTGGCGGTTGACCTTGTCGAGCGACGGCAGCACCGAATCGGCGCCGACACCGTCGGCCGATTCGGAGTACACGGTGGTCTGCGTCTTGGGGTCCACGACTTCGGCCGTCACGCGGACGCGCCCGCCGATCTCGGCGATGCTCGGCAGGATCAGCGCACGCGCGCCGTCGCGCAGCGCCACCTCCGAACCGATCGCGCGGTCGATCGGCGTGGCGGTGGGGTCGCGCTTCATGCGCATGACGGTGTCGCGGACCTTGAGGTCGGACAGGATGTTGACGTAGCGCGACTGCTCCAGGCCGATCCGGAACGCGACCTGCAGCGAGTCGTCGAAGATCGACTGGTCGGTGTGGTTCTGGAAGTCACCGACCACGACCCAGTCGCGGCTCGCGAACGCGATCGCCGGCGGCGAGCGCAGCATCATGTAGACCGGCACGATGATCGCCAGCGCGATCAGCAGCGCCTCGAACACCAGCACCGAGGGCCGCCGCCAGAACGGCACCTCGCGGTGCGCCTTGCCGGACCACGGCGGCGTCCGGAACGGCGCCAGGCCCTCTTCGCCGACCTCGAACACCGGGATCGGCTCGGGCACGCCCTTGAAGCGGAAGCGGCCGTGCGCGCGCCAGCGGATCTTGTCGACCGGCTCGCTCAGCTCGCCCTGGGCGCGATGCGCCAGCGACCAGGTGACACCCGAGAGCAGGATCTGTCCGGGCCGCGCCAGCGATGCCAGGCGCGAGGTGACCGGCTTGGCCAGCCCCTCGATGTCGACCGGCTTGGCGCCCTTGGCGATCTCCTCCTCGCCGTTGTCCCACAGCAGCACGTCGCCGACGTGGATGCCGACCCGCGCCTTGAGCTCGCTGCCTTCCTGCAGGTTGAACTGATGCAGGTTGCGCTGATAGTCCAGCGCGAACGCCACGGCCTGGATCGGCCGGTCGAACATCAGCAGGAAGCCGTCGGTCTTGTCGATCTCGTGGCCGTCGTGGACCTGCAGCAGCGCGCGCGCGAACCGGTCGTGGCGGCGGATCAGATGGGTGGCCGCCAGATCGCCGAGCTTGTGGACCAGGGCGGTCGAGTCGACCAGGTCGCACAGCACCAGGGTGCGCAGCAACGGCTTGGCGCGATCGCGCGCGGGATCGGGCAATGACTGGGCGGTGGCTTCCATGAAGCGACGACACTCCCTGGCTACAGGCGAAATCCCTGGGGGATCTCGCACCTGGTGGACCGGATACGTCGTCCGGTCGATCTAGGTACGCCTCCGGCGCCATGCTCGGATGCGCTTGTTCTTCGATACCGACGATCGTGTCGGTGCCGCTCCCGCTGGTCCACGCGAATCCGCCCGGCCCTCTGCGGGCGGGCGGTCCTGGCTAGCAGAATGCCGGAGAATCCCGGCCGGCGTCCATATGCTTTACGTTTATACCATCGCCGCCGTTGCCCTTCACCCCGTACAGGGCCGTATCGGCCTCGCTGTACCAGGCCGTCCAGCCGCCGTCGGACGGGCACAGGCCGCCGCCGATGCTGACCGCGATGCGCAAGGTCTCGGACCCGATCGGCATGCGCAGCGCGCGGATCGACGCGGCGATCCGGTCGGCCCGCGCGCGCAGCTCGTCCAGCGAGGCGATCTGCGCCAGGAACGCGAATTCGTCTCCGCCGAGGCGGCACGGCATGTCGCAGGCCGCGGCGGCCTCGCGCAGCGCGTCGGCGATCGCCTTGAGCACCGAATCGCCGATCAGGTGTCCGCAGCGGTCGTTGATCTGCTTGAAATGGTCGACGTCGATCAGCAGCAGGCCGAGCAGGGTATCGGGTACGCGCCGCTGCTGGAGCTGGTCCAGGTAGATCGACAGTCCGCGCCGGTTGCACAGCCCGGTCAGCTCGTCGGTCTGCACCAGGCGCTGCGCGGTCGTCAGCTGGGTCTGGGTCTGGCGCAGCGAGTCGAGCGTGACCATCAGGTCCTCGTTGCGCCGGCGCAGATTGGCGATCAGCTGTTGCTCGCTGGCGACCAGGTAGGCGAACGAACGCTGCATGAACAGCGCCAGCAGGCGCGGCTCGCTGTCGAGCAGGGCCGAGAACGTGTCGTGGCCGACTACCCACAGCCGGCTCGGCTCCGACGCGATCGCGTTGGCGACGCGGGCGTGGTTGCCGATGAACAGTGCCAGTTCGCCGAAGAACTCGCCGGGGCCGATCAGCTTGTCGACGACGCTGTCGCCGAACTGCAGGCGCACCTGCCCGGCCTGCACGACGAACATGCTGCGGCCCTGTTCGCCGCGGTGGAAGATCAGGTCGCCGCCGTTGGCGTCGCGCGGCGTGCCGACACGGATGAACAGATCCAGTTCGGCCGCGGAGAGCTGTCGCGGATGGGTGGCCGGGGCAGGCGGGGGCGACCGCGCCGCGGACGGTTCGGCACCCGCTTGCGATACCGGCGGCACTGAGGACACGATGACCACCCCGCGTGGTTCGTACCAAACCCCTGATCATAGCCTACCGGAAGCCGCGCGCCAGTGCGGCCGCGGTCCGGCGGCGCATGCGGCGCCGCCGGCGCGAGGCCGGACCGGGTCGGGCGGCCAGGTCGGGCCGCCCGGTCCCGATCCGGCGCCGGTCAGGCCGCGCTCTTGGTGCCTCCGTGGAACTGCTCTTCCTCGGTCGAGCCGGTCAGCGCGGTCGTCGAGGACTGACCCTGCTGAATCGCCTGCGTGACCTGGTCGAAATAGCCGGTGCCGACCTCGCGCTGATGCTTGACCGCCGTGAAGCCGCGATCGGCGGCCGCGAACTCCGCTTCCTGCAGCTCCACGAACGCGCTCATCTGGCGGCGCGCATAGCCGTGCGCGAGATGGAACATCGAATAATTGAGCGCATGGAAGCCGGCCAGCGTGATGAACTGGAACTTGTAGCCGTATGCGGCGATTTCCTTCTGGAACTTGGCGATCGTCGCGTCGTCGAGGTTCTTCTTCCAGTTGAAGCTCGGCGAGCAGTTGTACGCGAGCATCTTGCCGGGGAACCGGGCGTGGATCGCCTCGGCGAACCTGCGTGCGAATTCCAGATCCGGCTTGCCGGTCTCGCACCAGACCAGATCCGCGTACGGTGCATAGGCCAGGCCGCGCGAGATCGCCTGGTCGAGGCCGGCGCGGGTCTTGTAGAAGCCTTCCACGGTGCGCTCGCCGGTCGTGAACGGACGGTCGTTCTCGTCGACGTCGCTGGTCAGCAGGTTGGCGGCCTCGGCGTCGGTGCGCGCGACCAGCAGGGTCGGCACGCCGCAGACGTCGGCCGCCAGCCGCGCGGCATTGAGCTTCTCGACCGCCTCGCGCGTCGGCACCAGCACCTTGCCGCCCATGTGGCCGCACTTCTTGACGCTGGCCAGCTGATCCTCGAAATGCACGCCGGCGGCGCCGGCTTCGATCATCGCCTTCATCAGCTCGAACGCGTTGAGCACGCCGCCGAAGCCGGCTTCGGCATCGGCGACGATCGGCTGCAGGAAGTCGATGCTGTCGTCGCCCTCGGCGTGGTAGAGCTGGTCGGCGCGCAGCAGCGCATTGTTGATGCGCTTGACCACGGCCGGCACCGAGTCGGCCGGGTACAGCGACTGGTCCGGATACATCTGGCCGGCCAGGTTGGCGTCGGCCGCGACCTGCCAGCCGGACAGATAGATCGCCTTGAGGCCGGCCTTGACCTGCTGCATCGCCTGATTGCCGGTCAGTGCGCCGAGCGCGTTGACGAAATCCTCGGTGTGCAGGTACTTCCAGAGCTTCTCGGCGCCGAGCCGGGCGATCGAGTGCTCGACCGCGACGGTGCCGCGCAGGCGTACGACGTCTTCGGCGCCGTAGTTGCGCTTGATGCCGGTCCAGCGCGCGTTGTTGTTCCAGTCGAGCGTGATCTGGTCGGCGGTCGGCAGCGAGGTCTTGCTCATCGGAAGGGGCTCCTGGTGGGGGTGAGGCCGGTCTCGAACGAAACGGGCAGGGATGCGAACGGGCCGGACGGCCGGCACCGGCGAAGCATGCCGCGCCGGCTCGGACCGTCGCCGAGATGCGGCATGGCGAGCGCCGTGCGGCCACGCAGCCGAGGATTCCCGGCGGCGCGTGAACGGGTTCTTGCCGCACCGGTTCCCGCAGCGGGGCATTCAGCGAGCATCGCGCGCCGGCGGCGGCGCGCCGTCGAGCAGCCCGCCGTGTGCGGCGCGGGGCCAGGGTCGGTCGAACTCAGCATCGCCACGATGACGCCACTCCGGCTTTCGGAACCGCCAGACTATGGCGCGATGCCGCAAATTTACAAAGCAAATGTTTAAATGCAGACCATAAGAAATGTTAAATTAGCCGCCAAGCGCTTGAAAGGATGGGCGATGAACGACGAGAAACGACCGGAATCGGCGGTGCCGGCCGCCTCTTCACAGCGTCCGGCAGCGTCCGCGCGCTTCTATTACAAGGGCAGCCGCGTCAAACAGCTGCGTGCGTTCTGCACGATCGCCAAACTCGGCACGCTGTCGCGCGCGGCCGAAGCGCTGTTCCTGTCGCAGCCGGCGGTCAGCCTGCAGCTGGCCGCGCTCGAGCAGGAACTCGGCGTGGTGCTGGTCGAGCGCCGGCGGCGGCGCGTCGCGCTGAGCCGCGAGGGGCAACTGCTGTATGAACTGGCGCAGCCGCTGATCGAAGGCTTCGACGCGCTCGACGGCGAGTTCCGGTCGCGGCTGCAGGGACTGGCCGGCGGCGAGCTCAACATCGCCGCCGGCGCCTCGACGATCCAGTACCTGCTGCCGTCGATGGTGGCGCGCTACCGGACCGCGCATCCGTCGGTGCGCCTGCATCTGCACAACGTGACCGGCCGCGACGGTCTCGCGCTGCTGCGTTCGGACCAGGTCGACTTCGCGGTCGGCTCGATGCTCGAGGTGCCGGTCGACCTCAGCTACGAGCCGATCTACCACTTCGATCCGCTGCTGATCATGGCGCCGGACCATCCGCTGGCCTCGCGCAGCGACGTGCGCCTGGAGGATCTGTCGCCGTACGGCCTGATCCTGCCGCCGAAGCGGCTGACCACCTACCGCCTGGTCGATCTGATCTTCCAGCAGCGCAAGGTGCCGTTCCACGTCGCGATCGAGGTCGGCGGCTGGGAGGTCATCAAGCAGTACGTCGCGATGGGGCTGGGCATCTCGATCGTGACCGGCATCTGCATCACCGACGCCGACCGCGGCCGCCTGGCCGTGCGCAACCTGCGTCAGTACTTTCCGCAGCGCAGCTACGGCGTCGTGATCCGCAAGGGCCGCTATCTGAGCGCCGAGGCGCGCGCCTTCGTGGATCTGATCCGGCCGGGCCTGTTCATGCGTCGGGACTACTTCGAATCGGGTCATTCCGAGCGCTGACCGGCCCGTCGCGCAGGCGGCGCAGCACGCGGCCGACGAAGCGCCAGAGTTTGGGCACCAGCCAGGCGACCAGGATCAGGAACGCCAGCAGCAGGACCAGGAACAGCATCGGATGCGCGATCGCCAGATACAGGCCGCCGAGCACGAGCCCGTCCTCGCCGAGGCTCGCGGCCCAGTTGCTGAAGGGCTCCGGCGATGTGTTGATCGCCGCGCGCCCGCCGCTCTTGAACAGGTGCGTGCCGCTGGTGACCACGCCGCCGAGCAGCGCGGCGGCGATCTGCGCGGCAGGCCCGGCGTCGCCCATCGCGCCCCAGGCCAGGAACGCGCCGGCCGGGATGCGCACGAACGTGTGCAGCGCATCCCACAGCGAATCGAAGGCCGGTACCTTGTCGGCCAGGAACTCGCCGACCAGCATCAGGCCCGAGGCGCCGAGCACCCAGTCGTGCTCGAGCACCTGCAGCGCGTCCGGCAGCGCGAGATAGCCGAACCGGCCGAGCAGGCCGATCACGAAGACCGCCGCGTACAGACGGAATCCGCTGGCCCAGGCCAGGCCCGCGGCGAGCGCGACGTGCGAGATCGATTCCATGATGACGACCGGATCGGGCGGTGCGCCCGTTCGCAGGGTAGCGCGCCGGCTCGCGGCCGCAAACAGCCGATCGGCGGGCGCCGGTCGCGCCGCGGTTCTGCTAGCGTCACGGTCCCGGTGCGGCCGGCTCGACGGAGGTGCGGATGGTTCGCTGGATCATGTTCGGACTGATCGTGCTCGGCATCGGCGTGTCGCTGACGACGCACCGCCCGGGCATCCTCGGCCTCGGCATCCTGAGTACGACGATCGGCCTGTTCGGCCTCGTGTTCTCGATCGCCGCCGAGCGCGTGGCCGCGCGCGCGCGGCCCGATTCGGCGATGCTCGGGCCCGAGGCGCTGGCGGCGATCCGCGAGCGGGCCCAGGCCCGCCGCGCCGCCGCGCCGCCGCCCAAGCCCGGCGCCCGCGAGCCGGGCCAGCCCGGTCCCTGAGTCCGGCGCATCGGCGGCTGACGCGGTGCGCCATGATCGGCGGCCGGGCTCGGCGCAGAATGAGCCCCGTCGCATCGGGCGACGCTGGGAAAGGGGATCACAACGTGGCAATCGAAACTGTCCTCGTCTGGCTCATCGTGGGCGCCGTCGCCGGCTGGCTGGCCGGCATCATCGTCAAGGGGCACGGATTCGGCCTGCTCGGCAACATCGTCGTCGGCATCGTCGGCGCGTTCCTGGCCGGCTGGCTGCTGCCGCAGGTCGGCCTCGCGATCGGCGGCGGCATCGTCGCCGCGATCATCAACGCGCTGATCGGCGCGGTCATCCTGCTGGTCATCATCGGGCTGATCAAACGAGCCTGACGCCGCTCCACGGCGTCGTGCGGCCGCCGGCCGCGCGACGCTTCCGGCCCGCCGGCCCGCTTCCCCGCCGGCCCGGGTCTGCTACGCTAACGCCCGAAGCGGCGTGGCGTCCGCAGCGCAAGCCTCTCCTCTGAAACAGCCGTCCGAACCGGTCATCCGTCTCCTGCCGGACACGTCCGGCGTGTTCGTGCTGGCCCTGCCTCGACACCCATGAGTTCGCGCGACGACGATCCGAGCACCACCCAGCGACGCACGATCCGGCCACAGCGTGAGCTCGGCGTCGAGCACGGCCAGGCCTGCCTGATCGTGCTGCAGGGCCAGCGCCTCGGCCAGCGCATCGATCTGGGCCTCGCTCCGCTGCTGATCGGGCGTTCGCCCGAGGCCGGCCTGCAGCTGCTCGAGCACAGCATCTCGCGGCTGCACAGCCGCATCTGGCTCGAGCCGTCCGGCTATCGCATCAAGGATCTGGATTCGACCAACAAGACCTTCATCAACGACCAGCCGATCATCGAGGCCGAGCTCAAGGACGGCGACCACATCACGATCGGCAGCTGGGTGTTCAAGTTCATGGACACCTCATCGCTCGAGGTGCGCTATCACGAAGAGCTCTACCTGCTGGCGACGATCGATCCGCTGACCGAGCTCTACAACCGCCGCCAGTTCCTGGAACTGCTCGAGAAGGAACTGGCGCGCGCGGCCAGCCACAGCCGGCCGCTGGCACTGCTGATCATCGACCTGGACCACTTCAAGGAAGTCAACGACCGCTACGGCCATCCGGCCGGCGACATCGTGCTGCGGCGGGTCTCGGCGATCCTGCGCGAGCAGGCGCCGCAGGAGCTGATCGTCTCGCGGATCGGCGGCGAGGAGTTCGCGATCATCGTGCCCGAGCAGCCGCTCGAGCACGCCGTGTCGTTCGCCGAGGGCGTGCGCACCGCGGTCGCCGCGCTCGACCTGTACGCCGACACCGGTCCGCCGGTGCCGCCCGGCATCACGATCAGCATCGGCGTGGCCAGCCGCGATGCCGAGACCAATACCGTCAGCAAGCTGCTGCGCGCTGCCGACGAACAGCTCTACCGCGCCAAGCAGGCCGGGCGCAACAAGGTCTGCTCGACGCTGAACTGACCGGCCGTGCGTTCAGGCCAGCTTCCGAGCGGCGGCGCGATAACCGTGACCTATGGACGCGGGCCAGCCCCGATCCGGCGTGCCGAACCGGTACTGCTATCATTCATGCGTCGCAGCACCCCCGACGGCCGCGCCGCACACCGCGCGGATGGGGGTGCTTTCGTCCCGATCCGTTCTACGATACGTTTCGTTGATTTAGCCGACTCAACTTTCTGGAGGTGTACTCATGCGGAAACTCTTCGCCCCCGCGCTGGTGGGCCTGCTGGCGCTCGGCGGATGCCAATCCGGCGAGCAGGGCGGCACGCCGGCGAACGGCACGGCACCGGCGCCCGCGTCGGCCGCAGTGGCCACCTCGATCAGCGGCGTCGTAGCGCTGCGCGATCAGATTCCGCTGGGCCCCGAGGCCAAGCTGACGGTGCGCCTGGTCGACCTCTCGCAGCCGGAGATCGCGGTCGCCGAGAAGGTGCAGCCGGTCGGCGGCAATCCGCCGTTCCAGTTCACGCTCGATTTCGATCCGGCCAAGATCGATCCGAACCATACCTACGTAATCGAGGCGATGCTGGTCGACGGCGACCGCCGCTTCATGCCGGCGCTGAATTCGCCGGTGCTGACCGGCGGCAACGGCGCGACCGCCGAGGTCGTGCTCAACGCCGAGGCGACGCCCGGCGAGAAGCTCAAGGAAGAGATCAACAAGGTCCGCTCCAACTCGGGCGGCATGAAGCGCATCGAGGGTTCCTACCTCAACGACCAGGTCTCGGTGGCCTGGGACGCGTTCGTCTCGGAAGGCCACGTGCGCTACGCGCGCGTGATCACCGACCGTGGCGAGGCCGGCCGTTCGACCGTGCAGTACGCGTTCAAGGACGACCGTCCGCTCGGCGTGATCGCCGGTTCGACGCGGATCGGCTGGGACGAGAGCGGCGCGGCGATCCTCAACGAGGACGGCAAGGGCGGCCAGATCGACGACGCGGCCGTCAAGGCCTACCAGGACGAGGCGGTCAAGACGCTCAAGATGGCACAGGAAAAACTGCCGGCGTCGAAGCGTCCCTGATCGATCTTCGCCTCACCCGAAACGAACGAGCCGGGCATGTCCCGGCTTTTTCGTGTCCGGGCGCGGCTGCGGACGTCATGCCGGCGGTCGCTCAGCGGGCCTGGTCCACCGTGCCGGTCGCGCCGGCCGCCGCGCGCGTCCCGCGGATCAGTGCCTCGCGCCATTCGGCCGGCAGCGGCCGCGTCGGATCGCCACCGTCGATACGGCCGATCGCGCCGGCGACGAGCGTCGCGAGCGGGACGCCGCCCTCGTATAGCACGCGGCTGCCGACGCTCGCGCCGATGCGCGTGCCCGGCGTGACGATGCCGGCCAGATTGAGCGGATCGGTCGCCGCGACGACGACCAGACCGCCATCGGCCGGCCGGCGTCGCACCGCACGCAGCACCGCGATCGCTTCGGGCAATGCGAATTGTTCGCCGGACAGGCCGGCGATGAAGCGGCCGCCGCGGATCTCGCCGCGCGCCTCGAGGCGGCGGCATACGCGCACCAGTTCGCGCCAGCGCGGCATCCAGTCCGCCTCGCGCGACAGCAGCTGCCAGGTCAGTACACCGTAACGGCGCAGCAGTACGCGCACCACGTGCTCGAGCGTGTCCTCGTCGGCCGCGGCCGGTGCCCGACCGGCGTCCCGCGCACCGGCATCCGGCGTGCGCCGCGTGCCACGCAGCGGTACCCAGCGGCCGGCGTCCTCGATGCCGAGCAGGGCGCCGTGGCGGATGCGGCGCGTGCGGTGCGAGCTGCGCTTGGATGCCGGCATCAGCAGCGCGCGCAATCCGGCGAAACTGTCGGCGTGGACCAGGCCGCGCGAGACCAGCTCGCCGAGCACGTCCTCGAGCTCGGTCCTGAGCAGCCGCGTGCCGTGCACGAGCTCGTCGAAGAACAGCGCGCCTTCGCGGTCGAGCAGGTCGAGCACGGCTTGCGCGCGCGAGGACACCGGACCGGCCTCGCCGGCCTGAGCGCCAAGACCGGTCCACAGCGCCAGCGAACGCCGCGGTACGATCACGATCGGCGTGCTGCGCAGCGGTCCGGCCGCGCGGGAGCGGCCCGCCGCCGCCGCGTCGGCAACGCGCGCCCAGACCACGCGTCCGCTGCGGCACAGCTCATCGAGCCAGCCGATCGTGTAGTCGCCAAGACGCGCCGGCAGCAGATCGGTCTCCCAGGCGCCGGCGGCGGCCTGATAGCCCTCGAGCTGATTGACGATGCCCTGCAGGGCTTCCGGTCCGCTGGCGCGCGCGGCGGGCGCCACCCGCTGCCACTCGAACAGGAAGCGCATGAAGTCGCGCGGCTCGACCGGCTCGATCTCGCGGCGCAGTCGCTTGAGCGTGTAGCGATGGATCCGCGCGAGCAGGTGACGCTCGCACCACTCCTCGTGCTCGGTGCCGGGCGTGAAGCGACCGCGCAGGACGTAGCCCTCGGTTTCCAGAGCGATCAGCGCGGCCTCGATCGCGTCGACCGGGACGCCGAGCGCGGCGGCGAGATCCGCGGCCCGCGCCGGGCCGAGTGCGGTCAGGCGTGCGCGCAGCAGATCGACCAGGGCGGTCTCGGCGGTCCACGCGGCGTCGGCATAGCCGGGCGGCGCCGTGATCGCCGGTTCGCGGCGCGCCGCCGGAAACACGGCGTCGAGCTGCGGCAGCCGTTCGGCCGCGCACCAGTGCACCCGGCCGGGGCCGGCGTGCACGCGCGTCGCACGGCGGTCGCGCGCGAGACGTTCGAGCCAGCCGGTCCAGTCGGGCGTGGAGGCGGCTTCGTCGCCGCCGATCCAGCCGAGGTCCATCAGCACCTCGTGCATCTCGTCGACGTCGCGCGCGCCGGGCCAGGCCTCCTCGCGGACCGCGGCGATCGCGTCGGCGTCGAGCGCGCCGAGATCGTCGGCCGTCTCCGGATCGCTCCAGCGGCGCATCTGCACGGCCTGGGTGCGGCGCTCCTCGAGCGGCGCATCGTCGAGGAACGCGTACGGCCGCGCGGTCAGGATCTCGGCCGCGAGCGGCGAGGGTTCGGCCAGGTCGCGCGCGGTCATCGTGATCGCGCCGCTTTCCAGCCCGCGCAGCAGGTCCAGCCAGCCGTCGGCATCCATCGCTTCGCCGAGGCAGTCCTGAAGCGTCTGTGCGACCAGCGGATGGTCGGGGATCTGGCGCTCGCCGACGATGTTCTCCAGACAGGCGACCTGATCGGGAAACACCGTCGCCAGCAGATCCTCGGACTTCATGCGCTGCAGCTGCGGCGCGACGCGCTGGCCGCCGGCATAGCGCGGCAGTGCCAGGGCCGTGGTCGCCGCCCAGCGCCAGCGCACGCCGAACAGCGGCGCATCGAGCAGGGCCTGGATCAGCACGTCGCGCGCAGTGGCCGAATGCAGATAGCGCGCCACGTCGGCCAGCGCGAAGCTGTGGCTGGTCGACAGCGACAGGACGATCGCATCCTCGGTCGCGGCCGCCTGCAGCTCGAAATTGAACGTGCGGCAGAAGCGCTTGCGCAGCGCCAGGCCCCAGGCCTTGTTGATGCGGCTGCCGTACGGCGAATGGATCACCAGCTGGGTGCCGCCGGACTCGTCGAAGAAGCGCTCCATCGCCAGCTGCTGCTGCGTCGGCAGCAGGCCGAGCGCCTGCCGCGCGCGCGCCAGGTACTCGACGATCGCCGCAGCGGCCGCCTCGTCGAGGGCCAGCGTCTCGATCAGCCAGCGGCGCGCCGCCTCGACGCCGTTGGCGAGGCGGCGGTCGAGCTCGGCGCGCAGTCGCGATACGCTGGCCGACAGCTCGTCGCTGCGGCCGGGCGCTTCGGCGACCCAGAACGGGATGCTCGGCGGCTGCCCGTGCGCGTCCTCGACGCGGACGCGGCCGCGCTCGACGCGCAGGATCCGGTACGAGGCATTGCCGAGCTGGAACACGTCGCCGGCCAGGCTCTCGACCGCGAAATCCTCGTGGACCGTGCCGACCATCGTCGCCTGCGGCTCGAGCACGACCGTGTAGTCGGCGGTGTCGGGAATCGTGCCGCCCGAGGTCAGCGCGGTCAGCCGCGCATTGCGCCGGCCCTTGATGCGGCCGTGCACGGCGTCGCGGTGCAGATAGCCGGCGCGCGCGCCGCGCCGGCTCGTGAAGCCTTCGGCGAGCATTCTCACGACCGCGTCGAAGCGCTCGCGCGTGAGATGGCGATACGGCCAGGCGCGGCGCAGCCAGTCGTACAGCGCGCCCTCGTCCCACTCGGCACAGGCCGATTCGGCGACGATCTGCTGCGCGAGCACGTCGAGCGGCGCCTCCGGCACGTGCAGCCGATCCAGCTCGCCGCGACGCACGCTGTCGAGCAGGGCCGCACATTCGACCAGGTCGTCGCGCGACAGCGGAAACAGGCGGCCCTTCGGCGTCGCGCCGACCGCATGTCCGGACCGGCCGACGCGCTGCAGGAACGCGGCGATCGAATGCGGCGAGCCGAGCTGGCAGACCAGGTCGACCTCGCCGATGTCGATGCCGAGCTCGAGCGAGGCGGTCGCCACCAGTACCTTGAGCTCGCCCCGTTTGAGCCGCTGCTCGGCGCGCAGCCGCAGCTCCTTGGCGAGACTGCCGTGGTGCGCGGCCACGTGCTCGTGGCCGAGGCGTTCGCCGAGATGGCGCGTGACGCGCTCGGTCAGGCGCCGCGTGTTCGCAAACACCAGGGTCGTGCGGTGCGACCGCACGCAGTCGGCGATGCGGTCGTAGACCAGCTCCCAGGCCTGGTTCGACATCACCGCCTCGAGCGGCAGCGGCGGCATCTCGATCGCCAGATCGCGCTCGCGTACGTGGCCGCTGTCGACGATCACGCAGTCGGGCCGCCCCGCGCCGTCGACCTGATGCGCGCCGACCAGGAATCTGGCGACTTCCTCGATCGGCTTCTGCGTGGCCGACAGGCCCACCCGCACCAGGCGCCGCTGGCATAGCGCTTCGAGGCGCTCCAGCGTCAGCGCGAGGTGGCTGCCGCGCTTGTCGTCGGCGATCGCGTGGATTTCGTCGACGATGACCGTGCGCACGTCGCCGAGCATCAGCCGGCCCGAGTCCGAACCGAGCAGCACGTACAGCGATTCGGGCGTCGTGACCAGGATGTGCGGCGGCGTCTTCAGCATGCGCTGGCGGTCGGCGGCCGGCGTGTCGCCGGTGCGCACCGCGCTGCGGATCTCCAGATCGGCCAGGCCGCGCGCTGCGAGTTCCTCGCGGATGCCGGCCAGCGGCGCCTCGAGATTGATCGCGATGTCGTTGGAGAGCGCCTTGAGCGGCGAGACGTAGACCACGCGCGTCGCGTCCGGCAGGCCGCCGGCGGCGACGCCCTCGCGGACCAGCCCGTCGATCGCGGCGAGGAAGGCCGCCAGCGTCTTGCCCGAGCCGGTCGGCGCGGCGATCAGCGTATGCCGGCCGGCGGCGATCGCCGGCCATGCGTCGCGCTGCGCCGGCGTCGGCGCAGCGAAGCGCGACGCGAACCAGGCGCCGACCGCGGGGTGGAAATCCTGGAGCGAGAACGAAGACGCCATCGCCTGAAAATCTGCGGCTTGCATCGGCGAAGTCAAGGCGGCCGTCGCGCGCCGCCCGGGTTCTGCTCGGCGCGCTGCGGCGGCACCGTACCGGCAGCGGCCGCCGCCCGCGCCAGCGCGGCCCGGCGCGCCGCATGGATCGCCGGCCGGCTGGCGTCGGCCCAGCGGATCAACTGCTCGAGCGGGTCGAGCAGGGACTGGCCGAGCGGCGTCAGTGCATAGTCCACGCGCGGCGGGATCGTCGGATAGACGGTCCGCGTCACCAGGCCGTCGGTCTCGAGCGTGCGCAGCGTCTGCGCCAGCATGCGCTGCGAGATGTCGGCGATGCCGCGGCGCAGCTCGGTGAAGCGGCGCGTGCCGGCCGAGAGCTCGTTCAGCACCAGCACGGTCCAGCGGTCGCCGATGCGGTCGAGCACGTCGCGCACCGGGCAGTCCGGGTCGATCGCGCCGTCCGGCGTCAAGCGGCGCCGGCTCATGCCGGCCGGCCCGGCGCCGTGGCGGCGTTGCGGTTATCGCGCGGTAACCGAGGCACGTTGCGCTCCCTTCTTGCAGGCTGGATGCGGAATCGTATCTTGGTCTCGTTTGGTAACCAACATCCATCCCCTCTGAAGGAGCCCGTCATGATCGTCATCACCGCTGCCTCCGGCCGGCTCGGCCGTGCCACCGCCGAGGCGCTCGAGGCCCGCGGCGTCGCACCGTCGCAGGTGCGTCTGGCCGCCCGTTCGCCGGACAGGCTGGCCGATCTGGCCGCTCGCGGCTTCGGCATCGCCGCCGCCGATTACGAGCGGGCGGACATGCTCGAGGCGGCTTTCGCCGGCGCCAAGACCGTGCTGCTGATCTCGAGCATGGGCATCGATGCCGACCGGCTGCGCCACCACCGCCAGGCGATCGAGGCGGCGCAGCGCACCGGTGTCGAGCGCATCGTCTACACCAGCGCGACGCATCCCAGCGCCGACAGCCGGTTCGAGTGGGCCGGCGCGCATCGCCTGACCGAGGCGCTGCTCGCCGAATCGGGCCTGGCCTGGACGATCCTGCGCGACAACGCCTATGCGGCCAACAACGCCGGAGCCTACCTGCAGGCGCGCCGCAGCGGCGTGCTGGCGCTGCCCGGCATCGACGCACCGGTGGCCTACGTCACGCACGAGGACGTCGCCGCGGCCGCGGCCGCGGCGCTGACGGCGCCGGGTCACGAGGGGCGGATCTACGAGATCACCGGGCCGGAGGCGCTCGACGGCCATCGCATCGCCGCGATGCTCGGCGACGTGTTCGGACGGTCGATCACGGCGGCCGACCTGCCGCTCGCCGATTTCGCGCAGGGCCTGCGCGCGGCCGGGCTGCCCGAATTCGTCGTGACCGGCGTGACCAGCTTCCAGGCCGCGCTGGCCGCCGGCGAGTACGCCGCGGTGTCGGACGACGTGGCGCGTCTGACCGGCCGACCGGCGCAGCCGCTGCGGACCTATCTCGACACGCTGGCCTGAGCGCCTGCGGATCGCCGACCGCGCGGATTCGGAGCCGCTGGCCCGCGGCGCCGGCCGCGCATCGCGTCGCCCGCGCAGGCGGCCGCATGCTCCGCGAACGCCGCGCGTCCCCCGGCGCTTCGGGAACGCAGCGTCCGGTGTTCAGCCGAGCGCCCGGGCCGTCCTGTATCCGGTCTGTCAGAGCGCCATGCCGACCAGGCGTCCGATCGCGGCCGTGGCCGCCATCGCCAGCGTGCTCCAGACCAGTACGCGCGCCGCGCCGAGCCAGGCACGCGCGCCGCCGGCGCGCGCGGCCAGCGCGCCCAGGGTGCCCAGCGACGCCAGCGAGGCGACCACGACCACCGGCGCGATGCGCGCCGCCGGCGCCAGCACCGCGGCGACCAGCGGGATCGCCGCGCCGATCGAGAACGTCAGCGCCGAGGTCAGCGCCGCCTGCACCGGGCGCGCGCGCAGCGTCGTGGTCAGGCCCAGTTCGTCGCGCGCGTGTGCGCCGAGCGCATCGTGCGCGCTGAGCTGGTCGGCGACCTGCCGCGCCAGCGCGCGGTCGAGGCCGCGGCCGACGTAGATGTCGACCAGTTCGTCGCGTTCGTTCTCGGCGTCGCTGGCCAGCGCGCGCCGTTCGAGTTCGAGATCGGCCCGCTCGGTATCGGCCTGCGAACTGACCGATACGTACTCGCCCGCGGCCATCGACATCGCGCCGGCGACCAGACCGGCGCCGCCGGCCAGCAGCACGTTGCCTGCGCCGGTATCGGCGCTGGCGACACCGACCAGCAGACTGGCCGTCGACAGGATGCCGTCGTTGGCGCCGAGGACCGCCGCGCGCAGCCATCCGACGCGCTGGCTATGGTGATGGATCGCACTGGGCATCGGCGCTGGGCGAGGGCAGGAAGGAATGACGGAGTCTGCCAGCCGGACGGTGCCGGCGACAGGGTGGACCTCCGGCCGGCGAACCGGCGGTCAAGCCCGGGGGGCTCCTCGACCTACAGCGCGGCGCGTTCAGTGCGCAGCCGCCGCGGCACGTAGCGGGCGGCGCCGAGTGTTGCGTCGGCCTGCGCCAGGGCCTCGGCCGCTTCGGCATCCAGGCCGGCCTCGCGCAGACAGCGTGCCTGCAGCAGCAGCGCGGACGCGCGGTCGGTGCGCAGCGCGTGACCGCCGCCGGCCAGCGCGGTGACGATGCCGGTCAGTTGCGGACGCACCGCCGCGCAGCCGCCGGCCGCGGCGTCCAGACGCAACGCCGCCAGCTCGATACGGGCGCGCCGCGGATGGCCGGCCGGCAGGGCCGTGGCGGCCGTCGCGCGTGCCGCCGTGGCGGCCGCGACCGCCTCGTCGAGGCGGCCGGCCTGCTGCAGCGCCTCGGCATAGGCGGCGCGCGCCTGCGCGACGTCGGCATGCGCGCCGCCGAGGCCGGCCTCGAGGATCGCCAGGCCGTCGCGATAGGCGGCGATCGCCTCGTCGAGCCGGCCCTGCTCGATCAGCGTGCCGGCCAGACCGATGCGGGCGACGCCGACCAGGTAGTGGCGCTCGCCGAGTGCGCTGCGCGCGATCTCGAGCGCGGCGCGCTGGTCGCGTTCGGCCGCGTCGAGACGGCCGCTGACGCGCTCGAACGAGGCCAGGTTGCCGAGCATCGTCGCCACCGTCGGATGGGCCTCGCCGTAGGCCGCCCGTGCCGCGGTCAGCGCCTCGCCGATGCGCATGATCGCCGCATCGACGTCGTCGCGCTGCCAGGCCAGCATCGCCAGCGAGTTCAGCGTGCCGGCGACGTCCGGATGCGACGGTCCCAGCTGTTCGCGCTGCACGGCCAGCGCCTCGCGATACAGGCGTTCGGCCGTATCGGAGTCGCCCAGGCGCTGCCGCGCCACCGCCAGATTGAAGCGGCTCTGCGCGACGTCCGGGTGACGCTCGCCGAGCAGGGTGACGCGCGTGTGCAGCGCCTCCTGCAGCAGCGTCGCCGCTTCGGCGGCATCGCCCTTCTGCAGCAGCACGACGGCCAGATCGTGCGCGCGCCGCGCGGTTTCGGTGTGTACCTGGGGACGCATCCGGCGCGTCAGCGCCAGCGATTCGCGCAGAGCCTGCTCGGCGACCGGCAGGTCGCCGCCGCGGAAGCGGATGCTGCCGAGCGCGGCGAGATCGCGCGCCAGCCGGTCGCCGCCGGCCGGATCGCGGCGGTCGGCGCCGATCGTCGCGTCGATCAGCTGCGCCGCCTCCTGCGGCCGGCCGGCCTCGGCGAGCAGTTCGGCGAGGCGGACGTCGGCCTCGCTGCGCGCCGCTGCGCCGGCCGCCGCGGCCGAGGCTGCGCGCAACGCCTGCGCGGCCTCGTCGAAGCGGCCCTGCGCCGCGCGCACCGCGCCGAGTTCGAGCAGCGCCGCGTAGCGGCGCTCGCCGTCGTCGGCCGCCGCCAGCGCGCGCTCGGCGAGCGCGTCGGCGCGGTCGAGCGCGCCGAGCTGGCGCCAGGCGCCGGCCAGCGCCGCGGACAGCTCGCTGCGCAGCTGCGGCTGGCGGTCCAGCACCTCGGCCATGCGCGCCTCGCCGCGCTCGAGCAGTTCGCGCGCACTGACGAGGCGGCCGCGGCTCTCGTCCGGCGTGACGCCGGCGAACAGCGCCAGCGTGAACGTCTTGACCGCATCGGCGCGCTCGGCCGCGCGGGCAGCCGCGAGCGCCGCCTGCCGTGCCGTCTGCGATTCGCGCAGCGTCGCCGCGACGCCGAGCACGACACTGGCCAGGATCAGCAGCGCGGCGACCGCCGCCACGCGATGGCGCCCGAGAAACTTGCCGAGGCGGTAGCGCGCCGACGCGCGGCGCGCGCGGATCGGCTGCTGCTGCAGATGGCGCTCGAGATCGTCGGCCAGCGCCTCGGCGCTGCCGTAGCGGCGCTGCGGATCGACCGCGACCGCCGTCGTGACGATCGTGTCGAGGTCGCCGCGCAAGCTGCGCGAGAGCGCGCGGGCGGTCGTGCCGCGCGCCAACGCCGCGGCGTCGCGGCCGGCGTGCGCGTCGAACGTCGCCGAGGCCGCGCGCGCTTCGCCGTCGGCGGCGAGGATCGGCCGCAGCCCGGTCGCGAGTTCGTGCAGCAGCACGCCGAGCGCGTAGACGTCGGTCGCGGTCGTGACCGCGACATCGGTGAACTGTTCGGGCGCGGCGTAGGCCGGCGTCAGCCGGCGCAGCGCGGTGCGTGTGTCCTCGCCGTGTTCGGATGCGTCGAGCAGCTTGGCGATGCCGAAATCGAGCAGGTGCGGGCGGCCGTCGCCGTCGACCAGGATGTTGGCCGGCTTGAGATCGCGGTGGACGATCAGC
Organism: Dokdonella sp.; assembly: GCF_035511235.1. GTDB lineage: Bacteria > Pseudomonadota > Gammaproteobacteria > Xanthomonadales > Rhodanobacteraceae > Dokdonella. Next base: position 49,156 of record NZ_DATKFQ010000041.1, read on the forward strand.
GCGCGATGCGCATGCGCGACCGCCCGGCAGACCGCGACCAGCAGCGTCAGCCGCGCGCGCAGACCGAGCCGGCGCTCGTCGCACCATCGCGTCAGCGGCTGGCCTTCGATGTAGTCCAGCGCGAACCACGGCACGCCCTCGGCGGTGAAGCCGCCGTCGTGCAGGCGCGCGATCGACGGATGGGTCAATCGCGCCAGGATGCGCCGTTCACGGCGGAAGCGCGCCTGCTCGGCCGGATCGCGCAGGCCCACGCGCAGCAGCTTGAGCGCGACCTGGCGCGTGTAGCCGTCGGCGTCGCGTTCGGCCAGGTAGACGCTGCCGCTGCCGCCCTCGCCGAGCAGCCGGACGATGCGGTACGGCCCGATCCGGTCGGGCACCGCGTCAGCGGCCTCGTGCAGCAGGCGGCAGGCCTGACTGGCGCCGTTCGCGTCGAGGAAGCCTTCGCTGCGGTCGCCGTCGAGCAGGCCGGCCAGCAGCACCCGCAGTTCCGGATCGGATACCGCCTCGCGCAGGAAGGCCGCGCGCGCGTCGGCGCCGAGATCGAGCGCGCGATCGAGCAGCGGCTCGAGCTCGGTCCAGCGTGCGCGCAGCGCCGGGTTCACGTCGGGGCTTGCAGCGTCTGATGCAGGAATGCGCGCGCCTTGCGCCAGTCGCGCACGACGCTGCGCGCGGTGATGCCGAGCAGTTCGCCGGTCTCCTCGACCGACAGGCCGCCGAAGAAGCGCAGCTCCACGACGCGCGCCAGCCGTGCATCGACACCGGCGAGTTCATCCAGTGCCTCGTCGAGACAGAGCAGGTCGGCGGCCAGATCCTCGACCGGTACGTCGTGCGCCTGCCAGTCGAGCAGGCGCTGGCCGCCGCCGCGCTTGAGCGCGGCCTTGCGCCGCGCGTGGTCGACCAGGATGTGGCGCATCGCGGTCGCCGCGTAGCCGAGGAAATGGGTACGGTCCGCGAACGCGAGCTCGCGCTGCTGCACCATGCCGAGCCAGGCCTCGTGGACCAGCGCCGTCGTGCTCAGCGTATGCGCGCTCTCGCCGATCAGCTGGCGATGCGCCAGCCGGCGCAGCCGCTCGTAGACCTGCGGCAGCAGCGCGTCGAACGCGTGGCGCTCGCCGCTGCCGGCGCGGGCCAGCAGGGCGGTGATGTCGGCGGCGTCGGCCATGGCTGCGCTATCGTAGCGCCTCCGCCGGCGCGCGGATGCGGTGCCGCTTCACGCCGTGCGGGCGCACCCGATCACAGCAGGAACCGGAATGAGTTCACACTGGTACTTCGATTTCGTCTCGCCGTTCGCGTATCTGCAGCTGCCGGCCGTGCTCGCATTGCGCGAGCGGCTCGCGGTCACGCCGGTGCCGATCCTGTTCGGCGCGATCCTGCAGCATCACGGCCAGCTCGGCCCGGCCGAGATTCCCGGCAAGCGCGATTTCACCTATCGCATGGTCCAGTGGCAGGCCGAGCACGCCGGCCGGCCGTTGCGCTTTCCGCCGGCGCACCCGTTCAATCCGGTCGCGGCGCTGCGGCTGTGCCTCGCCGCCGGCGCCGACTGGACCTCGATCGTGACGATCTTCGACCATCTGTGGCGCGACGGCCGCGCCGGGGACGATGCGGCTTCGCTGGCCGAACCGGCCGCGCGGCTCGGCATCGACGACGTCGCCGCCGCGATCGGCAGCGACGCGGTCAAGGGCGCCCTGCGCGCGAACACCGAGGCGGCGATCCGCGCCGGCGTCTTCGGCGTGCCGACGCTGGCGGTCGGCGGGCAGCGCTTCTGGGGCAACGACGCGACGCCGATGCTGCTGGACTGGCTCGACGATCCGCAGCGCTTCGAGCGCGGCGAGTACGCGCGCCTGGCCGATCTGCCGGTCGGCATCGAACGGCGGCGCTGAGCGCCGGCGGCGGCGTGATGCCGCCTTCGACCCGGCCGGAGCGCCGTGTCGGCCCTCGGTCACGATGGCGAAGACGGTCCGCGCCGCTCGGCCGGATTCCGGTCGACCGTGCGCGCAGCCGGCGATGCGGCGGACCTCGCCATGATGCTGCGCGCCCGCGAACGGTCCGCGGCCGGTCTTGCCGGTCCGTTCAGTCGCGGCGGCTCGGCTCCTTCGCCGCCGCGGCCGTGCAGCCGGGCTTCGTGCACGCATCGAGCAGCCAGCCCGCCGCCCGCGTGATCGCCGCGATCGGGCCGGTGTTGTCGGGGAAGGTCAGGCGCGTGTAGAGGCCGCCTTCGAGCAGCAGCATCAGCGCATCGCCGAGCGCATCGGCGTCGCGCGCGCCGGCCTCGGCGGCCAGTGCGCGCAGCCGGCGCCGGATCTCGGACTTGTAGTTGTGGACGATATCGCCGAGGCGCTCGTTGTCCTCGGGAATCTCGACGGCGGCATTGCCGAGCGCGCAGCCGCGCGCGGTCCGGCAGCCCTCGGCGGTCTTGGCCTTGAGGCGGGCGAGGTCGATCGTCGATTCGATCAGCGCCTCGATCTGCCGCCGCGGATCGCCCTGGTGCGGCGCGACGACCTCGTCCCACCACTGCCAGTACTCGCGCTGCTGGCCGCACAGGTACTCGGCGACCAGGTCGTCCTTCGACGGGAAGCTCCGGTAGAAGCTCATCTTGTTGGTGCCGGCCTCGCTGGCGATCGCGTCGACGCCGACCGCGCGAATGCCGTGCCGATAGAACAGCTCGCTGGCGGTATCGAAGATGCGGTCGCGCACGCGCGGCTTGTCCGACGCGGTCTTGTCGACCCCCTCGGACTTGAGCTTGCTCATGACGAAAACTCCTCTTGACAGGTTAGTTACCGGTCAGTAACACTAGCACAATGTGACTGACCGGTAACGTACCTCGCACGATCGACGCCCCGGCGGCAGCGGTCAAGCGGCGGCGCAGCACGGAACTCTCGCACCTCTCTCGCCTGCCGGCCGCTGGACGGACCGGGGGGTCTGGCTTTTCGGTCTTGAAGGAATTGTGCCATGTCAGCGATCCGAACCTCCGTTGTGCTTCTGGGCCTCGCCGTGCTGCTGGCCGGCTGCAGCCGCGGCAGCGCCGACGTCGCGACGGCCGCCGCGCCGCCGCCGCCCGCGGTGACCGTGGCCGCGGTCGTCTCCAAGCCGCTGCGCGACTGGGAAGAATTCACCGGCCGCCTCGAAGCGGTCGAGAGCGTCGAGGTGCGCCCCCGCGTCAGCGGCTTCATCGACTCGGTGCAGTTCGCCGAGGGCTCGCGCGTCAGCAAGGGGCAGCTGCTGTTCCGGATCGATCCCCGCCCGTTCCAGGCCGAGGTCAACCGGCTGTCGGCAGCGCTCAAGCAGGCGCGCTCGCAGGCGAAGCTGGCCGACTCCAATCACGAGCGCGGCAAGCGCCTGATCGCCCAGCACATGATCTCGCAGCAGGAGTTCGACCAGCTCTCGACGCTGGCCAGCACCGGCGCCGACGGCATCGGTGCGGCGGCCGCCGCACTGGAGGCCGCGCGCCTCAACCTCGAGTTCACCGAGGTGCGCTCGCCGATCGACGGCCGCGTCTCGCGCGCGCTGATCACCGCCGGCAATCTGGCGACCAGCGAGAGCGTGCTGACCACCGTGGTCTCGGACAATCCGGTCTACGCCTATTTCGACGCCGACGAGCAGACCTATCTGCGCTTCTCGCGCAGCGCGGCGCGCGGCAGCGACGGTCGCCACGCTGCGACGCCGGTGTTCATGGGCCTGATCGACGAGCAGGGCTATCCGCACGAAGGCCGCCTGGACTTCATCGACAACCAGGTCGACACGCAGAGCGGCACGATCCGCGGCCGCGCGGTGTTCGACAACGCCGATGGCCGCTTCACGCCGGGCCTGTTCACGCGCATCAAGCTGGTCGGCGGCGAGAGCCGCGAGGCGATCCTCGTCGACGATCGCGCGGTCGGCGTCGACCTCGGCAAGAAGTTCGTGCTCGCGCTCAAGCCCGACGACACGCTCGAGGCGCGCTTCATCGAGCTCGGCGCCTCGGTCGACGGCCTGCGCGTGGTCAAGAGCGGCCTGGCCGCCGGCGACGTGATCGTCGTCAACGGCCTGCAGCACGTGCGTCCCGGCGTCACGGTCAAGCCGACCCGCGTCGAGATGGACGCCGATCGCGCCGGTGTCGCGCAGGTCGCAGCCGATCGCGATGCGGCGCGTCTGGCCGCCAGCCGCGCCGCGCCCGGCGAACGCGCCCAGCGCTGACCGTGCGGCCTGACGGCGGGCGCCTCGCGTCGCGGGCGCCTGCCGCCATCCGGATCGAAACGCATGCGTGGCATGCCCCACTTCTTCGTTGCGGACCGGTGCGGTATGGCTGGTTCGCGGGCGATCGCCGGCCAGGATCGCGATCGCGCCGATCGTTTCCCGACTGCCCGCCGGATGCGGCGCGCGGCCCCGGACAGCCGGGGCGCCCAAGGACCCTGACATGAATTTCTCCCAGTTCTTCATCACGCGCCCGGTCTTCGCCGGCGTCCTGTCGACCCTGATCCTGCTGGCCGGCCTGATCGCGATCCCGTCGCTGCCGATCTCCGAGTATCCGGAGGTGGTGCCGCCGACCGTGGTCGTGCGCACCACTTATCCGGGCGCGAATCCGCAGGTCATCGCCGACACCGTGGCCGGTCCGCTCGAACAGGCGATCACCGGCGTGGAAGGCATGCTGTACCAGTTCTCGCAGGCGACCAGCGACGGCGTGATGACGCTGACGGTCACGTTCAAGCTCGGCACCGACGTCGACAAGGCGCAGGTGCTGGTGCAGAACCGCGTCGCCCAGGCCACACCGAAGCTGCCGCAGGACGTGCAGCGCATCGGCGTGACGGTCAACAAGTCCACGCCCGACATCACGATGGGCGTGTTCCTGACCTCGCCGGACGGCCGCTACGACCTCAACTACCTCGCCAACTACCTCACGCTCTACATCAAGGACGAGCTCGCCAAGATCGACGGCGTCGGCGACGTGCAGCAGTTCGGCGGCGGCAACTACTCGATGCGCGTCTGGCTCGATCCGGAGAAGGTCGCCGCGCGCGGCCTGACCGCCACCGACATCGCCAACGCGATCCGCGAACAGAACGTGCAGGTCGCCGCCGGCCAGCTCGGCTCGCCGTCGGTGCCGAGCGTCTCGGACGGCTCGGCCAAGCCGCACTTCCAGATCGCGGTCAACACCCGCGGCCGCCTGGTCGACGAGGAGGACTTCGCCGACATCATCGTCAAGACCGGCAGCGCCGGCCAGATCACGCGGCTGCGCGACGTCGCGCGCGTCGAGCTCGGCTCGGACAACTACGCGCTGCGTGCGATGCTCAACAACCAGACCGCGGTCGGCATCGGTATCTTCCAGCGGCCCGGCAGCAACGCGATCGCGATTTCCGACGCGGTGCGCGCGAAGATGGCCGAGCTCAAGAAGTCCTTCCCCGAGGGCATCGACTACGACCCCGCCTACGATCCGACCGTGTTCGTGCGCGGCTCGATCCGGGCCGTGCTGCACACGCTGCTCGAGGCGATCGCGCTGGTCGTGATCGTCGTGATCGTGTTCCTGCAGACCTGGCGCGCGTCGATCATCCCGCTGCTCGCGGTGCCGGTCTCGCTGATCGGCACGCTCGGCGTCATGCACCTGTTCGGCTTCGGCCTCAACACGCTGTCGCTGTTCGGCCTCGTGCTGGCGATCGGCATCGTCGTCGACGACGCGATCGTCGTCGTCGAGAACGTGGAGCGCAACATCGAGGAAGGCCTCGCGCCGCTGGACGCGACCGTGCAGGCGATGAAGGAGGTGACCGGGCCGATCGTCGCCACCGCGCTGGTGCTGTGCGCGGTGTTCGTACCGACCGCGTTCATCAGCGGCCTGTCCGGCCAGTTCTACAAGCAGTTCGCGCTGACGATCGCGATCTCCACGGTGATCTCGGCGATCAACTCGCTGACACTGTCGCCGGCGCTGTCGGCGCTGCTGCTGAAGGCACACGATGCGCCGCGCGACCGTCTGACGCGTCTGCTGGACTTCTCGCTCGGCTGGTTCTTCCGGCCGTTCAACCGGTTCTTCGCGCGTGCCTCGAACGGCTACGTCGGCACGGTCAACCGGATCCTGCGCGCCAGCGCGGTCGCGGTATTCGTCTACGTCGGCCTGATCGGGCTGACCGCGGTCGGCTTCTCGAAGGCGCCGACCGGTTTCGTGCCGGCGCAGGACAAGCAGTATCTGGTCGGCTTCGCGCAGCTTCCGGACGCCTCGACGCTGGACCGCACCACGGCGGTCGTACGGCGCATGGGCGACATCGCGCTGGCGACGCCGGGCGTGGAGTCGGTGCCGGCGTTCCCGGGCCTGTCGATCAACGGCTTCACGAACGCGCCGAACTCCGGCATCGCGTTCACGCCGCTCAAGCCGTTCGAGGAGCGCCGCGATCCGTCGCTGTCGGCCGGCGCGATCGCGGCCGCGATGAACGGCGAGTTCGCGAAGATCCAGGACGCCTTCATCGCGATCTTCCCGCCGCCGCCGGTGCAGGGTCTGGGCACGATCGGCGGCTTCAAGCTGCAGGTGCAGGATCGCGCCAACCTTGGCGCCGACGAGCTCTACCGCCAGGTGCAGAACGTCGTCGCCAAGGCCAGCCAGCGCCCCGAGCTGGCCGGCGTGTTCTCGGGCTTCCAGGTCAACGTGCCGCAGATCGACGTCGAGGTCGATCGCGAGAAGGCCAAGGCCGCCGGCGTCGCCTTGCAGGACATCTACGACACGATGCAGATGTACCTGGGCTCGCTCTACGTCAACGACTTCAACCGCTTCGGCCGCACCTACCAGGTCAATGCGCAGGCCGAGCCGGGCTTTCGCATCCACGCCGAGGACATCGGCCGGCTCAAGACGCGCAACGCACGCGGCGACATGATTCCGCTGGCGAGCTTCGTGACCGCGCGCGAGACCTCCGGACCGGATCGCGTGCCGCACTACAACGGCTATCTGGCCGCCGAGATCAACGGCGGTCCGGCGCCGGGCTACAGCAGCGGACAGGCCGAGCGCGCGATCGAGGAAGTGCTCGCCGCCGAGCTGCCCAACGGCATGGCCTACGAGTGGACCGACCTGACCTATCAGCAGATTCTGGCCGGCAACACGATGGTCTACATCTTCCCGCTGGTCGTGCTGCTGGTGTTCCTGGTGCTGGCCGCGCAGTACGAGAGCATCTCGCTGCCGTTGGCGGTGATCCTGATCGTGCCGATGTGCCTGCTCTGCGCGATCCTCGGCGTGCTCGCGTCCGGCGGCGACAACAACATCTTCACGCAGATCGGCCTGATCGTGCTGGTCGGCCTCGCCTGCAAGAACGCGATCCTGATCGTCGAGTTCGCGAAGGACCGCGAGGCGCTGGGCGAGACCGTCTGGCAGGCCGTGCTCGATGCCTGCCGCCTGCGCCTGCGTCCGATCCTGATGACCTCGCTGGCGTTCGTGATGGGCGTGGTGCCGCTGGTGCTGTCGACCGGCGCCGGCGCCGAAATGCGCCGTGCGATGGGCGTGGCGGTGTTCTCCGGCATGCTCGGCGTCACCTTCTTCGGCCTGCTGCTGACGCCGGTGTTCTATCTGCTGGTGCGGCGCCGCCGCGCGCAGGCATCGCGGATCGCCGGCGAGCCGGCCTCGACGCCGGTGGCGGCGCACTGAGATGCCGCGCCTGCGCTTCGGCTCGTCCGGACGGCGGATGCTCGCCACGGCGTGCCGGCGCAGGCGCCCCGGCTCCGACGTGCCGGCCGCCGCCGGCATCGGCGGAGCCTTCCTTCCCTCATTCTCCGGCGCGGACCGACCGCGCCGGCATCATCGGAGAACTCGAACATGACCCAGACCATCGCCCTCGTCACCGGTGCCACGCGCGGCATCGGCCTGGAAACCGTGCGTCAGCTGGCGCAGCGCGGCGTGCACGTGCTGCTGGCCGGACGCGATCCGCGCAAGGCCGCCGAGGCTGCAGCCCAGCTGCAGCGTGACGGCCTGCCGGTCGAGCCGATCGCGCTCGACGTCAACGACGCCGGCAGCATCGCCACCGCCGTGGCGGAAGTGGAGCGTGCCCACGGCCGTCTCGACATCCTCGTCAACAATGCCGGTATCCTGCTCGACGATATCGCCAAGCCGCCGTCCGCACAGCCGCTGGAGGTCTGGCGCGCGACGTTCGAGACCAACCTGTTCGCGGTGGTCGCGGTCACGCAGGCGTTCCTGCCGCTGCTGCACAAGGCGCCGGCGGCGCGCATCGTCAACGTGTCGAGCATTCTCGGCTCGCTGACGCTGCACAGCGATCCGACCTCGGGCATCTACGCGTTCAAGGTGCCGGCCTACAACGTCTCCAAGTCTGCGCTGAACGCGTGGACCGTGCAGCTGGCCTA
>NZ_DATKFQ010000042.1:0-26721 GCF_035511235.1 Dokdonella sp.
CGCTGGCTGCGCGACGCGGCGATCGGCCCGGCCTTCATCGCGCCGGGAAGCCCTTGGCAGAACGGTTTCGTCGAAAGCTTCAACGGCAAGCTGCGCGACGAGCTGCTCAATCGCGAATGGTTCCGCAGTCGCACCGAAGCGGAGGTCTGATCGAGCGCTAGCGGCAGTTCTACAACGAGCAGCGACCGCACAGCGCGCATCGTTACAAGACACCGGCCAGCGTCCGCCAGGCATGGTAGGAACCCGATACCATTCAATCCGGACTCACCGCCTGATTGGCTACAAAATTCGTACGCAGGTCACGTCAATTCACTCCCACTCGATCGTAGCCGGCGGCTTCCCGCTGATGTCGTAGACCACGCGCGATACGCCGCGCAGCTCGTTGATGATGCGGTTGCTGACGGTGCCGAGGAAGTCGTACGGCAGCTGCGCCCAGTGCGCGGTCATGAAGTCGATCGTCTCGACCGCGCGCAGCGCGATGACCCACTCGTAGGCGCGGGCGTCGCCGACGACGCCGACGGACTTGACCGGCAGGAACACCGCGAAGGCCTGGCTGGTCTTGTCGTAGAGGTCGGCCTTGCGCAGCTCCTCGATGAAGATCGCGTCGGCTCTTGCCAGCAGCTCGGCGTATTCGGGCTTGACCTCGCCGAGGATACGTACGCCCAGGCCCGGGCCCGGGAACGGATGGCGGTAGACCATGCTGCGCGGCAGGCCGAGCTCGACGCCGAGTCGGCGCACCTCGTCCTTGAACAGCTCGCGCAGCGGCTCGACGAGGCCGAGCTTCATGTGCGCAGGCAGGCCGCCGACGTTGTGGTGGCTCTTGATGACGTGCGCCTTGCCGGTCTTGCTGCCGGCGGACTCGATGACGTCGGGGTAGATCGTGCCCTGCGCGAGCCACTTGGCGTTGGCGAGTTTGTTCGACTCTTCCTCGAATATCTCGACGAACAGGTTGCCGATGATCTTGCGCTTGGCTTCCGGGTCGGCAATGCCTTCGAGCGCCTTGAAATAGCGCGCGGCGGCGTCGACGCGGATCACCTTGACGCCCATGTGCTCGGCGAACATCGCCATCACCTGGTCGCCTTCCTGCCAGCGCAGCAGGCCGGTGTCGACGAACACGCAGGTCAGCTGGTCGCCGATCGCCTGGTGCAGCAGTGCGGCGACGACCGAGGAATCGACGCCGCCGGACAGACCCAGGATCACCTCGTCGGCGCCGACCTGCTCGCGCACGCGCGCGATCTGGTCCTCGATGATGTTGGCGGCGGTCCACAGCGTGCGGCAGCCGCAGATCTCGACGACGAAGCGGCGCAGCAGCGCCTGGCCCTGCAGCGTATGCGTGACCTCGGGGTGGAACTGCACGCCGTACCAGCGCCTGGCTTCGTCGGACATCGCGGCGACCGGGATGCGGTCGGTGACGGCGGTGACCGTGAAGCCGGGCGGCGCCTGCGAGACGTGGTCGCCGTGGCTCATCCAGACGTCGAGGCGCGGCGCGCCGGCGTGATCGCTCAGACCCGAGAACAAGGCGTCGGGCGCGACGACCTCGACCTCGGCATGGCCGAACTCGCGCTGGTCGGCGGCCTCGGTCGCGCCGCCGAGCTGGGCGGCCATCGTCTGCATGCCGTAGCAGATGCCGAGCAGCGGCAGGCCGCTGTCGAACACCGCCTGCGGCGCGGCCGGCGCGCCGGGCAGCGTGGTCGACTCCGGGCCGCCGGACAGGATGATGCCCTTCGGCGCGAACGCGGCGATCTCGGCCGGATCGTGGTCCCAGGCCCAGATCTCGCAGTAGACGCCGAGCTCGCGGATGCGGCGCGCGATGAGCTGCGTGTACTGCGCGCCGAAATCGAGGATGAGGATCTTGTCGCTGTGCAGGGCGGTCACGCGTCAGAACTCCAGTGTCTGAGCCAGTTGCTTGCGCATCGCGGCGAACTCGGCGCTGGCGTCGCCGGCGTCGGTCAGGGTGTCCTGCAGGACCAGCAGCGCGTCGTGGCTGCGTCCTTCAATCTGATAGGCCTCGTAGCGCAGGCGGCTGCCGGCCAGCGTTGCGGTCATCGCGGTGCCGTCGAGCGCGCCGCTGCGCGCATTGAGCAGGATCGACTCGCGCGGCGCGCGGCGCGCGCTCTCGAGGCTCTGCTCGATGCCGTCGAGCACGTCGTCCGGATCGGGCGCCTCGCCCTTGGCGGCCGAGAACACCATGACGACGGCGCTGTTGCCGTCGAGCGTCCAGTTGCCGGGCTCGGCCTCCCAGGACAGGTGGCGCGGATAGTCGAATGCGATGCCGGCCTCGGCGAAGTGCCGGTACGGAAGTTCCTCGACGCGCAGCGTCATGCGCCTGCCGTCGAGCTCGACCTCGACCGGGCGGCCGGCCTCCACGCGCAGCTCCCGGGTGCCGAGCGTGACGCGCAGTTGCGTGGCGGGTTCGGCCGCGAATCCGGGCGGCACTGCGCCGATCGACGCCAGCGTCGACAGCGCGACCGCCCACCGCATGCTGCGCATGGCCGCCTCTCAGGTCAGACGGTAGTTGGGTGCTTCCTTGACGATCTCGATGTCGTGCGGATGCGCCTCGCGCACGCCGGCGCCGGTCACGCGCACGAACTGCGGCTGCGTGCGCATCTGCTCGATCGTCGCGCAGCCGCAGTAGCCCATCGAGGCGCGCAGGCCGCCGACCAGCTGGTGGACGATGTTGCGCAGCGGGCCGCGATACGGCACGCGGCCCTCGATGCCTTCGGGCACCAGCTTCTCCGGATCGGACGCGTCCTGGAAGTAGCGGTCGCTGGAGCCCTTCTCCATCGCGCCGAGCGAGCCCATGCCGCGGTAGCTCTTGTACGAGCGGCCCTGGTACAGCTCGACTTCGCCGGGCGCCTCCTCGGTGCCGGCGAACATGCTGCCGAGCATCACCGTGGAGGCGCCGGCGACGATCGCCTTGGCGACGTCGCCGGAGTAGCGGATGCCGCCGTCGGCAATCAGCGGAATCTCGTCCTGGAGCGCCTCGGCGACCAGATCGATCGCGGTGATCTGCGGCACGCCGACACCGGTGACGATGCGCGTGGTGCAGATCGAGCCGGGACCGACGCCGACCTTGACCGCGTCGGCGCCGGCGTCGCGCAGCATGCGCGCGGCGTCGCCGGTGACGATGTTGCCGCCGATGACCTGGGTCTGCGGGAACCGGCGCTTGACCCAGGCGACGCGGTCGATGACCGACTGCGCATGGCCGTGCGCGGTGTCGACGATGATGACGTCGACGCCGGCCTCGACCAGTGCCTCGACGCGGCGTTCGGTGTCGCCGCCGACGCCGACGGCCGCGCCGACGCGCAGGCGCTCGCGGTCGTCCTTGGCCGAATGCGGGTTGTCGCGTGCCTTCTGGATGTCCTTGACGGTGATCAGGCCGCGCAGCTGGAACGCGTCGTTGACGACCAGGACTTTCTCGATGCGGTGCTTGTGCAGCAACGCGAGGACTTCATCGTCGCTGGCGCCCTCGCCGACCGTCACCAGGCGGTCCTTGCGCGTCATGATGTTCTTGACCGGATCCTCGGGCTTCTTCTCGAAGCGCAGGTCGCGGCTGGTGACGATGCCGACCAGCTGGTCGCCGTCGACGACCGGCACGCCGGAGATGCCGTGCTCGCGCGTGATCCGCAGCACGTCGCGGATCGAGGTGTCGGGCCGCACGGTCAGCGGATCGCGGATCACGCCGGCCTCGAACTTCTTGACCTGCCGGACTTCGGCGGCCTGCTGCTCGAGCGTCATGTTCTTGTGGATGATGCCGATGCCGCCGCACTGCGCCATCGTGATCGCCAGACGCGCCTCGGTCACCGAGTCCATCGCGGCCGACAGCAGCGGGATGTTCAGGCGGATCGAGCGGGTCAGGCGGGAGGAGGTGTCGACTTCGCGCGGAAGAACCGTGGAATGTCCGGGGACGAGGTAGACGTCGTCGTAGGTGAGCGCTTCGGCGAGGATGCGCATGCGGAGCTCCGCGGCGGCGATGGAAGCCCGCCATTTTACCGGGTTTCGCCGGTCGAGCGCCATCTTCGTCTGCGGCACGCTCGGCGCGACCGGATTGCGACGGCCGCGCGCGGTCCGGCGTCCGGTAGGATCGGTTCTTTTTGGTCCGGAGTCCGCCGATGCACGCCCTGACGCTCGCCGCCGCCCTGCTCGCCCACCCGGCCTCGGCCGCCGACCAGATGCCGACGATCATCGGCGGCGAGCTGTCCGAGCGCTGGCCCGGCGTCGGCGCCCTGCTGCACGGCGAGCGGTTCGGCTGCACGGCGTTCCTGGTCGCACCGGACATGGTGATGACGGCGGCGCACTGCATCGGCTCGGCGACGATCCCGCCGCCGGACGTGTTCTTCACCGGCCCGGACCTCGGCCACGTCCTCAACCGCTACCCGATCGCCAGCATCACGCCGCATCCGGACTACGACCCGTCGACCGCCCGCTACGACCTGGCGATGATCCGCCTCGCCACGCCGGCGAGCGAGCCGGTGGTCGAGGTCGCGACGACGCCGCTGAGCGAGGCCGACGGCGGGCGGCCGGTCTGGATGGTCGGCTACGGGCTCGACGAGAACGACGAGTCCCAGCGCAAGCGGATCGGATCGACCGTGATCGGCGGCGTGATCACCGACAACGTCATCATCGACGCCCTGCCGCAGGCCTGCTACGGCGACAGCGGCAGTCCGCTGCTGCGGATCGGCGCGGACGGACAGCCGGTCGCGATCGGCGTCGCCAGCTACATCGACGACGCCTTCTGCGAGGGCAGTACGTACTACCAGCGCATCGACCGCGCGCTGCCGTTCGTGCTCGGCTTCGGCAACATCTGCGTCGAGGACAGCCGGTGCAGCGACGCACTGTTCGCGTCGGGCTTCGACGACTGACCGCGTCGAGAACCGGTCGGCGCCGCCCGCACGGGCGGCGCCGCAGCCTCAGACCAGGGCCAGCGACAGCGCCGGCCAGTAGGTGATGATCAGCACCGCCAGCAGCAGGATCACGAAGAACGGCAGGCTGGCGCGGACCAGGGTCATGACCGGCCGGCCGAAGCGCATGCTGGCGATGAACAGGTTCAGGCCGACCGGCGGCAGGAAGATCGCCAGCTGCAGATTGGCCAGGAAGATGATGCCCAGGTGCACCGGATCGACGCCGTAGCCGAGCGCCACCGGCAGCACCAGCGGCACCAGGATCACGATCGCCGGGAAGCCTTCGAGCAACATGCCGAAGATCAGCAGGAACACGTTGAGCACCAGCAGGAACGTGGTGCGGCTCTCGATGCTGCCGCGGATCGCGTCGAACAGCCGCTCCGGCACGCCGGTATCGATCAGCCAGTTGGTCAGCGCCAGCGAGAAGCCGAGGATCACCAGGATCGAGCCGACCAGGGTCATCGCCTCGCGCAGCACCACCGGCAGCCGCCGCAGCGGGATCTCGCGGCGGATCACCACGGTCACGATCAGCACGTACAGCGCCATCACCGCGGCCGCCTCGGACGCGGCGAGGATGCCGGTGTAGATGCCGGTCAGGATCACGAACGGCAGCGGGATCTCCCAGGCCGCATCGCGCAGCGCGGCGCCGAGCTCGCGCGCGCTGGTCGAGCCGGTCACGACGCCGGCACGGCGCGCGTGCCAGACGCTGTAGACCGACAGCATCACGACCATCAGCGCGCACGGCAGCACGCCGGCGCGGAACAGCGCATCGACGGTCACCGGCGGCGTCGTGTGGAACTGCTGCGCGACCACGCCGTAGAGGATCAGCGGCATCGACGGCACCAGGATCAGGCCGAGGCTGCCGGCGGCGGTCAGCAGGCCCAGCGAGAAGCGCTCGCCGTAGCGCGCCTGCATCAGCGCCGGAAACAGCACCGCGCCGAGCGCGACGATCGTCACGCCGGTGGCGCCGGTGAACGCCGTGAACAGCGCGCAGGCGATGATCGCGACGATCGCCAGGCCGCCCGGCAGCCAGCCGAGCAGCGCATTGCTGACGCGCACCAGGCGCTGCGGCGCGCCGCTCTCGGCGAGCAGGTAGCCGGCCAGCGTGAACAGCGGGATCGCGACCAGGGCCGGCATGTCGGCCAGGCGGTAGAACTCGATCGCGACGACCGCGCCGTCCTGGCCGGCATAGTGGAAGCCGATCAGCGCGATCGCGGCGATCAGCGCGAACAGCGGCGCGCCGGCCAGCGCCAGCAGCACGATCGCGAGGATCAGCAGCAGCGTCATGCCGGTTCTCCGGCCGGCGGCGGCGGCGGCAGGCAGGCCTGCACGATCAGACGCAGCGCGAGCAGCGCGAATCCGACCGGCAGGATCGACTCGACCGCCCAGACCGGCACGCCGGCGAAGGCCTCGGCGCCCGAATCCCAGTCGAGCTGGACCAGGGTCACGCTGTACCAGGCCATCGCCGTGCAGATCGCGGCGGCGAAGCCGAGCGAGACCACGCGCAGCGCTCGTGCGGCGCGGCCACGCACGAAGAACGTCACGATGTCCAGGCCGATGTGCCGGTTCTCGCGCGCGGCCGCCAGCGCGCCGAGCATCGCCGTCCACAGCACCAGCGCGCGCAGCATCGGATCGGCGAACGCCAGGCCGGTCTCGAACACGTTGCGCAGCAGGATCTGCGCGCCGGCGACGAGGATCAGCACGAGCACGGCGACGGCGATCAGGCCGTCCTCGACGCGATGCAGCCAGGTCACCGCGCGGCGCGCAGCGGCGCTCACCGGCTGCCGCCGCGGATCGTCGCCAGGGCCGCCTCGAGCTTCTTCTGCATGTCCGGCGTGATGCCGCCCTGGCGGATCAGCTCCTGGTAGGACTCGCTGCCGAGCGCCTCCCAGCTCTTGCCGTCGGCGGAAGCCGGCTTGTTGATCGTCATGCCGGCCTGCTTGAGCGCGTCGAGCGCGGCTGCGTTGTCGAGCCGGTTCTGCGCGTCGAGGCGCTTGAACACCGCCGCGAACTCGGCGCTGACGATCGCACGGTCGGCCTCGTCGATCTTGCCCCAGGACTTGTTGTCGACGACCAGAACACCGGTCACGTAGCTCAGCGGCAGGTCGATCATGTACTTGAGCTTGGTATGCCACTGGAATGCGATCGCGCCGGCAGTCGTGTTGGCGGCCGAGTCGATCAGGCCGGTCTGCAGGCTGGTGTAGACGTCCGACAGCGCCAGCGGAATCGGCGTGACGCCGGCGGTGCGGAACGCCAGTTCGGCGATCTTGTCGCCCTGCGGGATCCAAACCTTGGCGGCCTTGAGGTCGTCGCGGCTCTTGAGGTCGCGCGTGCTCATCAGATACGCGAAGCCGCCGCCGCTGATGCCGAGCGGCTCGAAGCCGGCGGCGCGGATCGAGGCCTCGACCGCGTCGTCGAGCTGGGCGCGCACGCGGTCGACCTCGTCGAGATTGCGGAACAGGAACGGCAGGCTGTAGATCTGCACGTCCTTGGCGACCTCCGA
This sequence comes from Dokdonella sp., assembly GCF_035511235.1. Lineage (GTDB taxonomy): Bacteria > Pseudomonadota > Gammaproteobacteria > Xanthomonadales > Rhodanobacteraceae > Dokdonella. The sequence goes on from NZ_DATKFQ010000042.1 coordinate 7,405, forward strand.
CAGCTCGCCGGCCGTGAACGCGCCGCCCTGCAGCTGGCCGACCTTGACCTTGCGCAGCACGGTCTGCGAATCGCCCATGACGCCGCCGGGGAAGTACTTGATCTCGACGCGGCCGTCGGTCTTCTGTTTGACCGCGTCGGCGCCGGCGCGCATCTCGCGCATCCAGGCGGTGCCGTCGGGCGCCAGCGTCGCGATGCGCAGCGTCGCGGCCTGCACGGTGGCGCCGGCCAGCGCCAGCAACGAAACGGCTGCGAGGCGCAGCCAGGCCGGTCCGGTGAAAAACTTCATCGTCGCTCCTGTCAGGGTATGGGGAAACGGGCGCCTGCCCGCTTCCCGGTCGAACGGCTCGAGCCGGGTTCTGCCGCCGTCTGCGAGCCGCGATCGCGCCCGCGAACGCGGCTCGCGCGATCCGTCCCGGATCGCGGCTCGGACCGTTGCCGGTCCGCTAGAAATAATCGTCGCCGGACGCCAGCAACGCGGTCGCGCGCTGCTGCGCCAGCGTGTTGATCAGCGTCAGGCCGGGCGCGCGCGGGTCGGCCTCGATCGCCTCCTTCAGCAGGCGGTCGTGCAGCTCGCGGTCGAACACCAGCCGCGCGTACTTCTCGGCGTACAGCACGCGCACCATCTGGTTGCGCCCCTGCGACAAGGCAAGGGCTTTCTCGAAGAACGCCTTGCCCTGCTCGGGCTGGCCGCCGAGCGAGGCCGGCCGCAGCGTCGCCAGCACACCCAGATACAGGTACGGCTCGCCGCCGGCATGGGCGGGGTCGAGCGCGACGACGCGCTCGAGCAGGGCCTGCACCTTCGGGATGTCGGCGATCGCGTTCCAGTCCTCGGCATTGGCCTGGATGCGGCCGGCCCAGGCGCTGGCCAGCGCGAACAGCGCGGCCGGATCGCGCGAGGTCGCCACCGCGGCCGCGAACGGCTCGAACGGCTGGTCGAGCGCCGTGCACAGCGTCTGGTCGCCGCTGCAGACCGCGCGCCGCGCATAGTCGAACGCATGCGCCGACAGGCGCTTGGCACGCGCCGGGTCCTCGACCAGGGCGCCGCCGTAGGCGCCGTACAGCCGCGCGCCGGCCAGCAGCAGGCCGCGGTTGGCCGGATCGCCCTCGATCAGGCCGTCGATCAGCAGCAGATAGGCCGGGATGCCCTCGCGCGCGGTCGCGACGTCCTGCTGGTTCAGGATGCCGGCGGTGAGGTTGTCGGCCATGCGCTGGCTGGCGCGGTTGACGATGCCGGCGCAGCCGGACGACAGCGCCACGGCGAGGCCGAGCAGGCTGGCGGACAAGGTTCGGCGGAAAGGCATGGCGCGATCTCGGGGGTCGGATGGGATGACGGGCGCCGGCGTGGGAACCGGTCAGGCGGCGAGCTGCTCGGCGGCCTCGAGCGTGTTCTCCATCAGCGTCGCGACCGTCATCGGCCCGACGCCGCCCGGCACCGGCGTGATCCACGAGGCGCGCGCGGCGGCAGCCTCAAACTCGACGTCGCCGGTCAGGCGCCCGTCCTCGAGCCGGTTGATGCCGACGTCGATGACGACCGCGCCGGGCTTGATCCACTCGCCGCGCACCAGGCCGGGCCGCCCGGCCGCGACGACGACGATGTCGCCTTGCGAGACGTAACGGCTGAGATCGTCGGTGAAGCGGTGGCAGACCGTCGTCGTCGAACCGGCCAGCAGCAGCTCCAGCACCAGCGGCCGGCCGACGTGGTTGGACACACCGACCACGACGGCATGGCGGCCGCGCACCGGCTGGTCGGTATGCGCGAGCAGGGTCATGACGCCCTTGGACGTGCACGGGCGCAGGCCGCGCTGACGCAGCAGCAGGCGGCCGACGTTCTCGGCCTGGAAGCCGTCGACATCCTTGCGCGGATCGATGCGGTTGATCAGCGCCGGCGCGTCGATATGCGGCGGCAGCGGCAGCTGAACGAGGATGCCGTGCACGGCCGGGTCGGCGTTGAGCCGCTCGACCAGGGCGATCAGCTCGGCCTCGGGCGTGGCGGCCGGCAGGTCGAACGCATGCGAGACGAAGCCGACGCGCTGGACCGCGCGGCGCTTGTTGCGTACGTAGACGGCCGAGGCGGCGTCGTCGCCGACCAGGATCACCGCCAGGCCCGGCCGCGCGGCGCCGGCCGCGACGCGTGCGGCGACGCGGACCGCGATCCGGTCGAGCAGTTCGTCGGCGATGCGCTTGCCGTCCAGCATCCTGGCGGTCATCTGAATGCCACGTCCGTAAAAGCCGGCGATTATCCATGTCCGCGAATCCGGTCTCAAACTTTGGCGTACCGTTCGCCGACGCTCTGACGCATTCCGTCGCTGATCGAGGGGTCACTCATGCGCATCTTCCTGCTCGGCCTGCTGCTGTGCGGCCTCGCCTGCGGCGGCGCGACCGCCGCCTCCGTCGAACCGGGCACGGCCGTGCTCGACGCCGCGACCCGGGCGCAGCTGGCGCAGACCGCGCCGGGCGCGAGCCGCCCGATCGCGGCGTTTCCGCTCGGCACCGGCGTCTCCGGGCCGATCGCGTTCCGGCGCATCGAGGTCTACGCGCCGGACGCGCGGATCTACCGGGTCGACGCCGGCGGCACGCACGAGATCCCGCGCAGCACGCGCATCCATCTGATCGGCATCAGCGCCGACGGCGCGACCCGGGTCGGCCTGTCGTTCGATCCGGCCATGGCCGAGGCGCCGGTCGGCAGCGGCAGCGGTCCGGCCGGCCCGTTCGTGCTGAGCGCGCGGCGCCAGGACGCGGACTGGGTGCTGACCGCGGTGACGCCCGAAGCCGCCCTACCCGAGGGCGTCACGCCGCAGTTTCCGCCGAACACCGATACCGCGGTAGCGCCCGACTACGTCGCGCCGATGCTCGACCTGGCCGGCGCGACGCCGGCCGGCGCCGGCTACGCGAGCATGGCGGTGGTCGCGGTCGACACCGATACCGAGCTGATGAGCGAGCGCTTCTCGAACAACACCGCCCAGGCCACCGCCTGGATCGCCGACCTGTTCGCGCAGATGAACATCACCTACCAGCGCGACCTCAACGTCACGCTGTTGCAGGGCACCACGTTCCTGCGCACCACGACCGATCCGTATTCCAATACCGACTCGCCGGCCAGCCAGGCGCAGCTGACCGAGTTCGGCAACGTCTGGCAGGCCAACTACAGCAGCGGCGCCAACGCGGTACCGCGGCAGTTCGCGATGCTGCTGTCGGGCAAGTCGCCGAGCGGCAACAGCGCCTCGGGCATCGCCTGGCTCAATGCCTACTGCCGCACCGCGAGCAGCGGCGGCAGCTACAGCGTCAACCAGGTGTTCACCAATCCCGGCATCGGCATTCCGTCCAGCGCGTTCATCGTCGGCCACGAGCTCGGCCACAACTTCGGTGCGCGGCATACGCACTGCGCGAGCGCCGCCAACGGCAGCGGCCCGACCGCTACCGGCACGATCGACCAGTGCTTCCGCGGCGAGAGCGGCTGCTATTCGGGCACGCCGGTCTGTCCCTCGTCCGGTCCCGGCGCGCCGCGCGGCAGCCTGATGAGCTACTGCCACATCGGCGCGCCGAACGGCGCCAGCTGCGGCCAGAACGAGCTGCAGTTCCATCCGACCCACGTCAACCAGCTGCGCAGCCTGGTCGCCGCGAACACGCCGAGCTGCCTGCGCTCGGAGCTGATCTTCGCCAGCGGCTTCCAATGAGACGGCGGCGGCCGGCTACACTCGGCCGACACCAGCGCGGAGGAGTCTCATGAGCGACATCACGACCGAGATCGAAGCGGCGGCTTTCCGCCGGCTGCTCGAACACCTGGACCGTCGCAAAGACGTGCAGAACATCGACCTGATGATCCTGGCCGGCTTCTGCCGCAACTGCCTGGCCGACTGGTATCGCGAGGCGGCCGAGGCGCGCGGCATCGAGATCGACCGCGAGCAGGCGCGCGAGCGCATCTACGGCGAGCCGTTCGCGAGCTGGAAGGCGCGCTACCAGCCGGAGGCCACGCCCGAGCAGCTCGCCGCGTTCGAGGCCGCGCGCAAGCAGGCGCACTGAGCCGACGTTCCGGCTGGCGGCCGCGGCTGCGACCGATCGCCTCTTGAAACCTGCGGCCGGGACCTGCAGTCTGTGACGGTCATGTCACCCGCCGCCTTCCTGCTGCGCCTGTTCCTGGCGGTCGTGCTGATCGCCAACGGCATCGGCGCGCCGCCCGCCGCGGCTGCGGTGCCGGCGTCCACCGCCGACAGCGCGGCGCCGCCGTGCCACGGCGCGGCACAAGACGAGGTCGCCGCGGGCGCGATCGCGGCACCGCCCGGGGTGCCGATGGACTGCTGCGACGACCGCGGCGCCTGTGCCTGCATCCACGCCTGTCCGGGCCTGCCGACCGCCGCCGCGGTGATCGCGGGCGTACCGGTCCACGACGCCGCACCGGCACGCGTGCCGCCGTCATACGGATTCGAGCCGCCGAGTCGGCTGCACCGCCCTCCGATCGCCTGAGTCGCTCCGAGCACCGGCCCGGCCGGCCCCCGTGCGCGCGCAGCGCACGGCGCCGCTGCGTGCCGGCACCGACGACCTGGGGCCGCCCTGCGCCGCCCCGCCGATTGGCAGCGGCCGGCACGCGATCGCCGGCCGCCCTCGAGGACCGATCCCGTGAAACACCTTCCATTCCTTCCCGCCGGCCCGCTCGGGCCGGATCTGTCGCGCCGGCGCTTCGTGCACGGCATCGCCTGGGGCGCCGCGGGCCTGAGCCTGCTGCAGGTGCCGGCATTCGCGCGTCCCGGCGCGACGCGTCCCGCCGCGCTGACCGGCAGCACGATCGACCTGTCGATCGGCGAGCTGGCGGTCGACTTCACCGGCCGCAGGCGCCGCGCGGTCACCGTCAACGGCACGCTGCCGGCGCCGCTGCTGCGCTTCACCGAGGGCGACACGGTCACGATCCGCGTCCGCAACACGCTGGCCGAGGACACCTCGATCCACTGGCACGGCATCATCCTGCCGGCCAACATGGACGGCGTGCCGGGCTTCAGCTTCCACGGCATCCATCCGGGCCAGACCTTCACTTATCGCTACACGCTGCGGCAGAGCGGCACCTACTGGTATCACAGCCATTCCGGCTTCCAGGAGCAGAAGGGCCTGTACGGGCCGCTGATCGTCGATCCGCGCGAGCCCGATCCGATCCGCAGCGATCGCGAGCACGTGATCGTGCTGTCGGACTGGACCGACGAGGATCCGTACCGGATCTTCGCGAAGCTGCGCAAGAACGCCGAGTACTACAACCGCCACAAGCGCACCGTCGGCGACGCGATCGCCGACATCCGCCGCCACGGCTGGGGCGCGACGCTCGACGACCGCCGGCTGTGGGGCGCGATGCGGATGTCGCCGACCGACCTGGCCGACGTCGGCGCGCTGACCTATACCTACCTCGCCAACGGCGTGACGCCGGCCGGCAACTGGACCGGCCTGTTCCGGCCCGGCGAGCGCGTGCGCCTGCGCTTCATCAACGGCTCGGCGATGACGTTCTTCGACGTGCGCATTCCGGGCCTGAAGATGACCGTGGTCGCCGCCGACGGCCAGAACGTGCATCCGGTGACGGTCGACGAATTCCGCATCGGCGTCGCCGAGACCTACGACGTGATCGTCGAGCCGTCCGGGCAGGACGCCTACACGATCTTCGCGCAGGCGATGGATCGCGGCGGCTACGCGTGCGCGACGCTGGCGGTCCGCGACGGACTGGCCGCACCGGTACCGGCGCTCGATCCGCGGCCACTGCTGACGATGGCCGACATGGGCCACGGCGGGCATGGCGGACACGGGGCGCACGGCGCGCCTGCGCCGGCCGCGCCTGCGGGACACGCCGGCCAAGCGACGGCCGGTGCAGGCCATGCAGACCACGCCGCGCACGGCGCCGCACCGGCCGCGATGGATCACGGCGCCGCGGCGATGCAGACGCATCCGGCCAGCGAGCGCGGCAACCCCGGCGTCGACATGCAGACGATGACGCCGATGCCGCGCCTGGACGATCCGGGCATCGGCCTGCGCGACAACGGACGCCGCGTGCTGACCTATGCCGATCTGGCCAGCCGCTTCGCCGATCCGGACGGCCGCGAGCCGGGACGCACGATCGAGCTGCACCTGACCGGTCACATGGAGCGCTACGTCTGGTCGTTCGACGGCATCCGCTTCGGCGATGCCGAGCCGCTGCGCCTGACCTACGGCGAGCGCCTGCGCATCGTGCTCGTCAACGACACGATGATGGAGCACCCGATCCACCTGCACGGCCTGTGGAGCGATCTGGAGGACGCCGGCGGCGCGTTCCGCGTGCGCAAGCACACCGTCAACATCCCGCCCGGCACGCGCCGCAGCTATCGCGTGACCGCCGACGCGCTCGGCCGCTGGGCCTACCACTGTCACCTGCTCTATCACATGGATGCCGGCATGTTCCGCGAGGTGCGCGTCGAGGAGGGATCGGCATGAACGCACGGCACTTGCGCCTGCGGCTGATCGCGCTTTCGGCCGCCACGTTCGCGGCCAGCCTCTCCGTCACCCACGCCGCGGACGGGGAGACGAGCCGGCGAGACGCGGCCGAGACGCACGCACCGCGACGATCGGCCGGTCACGAGCCGAAGGATTCGAGCTCGACCGATCACGGCTCGACCGATCATGGGTCGATGGACCACGACTCGATGGATCACGGCTCGATGGATCACGGCTCGATGGATCATGGCTCGATGGACCACGGCTCGATGGACCATGGCTCGATGGACCATGGCTCGATCGACCACGGCACCACCGGCGCGACCGGACCGGCCCTGCCGCCGATCACCGACGCCGATCGTGCGGCGGCGTTTCCGGACCTCGGCGGCATGCGCATGCAGGACCACATGGACGACGATCCGGTGCTGGCCTCGCTCGCGTTCGACCGGCTCGAATGGCAGGACGCGCCGGGCGGCACGGCGGCCTGGGAAACCAAGGCCTGGGTCGGCCAGAGCTTCGACCGGCTCTGGCTGCGCAGCGAGGGCGAGCGCAGCGGCGGCCGGCTCGAGCACGCGCAGGCCGAGCTGCTGTGGGGCCACGCGTTCCATCCGTGGTGGGATCTGATGATCGGCATCCGCCACGATTTCGCGCCGGGCGCGTCCAAGGACTGGCTCGCGATCGGCGTACAGGGCCTGGCGCCGTACAAGTTCGAGACGCAGGCGACCGCGTATCTGGCCGGCGACGGCCGGATCGCCGCGACGTTCGAGGCGGAGTACGAGCTGCTGCTGACCAACCGGCTGATCCTGCAGCCGCTGGTCGAGGCCAGGCTCTACTCGCGCACCGACGCCGCACGCGGCACCGGCGCCGGACTGGACAGCCTCGAGGCGGGCCTGCGGCTGCGCTACGAGATCCGCCGCGAGTTCGCCCCGTACGTCGGCTGGGTCTGGCAGCGCCGTTACGGTGACGCGGCCGATCTGGCGCGGGCGCACGGCGAGCCGGTCGAGGACGGCCGTCTGGTCGCCGGGCTGCGCGTCTGGTTCTGAAGGCCCTCGAGCGCGGCGCGGCGCCCGGCCGTGCCGCGCTTGACTCTGGTCACGGGTCCAGGGTCTAAGCTGGCGCAATGAACACGTCCCTCTCCCGCTCGATGACGATCGGCGCCCTGGCCAGGTCCAGCGGCGTCGGCATCGACGCGATCCGCTTCTACGAGCGCCAGGGCCTGCTGCCGAAGCCGGCCCGGCGCGCCTCGGGCTATCGCGACTACCCGCCCGCCACCGTGCAGCGCCTGCGCTTCATCCGTCAGGCCAAGGCGCTCGGCTTCAGCCTGGCCGAGATCGGCGATCTGCTGACGCTGTCGGCCGATCACGAGCGCGGCGTCGAAGGCATCCGCCGCCGCGCCGAGGACCGCCTGGCCGCGCTCGAGCAGCGCATCGCCGAGCTCGAACGCGTCCGCGACGGGCTCAGGACGCTGGTCGAGGCCTGTCCGGGCCACGGCGAGCCGGACGACTGCCCGATCCTGCACGCGCTCGGCGGCGATCGCGACGACGCGCTGCCCGCAGTCGCCGCCGCGGAGGTGCGTCGATGAGCGCACCGTCCTGCCATCATGGCGCCGGCGCAGCGGCGACCGGCCCGACCGCCGATCGCGATCCGGTCTGCGACATGACGGTCGTTCCGGCGGCCACGCCGCATCACGCCGACCACGACGGCCGCCGCTGGCACTTCTGCTCGGCGCGCTGCCGCGAGCGCTTCCTCGCCGAGCCGGCCCGCTATCTCGCCGGCGCATCGCCGGCCACAGCCGATACCAAGCCGTCCTGCTGCCATGCCTCCGCGACCGGCGCAGCGGCGACCGGCCCGGCCGCCGATCGCGATCCGGTCTGCGGCATGACGGTCGATCCGGCGGCCACGCCGCATCACGCCGACCACGACGGCCGCCGCTGGCACTTCTGCTCGGCGCGCTGCCGCGAGCGCTTCCTCGCCGAGCCGGACCGCTATCTCGACGCAGCGGCTGCCACGCCCGCGACAGGCGCCGATGCCGGCGCGCTCTACACCTGCCCGATGCATCCGCAGATCCGCCAGCGCGGACCCGGCCACTGTCCGATCTGCGGCATGGCGCTGGAGCCGCTGCTGCCGAGCGCCGACGCGGACGACGACGGCACGCTGGCCGCGCTCGGCCGCCGCCTGGCGCTGTGCGTCGCGCTGACCGTGCCGGTCGTCGCGATCGCGATGGGGCCGCATCTGGCCGGCTGGCACCTGCCCGCGCCCTGGCAGCGCATCGCCGCCTGGACCGAGGCGGTGCTGGCGACGATCGTCGTCATCTGGGGCGGCGCCGGCTTCTTCGTGCGCGGCTGGCGCTCGCTGCGGCCGTGGTCGCCGAACATGTACACGCTGATCGCGCTCGGCACCGGCGTGGCCTGGCTTTACAGCGCGATCGCGTTCGCCGCTCCGGAACTGTTCCCGGCGGCGTTCCGCGACCGGCACGGCGCGGTCGCGGTCTACTTCGAGGCGGCCGCGGTCATCGTGACCCTGGTCCTGCTCGGCGATCTGCTCGAGCTGCGCGCGCGGCGCCGCACCGGCGCGGCGCTGCAGGCCCTGCTCGGCCTGGCGCCGAAGCAGGCGCGCCGGGTCGGCACGGACGGCGCCGAGACCGACGTGCCGCTCGATACGGTCGCGGCCGGCGATGTGCTGAGGATCCGCCCCGGCGAGAAGGTGCCGGTCGACGGCCGCGTCGTCGACGGCGCCAGCCACGTCGACGAGTCGATGCTGACCGGCGAGCCGATGCCGGTCGCCAAGGCGGCCGGCGACGCCGTCACCGGCGGCACGCTCAACCGGGACGGGACGCTGCTGATGCGCGCCGAACGGGTCGGCGCCGATACCTTGCTCGCGCAGATCGTCGGCCTGGTCGCCGAGGCGCAGCGTTCGCGCGCGCCGCTGCAACGCGTCGCCGATCGCGTCGCCGCGGTGTTCGTGCCGGCGGTGATCGGCATCGCGCTGGCCGCGTTCGCGGCCTGGGCCTGGTTCGGTCCGGAACCGCGCCTGGCGCACGCGCTGATCGCGGCGGTGTCGGTGCTGATCATCGCCTGCCCCTGCGCGCTCGGCCTGGCGACGCCGATCTCGATCATGGTCGCCAGCGGCCGCGGCGCGCAGAACGGCATCCTGTTCCGCGACGCGGCCGCGATCGAGCAGCTGCGCACGGTCGACACGCTGGTCGTCGACAAGACCGGTACGCTGACCGAGGGCCGGCCGTCGCTGCGCACGGTCGTGCCGCTCGATGGCCACGACGAGGCCGAGGCACTGACGCTGGCCGCCGCGCTCGAACGCGCCAGCGAGCACCCGCTGGCACGCGCGATCGTCGCCGCGGCCGATGCGCGCGGACTGGCGGTGCCGGCCGTCGCCGGCTTCGCTGCGCGCAACGGCCTGGGTGTGGAGGGCCGCGTCGACGGCCGGCCACTTGCGCTCGGCAACGCCGCGCTGATGCACGAATACGGCATCGAGCCGCCGGCCGCGGCGCTGGATCGCGCCGAGGCGCTGCGCGCCGACGGCGCGACCGTGGTGTTCCTTGGCGTGGACGGCCGGGCGGCGGCGCTGTTCGCGGTCGCCGATCGCATCAAGCCGTCGACGCCACAGGCGATCGCGCAGCTGCACGCGGCCGGTCTGCGCATCGTCATGCTGACCGGCGATACCGCGACCAGCGCGCGGGCCGTTGCCGCCGCGCTCGGCATCGACGCCGTCCATGCCGACGTCTCGCCGGCCGGCAAGGCCGCGGTAATCGCGTCGCTCAAGCGCGAGGGCCGGCGCGTCGCGATGGCCGGCGACGGCATCAACGATGCGCCGGCCCTGGCCGCGGCCGACATCGGCATCGCGATGGGCGACGGTACCGACGTCGCGATCGAGAGTGCCCAGGTGATCCTGGTCAAGGGCGATCTGGCCGGCATCGTGCGCGCGCGAGCGCTGTCGCAGGCGACCGTGCGCAACATCCGCCAGAACCTCGCGTTCGCGTTCGGCTACAACGCGCTCGGCGTGCCGGTCGCGGCCGGCGTGCTGTATCCGCTCGCCGGCCTGGTGCTTTCGCCGATGATCGCGGCACTGGCGATGAGCCTGTCGTCGGTCTCGGTGGTCGCCAACGCGCTGCGTCTGCGCACGCTGCCGCTGCGCACGGCACCGCCGCAACCGGTCGAACCGCAGCGGCCATGACAGCCGTCACCCGCGATCGCTGACGGCCGGCGCTGCCGCGCACGGGCCGGAATCCGGATCATCGTGGCTGCACCCTCACGGTGCCGGAGGATTTGACGATGATCGACGTGTCGACCGTATCGCCCTCGACTCGCGCCACGCTGGCGAAGTGGATGCCGGTCCTGATCGCGATCGGCTTGGTCTGGCTGCTCGCGCGCGGCGTGCGCAAGCTGTTCTGGACCGCCTTCGGTCTGGCCTGGGCGTTCTGGTGGGTCGTGCCGTGGCTGTCGCGCTGAGGCGGTCGCTCAGCCGGCCGCCGCGCACAACCGCGCCAGATCGGCGTAGCCGTCGAACACGGCAGCCGCGCCGCAGCCCGGACAGGCCGGATCGCGCGGCAGCGCCAGTTCGCGCATCGTCGCGGCCAGTGCGTCGTAGCACAGCAGCCGGCCGGTCAGCGGCCGGCCGATGCCGAGCACCAGCTTGATCGCCTCGGTCGCCTGCAGCAGGCCGATCGTGCCGGGCAGCACGCCGAGCACGCCGGCCTCGCTGCAGTTGGGCGCCTCGGCCGCCGACGGCGGCTCCGAAAACAGGCAGCGGTAGCACGGCGAAGCGGCGTCGCGCGGATCGAACACGCTGACCTGGCCGCTGAAACGGTGCACCGCGCCGTAGACCAGCGGGATGCCGAGCCGGCGCGTCGCCGCGTCGAGCAGGTAGCGCGTCGGGAAGTTGTCGGCGCCGTCGATCACGACGTCGTGGCCGGCGATCGCCGCCTCGACGTTGGCCGCGAGCAGCCGCTCCTCGCGCATGCCGATCTCGATGCCGGGATTGAGCGCCGCCAGCGCGATCCGCGCCGATTCGGTCTTGGCCATGCCGATGCGCGCGTCGGCATGCAGCACCTGTCGCTGCAGATTGGAGCGCTCGACGCGATCGTCGTCGATCAGGGTCAGACGGCCGACACCGGCCGCGGCCAGGTACAGCGCCGCCGGCGAACCGAGACCGCCGGCGCCGATCAGTGCGATCCGCGCCTGCAGCAGCCGGGTCTGGCCGGCGACGCCGACCTCGGGCAGCACCAGATGCCGCGCATAGCGCTCGCCGGCGTCGGCGCCGAGCGCGCCGGCCGCCTCGGGCAGACCCTCGGCGCGCCAGCGCGCGAAACCGCCGGCGACCGAGCGCACGTCGCGGTAGCCGAGCGCGCGCAGCGTCTCGCGCGCGAGCAGCGAGCGGCGGCCGCTCGCGCACAGCGTCAGGATCGGGCGGTCGCGGTCCGGCTGCAGCGCCGGGAAGCGGTCCTCGATCGCGCCGCGCGCCAGGCCGATCGCATCGGCAGGCCCGCCGCCGGCACGCTCGTCGTCCTCGCGCACGTCGAGCAGCAATGCGCCGCCGAGCTGCGCCTGCCGCGCCGAGCGCGGATCGATCTCGGCGTCCGGATCGAGCGCGGCGGAAGCGTGGGACGACATGATCGGCGCGCCTTCAGCGCGACCCGAGCGAGGCCGCGCTGCGGCCGCTGCGCTGCTCGACCAGGGCCAGATTGGCCGCGATCGACGGCTGATCGGGCGCGAGCTTGGCCGCGTAGCTCAGCACGTCGAGCGCGGCGTCGATGCGGCCGTCGTGGAAGCAGGCCATGCCGTAGAGATTGAGCGCATTGAGGTCGTCCGGGCGCTGCACCAGCGCGCGTTCGAGGCAACGGATCGCGAGTTTGAGATCACCTTCCTTGAGGTGATGCTGCGCGAGGTAGATCAGCGCCTCGGGCTCGTTCTTCCACTGCTCGAACTGCGGCGCCCACTTCTCGCGCAGGCGCGCGTAGTACGCCTCGCGCTGCGGCTCGTTGGCGTTGGGGCCGTAGCCGCAGCCCGAATCGCCGATCGCGCCGTTCCAGATGCAGGTGGCGGCCTGCACCCACTGGAAGCGCGTGCGCGTCGCGCAGTTGATGAAGAAGTCGTGATCCTCGTAGACCGGGAACGAGGGATCGAAGCGCGCGCCCTCCTCGACCAGGCTGCGGTGGAACAGCGTCGCGACCGGCTGGCTGCGGTTCTGGTTGTACAGCTGCATGTGGAAGCCGGCCCTGCCGCTGTAGCCGATCAGCGAGCCGTCGACGTCGTGTACGCGTGCACTCGAGTACAGCAGCCGCACGCCCTCGCCACGCGGCGCCTCGAGCAGGGTGCGCACGTGTTCGGGCAGCAGCTCGTCGTCGTCGTCGAGGAAGTTCAGCCATTGGCCGCGCGCCGCGTCGAGGCAGGCGTTGGCGGCCTCGGGCCGCGTCAGCCGGCGGTCCGGATCGGGCCGGATCAGGCGCACCGGCCGCCCGTCGATCCGCTCGGGCAGGTCGCGGTGCGCCGCGCCGCAGGCCGCGACGACGACGATCTCGATCGCCGGCCAGGTCTGCGCGGCTGCCGAGGCCAGCGCGCGATCGAGCGTCGGGCGGTCCATGCTGCGGATCAGGATCGATACCAGGGGAGTGTCGTCGGTCATCGGGAGCGCATTCCGGAAAGGGCGAAGATCATTGCCGGTACGACGGCGCCGGCCGGCAGTTCGGTCTGGTCGGCCTCCACGCGCACCAGCGCATTGGCCTCGGCGACGCCGCGCAGCATGCCCGAGCCCTGGCGGTCGAGCACCTCGGCCTGCAGCGTGCCGTCGATGCCGGCGCGCACGGCGGCGCGCAGGAACTCGGTGCGATCGTGGCGCTTGCGCAGCGGCGCGGCCAGGCGCGCGCTGAGCCACGGCGCGGCGGTCGTCGCGCAGCCCTGCAACGCCTCGAGATACGGCAGCACGAGGACGAGGAAGGTCGCCACGGTCGAGACCGGATTGCCGGGCAGCGCACACAGCCGCGCGCCGCCGATGCGGCCGGTCAGGAACGGCATGCCGGGCTTCATGCGCACCTTCCAGAAATCGATCGTGCCGATGTCGTCGAGCAGACCCGGCAGCAGGTCGGCCTCGCCGGCCGAGACGCCGCCGCAGCTGACGATCAGATCGGCCTGATCGGCCGCCTCCAGCAGCGCGGCGCGGATCGTGCCGGCGTCGTCGGGCAGGTGCCGGTGCGACAGCAGCGCGGCGCCGGCCTCGCGCACCAGCGCGCCGACGCTGAAGGCGTTGCTGTTGTGGATCTGCGCCGGCGCGGCCGCCGCGCCCGGCATCACGACCTCGTCGCCGGTCGTCAGCAGCACGACGCGCGGCCGCCGCACGACCGCGATCCGGGCGTGCCCGAGCGAGGCGCAGACGCCGAGCTGCGCCGGCCCCAGCCGCTGGCCGCGATGCAGTGCGGTCTCGCCGGGGCGGAAGTCCTCGCCGGCCGGGCGCACGTTGGCGCCGGGCCGTTCGCCGGCGCCGACGATCGCCTCGTCGCCGTCGATGCGGACGTGCTCCTGGATCACCACGGTGTCGGCGCCGTCCGGCAGCGGCGCGCCGGTCATCAGGCGCAGGCACTGGCCCGGCGCGATCGCGAACGCGGCCGCAGCGCCGGCCAGATGCGTGCCGACGATGCGCAGCCGGCGCTCGCCGGCTGCCGGCAGATCGGCGCCGCGCAGCGCGAAGCCGTCCATCGCCGAATTGGCGAACGGCGGCACCGCGCGCTCGACCACCAGGTCCTCGGCGAGCACGCGGCCGAGCGCCTCGCCGAGCGCGACCGTCTCGACGCCGAGGCTGCGCGCGCGGCCGGCCTCGGCGAGGAACGCGCAGGCGGCCTCGACGGTCCAGCGGCTCGGGCAGTCAGGCGTGCGGGGCGAAGCGTTCACGGAAGGCGGCGAAGTCCGACGGCGTGTTGAGATTGTCGAAGTGTACGCGGCGATCGCCGAAATCAACCTCGACCGCGCCCATGGCGTCCTGCCAGGCATGCACGCCGGTCTGTTCGGCCGCGGCGGCGGCGGCCGGCGCCGCGAGTGCGCGCGCGTACAGCGCGAACAGCGGCTGGCGGCGCACGCCGTCGTGGGCGACCCGGATCGCAGCACCGACCGGCGCGTCGAGCAGACGCACGGCCAGATCCGGCGGCGGCAGGGGACAGTCGACCGGTACGCTGAGCAGCCAGTCGGTGCGGCATGCGGCCAGCGCCGCGGCGATGCCGGCGAGCGGACCGCGCTGTCCCGGCAGCACGTCGTGGATCGTCGCCGCGTATCGCGCATAGACCTCGAGGTTGCGATTGGCGACGATCAGCAGCGGCGGCGCGGGATCTTCCGGCGCGCGGCGCAGGCCCGGCGCGGCGAGCACCCAGTCGACCAGCGGGCGCCCGCCGAGCGGCACCAGTCCCTTGTCGCGGCCGTCCAGACGCGTCGCCGCGCCGCCGGCGAGCACCGCGACCGTATGCGTCGCGCCGCTCACGGCATCAGCGCTTGCCGCGCTTGGCGTTGCGGATCATGCGCTGGCGGCGGCGCTGCTGACCTTCGGTCAGCTCGTTGCGCTTGCCGGCGTAGGGGTTGTCGCCGTCGCGGAACTCGATGCGGATCGGCGTGCCGACCAGGCGATAGCGGGTGCGGAAGAAGTTTTCGAGATAGCGCCGGTACGCGTCGGCGAGATGCCGCGTGCGCGATCCGTGGATCACGATCGTCGGCGGATGCGTGCCGCCCGGATGCGCATACTTGAGCTTGGGCGCGTGACCGCGCACCAGCGGCGGCTGATAGCCCTCGTAGGCGGCCTCGAGCGCGCGCGTCAGCTCCGAGGACGTGAACGTGCGGCCGGCCGAGGCGTGACTGCGGTTGACCGCCTTGATCAGCTCGCCGATGCCGCTGCCGTGCAACGCCGAGATCGTCACCTGCGGCGCCCAGTCGACGAAGACCAGCTTGCGCGCCAGCGAAACGCGGCACTGCTCGCGCTCGTAGGTGGACAGGCCGTCCCATTTGTTGACGGCGATGACCAGGGCGCGCTGCGCCTCCAGCACGTGGCCGATCAGGCCGGCGTCCTGGTCGGTGACGCCTTCCTTCGCGTCGAGCAGCAGCACCACCACGCTGGCCGCCTCGATCGACTGCAGCGTCTTGATCACGCTGAACTTCTCGACCGCGTCCTCGATGCGCGCGCGGCGCCGCACGCCGGCGGTGTCGATCAGCGTGTAGCGCTTGCCGTCGCGCTCGAGCGGCACGCGGATCGAGTCGCGCGTGGTGCCGGCGACGTCGGAGACGACGACGCGGTCCTCGCCGAGCAGGCGGTTGACCAGGGTCGACTTGCCGACGTTGGGGCGGCCGACGATCGCGACGCGCACGCCCTCCTCGTCGGCTTCCTGTTCGGCCTCGCCTTCCGGCGGCAGGCGTGCGGCGATCGCGTCGAGCAGCGGCTGCACGCCGCGGCTGTGCGAGGCCGCCAGCGGCAGCGGCGCGGCGATGCCGAGCGCGGCGAACTCGGCCAGCGCGACGTGCTCGTCGAGGCCGTCGACCTTGTTGACGGCCAGCAGGATCGGTTTGGCGACACGGCGCAGCCGCTCCAGGATCGCCGGATCGCCCGGCAGCATGCCGTCGCGCGCGTCGACCACGAAGACGACGAGGTCGGCCTCCTCGATCGCGGCTTCGACCTGGCGCGCGGTCAGGCCGGCCAGGCCTTCCTGGTCGTCGGCCAGACCGCCGGTGTCGACCACCATGAAGCGCCGCTCGCCGAGCCGGCAGATGCCGTAGTGGCGATCGCGCGTGACGCCCGGCAGATCGGCGACCAGGGCATCGCGGGTGCGCGTGAGTACGTTGAACAACGTCGACTTGCCGACGTTGGGACGCCCGACCAGGGCCACGACTGGCAACACGGCTCGCCCCTCCGACGGTCAGGCGATGAAAACGGAATCGCCGCGACCTTCGCGTCGCGGCGGCGAACCGTCCGGACCCGGACGGCAGATCGGGCAGCGACCGGGCGGACCGGCATCGGCCGGCCGCCGCGGCGTCACCGGGCGACGCGCCAGGCGCCCAGGCGCCCTTCGCTGTCCTCGACGTAGACGGTATCGCCGTCGACCACCGGCTTGCCGGCGATCGGATCCTTGCCGAGGCGCTCGCGCGCGATCAGCTTGCCGTCCTCGGCGTTGAGCCAGTGCACCCAGCCCTCCAGATCGCCGACGACGATCGCGCCGCCCTGGGCGGCCGGCGACGACAGCCAGCGGTACTTGAGCTGGTCCTGCTTCCAGAGATTGGCACCGCTCTGGCGGTCGAACGCCCAGACGTTGCCTTCGTCATCGACCGCGGCGACCACGTTGCCGGCGACCGCGACACCGGCATAGCTGGACAGGTCGCGCTGCCAGGCGGTGCGGCCGCTGTCCGAATAGAGCGCGCTGACGATGCCGCGATAGCCGGCCGCGAACACCTCGCCGCCGTCGACGACGACTTCACCGTCGACATCGGCAAGGCGATCGACCTCGGTACGGCCTTCACCGAGACCGAGCGTCTGCATCCAGGCCTGACTGCCGTCGGCGATGTTGACCGCGACGATCTTGCCGTTGTCGAAGCCGGACACGACCAGGCCGTTGGACACGCGCGGCGCCGAATTGCCGCGCAGGCTCAACGGCGGCACGCCCTGGTCGAACACCCAGCGCCGGCTGCCGTCGCCGAGATCCAGGCCGTACAGCCGGCCGTCGTTGCTGCGCACGATCACGGTGTCGCCGCTGACCGCCGGCGCCGTGATCACCTCGGAAGACACGTCGACGACCCAGCGCTCGGCGCCATCGGCCGCCGCATACGCGCCGACCTGGCCGTCCAGACCGCCGACGATGACCAGATCGCCGGCCACGGCCGGACCGCCCGACCAGCGCACGCTGGTGTCGGTGCGGCGCCAGTACGCGCCGGAGCGCTTGCCGCTGTGCACGTTCCACAGCCGCTTGCCGGTCGCCGCGTCGAGCGCGGTCAGGTTGCCGTCGACATCGGCGACGTACAGGCGCCCGTCGGCCACCGCCGGCACCATCGGCACGCCGGACTTGCCGGGCCCTTTGCCGCCGGCGGTCCAGATGCGCTGCACCGACAGCGCCGGCGTGAACGACTCGGCCAGCGGCGTCGGCGGCTCGACGTTGTCCTTCTTGCCGAGATTGCGGAACCAGGTGCAGCCACCCAGCAGGAGGGCCAGGATCAGGACGGCGACGGTGGAAAACTTCATTAGGAGCCCTGCTGTGCTTCTGCGGGGGCGGCGCCGAGATCGTCGAGCTTCATCTGCACGAAGCTGCGGTTGGGCGCCTGCGGGTCGAGCTTGGCCAGGGCATCGCGGTAGGCCGCGCGGGCCTCCTCGTCGCGGTCGAGCTTGACCAGCGCATCGCCGCGCAGCTCGGCCACCTGGCCGACATACTCGGCCTTGTCGATGCCGTCGAGCAGGCCCAGGGCCGCAGCGGCATCGCCCTCGGCCAGGCGCACCTGCGCCAGGCGCAGGTCCACCAGATGCTTGAGCGCCGGCAGCTTGACGTTGGAACGGGCCCAGTCGAGGTCGGCCGCGGCGGCCTTGAGGTCGCCCTTGGTGACGGCACGCTCGGCTTGGCCGAGCGCGGCGAGCACGGCGTAGACCGTGCCCGGATAATCCTTGCGCAGCGCCGCGGCGATCGCGTCGGCGTCCTCGGTGCGCTTGCCCTCCACGGCGACGCCGAGCGCCTGGTACTGCAGCGCGGCCTCGACCGCCTTGCCGTCCTGACGATGCTTCCACTGCTGCCAGCCGAAGATCAGCAGCAGGGCGAGGGCGATGCCGGTCGCGATCGACATCGTGTTCTGGCGAAGCCACTTGCGGACGACTTCGCCCTGCTCGTGCTCGTCAAGAAGTTCAAAAGCCATTGCGTGTACCTGGAAGGAGGGAAGTCGGACCTGCGGATGCGGCCGGCGCGACCCTGGCGTGCAGGCGCGCAAGGGTAGCAGGAAAGCGCGGCCCGGCGTCCGCCGGAGCCGCGCCGCGGATTATCCGGCGATTCAGGGTTCGATGCGGGCGACCGTAGCGTCCGGCCCGAACACGCGCACGTGGGCGACGTTCGCGCGCCGGTACGGCGCCAGGTCGACCACGGCGCCGTCGGCCTGCAGCTCGACGCCATCGGCGTTGCCGAGCCGCACCGACAGCGGCCGCTCGCTGCGGTAGCTGCGTTCGGTGCCGGCCTGCAGCAGGCCGTATTCGAGCCGCCTGCCGTCCGCGTCGAGCACCTCGACCCAGCTGGCCTGGCTGACCTTGAGCACCAGGGTGCGTCCGGCTTCGGCCGGTGCCGCGCTCGGGACCGGAGCCGGCACCGTGGCGGGCCGCGTCGAGAACGGCGCCATCGACGCGACCACCGGCGGCGGCGCCTCGATCCGCGGCGGCGCCAGCGGCGTCGGCGTGACCTCGACCGGCACCGCGGCGATCGTGTCCGTCGTCGCCGGGCCCGACGATGCCGAAGGCCGTACTGCGGCGGTGTCGAGCGGCGTGGTCCGGACCAGGCTCTGTTCGATGCCGCCGCGGGTCGCCGCGAACCAGACCGTCGGGCCGAGGATCAGGCCGGTCAGGATCAGGTAGGTGGCGGTCACCGAGTAGCGGTCGAGCAGATAGCGCGAGCGCGGCACGGTGCCGGTCGCGACGATCGGCGTCGCCTCGGTGTGCAGGTCGGCGACCTGTTCGGCGCGTGCCACCGGCAGGCCGAGCAGCCGCGTATAGCTGATCAGGTAGCCGCGCAGGTACACGCCCTGCGTCATGCCCTGATAGTCGTCGGCCTCGATCCGCGCGATCAGCCGGACCGGCAGCTTCAACCGTGCCGCGACCTCATCGCGCGTCCAGCCCTTCGCCTCGCGGGCGGCACGCAGGTGCTGCCCCAGCGAACCCTCAC
>NZ_DATKFQ010000043.1:0-2165 GCF_035511235.1 Dokdonella sp.
GCGATCCAGCGCTGGCAGCAGCCGTAGCGATGGACGCCGACGCGTTCGCCGGCGAGGGCTGGTCGATCTGGCCGGCGCCGGCCAAGCTCAACCTGTTCCTGCACGTCACCGGCCGCCGCCCCGACGGCTACCACACGCTGCAGACGGTGTTCCATCTGCTCGACTGGGGCGACCGGATCGCGCTGCGTCCGCGCGCGGACGGCCGGATCGGCCGGGTCGGCGACGTCCCCGGCGTCGATGCCGAGACGGACCTGACCGTCCGCGCCGCCCGCGCGCTGCAAGCCGCGGCCGGCGTGGCGGCCGGTGCCGACCTCGCGATCGACAAGCGCATTCCGCTCGGCGCCGGTCTCGGCGGCGGCAGCTCCGATGCGGCCACGGTGCTGGTCGCGCTGAACCAGCTCTGGGAGGCCGGGCTGGACGAGGACGACCTGGCGACGATCGGCCTCGGGCTGGGCGCCGACGTGCCGGTCTTCGTGCGCGGCCGCTCGGCGTTCGCCGAGGGCGTCGGCGAGCGCCTGCAGCCAGTCGCGCTGCCGGCGCGCTGGTATCTGGTCGTGCATCCGGGCGTCCATGTGTCGACCGCCGCGCTGTTCCAGGACGCGCAATTGACACGCGATACGCCAGCCACGACAATTTCACGTTTCCTTTCCGGCGAAGCGGTCTGCAACGCCTTCGAGCCGCTGGTCCGGCGCCGTCACGGCGCGGTGGCGCGCGTGTTCGAGTGGCTGGAGCCGTACGGCGTTGCGCGGTTGAGCGGATCGGGATCGGCCGTGTTCATGGCGGTCGCCGACGCGAAAACCGGCCTCGACCTGGCGCGGGACTGTCCGCCCGGCATGACGGCGGTGGTCGCGCGCGGCGTGGATCGTTCGCCGCTCCATGTGCAATTGGAGCGCTGGAAAGACAATTGATACAACGGCTTGCGAAACCGGATGGTGGGGCGCCCGAATGGGTGCCGCGCCTGCCGGGTTCGCGGCCGATCGGTTTGCTGGGGCGTCGCCAAGTGGTAAGGCACCGGGTTTTGATCCCGGCATTCGCAGGTTCGAATCCTGCCGCCCCAGCCACTCCGGCCGGTTCCGACGGCTTCATGGCAGTGGCGAGGGCTAGACGTGAACAGCATGGCGAGTTCGGCCGGAATCCTGGTCTTTACCGGCAACGCCAACCGGGCGCTGGCGACGGCGATCTGCGAGGATCTGGGCGTGCCGCTCGGCAAGGCTCAGGTCGGCCGGTTCAGCGACGGCGAGGTCCAGGTCGAGATCGAGGAGAACGTGCGCAACCAGCGCGTGTTCGTGATCCAGCCGACCTGCGCGCCGACCGCCGACAACTTCATGGAGCTGCTGGCCCTGATCGACGCGCTCAAGCGCGCCTCGGCCTCGAGCATCACCGCCGTGGTGCCGTACTTCGGTTATTCGCGCCAGGACCGGCGGCTGCGCTCGGCGCGTGTGCCGATCACCGCCAAGGTCGCGGCGATGGCGATCGGCGCGGTCGGTACCGACCACGTGCTGACGGTGGACCTGCACGCCGACCAGATCCAGGGCTTCTTCGACATCCCGCTCGACAACGTCTATTCCTCGCCGGTGATGCTGGCCGACATCTGGCGCGGCTATGGCCGCGACAACCTGATCGTGGTGTCGCCGGACGTCGGCGGCGTGGTCCGCGCCCGCGCGATCGCCAAGCGTCTGGACGACGCGGATCTGGCGATCATCGACAAGCGCCGCCCGCGTCCGAACGAGGCGACCGTCATGAACATCATCGGCGACGTCAGCGGCAAGACCTGCGTGCTCGTCGACGACATCGTCGACACCGCCGGCACCTTGTGCGCGGCCGCCGCGGCGCTCAAGAAGAACGGCGCGGCGAAGGTCGTCGCCTACTGCACGCATCCGGTGCTGTCGGGCCCGGCGCTGCAGAACCTGGCCGGTTCGCAGCTCGACGAACTGGTCGTCACCGACACGATTCCGCTGTCGGAAGCGGCGCGCGCGGTCGATACGATCCGCCAGCTTTCGGTCGCCGAGCTGCTGGCCGAGACGATCCGGCGCATCGCCTACGGCGAATCGGTCAGCTCGCTCTACGTGGACTGACCGCCACGTTTTCTTCACTGCGTTCCTGGTCGCGGGAGCGCATCCGCCGCCGCGAGGCGGCCCAACCCAGAGGCAACACGAAAATGGCAA
>NZ_DATKFQ010000044.1:0-70924 GCF_035511235.1 Dokdonella sp.
GCGCATCGCGGCGCGGCGGCCTGCTCACGCCGTCACGCTCGAGGAAGCCGCCATGTCCCAGCCCCGCCTGCTGCTGTGTCCGCCGACCCATTTCGGGGTCGAGTACATCATCAATCCGTGGATGGCCGGCCAGGTCGGCCGGGCCGATGTCGCGCGCGCACACGCGCAATGGGCGGCGCTGCGCGAGCGTCTGGCATCGTGCGCGGTGGTCGAGACGGTCGCGCCCGGCGCGGGCCTGCCGGACATGCCGTTCACGGCCAATGCCGGCCTGGTCCACGGCGACCGCTTCGTGCCGAGCCGCTTCCGTCATGCCGAGCGCCGCGGCGAGGAAGCGCTGTTCTCGGCCTGGTTCGCCGCGCGCGGCTACGCGGTGCGGCCGCTGCCGGACGGACTCGCGTTCGAAGGCGCCGGCGATGCCTTGTTCGATCGCGCCGCCGAGCGGCTCTGGTTCGGCCACGGCCATCGCTCGGATCTCGCGGCCGCAGCGGCGCTGGAGGCGCTGACCGGCGTCGAGACGGTGCCGCTGCGGCTGACCGATCCGCGCTACTACCACCTCGACACCTGCCTGTGTCCGCTGCGCGACGGCTGGCTGCTCTACTACCCAGATGCGTTCGACGCGGCCGGGCGGGCGACGATCGAGGCGCGCGTCGATGCCGACCGCCGCATCGCGGTCAGCGCCGAACAGGCCGCCGCGTTCGCGTGCAACGCGGTCGATCTCGGCGATCGCCTCGTCGTCCATCGCGCCGACGCCGATCTCGCCGGCCGGCTCGCGGTGGCCGGCTACGCGGTGGTCGAGACGCCGCTCGATGAGTTCATCAAGGCCGGCGGCTCGGCCAAGTGCCTGACGCTGCGGCTCGACGAGCCACCTGCGGCGCAGCGCAGGGCCGCCGTCCCGAGCGAGCGCGCGGCCTGAGCCCACGCACATCGCCGAGGTGCCGCGCCGCCGCCCCGGTATCGAGGCCGATTCGGGCGCTCAGTCGCCGCCGCCCGGCGTCGCACTCGGCGGGCCGGCCGGCGCGGGGCAGACCACGGCCTTGCGCGCGCTGTCCTCGGCCGGCGGCCGGTAGGCCTCGCCGACCCGCGGCAGACGCGCGCTGAGCGGAATCACCCGTCCGTTGAGCCGCCAGTCGTAGATCACGGCGAACGCCATGACGCGCGCGACGTATTCGCGTGTCTCCTTGTACGGAATCGTCTCGATGAAGAAGTCCGGCTCCAGCGCGCCGCGCGCGCCGATCCAGCGCCCGACCGGTGCGCCGCCGGCGTTGTAGGCCGCGCTTGCGAGCCATGGACTGCCCGAGTACTGGCGCGCCATCTGCGCGAGGAAGCGCGTGCCGAGCTGGATGTTGAGGCCCGGATCGAACAGGTCGCCGGCACCGCCGTACGGCAGCTTGTGGGTCTGCGCGACCTGCTTGGCGACGCCCGGCAGCAGCTGCATCAGGCCGTAGGCGTCCGCGTGCGAGCGTGCATCGGGCATCCAGGCGCTCTCGGCGCGGATGATCGCGTAGGCCCAGGCCGGCTCGACTCCGGCGCCGCGCGCCTCGCGCAGCACGCGCGATTCCTGCGCCAGAGGAAAGCGCTGCTCGTAGTGCCGCAGCGTATCGGGCGACGCCGACAGCGCGAACACCGCACGGTCGTACCAGCCCTCGCGATACGCGCGCTCGGCGGCGATCGCACGGTCGGCCGGCTCGATCCGCGTCAGGGCATAGTCCCATTCGCGCCGCGCCTCGGTCAGCTTGCCGAGCGCGTGGAATTCGAACGCGCGCTCCAGGTCGGGCTGCTCGGCGATCGCCTGCCGCTGCGCCGGCGTCGCCGCCGTGCTCAGCGGGCAGATCGCGTACGGCGCACCGAGCCAGTCGGCGGCCAGGAAGCCGTGGAAATTGGCCTCGGTCGCGAGCTGCGCGAACAGCGGCTGCGCATCGCGCTCGCGGCCGAGCTTGATCAGGGTGCGCGCGCGCAGATAGCGCCAGCGTGCGTCGGCCTGCTGCGTGTCCGACAGCCGGTCGAGCGCGGCGAGCGTCTCGGCCCAGTCCTCGCCCGCGAGGGCGACGCGCACGTGCCATTCGCGCGAGGCATCGTCGCCGGCCTCGACCGGCAGCGCCTTCAGACGCGCCAGCGCGTCGGGCGAGTAGCTGGTCGAGCGAAACACCGCCAGTGCGTTGAGCACGCGGTTCTTCTGGTCGGCGTCCCAGCGGAAGCGGTCGGCGAGGCCGGCCCACAGCGTCTCGGCAGCGGCGCTGTTGCGGCGAGCGTGTCGCGCCAGGCCGTAGGCGATCGCATCGCGGTTGCGCGGCTGGTCGGGCCAGGTATTGGCCTTGGCCAGCACGGTGGCCGTATCGCGCACCGCCGAGGCGATGCGCTGGCCTTCGCTGCGCTGCGCCGGCGGCAGATACGCGGCGATCGCCGCGGCCGTCTCGGGATTACCGGCCTCGGCCGCGGCGAGCAGGCGCTGCCAGACCGCGGCGTCGTCGATCACGCCGTTGCGGCGCGCCCATTCGAACAGCGGATCGCAGGTGCCCGGCGTCGCGCGCGGCTGCATCCACAGCGGTTCGATCTCGCCGGCATAGACCGGCTTCTCGCCGGCCGCGATGCGCGCACGCTGCCAGGCGCAGCGCAGGTCGCGATCGGGCGTGTCCTGCCAGTGGCCGCGGAAGCCGGCCCAGTCGCCGTCCGCCGCGAGCTGGCGCAGATAGGCATTGCGCAGGTCGCGCGCCGGCAGCGTGTCCGGAAAACGCGCCAGATAGGCGTCGACCGCTTCACGCTGCAACGGGCCCTTGCCGCGCCGCAATGCGGTGTATTCCAGATACGGAAACAGCGGATAGTCCTCGAGCCCGGCAGCCAGACGCTTCCAGCTGTCGGCCGGTCCGCGTTCGGCCAGTGCCAGCACGGCAGGAAACTGCGCGCGCTGCGCGGCCAGGTCGGCCGGCGCGGCAGCGGCCGTCGCGGCCGGGAGACACAGGGCGAGAACGCCCAGACGGCGTAGAAAGAAGCGGAATCTGCGCATGATGGTCGGTGCGGACGAGGCAGCCAGTGTAGCGCGGCCTCCGCTGCCGGGACGGCGCACCGGCGCGCCGCGCGCCGGCGGGCGCGGTTCAGGCACCGCCTTCCGCCGCCAGCACGTCGAGGCGTGGCGGCGATCCGAGCGCGCTCAAGGGTTCGGGCAGGCGGATCGTCGCGGCGATCGGCAGATGGTCGGACACCGGATGGGGCACCGCCCAGAGGTCGTCGACGATCAGGCCGTGCGAGACCAGGATGTGGTCGATCGCGCGGTTCGGCCGCCAGCTCGGGAACGTCAGCGGCGGATCGCCGGGCAGGGCGAGCAGGGTCCGCTCGCAGAAGCGGCGCAGCTCGGGGCTCTGCGCGGTGGTGTTCAGATCGCCCATCAGCACCGCGTGCGGATGCGTGCTGATCAGCTCGGCGAGGAAATCGAGCTGGCGCATGCGCGCCTGCTGACCGAGCGACAGGTGGGCGATCACGACGACCAGTTCCTGGTCGCCATGGCCGAAGCGCACCCAGAGCGCGCCGCGGCCGGGGATGCGCCCCGGCAGCGGGTAGGACAGCACCTCGTCGGGCTGGCGGCGCGCGAGCAGACCGTTGCTCGAAGACGCGATGCGCGAGACGCGCCGGTTCGGCTGATGGCTCCAGAACGGAAAGCCGGCCGCCTCGGCCAGGTACTGGGTCTGGTTCAGGAAGCCCGAGCGCAGGCTGCCCGGATCGGCCTCCTGCAGCGCGACCACGTCGAACTCGGCGCATACGCGCGCCAGGCCGTCGAGGTTGGCGCGCTTGCCGGCGGCCGGCAGCACATGGTGCAGGCCGCGCGTCACGTAGTCGCGGTAGCGGCGCATGCTGCCGCCGGCGAGGATGTTGCAGCTCAGCAGGCGCAGCTGCGTCGGGGCGGGCGGTGCGGCGGCCGTGGGCGGATTCACGGACGTCAACGTAGGGTTCCGCGTCGCCGAGCGCAAGCCGGGCCGTTCACACGATCGCGTGTGCGCGGCCCGGTTGCGGCATGCCGTTCAGCGCTTGCTCTTGGCCGCGTGCTCGCGCTCGACCAGGTAGCGGGTCAGTTCGACCACCTGCGGGAAGCCGCCGGCCGACTGGCCGGTGATGCGGTACTTGCCGGCGACGATGATCGTCGGCGTGCCGTCGACGCCGTACTGCGGCACGGCCTGGCGCGAGCGCGCCAGCTTCGACTCGACCTCGAACGAGCTGGCCGCCGACAGGAACTTGTTGGCCTCCACGCCGTGACGCGCGTAGAACTGGGCCAGGTCGTTGATGTCGCGGATCGGCTCGTGGTCGCGGTGCAGCGCGTCGAACAGCGCCTGATGGGTCTTGTCGAGCACGCCGAGCGACTGCGCCGAGTAGTACGCGCGCGCGAACGGCTCCCAGGACGGGTTGAAGATCGCCGGCATCGCCGAGAATGCGGCGTAGCCCGGCAGCTCCTTCTTGAGCTGCTGCGCATACGGCTCGAAGTGCGCGCAGTGCACGCAGGCGTAGCTGAACACCTCGAGCACTTCGACCTTGTCGCCGCTGCTGGTCGGCTGCGGCGGGTCGATCGGGAAGTAGTGCGTGCCCTCGACCCACTGGGTCGCCGCGGCGGCGGTCTTGGCGGGTGCATTCTCGTCGGCGTGGCAGGCGGTCACGGCCAGCAGGCCGGTCAGCAGCAGGGTGATCGAACGCAGCATGCGGGGGTGTCCTCGTTGGCGGGAGATGGGAGGGTGCGCAGCGGCCGCTCAGCCGCCGGTCGTTTCCTTCTGCACCAGGTATTGCACGACCGGGATGATGTTCTCCCAGCTGCCGGCCGACAGGCCGGTGACGCGGTACTTGCCGTTGACGACGATGGTCGGCGTCGAGTCCACGCCGGTCGCCTTGATCCAGGCGTCGGCCCGCTTCATGCTGGTGTTGATCGCGAACGAGTTGGCGGTCGCGACGAAGTCCTCGGCGCTGACGCCGTACTGGGCGTAGAACTTGGCGGCGTCCTCGATCGTCGGCTTGATCATGCGGCCGGTCGCGGCGTCGCGGATCGACAGCGGACCGTTGCCCCAGACCGCGGGGAAGGTCGCGTTGTGCGACTTGTCGATGATGCCGAGCGCCTGCGCTGTGAAGAACGCGCGCTGGAACAGCGGCCAGGATTCGGCGGTGTTGAACGAGGCCGGCACGTAGCGCATCTGCGCATTCGGCGGCAGCGCGGCCTTCAGGCGGTCGGCGATCGGCGCGAAGCTGTTGCAGGCCGGGCAGCCGTACGAGAACACCTCGACGACGTCGATCTTGTCGCCGCCCGGCGTCGACTGCGGCGGTTCGATCACGAAATAGTGCTTGCCGGCCTGCCACTGGCCGGGCGCGGGCGTCTGCGCCGATGCGGATGCCGCGGCGACGCCGGCCAGCAGGAAAACGAGCGACTTCAGCATGGAGACTCCGTAAGAGGACTGCGCGTGGAACGGTGCGGGCCGGGCCGCCGCTCCGGGACGGGTCCGTAGAGAGCCCCGATCGCGGCGAAGGTTCCCGCCGGGATTACTTCGCGGCGGTCTCGGTCCGCGCCGCCGCGGTGTGCAGGCCCTCGACATACGAGGAGACCGCGGCGATGTCCTGCTCGGTCAGGCGCTCGGCGATCGTCTGCATGATCTGGGCGTGCGGGTCGTCGATCGCGCCGCTGCCGTCCTTCCAGCCCTTCAGGCGCGTGCTGACGTAGTCGGCCCACTGGCCGCCGAGCTGCGGATAGCCGGTGCCGGCCATGCCGCGGCCGCTCGGGCCGTGACAGGCCATGCAGGCCGGCACGCCGGTCTTGGCGTCGCCGGCGCGGTAGAGCGTGCTGCCGCGCGCCAGCAGCGCATCGTCGGCGACGCCCGGCAGCGAGGTCTTGGTCGCGAAGAACGCGCCGAGGTCGTGCATGTCCTGGGTCGACAGCGGTGCCGCGAACGGCATCATGATCGGGTTGTTGCGCTTGCCGCTCTTGAACAGCTCGAGCTGGTGCGCGATGTAGGCCTCGTTCTGGCCGGCCAGCTTCGGGTACATCTTGTCGGCGGCATTGCCGTCCATGCCGTGGCAGGCGCCGCAGACCGCGGCCTTGGCCTCGCCGGCCTTGGCGTCGCCAAGAATGGGCTTGGGCGCATCGCCGGCGGCGTGCGCGGCGCCGGCACCGACCAGCAGCGCGAGGGACAGGATTCGCCGAACACTCATACGGGCACTCCGAAAAACGGGTTGGATATCCACGACGGCTGCCGACAGGTGGCGTCTGGTGACCTAGGCTCTCGGCGAAACCGAAGGATTATCCCAGTGCGCCCAAAGACGGTCAAACCGCGCCGGCGGCGCGCAGTGTCGCAGCGGCCGGCGGTCAGACCGGTTCGAAGCCGCTGCGGAAGATCGCGTCCTCTCCGCCGCCGTAGTCGGGCGGCAGATCGGTGCCCTGGAAGATGCCGAGCGGCGCATAGCCGCCGTAGCCCGGAAAGATGCGGCCCAGGCGCGGATTGGCCAGGCGCCGGATCAGCGCCTCGGACAGCACGCGGCGGAAGTCGGTCGTGACCATGACGTCCTCGCCCTCGAACAGGGCCTGATCGGCCAGGCCCGCGAACACGTCCAGGCCGTAGACGCGGCCGCCGTTCACCGAGCCGCCGAGCGCCATCATCATGTTGCCGTAGCCGTGGTCGGTGCCGTCGCTGCCGTTCTGGCGCATGCGCCGGCCGAACTCGCTCATGACGATGATGCTGGTGCGGCTGGTGTAGTTGGCGGCGCCGGCGCCGTCCAGGTCGGTATAGAACGCGGCCAGTCCGCGCGACAGCGACTCCACCGTGTTGCCGAACGGGTCGTAGCCGGAGGTCGGCACGCCCTGGCCGTTGTGGGTGTCCCAGCCGCCGAGATCGATCGCCGCCACGCGCAGGCCGAGGTCGGCCTTGAGGATCTGCGCGATCATCTTGAGCTGGTTGCCGAAGCCGTCGGTCGGATAGCTGGCGCCGTTGCCGGGCGCGTACGCGCCGAAGTTCATCGGGCGGATGATCGACAGCGCGTCGAAGGTCTGGCGCGCGGCGGCCTCCAGCGCCGAATCGCCGGCCCACAGGTCCGGCAGCACCTCGACCAGGCCGCGGAAGCCGGCCGGCGCGTTGATGTTGCCGTCGTCGTCGCGGTAGCGGTCGCGCGCGTTCCACGGCCAGGCCGAGCTGTCGATGCGGAAATCGTTGCCGTTGCCCATCGTGATCGCCTCGGTGCTGGCGATCAGGCTCGAGGCGGTGATGCTGCCGGCCGACAGCGCCGGGATCGTGATGTTGGCCGGCAGGTTCGCGCTGGTCAGGTAGCGCGTCAGCCAGCCGGTCGCCGAGCCGGTGCTGCCGGGCGTGCCGTACTCCATCGTCTGCTGCGCGTCGAAATGGCTGCGCGTGACCGGTGCCGGCATGCCGGCGCCGAGCACCACGGCGAGCTTGTTGGCCTGATACAGGCCGTGCAGCGCCGAGGCGCGCGGATGCAGGCCCCAGCCGCTGCCGGAGTTGGCCAGGCCCAGCGCAGCGCCATTGCCGCTGATCGGCACGGTCAGGTCGGGCCGCGCGATCTCGTAGTAGGCGCGGTCGTTGCCGCCGGTCGGCGGCACCAGGCTGAGCCCGTCGCAGCCGCCGCGCAGGAACACGACGATCAGCGTGTCGTAGGCATTGGCCTCCGGCGCGGCGAACGCCAGGCGCGCGCCCGGCACCAGGCCGGCGGTCAGCGCGCCGGCGCCGCACAGTTTGAGGAAGTCGCGACGATCGAACGAACCCATGGCGGTCACCGGCGGAAGTAGTCGGGGCTCATCAGCAGCATGCCGACGGCGGTGCGCAGCCGCTGCTGCGTGTAGTGGCGCGCGAGATTGCCGGTGTTCCAGACGTCCTCGTCGATGTTGATCGGCGCGGTCGCCGCGGCGTTCTGCTGCAGGAACGCGGTGACCACCGAGACGGTCGGCTCGGGCTGGTAGCCGAGCAGGCGCGTCGCCCAGTAGCCGATGATCGCCGCGGCGGTGCGCGCGGCCGCGTCGGGAAGCGCCGCGCGCGTCTGCGCGAGGATGTCGGCGATGAACGCCGAGCTGCCGTCGTTGTCGACGCGCATCTCCGGCACCCAGGCCAGCAGCTTGAGCGTCATCGCCAGCGAGCCGGTGCTGGCCCATGCGGTCTGCCGGTCCGGATAGCCGTTCGGCGGACTCCACGCGAACGAGCGGTGGCCGGCCTGCTGCAGATGCGAGACCAGGCGCTCGGTCGTGGTCCAGGCGCTGCTGTTGTCGGGCCGCGGCGTGAAGTTGGCGCCGAGGCCGCGCAGCGCGCTCATCGTGACCTCGAACGGGCGGCGCATGCCGGTGCCCCAGCTGGTCTTGAACTCGGCGCTGAGCAGGATCGTGCGCAGCATCCGCGCGATCTGGTCCGGCGCGGCGATGTGCGTGTTGAACTGCACCGCGACCGCATCGACCAGCGCCTGCGACGGCGTGTCGCCGACGAAGCGCCGGCACAGCTTGCGCGCGACGAAGCGCGCCGTGCCCGGGTGCGCGACCAGGCGGTCGAACACCATGCGCCCGTCCTGCATCGCCGGCTGGTTGGCCGGCAGGTACTCGCCGAGGAAGATCTTGTTGCGGCGGTCGTGCCAGTCGGAGCGGTAGACGAAGGTGCCGTCGTTGTCGGCCGGGTACTGCCAGTGACCGTTCCTGATCGTCCAGCCGGTCAGCGCGCCGGCGGCCTCGTAGACGTCGTTGTCGACGTAGCCGGCCGGCATCGAGTCCGGGCAGTGGATCAGCGAGTCGAGGCACTCGACCGAGAACGGATCGCCCGGGCCGAAATAGTTGCCGACGCCGAGCGTGTGCAGCTCGATCAGCTCGCGCGCGTAGTTCTCGTTGAAGTCCGCGCCGCGGCTGGCGTAGTTGTCGAGGTAGAACTGCATCGCCGTGGACGTGGCGACCTGTTCGAGCAGGCTGCGGAAGTTGCCGAACGCGTTGGGCCGGATCACGTCGCGGTCGTAGTGCGTGAAGATCGGGCCGATGTCGTATTCCCAGCCGAACACGCTGAAGTGGTCGTGCCAGAAGTTGACGACGCGCTCGAACAGCTGGCGCTTGCTGTAGATCGCGCGGATCATCGTCGCGCACTCGGTCTCGGCGACCGGCAGCATGCGGTTGTAGTAGTTGGCGCCGTCGCCGTAGTGCTGCGCCCACAGCTGCTGCAGCGTCTTGCCGAGCGTCGCGAAGCCGGCCGCGCCGAGGCGGGCGTCGCAGTCGGCATCGGCGATCGAGGCCGGTGCCAGCTGGCGCTCGACCCAGGCCTCCCACTTCGCGTCGGCGGTCGCGCCGGGCAGCTGCAGCAGGTCGTAGTCCTCCGGCGTGCTGAAGCCGAACGTCGCCTTCTGCAGCCAGCCGACGCGGTCCGGTGCGATCGGGAACGCCGCCGGCGCGTCGGCGGCGGACGCGGCCTGGGTGGCTTCGGCGGCGGCGAGCGGCGCCTTGCCGGGCCGGCGCATCGAGACGGCGGGGGCGGCGCCGACCGCGCCGGCCAGTCCGGCGAACAGGCGGCGGCGGAGAGCGGCGGCGGACAGGCCAGCGCTGGCGGGTTCCATGAAGCGTGTCCTTGCGGCGGCGGGGCAGGGGCGTCGCAGCGGGCTGGGGCGACGACCGCGAGCATACCCAAGTGCTGAGCCGCGAACGTGACCGCGCCCGCGCTTTGGCCGACGCATGACGCGCCGCCGCATCGGGCCGGTGCCTGGGCCGCGTGCGATTTTGTGTACGATGCCGCCGTGCAGGGGGGCGTCATGCAGGGGCCGGTCGACGACAGCGAGCTGGAGACGGTGGGCCTGCCCGGCGCGCGCCCGGGTGAGGACGGCGCGGACTTCCTGCAGCCGGGCATGCGCGTGGGCCGCTACCGGATCGAGGCGCTGCTCGGCCACGGCGGCATGGGCGCGGTCTACCGCGCCGGACAGATCGAGCCGGTCCGCCGCACCGTCGCGCTGAAGCTGCTGCGCGGCACGCGCCTGGACACGCTGCAGCGCGCCTATTTCGAGGTCGAGCGGCAGATGCTGGCGCAGATGCAGCATCCGGCGATCGCGCAGATCTTCGACGCCGGCACCACCGACACCGGTGCGCCGTACTTCGCGATGGAATACATCGAGGGCCTGCCGATCGCGCGCTACTGCGAACGGCGCGGCCTGGCGCTGGACGCGCGCATCGCGCTGTTCGCGCAGGTCTGCGACGGCGTCCAGCACGCGCATTCGCGCGGCATCGTCCATCGCGACCTTAAGCCCGACAACATCCTGGTCACCGAGGTCGACGGCCGCGCGATGCCGAAGATCATCGACTTCGGCATCGCCACCGCGGCGACGCGGCTGTTCGCCGACGGCGCCGGCGGCGTCGAGATCGCCGGCACGCCGACCTACATGAGTCCGGAGCAGTCGGGGTTCTCGCAGTTCCTGGTCGACGCGCGCAGCGACGTCTACTCGCTCGGCGTGATCCTGTTCGAGCTGCTGACCGGCGCGCGCCCGGCTGCCGACAGCCGGTTGCGCAGCGTCGCCGCGGACGGCACCGAACGCACCACGCTGCGCGCGCCCTCGCAGGCGCTGGACGCGGCCGGCGGCCGGCGCCTGGCCGAGGTCGCGCGTGCCTGCGGTCTGCGGCCCGGCCGTCTGCGCGCCTTGCTGCGTGCCGAGCTCGACTTCGTCGTCGCCAAGGCGGTGCGCCACGACCCGGCCGAGCGCTACGCCTCGGCCGGCGAGCTGGCCGAGGAGCTGCGCCGCTACCTCGCGCAGCGTCCGTTGATCGCGGTCGGCGACCGGCCCGGGTATGCGGCCGGCAAGTTCCTGCGCCGCCATCGCGTGGCGTTCGCCGCGGCCAGTGCGGTACTGGCCGCAATCGTGCTCGGCCTGGTGTTCTCGCTGTACGGCCTGATGCAGGCGCGCACCCAGCGCATGGTCGCCGAGGCGCGCCAGCGCGAGCTCGAGCAGGTGGCCGCGTTCCAGCAGTCGATGCTGGCCGGCATCGACGTCGAGGCGATGGGCAAGGCGATGCTCGATCGCCAGCGCGCCCAGGTCGCCCAGTCCGGCGACGCCGCGCTGGCCGGCGCATTCGAGCGCGTATCGGGCGTGCTCAACGGTGCCGACGTGGCGCGCGACGTGCTCGACCGTCAGCTGCTGGCGCGTGCCCGCGCCGCGGTCGCGCGCGATTTCGCCGACCAGCCGGCGCTGGCGGCCGATCTGGACAGCGCGGTGGCCGATGTCTACGAGGCGATCGGCCTGTTCGCGCAGTCCGAAGACGCGGCGCGCAGCGCATGGACGCTGCGCCGCGCGCAGTTCGGCGAGGCCGACCGGCGCACCTGGGCCGCCGCGGCGGAGCTCGGCCGCGCGCTCAATCGCCAGGGCAAGCAGGACGAGGCCCTGTCGTTGCTGCAGGCGGTCTGGGACGTCGCCGCAGCGACGCCGCCCGGACCGAACGAACGGCTCGGAGTCGGCATCGAGCTGGCGCAGGTCCATTCCGATCGCGGCGAGCTCGCGGCGGCGCGCGCGCTGCAGCAGAAACTGCTCGACGAGAGCGCGCACATGGACGGCGTCGATCCCGACCGCGTACTGACGTTGCGCAACAATCTCGGCATCACGCTGGCACGGCTCGGCGACGGTGCCGCAGCGCTGGCCGAGTTCGAGCAGGTCTACGAGGCGCGCCGGCGCGTGAATCCGGAAAGCGAGGGCACGCTCTCGACGATGACCAATCTGTCGGCCGCGCGCGCGATGAACGGCGATTTCGAGGGCGCCCTGGCGCTGCAGCGCGCGTCCTACGCGATCCGCCTGCGCACTGCCGGCGCCGAGCATCCGGCCACGCTGAACGACATCGGCAACATCGCGTCCTCGCTGGTCGATCTGGGACGCTTCGACGAGGCGCGGCCGCTGCTCGAGCAGGTCATCGACGCGCGCCGCCGCGTGCTCGGGCCGGAACACTTCCAGACGCTGCGCTCGATGCAGAACCTCGCCGCGCTGCTCGACCGCAGCGGCCACGGCGCCGACGCGGTCGATCTGCAGCGTCAGGTGCTCGAAGCGCGGCGCCGCACGCTCGGCGCCGAGCATCCGGACACGCTCAAGTCCGAGGACGTGTACTGCTCGATCCTCAAGAACATCGGGCGGCTCGACGAGGCGCGCACCTGCGCCGCCGGCGTCTACGCGGCGCGGCAGCGCCTGCTCGGCACCGGTCATCCCGATACGCTGCGCAGCGCGGCACTGCTCGCCGACATCGAGCGGCTGGACGGCGATGCCGCGGCGGCGATCGGCGTGCTCGATCCGCTGCTGACCGAGCTGCGCGCTGCGCGTGGCGATGCCGACCCGGAGGTCGTGTTTCTCGCCGCGCGGCTGTACGGCCTGCGCCGGTCCGAAGGCGACCTCGCCGCCGCCGGCCCGCTGCGCCAGGCTGTGCTCGATCCGCTGCTGGCGCGCGATGCGGCCGGCCTGCCGACGTCGTTGCGGCGCGCGCGCAGGGCGGCCGAGGAGGCGGTTCAGGACGCGCCGACGATCCGCGGCTCGGGCTCGAGCACGACGCCGAAGCGCTGAGCGACGCCCTCGACGATGCGCCGCGCCAGTGCCAGCAGTTCGGCGCCGCCGGCGCGGCCGTGGTTGACCAGGACCAGCGCATGCTCGGCCGAGACGCCGGCATCGCCTTCGCGCAGTCCCTTGAAGCCGCAGCGCTCGATCAGCCAGGCCGCCGCCAGCTTCATCGTGCCGTCGCCGGCCGGCCAGGCCGGCAGATCCGGGTGCTCGCGACGCAGGGTCTCGGCGGCGGCCGTCGTGACGATCGGATTCTTGAAGAAGCTGCCGGCATTGCCGACCAGGGCCGGATTCGGCAGCTTGCGCGTGCGGATCCGCGCGATCGCCTCGGCCAGGTGCGCCGGCGTCGGCGTGTCGACACCGAGCGCGGCCAGTTCCTCGGCGATGCCGGCATAGCCGGTACGCAATGGGCGCTCGTGCGGCAGGGCCAGCTCGATCGCGGTGATCACGTAGCGATCCGGCGCGCGCTTGAACGCCGAGTCGCGGTAGCCGAACGCGCACTGCGCCTTGTCCAGCCGCACGATCCGGCCTGCGAGCCGGTCGTAGGCCTCGACGGTCTCGACGAACTCGCCGATCTCGGTGCCGTAGGCGCCGATGTTCTGGATCGGCGAGGCGCCGGCCAGACCGGGAATCAGCACCAGGTTCTCGAGGCCGGCCAGCCCTTTGGCCAGCGACCAGGACACCACGTCGTTCCAGGCTTCGCCGGCCTCGGCGCGGACCAGGGCGCCGTCGCCGCGCTCCTCGAGGATCGTGATGCCGCGCGTCGCCATCGACAGCACGATGCCGGGCCAGTCGCCGGCGAACAGGATGTTGCTGCCGGCGCCGAGCACCAGCAGCGGCAGGCGGCCGAGCGCCGGCAGCGCGAACAGCTCGGCGAGCGCGCCGGGCTTGCGCACGTCGATCAGCAGCTCGGCGCGCGCGGCGACCTGCAGCGTGTTGCGACCGAGCAGCGAGGCGTGCTCGACGATCGTGTAGCCGGGATGCTCGACGATCGCGACCGGGCGATCGCTCACGGCGAGCCGCCCGCCGCCGCGGAGGCCGCCGCGGCCGGAGCGCGCCGCGCCGC
This sequence comes from Dokdonella sp., assembly GCF_035511235.1. Classification (GTDB taxonomy): domain Bacteria; phylum Pseudomonadota; class Gammaproteobacteria; order Xanthomonadales; family Rhodanobacteraceae; genus Dokdonella. The sequence continues at coordinate 13,568 of NZ_DATKFQ010000044.1, forward strand.
GCGCAGCGCGTCGACGCATTCGCCGATCAGGCCCGGGCCGCGATAGACCAGGCCGGTGTAGCACTGCACCAGCGTCGCGCCGGCCGCGCGCTTGGCGGCCGCGTCGGCGCCGCTCAGGATGCCGCCGACGCCGACCAGCGGCATGCGGCCGCCGAGGCGCTCGGCCATGCCGGCCAGGACCGCGGTCGAGCGTGCGAACACCGGCCGCCCGGACAGGCCGCCGGCTTCGCCGGCCAGCGGATGGCCGGCGATCGCGCTGCGGTCGATCGTCGTATTGGTGCAGATCAGGCCGTCGATCGCGCTGGCCGACAGCACTTCGGCGATCGCGTCGAGCTCGGTCTCGGACAGGTCCGGCGCGATCTTCAGCAGCATCGGCGTGCGCCGGCCGTGGCGGCCGGCCAGGCGTTCGCGTGCCTCGCACAGCGTGCCGATGAAGCGTTTGAGCGTGTCTTCTTCCTGCAGGTCGCGCAGACCCTGCGTATTCGGCGAGGAGATGTTGACGGTCACGTAGCTCGCCCGGGTGTAGACGCGTTCGAGGCAGTACAGATAGTCCTCGACCGCACGCTCGTTCGGCGTGTCCTTGTTCTTGCCGATGTTGATGCCGAGCACGCCGTCGAAGCGCGCGCGCTCGACGTTGGCGAGCAGCGCGTCGACGCCGGCATTGTTGAAGCCGAGCCGGTTGATCACCGCCGCATGCTCGGGCAGCCGGAACATGCGCGGCTTGGGATTGCCGGCCTGCGGGCGCGGCGTGGTCGTGCCGACCTCGACGAAGCCGAAGCCGAGCGCGGCCAGCGCGTCGAGGTGGGCGGCATCCTTGTCGAGGCCGGCCGCCAGGCCGACCGGATTCGGGAACGTGATGCCGAACGCCTTGACCGGCAGCGGCGCCGGCCGCACCGCGAGCAGCGGCTCGAAGCCGCAGCGGTAGGCGGTCTCGACCGCCTTCAGCGACAGCTGATGCGCGCGTTCGGCGTCGAGGCGGAACAGCAGCGGGCGGGCCAGCGCGTACATGTCAGCGCGCGGTGCCGTGGCGGCGCGGGCGGGCGGCCGGCGGTGGTGCCGCCTGGGCGGCCGAGATGGCGGGGTCTGGGGTCATCGCGCTCTCCCGAAGGGCGCGCAGTGTACCCGCAGACCCGGGTACGCGCAGGCCGGGCGGCCGTCACGGCGCCGCGGCGGCCGGCAGCACCAGGCGGAACACCGGCAGCGGCGCCTCGGCGCCCGGCGGCAGCGCGGCCGGTGCCGGCTCGCCGGCCGGGCCGAGCGCGCGCGTGTAGTGCCACAGCGCCTCCAGGTCGGCGTCGGTCATCGCATTGAGCGCCCAGTACGGCATCGGCGGCCGCAGCACCGCCGCGCGCGCATAGGCCTTCCAGCCCGGCAGCGTCTTCAGGCCGATCGCGCGGCGCAGATTGCTCGGATAGGTCGTGCCCCAGGGGCCGGAGAAGCCGAGCCGGTCGCCGGTGAACCATTGCTCGGGCGGCGTCTTGCCGCCGCTGGCGGCGAAGCCCGGCGAGTGGCAGTCGTGACAGCCGGCGATGCGCGCCAGGTAGCGGCCGCGCTCGACCAGGTCGGCATCGGGCGGCGCGGCGAGCGCCGGCAGGGCGGTCAGGGCCAGCAGGGTGAAGAGGAATCGGATCATCGGCGGCGGCGAGCATGGCCCGCACCGTGCGGGCCTTCGCCGGACCAGGACGCGAGCGGGCGCCGCTTGCTATCACCGGCCTATCACGGCGGCGCCGGCAGCGTGCCCACGTAGATGCGCGTTTCGTAGTCGAAGCCGACCAGACCCTCGCGCGCGGTCGCGTCGAACAGCGTGCGCAGCGCGGCCAGCATCGGCGCGTGACGCGGATCGCCCTGGCGCGGCGCATACGAGGACGACAGCAGCCGGCCGCGCAAGGCCTCGAAGTCGAGCAGCTGGCGGTGCGGAAAGGTCGCCGCGCCGCGGTAGCCCGCGCCGAACCAGCGACGCATCGCCGCCTCGTCGGCGTAGCGTTCGGCGACGCTGACGTAGTCGGTGCCGTAGTCGAGCAGCAGCCGCTCGTAGCCTTCCAGGAACGCGCTGCCGGCGAGCAGGCGCGAGTTCCAGAACACCGCGGCGAGGCCGCGCGGGCGCAGGATGCGCGCCCATTCCAGCCGCACCGCGTCGGCGTCGAACCAGTGAAACGCCTGCGCCGCGGCCACCAGATCGACGCTGCCGGCCGCCAGCGTCGTCGCCTCGGCACTGCCGTCGACGGCGTGGAAGCGCGGGTTCCCGCCGAGCCAGCGCTCGGCCGCCGCGCGCATCGGCGCGTTCGGCTCGACCGCGAACACGGTATTGCCGGCGTCGAGGAACATCCGCGAGGAGATGCCGGTGCCGGCGCCGACGTCGGCGACGGTCCACGACGGCACCAGGCCGTGCGCGTCGCTGAGCCAGTCGATCACGGCGGCCGGGTAGTCGGGCCGATAGCGGACGTAGTCGGCGACGCGGTCGCTGAAGCGCTGGGTGGAGTCGAACGAGGCAGGGGACATGGCGGCGCTGGGTCGGGCAGTCGGGCGCGGGATTTCCCGCCGGCACGAATTGTGCCGATACTACACCCGCCCCGGCGTCCGCCGCGGCCGGACACAAGGGACGCCGCCACACTCCGCGCGGAGCGCCGTACCGGTAGGTCAACGCATGCGCCCAGCGTTCCCCGCAGGCTCCGATCCGGGCGAGATCACCGTCTTGCTGGGCCGCTGGCAGGCCGGCGACCGGCTCGCGCTCGATGCGCTGCTGCCGCGTGTCTACGCCGAACTCCGGGCGATGGCGGCGGGCAGCTTGGCCGGACAGGCGCAGGTCACGCTGCAGCCGACCGCGCTCGTGAACGATGTGCTGATGCGCCTGCTGGAGGCACAGGATCTGCAGTTCCAGTCGCATCGCGACCTGTTCAAGGTCGCCGGGCGCATCATGCGCAATCTGCTGATCGATCACGTGCGGCAGACCCGCGCGGAGAAGCGCGGCGGCGGCCTGGAGCGGGTGGATCTGATCGAGGCGATGCAGCTGCCGATCCCCCGCGATACCGACGTGGAGAAACTCGACGCCGCGCTCGGCGAGCTCGAGGCGGTCGATCCGCGGCTGGCGCGCACCGTGGAGCTGCGCTATTTCGTCGGCCTGTCCGTGCGCGAGTTGGCCGGGGTGATGGGCGTCGACGAGCGTACCGTGTACCGCGATTTCGCGCTCGCGCGGCTGTGGCTGCGCGACCAGCTCGACGACTGAGGTGGAGCTGCCGGAACGCCGCCGCCGGCTGCACGAGCGGGAGCTGACCCGGCAGCTGTTCGACTGCGCGGCAGACGCGCGCGAACCTCTGCTGGCCGAGATCGCCGCCGCCGACGCGACGCTTGCCGAGCGATTGCGCTGGGTGCTGCGCGAGGCCGAGGCCCTGGCCGAGGAGGAGGCCGAACGCGCTGCCGCCGCGACCAGGCCGGCGGCCGGTGCATTGGCCGGCAGCGTGATCGGCGAGCGCTTCCGATTGCTGCACCTGCTCGGCCTGGGCGGCATGGGCGAGGTCTATCTGGCCGAGCGCACCGACGACATCCGGCGCCGGGTCGCGCTGAAGATGGTGCGCGGCGACCTGGGCGTACCGGCCGAGCGGACCCGGCGCGAATGCCACATCCTGGCCCGCCTCGACCATCCGAACATCGCCGGCCTGGTCGATGCCGGATTCGCGCGGGCCGGCCGGTCCTGGTTCGCGATGGACTACGTCGACGGAGAGCCGATCACGGCCTGGTGCGATCATCGCGGCCTGGACGTGCGGGCGCGCGTGCGGCTGTTCGTGCAGGTCTGCAACGCCGTGCAGTTCGCGCATCGCAATCTGGTCCTGCATCGCGACATCAAGCCGTCGAACATCCTGGTCGACCGCGAGGGTACGCCCAAGCTGCTCGATTTCGGCATCGCCAAGCTGCTCGACGTCACCGAGCCGCAGCAGACGCAGACGCTGGCCCTGGCGCTGACGCCAGCCTATGCCGCACCCGAGCGCATGCGCGGCGAGGCGGCGACCACCGTCAGCGACGTCTACCAGCTCGGGCTGGTGTTGTACGAACTGCTGGCAGGGGTGGCGGCCTTCCGGGCGCGGCGCGCCGATGCCGTCCTGCCGCGGATGGAACGGGCGCTGGCCGCGTTGGCCGCCGAGGATCCGGCCGCCCAGCTGCGCGTGGCGCGCGCGCGCAGCAGCGGTCCGGAGCGTCTGCGGCGCCAGCTGCGCGGCGATCTGGAGCGGATCGTCGCCAAGGCCGCCGCGGCGGATCCGCGCGAGCGCTACGCGACCGCGCAATCGTTCGCCGAGGACCTCGAGCGCTGGGATCGGGGCTTGCCGGTCGCCGCGCAGCGCGGCTCGTTCCTCTACCGGGCGCGCAAGCTGGTGGTCCGCCATGCCGCCGCCGCGGCGCTGATCGCCGCGTTGGGCGCCGGCGTGCTGGCCAGCAGCGTGCTGGCCGTGCAGCGTGCCCAGAACGAACGCGAGCAGCGCGAGGTGGCCGAGCGTCAACGTCAGGTCGCCGAGGATCAGCGCCGGCGCGCCGAGGTGCTGCTCGGCTTCATGAACGACGTCTTCCGCCAGGCCGATCCGCAGAACGCCGGCACCGCGGCCTCGGCGCAGATGCTGCAACGGGCCGCCGCCGCATTGTCCGCACGCGACGATCTCGATCCGCCGACGCGCGCCCTGCTCAACACGCAGATCGCCGACACGTTCAATGCCTTGTTCATGCCCGAAGCGGCGCTGCCGGTGGCGCGTCAGGCGGTCGATGCACTGGAACCCTTGCGCGCGCGACGGCCGGAGGACTACCTGACCGGTTCGCGCGTGCTGTTCGATGCGCTGCAGATGCTCGACCGTTCCGCCGCGCTGCGCGAGGGCGCCGAGCACGCGCTGTCGTTCGCGCGCACGGTCGATCCAGGCGGGCGCTGGGAAGGCGTGATGCTGAAGTTCCGTGGCGCCGCCCGCTGCGCCGAAGAGCAGTTCGGCGGCTGTGCCGAGGATCTGCAGGCCTCGATCGCCATGCTCGAGTCCGCCGGCGAGGTGGCGGCGGGCGATCTGGCCGAGCCGCTCAATCAGCTCGCCCTGCTCCTCAGCGACGAAGGCGATGCCAGCGCTGCGGTACGCCTGCTCGAGCGCGCACGGGCGCGCCTGGACGACCGGCCGGACGCCCGGCAGGCCGATCGCGGCATCATCGAGCTCAACCTGGCATCGGACCTGCTCGCCCAGGGTCGATTCGACGCGGCCCACGCCCTGCTGGTGCCGCTGCAGGCCAAGGCGGAGATGTTCTACGCGGTCGACGGGCCGGTCATTCTGAGGGCCGTGCGACGCCGACTGGCGCTGCGGCACGCCGTTCGCGGAGAGACCGCCGCCGCCATCGCGCTGATGGACGATGCGGGCATCGCCGACGCGCGGGCGCTTTCGCTGGATCAGCGCCATGCGCTCCTGGCCGAGCTGCTGTCCGCGCGGCTCGCGCTCGACCAGGGCCGGACCGACGCGGCGCTCGACCGGGTGCGGCGGGCCGAGGCGATCGTCGATGCGCATCCTTACGGGTTGCGCCTGCTGGTGCCGCGGGTGGCCGCGATGCGTGGCGAGGTGCTGCTGGCGGACCGCCGGAGCGGCGCGGCGGCAGCCGCGTTCGCGCATGGATTGCAGGAACTGCGCGCACTGATCGGCAGCACGCCGAGCTGGGTCGCGGCCGAGATGCTCGACGGACTGGGACGGTGCGCGCTGGCGGACGGCGATCCGATGCTCGCGCTCGATCGTTTCGCCGAGGCGGCGGCCGGGTTCGCCGCTGCGACCGGTCCGCAGTCGCCGTCGACGCTGCGCAGCCAGCTGCATCGGTTGTGGGCTCAGGCGCTGATCGCTCCGCAGCCGGACTGGGCCGAGCAGTTCGCGGCGCGTCGCGACGCGCTGGCGCAGGCGCTCGGGACCGACGCGGCGCCGGCGGTGCGCCGGGCCGACCGGCTCGCCGCGGCGATGCGGGCGCCCGAGGGCGTCGATGCCGCCGCGTTCGTCGCATTGCCGGGTTTTCACTGATTGCAGGTGCAATGTCAGATTCGGCCGCCGGACTCCGTTGGATTGGACGTGCACCGTTCACAAGCCATCGAGGAAAGCCATGCGTCGACCCAACCATTCACCGCACCGCACGCCGCCGCGCCGGGCGCTCTTCACGGCACTTGCCTGCGTGCTGGCGGCCGCGCCGGCCGCCGCACAGGCCCCCCGGACCGCTCGGCCGCCGGCACCGGCCGGTGCGCCGCCGGCGGTCACGCATTGCGGTGACGACGGTGCCGGCAGCCTGCGGGCGGCGCTCGCCGCGGCCGGCAACGCCGACACCCTCGACCTGAGCGCGCTGGACTGCGACACCATCCTGCTGAGCGGCGGCGCGTTGGCGGTCGGCGTGGACGATCTGACCCTGATCGGCCCGGGCGCCGATCGGCTGACGCTCGACGCCGGCGGACTGGATCGCGTTCTCGCCCATGAGGGGAAGGGGACGCTGGCGATCCGCGGCCTGACGATCCGCGGCGGCACGGTCGTCGGCAAGAGCGCCGGGGATCCGCTGCGCGGCGGCTGCGTCTTCAGCACGGGCCGCCTCGAACTGCTCGAGAGCAGCGTCAGCGGCTGCCTGGTCGATGCCGTGGACCGCGCCTACGGCGGCTGCATCAGCGCCCACCAGGCAGTCATCGCCGACACGGTGGTCGAGCAGTGCACGGCCCGGGCGTCCGACGCCGAGCAGAGCTGGGTGCACGGCGGCGCGCTGGCCGTGGACGACGGGCTGCAAATGGAGCGCTCGCGCGTTAGCCACAGCACGGCGCGGGCGGTGCAGGGCGAAGCCCTGGGCGGCGGCATCTTCGTCGGTACCGCGCCGTCGACGATCGACGACAGCTTCATCCACGACAACGTGGCCCTCGGCGCGCCGTATCTGGCCGGACCGGGCTTCACGACCGTGCAGGGCATGGGCGGCGGCATCCACACGTCGGGCCCGCTCACGCTGAGCGGCTGCACGGTCGCCGGCAACCAGGCCTCCAGCGGCGGCGGGATCTCGCTCAACGAGGCCGGCTTCAGCGAAGACGCCCTCAGCCTCGTCAACAGCACCGTTTCCGGCAATACCGCCAGCAGCCAGGGCGGCGGCATCTGGGTGCTGTTCAGCGGCATCCGCATCGACAACAGCACGGTGGTCTTCAACGAGGCGGTGCTGGGGGCGGGCGGCATCATGCCGCGTCTGGGGCTGTTCGCGCTCTATGACCAGTCCTACCCGCCGAAGATCAGCAGCTCGATCATCGCGGCGAACACGACCGAGAAGGGCGCCGCGGATCTGTTCGTCGACACCTTCGGCAGCCCCCCGCCGAAGGCATTCGCCGTGGTCGGCGCGCAGAACCTGATCGGCGACTCGAACCTGCCGGTGCCGGCCGGCACGCTCGCCGGCGATCCGCTGCTGGCACCGCTCGCGGACAACGGCGGGCTGTCGCCGACGCATGCGCTGCTGGCCGGCAGTCCGGCACGCGACGCCGGCAGCAATGCGCTGAACCTGGCGTTCGACCAGCGCGGCGCCGGTCATCCGCGGGCCGCCGGACCGGCGCCGGACATCGGGGCGTTCGAGTCGCCGTCGGACGGCGAGACGATCTTCGCCGACGGGTTCGAATGAGGCCGCGCTACGCCATGAACATCGCAGATGAGGTCAAGCGGATGAACACGATCAGATACCCGGACCGGAACGAGCGGTCTTCACCCAGCAATCCGAGCGGGCGCATCGTGCGCGCACTCGCGCTGGCGCTGTCGATGTGCGCCAGCGCCGCCGTGCACGCGGCGATACCGGCTTCGCAGCGGCAGTTCCTGCTGAATTTCCACGTCCAGATGTACGGACAGTACTGGGACAGCGATGCCGGCTGGAACGGCCCGGCCGGCACCGAGTGCAGCTGGTACGGCGTGGTCTGCTCGCCGGACCAGTCCACCATCGTCGGCCTCGAGCTGTACGACAACTGGATGTACGGCACGCTGCCGCCGCTGTCGGCGCTGCCGGACCTGCGCGTGCTGAACCTGGGCGCGAACTTCTTCAGCGGCACGTTTCCGTCGCTGGCGGGCATGGCGCAACTGGAGCTGCTCGATCTGAGCCAGCATCCGATGTACGTCGTCAACCACAGTCCCGGCATGACCGGTTCGCTGCCGGCGCTGGGCGGGTTCGTCCATCTGCACACGTTCCGGGTCCGCAACAATGCCCTCACCGGCACCCTTCCGGCGTTCGGCGTGCTGCCGGCACTGCGCAACTACGACGTGTCGGGCAATGCGCTGACCGGTACGATTCCGGCGCTGACCGGGCTCGGCAGCCTGGAGCTGTTCAACGTGGCGCGCAACCAGCTCGAGGGCAGCGCGCCGGTGATCGCGGGCCTTGCGTCATTGCTCGAGGTCGACTTCAGCCAGAATCGACTGACCGCCCTTGGCGGTTCGTTCGACGGGCTCGCGGCGCTGACCGGTTTCAGCGCTGCCGACAACCTGATCGAGGGGACGCTGCCCTCGCTGGCTGGCGCGCCGAACCTGCAGGCCCTCAATCTCGCCCGCAATCGTCTTACGGGCGGCGTCGCCGGGTTGACTGCCTGTCCGCGCCTGCGCGGCATCGATGTGGCCGGCAACCATTTCGAGGGACCGCTGCCCGATTTCTCCGCGCTGCCGGCCGTCGAGTACTTCCACGGCAACGACAATGCCTTCGAAGGCCGCATTCCGCCGATCGCCGGGCTGACCGCGCTGATCTACTTCAATGTCTCGAACAATCGTCTGACCGGCACGATTCCCTCGTTCACCGGCATGGCGCAGCTGGGCGAGCTGCGGCTGGACCGCAATCGCCTGACCGGTCCGCTGCCGAGCTTCGACGGACTGCATGCCCTGTCGTTCTTCAGTGCCAGCCACAATTACCTGACCGGGGAAATACCCGTGATCGCGCGGATAGGCCTGGTCGAGTTCGACGTCGCCTACAACCGCCTGAGCGGCGCACCGCCGGTGCCGCCGAGCTTCCTGGATCCGGGCCTGAGCGGCCTGTGCCCGAATGCACTCGAGCCGCAGCCCTCGCTGCTCTGGGATACGGTCACCGGGACGACGCCGTGGTATCGCGACTGCGCCGGCGCTCCCGATACGCTGCTGGCGGACGGGTTCGACGCCGACCCGTGATCGCGCGGACTCCGGATGCACCGCGGCCCTGCCGGCTGCGGCGCGGTCTGCGCGCACCGCGCCCGGAGCCGTTCCGGCGCGGCGGCGACCCCTGCGCGAGGCGCATCGATCGGGTCGCCGCGCGTGCGCCGCTGCGCTCAGCGGGCGTCCCGCAGGTCGGGCGGAGCGGTGCGGGCCGGCCCGGCCTTGCCGCATCGGCCGCGGACGATCGGCGCGGCGATGCCTTGCCGGCCGCCCGCGTGCCAGCGCCATCGCCTACAGGTCGAACTTGATGCCCTGCGCCAGCGGCAATGCGTCGGAGTAGTTGATCGTGTTGGTCTGGCGGCGCATGTAGACCTTCCACGCGTCCGAGCCGGACTCGCGGCCGCCGCCGGTGTCCTTCTCGCCGCCGAACGCGCCGCCGATCTCGGCGCCGGAGGTGCCGATGTTGACGTTGGCGATGCCGCAGTCGGAGCCCGCCGCCGACAGGAACTGCTCGGCGACCTTGAGGTTCTGCGTGAAGATCGACGAGGACAGGCCCTGCGGCACGCCGTTCTGCATCTCGATCGCTTCGTCGATCGTCTCGTACTTCATGACGTAGAGGATCGGCGCGAAGGTCTCGTGCTGGACCACCTCGTCGCTGTTCTTCAGGCCGGTCACGATCGCCGGCAGCACGAAGTGGCCGGGACGGTCGATCGCGGTGCCGCCGGTCACGACGGTGCCGCCGGCCGCCTTGGCCTTCTCGATCGAGGCCAGGAACGCCTCGACCGCGCCGCGGCTGTTCAGCGGGCCCATCAGATTGGCCGGATCGGTCGGATCGCCGATCTTGCCCTCGACCTGCCGGTACGCCTTGACCAGCGAGGCGAGCACGGTGTCGTAGATCGAGGCGTGCACGAGCAGGCGCCGCGTCGTCGTGCAGCGCTGGCCGGCGGTGCCGACCGCGCCGAACACGATGCCGGGGATCGCCAGCTTCAGGTCCGCGCTCTCGTCGAGGATGATCGCGTTGTTGCCGCCGAGCTCGAGCAGGCTGCGGCCCATGCGGCGCGCGACGCGCTCGCCGACGCGGCGGCCGACCTGGGTCGATCCGGTGAAGCTGATCAGCGGGATGCGGGTGTCGTCGACGAAGCGCTCGGCCAGTTCGGTGCCGGCGTCGTTGATCAGGAAGAACAGGTCCGGGAAGCCGCCGGCCCGGAGCGCCTCGTTGCAGATGCGCATCGAGGCGATCGCGGTCAGCGGCGTCTTGTTCGACGGCTTCCAGATGCAGGTGTCGCCGCAGACCGCGGCGAGGAACGCGTTCCAGGCCCAGACCGCGACCGGGAAGTTGAACGCGCTGATGATGCCGACCAGGCCGAGCGGATGGTACTGCTCGTACATGCGGTGGCCGGGGCGCTCGGAGTGCATCGTATAGCCGTACAGCATGCGGCTCTGGCCGACCGCGAAATCGGCGATGTCGATCATCTCCTGCACTTCGCCGTCGCCCTCGGGCTTGCTCTTGCCCATCTCCAGCGCGACCAGCGAGCCGAGCGCGTCCTTGTGCGCGCGCAGCGCCTCGCCGCACAGCCGCACCGCCTCGCCGCGGCGCGGCGCCGGCGTGGTGCGCCAGACCTTGAATGCGGCCTGCGCACGCGCGATGACGGTCTCGTAGTCGGCGGCGCTGCTCGCATGGACCTTGGCGATCACGGTGTCGGTGGTCGGATTGACCGAGCTCAGCGTGCCGGCGTCGGTGCTCTCGGACCACTCGCCCTGGCCCAGGTAGGTACCGGAATTGAGGGCGCCGAGGCCGAGCGCCTCGAGAATGTCAGCGGACATGGAAACTCCTGCGAATAGGGGCGGATCGCGCCGAGGAGCGGCGCGCAAAGATCGGCGATTCTAGCAAATGGGTCCGGCCGCCCCGGCACGCAACCGCGGCGGCGGCGTCTCAGCCGGCCTCGGGCAGCGGCTGGCCGGGCTGCCAGGCCAGGTCAGCCAGGCGGTCGAGCAGGTCGACCGCAGCCGCGCGCGCGCTCGCATCGTGCACCGGCAGCACCAGGCTGTCGCCGGCATGCGCCCAGCGCAGCACCGTGCGCACCGCCTCGACCTCGTCCAGGCAGGTCTGCAGCGCCGCTGCCGGCACGCCGCGGCGCTGCAGTTCGTCGCCGAGGATCGCCGCGATCTCGCCGCTGGCGCGGCCGCGCAGATGGCTCTCGATGTCCTTGAGCACGACCAGGTCCGGCGCGAATCGCGCCGCGGTCGCCGCCAGCGCGCGGATGTCGGCGTCCTCGCGGTTGCCGGCCTGGCCGAGCACCAGCGCGAGCCGGCCGCGCGGGCCGTCCACGCCGCGCGCGATGCCGATCAGGCCTTCCAGGCCGGCCGGATTGTGCGCGTAGTCGAGCCAGACCGAGGCGCCGCCGAGCGACCAGCGCATCAGCCGGCCGAGGTTGTCGGCGTTGCGGCGGCCGAAGCGGCCCAGCACCGCGCCGATCGTCGCCGGTGCGACGCCGAGCACCGCGGCCAGCACCGCCGCGCCGGCCAGGTTGGCGATGTTGTAGCGGGCGCGGCCGCCGACGCTGAGCGGCATCGCGGCGATCTCGCCCAGGTCGTGCTCGGCGCCGTCGAGGCCGAGCATCAGCCGTCCGTCGCGCGCGCCGCAGACCGGCCGTCCGGCCGCGCGCGCCTGCGCCAGCAGCGGCTGGTCGGCGTCGAGCGCGAACCAGCCCAGGCGCCGCGCCGGCGGCTGGGCGTGCGCACGCAGGCGCGTGTCGTCGGCGTTCAGCACGAGCACGCCGTCATCGGCCAGCGCCTGGCCGACGACCAGCTTGACCCCGGTCAGATCGTCCAGATCGTGGATGCCGTACTCGCCGAAATGATCGGCGCTGACGTTGGTGACCAGGGCCGCCTGCACGCCGGTCACGGCCAGGCCGCGGCGCAGGATGCCGCCGCGCGCGGTCTCGAGCACGGCCGCCTGTACGCGGCCGTCGCGCAGCACCGCGCGGGCGCCGCCGGGGCCCGAATAGTCGCCGTCCTCGAGCGTCCGGCCGGCCACGACGACGCCATCGGTCGAGCTGTAGCCGCAGACCAGGCCGTGCGCGTCCAGCATCGCGGCGGTCAGCCGCGTGGTCGTGGTCTTGCCGTTGGAGCCGGTGACCAGGGCCACCGGAATCGCATGCAGCCGCGCCCACGGCACCTCGGCCGGCGCCGGCAGCGCCTCGCGCGGCCAGCTGCGCGCGCCGCTGCCCTCGCCGAGCGTCAGCACCTGATCGTCGAGCAGCGCCGGCAGCGCACGGGCGGCCGCCGCGTCGAGCAGGGCGGTCAGCGCCGGCTGCGCCTCGGCCGCGGCCAGCGCGCGCAGCGTCGCCAGCGCGCCGTCGCGGTCCCATGCCGCGGCATGGCCGGGCGCCAGGCGCTGCGCGAATGCCGCCGTGGCCTCGCCGAGCGCGGCCTCCCAGGCCCATTCGTTGACCTCGGTCGCCGCGTAGAGCTGGTCCGGCGGCGCCGCGAACGCGAGCGTCGCGCCGCTTGCATGCGCGCGCGCGAACGTCGGTCCCGCCGGCCAGCCGAGCGCGTTGCGCGCGGCAGCGACGCCCGATTCCCAGCGCGCGATCCGGTCGGCGTCGACGGCCAGCCCCGGCGCGGCCTCGAGGACCGCCCCGGGCCGCGCGAAGTACGGATTGATGCCGGTCAGCCGGCGCGAGTCCTCGAACGCTTCGCGCATGCGTCAGTCGTCGCTCTCGCGCGCGAAGCGGATGCCGCGCTCGTCGCGGACCAGGCCCTCCATGTCGACCGTGATCGCCTCCTCGGCCGGCGTCGCCAGCAGCACCGGTTCGCCGCGCTCGGCCGCCGGCGGGGCGCCCTCGGGGCGGAACTTGGTGATCTGCTTCCAGGTGCGCGTCAGCGCGTCGGCGAAGATCAGCACCAGGTCGCCGGGGCGGCCGCCGCGCAGCGCGTGGTCGACCGCCTGCTGCTCGTCGGGGATCACGTCGATCGCCTCGCTCGGCACGCCGCGCTCGCGCAGGGCCGCGGCGATGATCCGCGGTACCTCGTCGCCGTCGCGTCCGCGCAGGCCGTCGTCGCGACGCACGACATAGCGGTCGAAGCGGCCGGCGACGGCGTCGGCGATCGCACGCAGGTCGTCGTCGCGGCGGTCGCCGGGACCGGCCAGCACGACGATGCGCCGGCCGGTCACGTCCAGGCGCTGGGCGAGGTCGGCCATCACGCCGACCGCGTGCGCGTTGTGGCCGTAGTCCATCAGCACCTTGAACGGATGCTCGTTGAACACGTTCATGCGGCCGGGCGCCTGGAAGAACGTGGTGTCGAACGTGCGCAGGCCCTGCCGGATCGCGTCGAGCTTGATGCCGAGCGAGAACGCCAGCGCCGCGGCGAACATCGCGTTCTGCACGTTGTGCAGCGCGCGGCCTTCCAGCGTCGCCGGGATCAGATGCGTCCACATCAGCGGGATGTGGCTGCTCTTGTCGTAGAGCGTGATCATGTGGCCGTTGACGCCGGCCTCCAGCGCGCAGGCGCGGCCGCCGGCGCGCACGTGCTCGCGCACCAGCGGATGGGAGGGGTTCATCGTCACGTAGCAGATGACCTTGGCGTCGGTGTAGCCGGACATCTTGAGCACGTTCGGATCGTCGGCGTTGAGCACGGCGCAGTCGCGCGCGACCTCGACCACGATGCGCTTGACCTCGGCCAGCTGCTCGAGCGTGTCGATCCCCTTCAGGCCCAGATGGTCCGACTGCACGTTGAGCACGGCGGCCACGTCGACCTCGGGCACGCCCATGCCGGCGCGCAGCAGGCCGCCGCGCGCGGTCTCGAGCACGGCCAGGTCGATCTGCGGATCGGCCAGCACCATGCGCGCCGAGACCGGTCCGGTCATGTCGCCCTCGACCGTGCGCTGGCCGTCGATGTAGACGCCGTCGGTCGTGGTCAGGCCCGGCGTGTAGCCGGCCATCTTGGCGATGTGCGCGAGCATGCGCGCGGTCGTGGTCTTGCCGTTGGTGCCGGTGACCGCGGCGATCGGCACGCGCGAGGGCGTGCCGGGCGGGAACAGCAGATCGACGACCGGGCCGGCGACGTCGCGTGGCGTGCCGTCGCTGGGGCTGACGTGCATGCGGAAGCCCGGCGCGGCGTTGACCTCGCAGATCGCGCCGCCGACCGACTTGTAGCTCTCGGCGATGTTCGGCGAGATGAAGTCGACGCCGCCGACGTCCAGGCCGATCGCGCGCACCGCACGCTCGGCCATCGCGCGGTTGTCCGGATGGATGATGTCGGTAACGTCGGTCGCGGTGCCGCCGGTCGACAGGTTCGCGGTCGAGCGCAGGTACACCACCTCGCCGTCGGCCGGCACGCTGGAGGCGACGTGGCCGGCGCGCGCGAGCATCTGCTCGGCCTGTGCGTCGAGGCTGAGCTTGGTCAGCACCTTCTCGTGGCCGACGCCGCGGCGCGGATCCTGGTTGACGATCTCGACCAGCTCGGCGACGGTGTGGCGGCCGTCGCCGACGACGTGGCCGGGCGTGCGCCGGGTCGCCGCGACCAGCTCGCCGTTGACGACCAGCAGGCGGTGGTCGTCGCCGTGCACGTAGGTCTCGACGATGACCGAGCGCGAATGCTCGCGCGCCGCCGCGAAACCGGCGGCGATCTCCTCGTCGCCGGCGATGTCGATCGTGATGCCGCGGCCGTGGTTGCCGTTGTACGGCTTGGTCACGACCGCGCCGCCGAGCTTGCGCGCCGCGCGCAGCGCGCCGGCCTCGGTCTGCACCAGCTCCTGGCGCGGCACCGGCAGGCCCAGCGAGGACAGGATCTTGTTGGTTTCCTCCTTGTCGCTGGCCAGCTCCACCGCGATGTGCGGCGTGCGGCCGGTGACGGTGGCCTGGATGCGCTGCTGGTAGCGGCCGTGGCCGAGCTGGATCAGCGACTGGTCGTTCATGCGCAGCCACGGGATGCCGCGCTCCTCGGCCGCGCGCACGATCGAGGCGGTCGACGGGCCGAGCGCGCGGCGCTGCGCGTAGCGGATGAACTCGTCGCGCGCCTCGTCGAAGGTCCAGTCCGCCGGCACGCTGCCGGACGGGCGCAGCTCGGCCGGCAGCAGCGAGGCGATCAGCTTCATCGCCAGCTCGCCGGCGGCGATGCCTTCCTCGCGCTGCGCGTACTCGTAGACGACCGTGTAGACGCCGGGCCGGTCGTCACCGACGCTGCGCGTCTTGCCGAACGTGACCTGTTCGCCGGCCACGTTCTGCAGTTCGATCGCCACATGCTCGAGCACGTGGCCGAGCCAGGTGCCTTCGCCCTCGCGCATGCGCCGCAGGAAGCCGCCCGGTTCGCGGTACGAGCAGCCGTGCTCGGCCAGCGTCGGCAGCGCCGCGACCAGTCCGTCGACGAAGGCCGGCCCCAGGCGGCCGGTCGGCCAGGCCTCCAGCGGGCCCAGGTCCAGCTCCAGGCGGATCACCGGGAAGTGTGCGTACAGCGAGGGACCGACGTAGACGGAGCGATCGAGAATGCGCATGGGGACCTCTGGCGGTGGGGTCGGAGCCGGCTTCGACGAGTCCGGTCCGACGAGTCTTGTGCGACGGGTCTTCTTCGATGGATCGGTTCGGTTGGTTCGGGTTGACGGATCGGGTCGAGGCAGCGCGAGGCGCAAGCCTGGCGCTCAGCTCTTGGCCAGCGTGCCGGCCGAGGCCTTGCGCGTATGCAGGTTGAAGGTGGCGCCGGCGGTCAGGATGTGGACGGTCAGGCCGAGCAGGCAGACCGGCTGGCCCTCCTCGACCTGGGCCATCGACGAGAACTGCACGCCGTCGGCATCGACGACCGTGACCGCGCCGGTGCCCTCGACCTCCAGCGTGTTGTCCGGCCCGATGAACGCGGCCGTGTCCTCGTCCAGGCCGATGCCGACCGCGAACGGGTTGAACGCCAGCGCCGTGACCAGGCGGCCGAGCCGGTCGCGCTGGCGGAAGTGCTGGTCGATCACGAAGCGATTGGTCAGCCCGAGCCCGGGTGCCAGCCGCACGCTGCCGGCCTTCGGCGAGGAGCCCTCGTCGCCGAACGCGATCATGTGCTCGCTGAGGATGCTGGCCCCGGCACTGGTGCCGCCGACGGTGATGCCGCTGGCATTGCGGGAGCGGATCAGCTTGGCGGCCGGCGTGCCGCCGAGGATCGTCGAGATGCGCAGCTGGTTGCCGCCGGTGAAGAAGATGCCGCTGGCGCGTTCGATGCGGCGCAGCCGGTCGTCGCGCTTGCCGTCGTCGCGGTGCCCGAAGTCCAGCGCGTCGACGCGCTCGGCGCCGAGCTCGCGGAAGATCTTCTCGTAGCGTGCGCCGGTGTCGGCCTGGCGGCTGGCGGTCGGGATCACGACGATGTCCGCATCGCTGCCGCCGCATACACGCACGAAGCGCTCGAGGATGCGCGGACTGCTCTCCTTCTCCTCGGCCCCGCCGATCGGCACGATCCAGCCTCGTTCTTCGCCGGCCATCACCTTGCTCGGACTCATCGATTGCTCCCGCTATGGAGGTCATGCGCCGCGCACGGCGCGTGCCGGGCGCCATGCGCGCCGGCGCGCCGATGCGCACCTGTCCAGCCCCCACCGAGCCCCCGTGCCGGCGGCGTCCGTCGCGACGGATCGCCGCCGGCCGCCGATCGGCACGCGTGCCGACCGGCGACATGGCGACCCCGACAGGAGTCGAACCTGTGACCTCGCCCTTAGGAGGGGCGCGCTCTATCCAACTGAGCTACGGGGCCGTCGGGCCGGATCATACGGCAATCGCCGCGATCGATGCCCGCCGCCGGCCGCGGCCCGGACCGGGACGTCCGAGGGACGTGAGGCGATGCGGGTCGGCGGTCGCGCCGGCCGCGCTGCGTGATCGCGCCGTCGGCGTTTTTCCTGTCCGAATCGGGACGCATCCGGCTGGACGATGTGCAGCCCGCGTCCAGCGCGTGCATCGAGGCGTCTGCAACCGCTTCGCGCCTCGGCCTCGCGCAAATGCGCCACCGTCCGCTGTTTGATGCGGTGCAACGGCTGCGCGAACGCGATTGCGGAGCGCGCAACGGCGCGGCCGCGTGCCGGCGGACACTTGACAAGCGTTCATTACGATGAGATTCGTATATCGTTCGGGCGAGGTTAATCCCCCGCATCGGACGCATCCGGCGAGACGTGCGACGCACGTCGGCCGATCCCCGTCAGGGGTGATCGCACGGATCAAGTACGAAGGTCTTCGTCTTAACAGCGAAGAGCCGAGCGCCGGAAGGCGGGTGTGGCCTTGGTGGGGCCTCGTTCAACACCTGCCGGAAAGGAATCCGCCGGACGACGGGTCCGAGCCGTGCAACGGCGGCTCGGCCCGTCCGCTCGGCTGTTCGCGACGACGAAAGACCCGATCGGTTCGCAGGGCGGTCGGCATGCGGACTCCCATGTCACGAGAGGAAAGAACATGCAACGCAAAATGCTGGTCGCAGCCATCACCGCCACGCTGGCCCTGCCGCTGTTCGCCGTTCCGGCGCTGGCGCAGGATCAGGAGGGCGCCGCCGACGAAAGCGCCGAACAGCTGGAGGCGGTGACCGTCACCGGCTCGCTGATCAAGCGCTCGCAGGTCGAGACCGCCTCGCCGGTCATTACGATCACCAACGAGGAGATCACCAAGAAGGGCTTCGGCAGCGTGTCGGACGTGCTGCGCGCACTGCCGCAGGCCAATGGCGGCGTGCAGGGCGCGCAGACCTCGGCCAGCTTCACGCAGGGCGCCGAGACGCTGAGTCTGTTCGGTCTGGATCCGGGCTTCACGCTGTATCTGATCGACGGCCGTCCGATGGCCGACTACCCGCTGCTGTACAACGGCTCGGGCAACTTCGTCGACATCTCCTCGATTCCGATGGCGATGGTCGAGCGCATCGATATCCTGCCGGGCAACCAGTCGGCGATCTACGGCTCCGACGCGATCGCCGGCGTCGTCAACATCGTGCTGAAGCAGAAGATGGACGGCTACGCGCTTAACCTGCGCGTGGGCGGCTATTCCGAGGGCGGCGGCGACAGCCAGCGCCTGCAGTTCACCGGCGGCAACAGCTGGGACCGCTTCAACCTGATCTACAGCCTCGAGCTGCGCAACCAGGAGCCGATCTACCGCTTCCAGCGCAGCTGGATGGATTCCACGCTCGACAATCCGAGCGGCCGCGGCCAGGGCTCGTTCAACTATCTGGTGCGCGACCTGATCGGCGAGGTCGCCGAGGACTTCGTCGATCCGGGCGCGTGGTGCGATCGCGTGTCGAGCGCCTACGGCGGCACGGTGCGCCGCTTCGAGGACAACCTCGGCCGCGGCTACGCCTGCGGTTCGCCGCTGACCAACGGCTACTCGTCGATCATGAACGACCGCCGCTCGGCCAACGGCTACGTCAAGGGCGTCTTCGACGTCAACGACAACACCCAGCTCTACGGCAGCCTGATGTACAACGTCAACACGGTCGAGTACTTCGCCGGCTCCAGCTACAGCTGGTGGGGCAGCGGTGCCGGCGCGGGGCCGTTCTACGATCCGACGGTCGGCTCGATCATCTCGCTGCAGCACGTGTTCGATTCGTCCCACGGCGGCATCTTCGGTCTCAACAACAGCTTCGACCGCAACAAGACCTACGTCGGCCAGGTCGGCCTGCGCGGCACGTTCGGCGACTCGAACTGGGACTACGACGTCTACTACCATCGCTCGGACAACGTCGTGCGCTCCAAGCAACTGCGTCCGCTCGGCGCCCTGGTCGACCGCTACTTCCTCGGCGACCCGGTCGCCGGCGCGACCGATCCGTTCTTCAACGAGTACCCGGTCTACAACGTCAACTGGGACCGCTTCTACTCGGTCATCACGCCGGACCAGTACCGCTCGTTCAGCGACTACATCCGCGGCGAGTCGCACACCTACACGCAGAAGGTCAACGCGACCGTCACCAACCTCAGCCTCTTCGAGCTGCCGGCCGGTCCGGTCGGCTTCGCCGCGCTGGTCGAGGCCGGCAACCAGCTGTGGGACGATTCCCCGGATCCGCGCATGATCGCCGGCGAAGTGTGGGGCGCCTCGGCGACCCAGGGCTACGGCAAGCGTGACCGCTACGCGATCGCGGCCGAAATGAACGCACCGCTGACCAGCATGCTGACCGCCACCGGTTCGGCGCGCTACGACCAGTACAAGGCTTCCGGCCGCAGCGACGAGAAGTTCACCTACAAGCTGGGCCTGGAATTCCGCCCGGTCGACTCGTTGCTGCTGCGCGGTACCTATGCGACGGCGTTCCGCGCACCGGACATGGCCGGCCTCTACCAGGGCGAGAGCGGCTTCTTCGCGCAGGGCCAGACCGACTACTACCGCTGTCGCGAGGAGTTCGGCGACAACGTCGACATGGACACCTGCCGCTACAACAACGAGCAGGTCTCGGGCATCCAGTCGGGCAACCTCGACCTCAAGAACGTCAACGCCAAGTCGGCCACGATCGGCGTGGTCTGGGCACCGACGACGAATCTGGCGTTCAAGGCCGACCTGTACGAGATCAAGATCGACGATCAGGTGCAGGCGCGCTCGCTCGACGAGATCCTGCAGCTGGAGGCCGACTGCCGCCGCGGCGCGACGGTCGGCGGCTCGCCGGTCGACATCAACTCGCCCAACTGCGTGGCGGTGCTCGGTCTGGTCGATCGCAACCTCAACCCGACCGGTCCCAGCGAGAGCGGCATCAACTCGATCCGCACCTACCCGATCAACGTCTCGAAGGAGAAGGTCCGCGGCATCACCGCGAACATGCAGTACCGCCTGCAGACCGACTCGATCGGCGACTTCGTGTTCGGCGCGGACTACAACACGCTGCTCAAGCACGAGTACATCACCTACCCGGGTGATCCGACGATCGACGAGCTGACGTTCCTGAGCTATCCGCGCGATCCGAAGTGGCGGGCCAGCGCCAGCGTGACCTGGAACATCGGCGGCTTCAGCACGACGTTGTACGGCCAGCGCCGCGGCAAGACCCTGGCGTTCAACGAGGTCGACACGATCGGTCCGTGGACGACCTACAACGCCAGCGTCAGCTATACGGTCGACGACCTGACGCTCTCGCTGATCTCCAACAACGTGACCAACAAGCGTCCGCCGCGGGATCGGTCGAACACGACCTATCCGTACTACGACTCGGCCAACTACGACGCCTACGGCCGTTCGATCTTCGCCGAGATCAACTACCGCTTCGGCGGCAGCGGCGGCTGATCCAAAGCGATCGCGATGTGGAGAGGGGCCGGCGCAAGCCGGCCCTTCTTTTTGGTTCTGGTCTGCGGAATCGCTCCGCTCTCGCTCTCGCTCCCGCTGTGGCTGTCGCCTTCGCTTTCGCTTTCGCTCTCCGCCGTGGGTGCGCCTAAAGCGAGCCGAGCATCGCAGGTCGGCCAGGCCGAAGAGCTGCCCCGTGTCTGAGCGAAGCGAGTGGGGCACCTCTGCGGCCGCCTCGTCCTGCGATGCTCGGCTTGCTTTAGGGCTACGACAGCCAAAGGCAGAAGCCACAGCCACAGCGAGAGCCACAGCCACAGCCACAGCCAAAGCCAAAGCGAAAGCGAAAGCGAAAGCTAGAGCGGTTCATGCCTAGGCGCGGGCGGCCGCGGACGGTAGGCTTCGGTGTCGCCGTCGCCCGGGGGAACGCCATGTCGCTGCATCTACGCCTGCTGCTGGGCTTCGTCGTCGGCCTCGTCGCCGGCCTGGCCGCGCACGTCTTCGCGGGCGCCGACGCGCCGTGGCTGCAGGCGCTGACGAGCTACGTGACGCAGCCGGTCGGGCAGATCTTCCTGCGCCTGCTGTTCATGCTGGTCATCCCGCTGATCTTCTCGGCGCTGGTGCTCGGCGTCGCCGAGATGGGCGACATCCGCTCGCTCGGCCGGGTCGGCGGGCGGACGCTGATCTACACGGTCGTGGTGTCCTCGATCGCGGTCGTGATCGGCCTGACCCTGGTCAACCTGTTTCGCCCCGGTGACGGCATCGATCCGGCGGTCGCGCAGTCGCTGATCAGCGACGCGGCCGAGCGAGCCGACACCATCGTCGCCAGCAGCCGGCAGGGCGGCGGCGTGTCGCTGCTGGTGCAGATCGTGCCGGACAACGTGGTCCGCGCGGCGGCCTCCAACGACATTCTCGCGGTGATGTTCTTTGCGCTGATCTTCGGTATCGGCATGGTCGCGACGCGCACGCCGGCCACCGAGCGCGTCAAGGAGTTCTTCCAGGGCGTCTTCGAGGTCTCGATGACGCTGATCCACGGCGTGATCCGACTGGCGCCGTATGCGGTGGCGTGCCTGGTGTTCAACCTGGCCGCGCTGTTCGGCTGGGATCTGCTGGTCAAGCTGGCCGGCTACGTCGGTGTCGCGCTGCTGGCGATGTCGATCCACTTCTTCGTGGTCTATCCGCTGGCGGTGCGCTGGTTCGGCGGCATGTCGCCGCTGGCGTTCTTCCGCGGCGCGCAGGAAGCGATCGTGATGGCGTTCACGTCCTCGTCGAGCAATGCGACGCTGCCGACCGCGCTCAAGGTGGCCGAGGAGGAGCTGAGGCTGCCGCCGCGGATCTCGCGCTTCGTGCTGACGATCGGCGCGACCGCGAACCAGAACGGCACGGCGCTGTTCGAGGGCGTGACCGTGCTGTTCCTCGCGCAGTTCTTCGGCGTCGATCTGACGCTGTGGCAGCAGCTGACGGTGATGTTCGTCTGTATCCTCGGCGGCATCGGCACCGCCGGCGTGCCGTCCGGCTCGCTGCCGGTGATCGCGATGATCTGCGCGATGGTCGGCGTGCCGCCCGAGGGCATCGGCCTGATCCTCGGCGTCGACCGCCTGCTCGACATGAGCCGCACCGTGCTCAACGTCACCGGCGATCTCGCCGCCGCGGTCGTCGTTTCGCGCGGCAGCGAGGCGGACCCGCCCGCCGATACGGCCTGAGGCCGGTCCGGGCGCGCGGCCTATACTCGCGCACCCGGGCAGGCGTCCCGGACCCCAGTCCACAGCGAACGCGCGATCCGCACATGGCCGGCGCCCTTCCTCCCCCCGACGCACCCGCCGATGCCGCGGCAGACGGCCCGACGCTGCCGTTCGGCCCGGACCAGGCCGGCTTCGCGCCCGATGCGCCGACGCTCGCGATGGGGCAGGCGCACGCGTCCGCGCCGCCGGCCGCCGCGCCGGCGGCCGGTGAGCGCATCGGTGCCTGGCGGCTGCAGCGCGAGCTCGGCCGCGGCGGCATGGGCACGGTGTACCTGGCCGAGCGTGCCGACGGCCATTTCCGCCAGCAGGCCGCGCTCAAGATCGTGCGCGGTCCGCAGGGCGCCGAGGGCGTCGCCCGCTTCGCGCGCGAGCGCCAGATCCTGGCCAGCCTGCAGCATCCGGGCATCGCGCGCCTGCTCGACGGCGGCGCGACCATGCGCGGCCAGCCGTATCTGGTCATGGAATACGTCCAGGGCGTGCCGATCGACCGCTGGTGCAGCGATCGCGGCCTGGATCTGACGGCGCGGCTCGGGCTGTTCGTGCAGGTGTGCCGCAGCGTGCAGTTCGCGCATCAGCGCCTGATCGTCCACTGCGATCTCAAGCCGTCCAACGTGCTGGTGCGCGAGGACGGTACGCCGGTGCTGCTCGATTTCGGCATCGCCCGGGCGCTCGACCACGAGCCGCCGGCGGCCGACACCGACTGGTTCTCGCCGCGCTACGCCAGCCCCGAGCAGCTGCGCGGCGAGGGCGTCACGGTCGCCAGCGACGTCTACGCGCTCGGCCTGATCCTGTTCGAGCTGCTGACCGGCCGCCGTGCGCGCCTGGATCAGGCCGACCACACGATCACCCGGCTCGGCGCGGCCGAGGTCTGCCCGAGCGCGCTGGCGGCCGCGGTGCCGTGGGGCGGCCGCCTGCGCGGCGATCTCGACGCGATCGTGCTGCGTGCGACCGCCACCGATCCGGCCCTGCGCTACGCCTCGGTCGACCTGCTCGCGGCCGACGTCGGCCGCCATCTGGCGCGCCGTCCGGTCCGTGCGCGGGCACCGACGCCGGGCTACGTCGCGCTGCGCCTGCTGCAGCGGCGCTGGCCGCTGTTCGCCGCCGGTGCCGCGCTCGCCGCCGTGGTCGCGGCGTTCACTGCCGGCCTGGCCGCGGAGCGCGACCGCGCGATCCGCGCCGAGCGCGATGCGAAACTGCAGGCGGCCACGGCCGAGGAGGTCAGCGACTATCTCGTGTCGGTGTTCGACGTGTCCAATCCGCGCTCGGGCCATGCGCGCGACGTCAGCGCGCGCGACGTGCTCGACCAGGGCGCCGCGCGGATCGGCGGCGATCTGCAGGCGGCGCCGGCGCTGCGCGCGCGCATGCTCGACGTGCTCGGCACGGCCTACCGCCACATCGGCGAGAGCGGCCGCGCCGCCGAGCTGCTCGGCCAGGCGGTCGAAGGCTATCTCGCGCCCGGTGTCGATCAGCCCCTGGCCGCGGCCGCCGCGCTCAGCCAGCTTGCGGTCGTACAGGCCAACAACCACCAGTCGCTGCCCGAGGCCGAACGCACCGCACGCCGCGCGCTGGCGCTGCGCGAGCGCTACGCCGCGCCCGATTCGCTGGCGCTGGCCGACTCGCTGAACACGCTCGGCGTCGTCCTCGAGGCCGACGACCGGCTCGACGAAGCCGAATCGCTGCTGCAGCGCGCCCTGTCGATCCGCCGCGAGCTGGCCGGAGCGGACTCGATGGCGGTCGCCAGCACGCTGCACAACCTCGGCCTCGTCGCCAACTCGCGCGGCGACCATGCCGGCGCGATCGGGCGCTTCGAGGCCGCGCTGGCGATCAAGCGCCGCATCGACGGCGACCGCAGCGCACAGGTCGCGACCACGCTGCAGGCGCTGATCGGTGCCTACAGCGGCGCCGGCCAGTATCAGCGTGCCGCCGACCTCGCCGCGACCAATCTCGACCTGTCGCGCGAGCGCTACGGCGAGGACAGCGACCACGTCGGCGTCGCCGAGAACGAGCTCGGCTCGGCGCTGCACGACCTCGGCCGCTACCGCGAAGCGGCCGGGCACTACCGCAAGGCGATCGCGATCCTCGAGCGGGTCGGCAGCAGCACGCAGCGGCCGGTCAACAATCTGGCCTCGGCCTACGAGGACATGGGCGACTACGCCGCCGCCGAACCCTTGTTCCGGCAGTCGCTCGACGAGCGCCGGCGCACGCTGGCCGCCGACGCCGCGCCGGTGCTGCGCGCCGAATACAACCTCGCGCGGCTGCTGGTCCGCCGCGGGCAGCGGCTCGACGAGGCGCGCATGCTGCTCGATGCGGTACTGACCGGCTACGTCGCGCGTTACGGCGCCGACCACGTCAATACCGCCAAGGCGCGCTGGCTCGATGTCGAGTGGCAGATCCGCCGCGGCGACTTGGCCGCCGCCCGCGAGCGCTACGCGGTCGCCACCGCGCTCGCCGCGGCCCGCGCCGATCCGTACCTGCGCGCGCGCGCGGCCAGTGCGGCCGCCGACCTGGCCCGGCACGACGGCGACCGGGCCACCGAGATCGCCGAGCGGCGCCGCGCGCTCGAGGCGCTCCGCGAGCGCTTCGGCGACGACCATCCGCAGGTCGCCGAACGCGCGATCCACCTGGCCGCCGCGCTGGCCGACGACGGTCAGGCCGCGGCCGCCGGCGCCCTGGTCGAGGCGCACGCCGCCCGCGTGCGCGCCAGCTTCGCGCCGGAGGCGCCGGTGCTCGGCCTGCTGGCGCGCTGGCCGGACCACAAGGCCGGGCTCGGGGCGCTGCGGGCGCCGCCGGCGCCGCGCCATGCGGCCGGCGGAGCGGACGCGTAGAATACGCGCCCCGCCCGTGCGCCGACCGCCGGACGCCGTCCGCCCGCGCACCGCTCCACGGAACCTGATGAGCAGCAACCTGAACTTCCAGATCAACTACGGCAACGTCGGCCTGACCGCGCCGGCGCCGGCGATGGCCCGGCCGGATCCGAAGGCGCCGCTGTTCGCGTCGGAAGACGGCATGGTCGCCTCGCTGTCGAACAACGAGTGCATCTTCCAGGTGCGCTCGACCGGCGAAACGCACGTGATGACCTACCAGGTGCTGCAGGCGCTGGACCAGTGCCGCGAATTCCGCAGCCTCGACGAGCACGTCAACCGGATCCTGTCGACCGTGTCGGGTCTGAACGTCCCGCGCGAAGGCGTCGGCCAGGTGCTGCAGAGCCTGGTCGGCCGCGGTCTGGTCGTCGAGGACCGCGCGTTCCTGGCGCGCCTGGCCGAGACGCCGGCGGTCGAGCAGGCGCCGCTGCGCGCGGTGTTCATCCGCGCCTGCGACCGGCCGCTGCAGCTCGAGCGGCTGCTGGCCTCGCTGACCGATTACGAGCGGCGCTTCCGGGCCGGACACCGTTACGTGGTCATCGACGATTCGATCCAGCCCGAGTCGATCGACCGTCACCGCGATCTGCTGCGCGAGTTCGCGCGCTCCACCGGCGCCAAGCTGACCTACCTCGGCGTGGCCGAACAGGCGCGTCTGGTCGAGCGCCTGATCAAGGCGGTGCCGGCCGCGCGCGCGGCGGCGCCGCAGCTGCTGCTGCGCGATCCGGCGCAGCCGCGCTTCGGCGGTGGCCGCGGCTGGAATCTGGCGCTGCTGCTGTCGGCCGGCGCGCGCCTGGCGATGTTCGACGACGATCAGCGCCTGCCGCTGCGCCGCAGCGAGGACGCGCGCGAAGGCCTCGATCCGAACCCGGCCACCTCGGCCCACGTGCGCTTCTTCCGCAACATCGAGGAATCGCTCGGTGCCGGCGAGGAAGTCGTTGACGATCCGTTCGAGCTGCACCTGGAGGCGTCGGGCCAGGCGCTCGGCGCGCTCAGCCGCGGCGCGCGCTATGCGATCGACCGCAGCGCGCTGCGCGGCCTCAGCCTCGGCCGCCTCGAGCATCTGCGCGGCGGCGCGCGCGTGCTGGCGACGATGCACGGCACCACCGGCAGCTCGCGCACCGAGTCGGGCACCTGGCTCTACCAGATCGCCGCCGACGGCCGCGAGGACTTCGCGCGCGACCGCGACAGCTATCTGCGCAACATCGAGGCCGGCAGCCTCTGGTACGGCTTCCAGCAGGCGCGCGTGGCGACGATCGGCTATTTCACGCCGTTCACGCTCGACAACAGCGTGCTGCTGCCGTGTACCAATCCGGTCGGCCGCGGCGAGGACGCATTGTTCTCGACGGTTACGCGGCTGATCCATCCGCAGGCCCTGGTCATGGAACTGCCGGTCGTGATCGGCCACGTGCAGGAAGCGGCGCGCAAGCGCTCGGCGCGCACCCAGTCCGCGCACACGCCGCGCTTCAACCATTTCGTCAGCGACTACGTGCAGCGCCAGCTGCCCGATTTCCTCGCCGCCGATCCGGCGCAGCGGCTGGCCCTGCTGGCCGGCCATCTGCGCGACATCGCCGGTGCCGGCGAGAGCGCCCGCGTGCGCCACCTGCAGGAATACCTGAGTTTCGCCCGCGCCGATCTGATCGAGCGCCTGCAGCAGCAGTTCGAGTCGGCGTCCGATGCGCCGGTGTACTGGCAGGCCGATGTACGCACGATCATCGAGGCCAACGGCCGCGCCTTGCTGGCCGGCGCGGCGCCGCGCCTCGGCGACTGGCCGGACACCGCGACCGACGCCGACGTCTCCGCCGCGCTGCGCGGCGAGCTCGGCCAGCTGGCCGCCGGCTACGAGGCCTGGCCGGCCCTGTGGAGCCACGCCCGCGACGAAGGCGAGCGGCTCCTGTCCGGCCTGTAGCGCGCAGCCGCGCACCGGCGATGGCCGAGCGCAGGGCGGACCTGACCAGCGTCGTCGTCGTCGCCGCCGACAGCGGCCCGCTGCTGGCCGACTGCGTCACGCGCGTACTGGCCTCGACCGCGGCGGTCGAGCTGATCCTGGTCGACAACGCATCCGCCGACGGCCAGCCGCAGGCGGTCGCGGCGCGTCATGCTGGCGATCCGCGGCTGCGCCTGATCGAGAACGGCGCCAATCTCGGTTTCGGGCCGGCCTGCAACCGCGGCGCGCGCGTCGCCGCCGGCGATGCGCTGCTGTTTCTCAATCCCGATGCGCTGATCGCGCCCGACACGATCGCGCGGCTGCGCGCCGTGCTCGCCGCCGATCCGCGCCGCGGCCTGGTCGGCGCCTGCGTGCGCGAGGCCGACGGCCGCGTCGCGCGCGCGGTGCGCCGCCGCGATCCGATGCTGCGCCGCGCGCTCGCGACCGCGACCGGCCTGTCGCGCTGGGAGCGGCGCTGGCCGGCGCTGGCCGGCGTCGAGCAGCCGCTGCCGGCCGTCGCCGCCGACGTCGAGGCGGTCGAGGCGGTCTCCGGCGCCTGCCTGCTGCTGCCGCGCGAGCTGTTCGAGCAAATCGGCGGCTTCGACGAGGGCTACTTCCTGCACTGCGAAGATCTCGACCTGTGCCGCCGCGTGCACGACGCCGGCTTCCGCGTCGTGCTGGCGGCCACGGTCGACATCGCGCATGCGCAGGGCAGTTCCAGTCGCCACCGCCCGCTGTTCGTCGCGCGCCACAAGCATCGCGGCATGTGGCGCTATTTCGTCAAATTCGATCCGGCCGCGCGCAATCCGCTGCTGCGCATGCTGGTGTGGCTCGGCATCTGGGGGCATTTCGCGCTGCGCGCGCCGCTGCTGTGGTGGCGCACGCGGCGTGCCTGAGTCGCGGTCAGGCGGGCCGGGCAGCGCTGGCAGGACGATGCGCGTCAGTCCCGTACGCCTGCCGTGCGTCGCATCGACGGCGCATGGGTCTGACGCGCGCGATCATCCGCGATCGATCGGCGGCCCACTCGCAGGCCGGCCATCAGACGAGGCTCAGGCGGCCGGCCGATAGCGGTTGATCGACGTACGCAGCGCCTCGGTCGCCGCGCGCGCGGCCTCGGCGAAATCCTCGCCGTTCGATGCGTAGAGGATCGCCCGTGATGAGCTGATCAGCAGGCCGGTGCCGTTCGCGCTCGCGCCATTGCGGACCACCGCCTCGACGTCGCCGCCCTGGGCGCCGACGCCCGGCACCAGCAGCGGCAGGTCGCCGACCAGGGCGCGCACCGCGGCGATCTCCTCGGGCCAGGTCGCGCCGGTCACCAGCGCGCAGTTGCCGTGGCCGTTCCACTGCGTCGCGATCGTCTCGGCGACGTGCTGGTACAGCGGTCGGCCGTCGACGAGCAGGTCCTGGAAGTCGCGCGCGCCGGGGTTGGACGTACGGCACAGCAGGATCACGCCCTTGTCGGCGCGGTCGAGGAACGGCTGCGCCGAGTCGCGGCCCAGATACGGATTCAAGGTCACCGCGTCGGCGCCATAGCGGTCGAACGCCTCGGCCGCGTAATGCTGCGCGGTCGAGCCGATGTCGCCGCGCTTGGCATCGAGGATCACCGGGATGCCGGGATGGCGCTCGTGGATGTAGGCGATCAGCGCCTCGAGCTGGTCCTCGGCGCGCTGCGCGGCGAAATGCGCGATCTGCGGCTTGTACGCGCAGACGCGATCGGCGGTCGCGTCGACGATCGCGCGACAGAACGCGCCGATCGCGGCCGGGCCGCCGCCGAGCGAGACGGGCAGCCGGCCGGGCTCCGGATCCAGGCCGACGCAGACCAGCGAATCGTGGCGGCGCCAGGCGTCGGCGAGCAGGGTCATGAAGGACATCGCAGTCTCCGCTCCGGCAGGGATGTCGCGGCCGGGCTCCGTCCGTCCCGGTCCGATCGTGTCGGCGCGGCCCGCAGGCCGTGCCCGTTGCCGACGCCTCCGGCGGGGCCGGGCGGCGTCCGGACGGCGCATCCGTGCGCCCGTCGCAGCGGCCGCCGTCGGCGGCCTCCAGGTGCCGGTGCGGCGCGATCGCGCCGCGCCGGCGTTGCCGGTCAGGCCAGCTTCTTGAAGCGCACGCGATGCGGCTTGGCGGCTTCCTCGCCGAGACGGCGCTTCTTGTCGGCTTCGTACTCGCGGTAGTTGCCCTGGAAGAACTCCACGTGCGAGTCGCCCTCGAAGCTGAGGATGTGCGTGGCGATGCGGTCGAGGAACCAGCGGTCGTGGCTGATCACGAACGCATTGCCGGGGAACTCGAGCAGGGCGTCTTCGAGCGCGCGCAGCGTCTCGATGTCCAGGTCGTTGGACGGCTCGTCGAGCAGCAGCACGTTGCCGCCCTGCAGCAGCGTCTTGGCCAGATGCAGGCGGCCGCGTTCGCCGCCCGACAGCGTGCCGACCAGCTTCTGCTGGTCCGGACCCTTGAAGTTGAAGCGGCCGATGTAGGCGCGCGACTGGATCTCGATGCCGTTGATGTTGAGGATGTCCGAGCCGCCGGAGACTTCCTGGAACACGTTGTGGTTGCCTTCGAGCTTGTCGCGGCTCTGATCGACGTAGGCGATCTGCACGGTCGGACCCTTGACGATCTCGCCCTTGTCGGGCTTTTCCTGGCCGGTGATCATCTTGAACAGCGTCGACTTGCCGGCGCCGTTGGGGCCGATGATGCCGACGATCGCGCCGGCCGGCACGACGAACGACAGGTCCTCGATCAGCAGGCGGTCGCCGAACGACTTGGACACGCCCTTGAACTCGATCACCGCGCTGCCGAGGCGCTCGCCCGGCGGAATGAAGATCTCGTTGGTCTCGTTGCGCTTCTGGTAGTCGACCGACTGCAGTTCTTCCATGCGCGCCAGACGCGCCTTGCCCTTGCTGCGGCCGCCCTTGGCGTTGCTGCGCGCCCATTCCAGCTCGCGCGCGATCGCCTTCTGGCGTGCCTTCTCCTGGTTCTCTTCCTGCTTGAGGCGCTCTTCCTTCTGCTCGAGCCACGAGGAGTAGTTGCCCTTCCACGGGATGCCGCGGCCGCGGTCGAGCTCGAGGATCCACTCGGCGGCATTGTCGAGGAAGTAGCGGTCGTGGGTGACCGCGACGACGGTGCCCGGGAAGCGCGCCAGGAACTGCTCGAGCCACTCGACCGACTCGGCGTCGAGGTGGTTGGTCGGCTCGTCGAGCAGCAGCATGTCCGGCTTTTGCAGCAGCAGGCGGCACAGCGCGACGCGGCGCTTCTCGCCGCCCGAGAGCTGGCCGATCTTCGCGTCCCACGGCGGCAGGCGCAGCGCGTCGGCGGCCACCTCGAGCTGGCGCTCGAGCGCGTGCGCGTCGTTGGCGGCCAGGATGTTCTCCAGGCGCTGCTGCTCGGCGGCGAGTTTGTCGAAGTCCGCGCCTTCCTCGCCGTAGGCCGCGTAGACCTCATCGAGGCGCTTCTGCGCGTCCATGACCTCCGAGACGCCTTCCTCGACGGCCTCGCGTACGGTCTTGTCGGGGTCCAGCTGCGGCTCCTGCGCGAGGTAGCCGATCTTGATGTCCGGCTGCGGGCGGGCCTCGCCCTGGTAGTCGGTGTCGACGCCGGCCATGATGCGCAGCACGGTCGACTTGCCTGCGCCGTTCAGGCCGAGCAGGCCGATCTTCGCGCCCGGGAAGAACGACAGCGAAATGTCCTTGATGATCTGGCGCTTGGGCGGGACGACCTTGCTGACGCCGATCATCGTGTAGATGTACTGCATGCGCGCTCCGGATGAGGCAGGCCGCGCCCGGGGCGGCCGCGAGGCCGGCACCGCCGGGGAGCCCGGAAGAAGGGAAGGGCCGCGATTATCGCCGATCGGCGCCCGGCGCGTCATGCGCGCGGCGCCTTGCCGCGGCGGCCGGCCCCGCCGGCGCGGCGGCCTGCGCCGCGCCCGGGGCGCCGATCGGCTAACATCCGCCGTTTCCCCGCTGCCAGCAGGTTGTCCATGTTCTCCAAGGATCTCGCGATCGCCGGTTTCGACCCCGAACTGGCCGGTGCCATCTCGGCCGAGGCCTCCCGCCAGGAGACCCACGTCGAGCTGATCGCATCGGAGAACTACGCCAGCCCGCGCGTGCTCGAGGCGCAGGGCAGCGTGCTGACCAACAAGTACGCCGAGGGCTATCCCGGCAAGCGCTACTACGGCGGCTGCGAGTTCGTCGACATCGCCGAGACGCTGGCGATCGGGCGCGTCAAGGCGCTGTTCGACGCCGACTACGCCAACGTCCAGCCGCATTCGGGCTCGCAGGCCAACCAGGCGGTGTACCTGGCCCTGCTCGAGCCCGGCGACACGATCCTCGGCATGAGCCTCGCCCACGGCGGCCATCTGACCCACGGCGCCAAGGTCAACATCTCCGGCAAGCTGTTCAACGCGGTCCAGTATGGCGTCGATGCCGAGGGCCGCATCGACTACGACGAGGTCGAGCGCCTGGCCGTCGAGCACCGCCCGAAGATGGTCGTCGGCGGCTTCAGCGCGTATTCGCAGATCGTCGACTGGGCCCGCCTGCGCGCGATCGCCGATGGCATCGGCGCGATCCTGTTCGTCGACATGGCGCATGTCGCCGGCCTGATCGCCGCCGGCGTCTATCCGAGCCCGCTGCCGCATGCGCACGTCGTGACCTCGACCACGCACAAGACGCTGCGCGGTCCGCGCGGCGGCATCATCCTTGCCAGGGGGCTCGGCGAGGCGCTGGAGAAGAAGCTGCAGTCGATCGTGTTTCCGGGCATCCAGGGCGGTCCGCTGATGCACGTGATCGCGGCCAAGGCGGTCGCGTTCCTCGAGGCGCTGCAGCCGGAGTTCAAGGTCTACCAGCAGCAGGTGGTCGCCAATGCCAAGGCGATGGCGCGCACGCTGATCGAGCGCGGCTACAAGATCGTCTCCGGCGGCACCGAGAACCATCTGATGCTGATCGACCTGATCGGCCGCGAGGTCACCGGCAAGGACGCCGAGGCCGCGCTCGGCCGCGCCCACATCACGGTCAACAAGAACGCCGTGCCGAACGATCCGCGTTCGCCGTTCGTGACCTCGGGCCTGCGCATCGGCACGCCGGCGATCACCACGCGCGGCTACGGCGAGGCCGAGAGCATCGCGCTGGCCGGCTGGATCGCCGACGTGCTCGACGCGCCGGCCGACGAGGCCGTCATCGCCGCCGTGCGCGAGCGCGTCACCGCGCAGTGCAAGGCGTTTCCGGTCTACGGCTGAGCGCCGTGCACTGCCCGTTCTGCCAGCACGAAGACACCCGCGTGATCGATTCGCGGGTTTCCGAGGACGGATCGACAATCCGCCGCCGGCGCGAGTGCGAGCAGTGCGGCGAACGCTTCAACACGTTCGAGACCGCCGAGCTGAAGCTGCCGGCGGTCGCCAAGAGCGACGGCCGCCGCGAGGCCTTCGACGAACACAAGCTGCGCACCAGCTTCGAGCGCGCGCTGCAGAAGCGTCCGGTCGCCAGCGAGGCGGTCGACGCCGCCGTGCGCGCGGTGCTCGACGATCTGCGCCGCAGCGGCGAGCGCGAGGTGCCGTCGCTGCGCGTCGGCGAGCTGGTCATGCGCGAGCTCAAGAAGCTCGACCAGGTCGCCTACGTCCGCTTCGCGTCGGTCTACCGCAGTTTCGCCGACGTGCAGGCGTTCCGCGAGGAGATCGAGATGCTCGAGCGCGACCTGCCCTCGCTGGAGGGCCTGCAGCTGCCGCTGCTCGGCGAAGCGGTCGCGCGCAAGCGCAAGCTCTGAGCCGGTCCCGCGGGCCGTGCGACGCGCCAGCCGAATGAGCCGCCGATGAGCGAATCCGCTCCCCGCGCTGCCGCGCCTGCGTTCGGCGCGATCGACCACGCGCACATGGCCGAAGCCCTGCGCCTGGCCGAGCGCGGGCTCCATACGACCCAGCCCAATCCGCGCGTCGGCTGCGTGCTCGCGCACGGTGCGGACGTGGTCGGCCGAGGCTGGCACGCCCGCGCCGGCGGCGCGCACGCCGAGGTCGCGGCGCTGGCCGAAGCCGGCGCGCAGGCGCGCGGCGCGACCGCCTACGTGACGCTGGAGCCGTGCGGCCTGCACGGGCGCACGCCGCCGTGCGCCGATGCGCTGATCGCAGCCGGCGTCGCGCGCGTCGTCGTCGCCGCCGAGGACGCCGCGCAGCGCGGCGGCGGCGGCATCGAGCGTCTGCGCGCGGCCGGCGTCTCCGTCGACTGCGGCCTGCTGCGCGAGGCCGCGCGCGAGCTCAATCGCGGCTTCTTCAGCCGCGTCGAGCGCGGCCGGCCGTGGCTGCGGCTGAAGCTCGCGATGAGCCTGGACGGCCGCACCGCACTGGCCGACGGCGCATCGAAATGGATCACCGGCGCCGCCGCGCGCGCCGACGTGCAGCGCTGGCGCGCGCGCAGCTCGGCGCTGCTGACCGGCAGCGGCACCGTGCGCGCCGACGATCCGCGGCTGACCCTGCGGCCGGCCGAGGCCGGTCTCGAACCGGCCGCTGCCGATGCGCCGCCGCTGCTGCGCGTCGTGCTCGACCGCAGGCTTGCGACGCCGGCCGGCGCCGCCGTGCTCGACGGCGCCGCGCCGACCCTGATCGTCCACGCGCCGGACGCGATGCCGGCCGATGCGCGCTTTGCCGCGGTCGAGTGCGTCGCGGTGCCGCTGGCCGCGGTTGAAAGCGGGCCGCCGCGGCTCGATCTAGGCGCGGTGCTGGCGCTGCTCGCGGCACGCGGCGTCAACGAGCTGCAGGTCGAGGCCGGACCGACGCTCGGCGGCGCGCTGTTCGCGGCCGGCCTGGTCGACGAGCTGCTGCTGTATGTCGCGCCGGTGCTGCTCGGCGACCGCGCGCAGCCGCTGCTCGCGCTGCCGCCGTTGGCCGACATGGCCGCACGCTGGCGGTTGCGCACGGTCGAGCGGCGCGCGGTCGGCGCGGACCTGCGGCTGCTGCTGCGGCCCGCCTGAGGCCGGCGGCCTTTCCCATTTCCTCCTTGACGGATTCGCGCATGTTCACAGGCATCATCCAGGCGGTCGGACGGGTCGCCGCGCTCGAGCCGCGCGGCGGCGACGTGCGGCTGCGCATCGCCGCGCCGGGCTGGCCGCTCGACGACGTCGCCGAGGGCGACAGCATCGCGGTCGCCGGCGTCTGCCTGACTGCGCTCGATATCGGCACGGACGGCTTCGCCGCCGACGTCTCGACCGAGACCTTGAACCTGACCACGCTGGGCCGGCTCGCACCTGGCGACGGCGTCAATCTCGAGAAGGCGCTGCGGCTGTCCGACCGCCTCGGCGGCCATCTGGTCTCCGGCCACGTCGACGGCGTCGGCCGTGTCGTGGCGGTCAGCGCCGACGCGCGTTCGCAGCGCTGGACGTTCGAGGCGCCGGCGGCGCTGGCGCGCTACATCGCCGCCAAGGGCTCGATCTGCATCGACGGCGTCAGCCTGACCGTCAACACGGTCGACGGCGTGCGCTTCGGCGTCAACCTGATCCCGCACACGCAGGCGGTGACGACGTTCGGCGCGCGCCGCGCCGGCGACGCGGTCAATCTCGAAGTCGACCTGCTCGCACGCTACATCGAACGCCTGCAGCAGGCGCCGGCCGGAGACGCCGCATGAGCTTCAACACGATTCCGGAGATCCTCGAGGACATCCGCGCCGGCCGCATGGTCGTGATCCTCGACGACGAGGACCGCGAGAACGAGGGCGACCTGGTCATGGCCGCGGCCAAGGTCCGGCCAGAGGACATCAATTTCATGGTGCGCGAGGGGCGCGGCCTGGTCTGCCTGCCGCTGACGCAGGCGCGCTGCCGCCAGCTCGGCCTGAAACCGATGGTGGTCGACAACACCTCGCCGTATCACACCAACTTCACGGTCTCGATCGAAGCGGCCGAAGGCGTCACCACCGGCATTTCCGCGCACGATCGCGCCCGCACGATCCAGGCCGCGGTACGGCCCGGCGCCGGTCCCGGCGACATCGTGCAGCCCGGCCACATCTTCCCGCTGGCCGCGCAGCCCGGCGGCGTGCTCGCGCGCGCCGGCCACACCGAGGCCGCCTGCGATCTGGCCGAGCTGGCCGGCCTGGAGCCGGCCGGCGTGCTGGTCGAGATCCTCGCCGACGACGGCTCGATGGCGCGGCGCCCGGAGCTGGAGCGCTTCGCGGCGCGCCACGGCCTCAAGATCGGCACGATCGCCGACCTGATCCGCCACCGCCTGGCGACCGAGAAGACCGTCGAGCGGCTGCGCGATGCGCCGGTCGAGACCGAGTTCGGCGCGTTCCGTCTGGTCGTCTATCGCGATCGCCTGCAGGGGGCGCTGCACTACGCGCTGGTGCGCGGCGAGGTCGACGACGGTGCGTCGGTGCTGACGCGCGTGCACGTGCGCAACACGCTCTCGGACGTGCTGCATCTGAAGCGCGACGACCTCGGCCTCACGGTCACCGCGGCGCTGCGGCGGATCGCCGACGAGGGGCGCGGCGTGGTCGTCGTGCTCAGCGAGGTCGACGAGGACGCCGTGCTGCTCGACAAGCTCGCGCAGGCGCCGGCACGGCCGCCGGCCGCCGATGCGCAGTGGCGCCAGCACGGCCTCGGCGCGCAGATCCTGTGCGATCTGGGCGCGCGCCATCTGCGCGTGCTCGGCACGCCGCGCAAGCTGGTCGGCCTGGCCGGTTTCGGCCTGGACGTGGTCAGCTGGGACGAGCACTGACGGTCCGCTGGGCTGCGTCTTCGCGGAGGGTTCACCACGGGCGGCGCTGAAGGCGTGCCGTCGGGCCCGTCATCGGCCGCGGTCCGGCCGCGCGCGGTCGACCTGCGCCGGCACGTAACGCTTCGCCCCGAGCGCTGCACGATGTGCGATGCGCCGTTCGACGCGCGGCGCCCCCGGAAGCGGCACCCGGGCCGTTTTCGGCACCCGGCGGGCGCGCCGCCCGCCTCATCCGTGGATAATGCACCCCCCTCGACGCGTCCGACCGACCCCATGCCGATGCTCGCCGGCGATCTTCGCCCCGTTCCCGATGCCCGCTACGCGATCGTCGCCAGCCGCTGGAATCCCGGCATCGTCGACGCGCTGGTCGCCGGCGCCGAGGCCGCGTTCGCGCAGAACGGCGTCGCGGAGGACGCGGTCGACGTCGTGCGCGTACCGGGCGCCTGGGAGATCCCGGTGGTCGCCGCGCGCCTGGCCGCGGCCGGCGGCCATGCGGCGATCGTCGCGCTCGGCTGCGTCGTGCGCGGCGACACGCGCCACTACGAGCAGGTCGCCGACGGCTGCGCCGACGGCCTGATGCGCGTCGCGCTCGACTACCGGCTGCCGGTATTGAACGGCGTGCTCGCGGTGGAGCGACACGCCGACGCGCAGGCGCGCGCCGGCGGCGTGCACGGCAACAAGGGCGAGGAGGCCGCCTTGGCGGCGATCGAAATGGCTGATCTGTGGAGGCAACTGTGAATCCCTCGCACCGCATTCCGGGCGTCGATCCGGCCGCACGCGCCCGCGCGCGGCGCCGCGCGCTGCAGGCGCTCTATGCCTGGCAGCTGTCGGGCAGCCGCATGAGCCTGGTGATCGAGCAGTTCCGCCACGAGCAGGACATGGAGATCGCCGATCTGGAATATTTCGAGGAGCTGCTCGGCGGCGTCGAGGCGCACTGCGCCGAGCTCGACGCCGGCCTCAAGCCGCATCTGGACCGCGACATCGCCCAGGTCGACCCGATCGAGCGCGCCGCGCTGCGGCTGTCGGCGTGGGAGCTCAAGTACCGCCCGGACGTGCCGTACCGCGTCGTCATCAACGAGGCGATCGAGGTCGTCAAGCGCTTCGGCTCCGAATACGGCCACACCTACGTCAACGGCGTGCTCGACAAGCTCGCGGCCGACTGGCGCGCGGTCGAGTACCGCGGCGGCGGCCGCTGAGCGCGGCACGGGCGCACCGGAACGGAGCGTGCCGATGGCCGAGTTCGACCTGATCGAGCGCATCCGCAGCCGCTGCGACGTTGCGCGCAACGACGTGCGCCTGGGCATCGGCGACGATGCCGCGATCCTCGCGCCGCCGCCCGGGCACGAACTCGTCGTGTGCACCGATACGCTGGTCGCCGGCGTGCATTTCCCGCTCGAGACCCCGGCCGAGGCGATCGGCTGGAAGGCGCTGGCGGTCAACCTCAGCGACCTCGCCGCGATGGGCGCGACGCCGGCCTGGGCGCTGCTGGCGCTGACGCTGCCCGAGGCCGACGCTAATTTCGTCGACCGTTTCGCGGCCGGCTTCGCCGCGCTCGCCGCGCAGCACCACGTCGCCCTGGTCGGCGGCGACACCACGTCCGGACCGCTGACGATCACGGTGACCGTGCATGGCTTCGTGCCGCCGGGCCAGGCGCTGCGCCGCGACGGCGCGCGCGTCGGCGACCAGGTCTTCGTGACCGGCACGCTCGGCGATGCCGCCGCCGCGCTGGCCGCGCGCCGCCGCCAGCTGCCGCCGTCGCAGCGCGAGGCGCTCGACGCGCGGCTCGATCG
This sequence comes from Dokdonella sp., assembly GCF_035511235.1. Lineage (GTDB taxonomy): Bacteria > Pseudomonadota > Gammaproteobacteria > Xanthomonadales > Rhodanobacteraceae > Dokdonella. The sequence continues at coordinate 50,852 of NZ_DATKFQ010000044.1, forward strand.
GCCCGAGCCGCGCCTGGCCGCCGGTGCCGCGCTGCGCGGCCTCGCATCGGCCTGCATCGACGTCTCCGACGGCCTGCTCGCCGATCTGCGCCACGTCGCCGCGCGCAGCGGCGTCGGCATCGAAATCGACGCGGCCGCGCTGCCGGCCAGTCCCGCCCTGCTCGGCGCGTTCGACGGCGACGAGCGCATCGCGCTGCAGCTCGGCGGCGGCGACGACTACGAACTCGCGTTCACGGCCGCACCGGCGCTGGCCGGCGACCTGCTGCGCGACCTGGCCCGCATCGGCTGCGGCGCGACGCGGATCGGCCGCGTCGTCGACGGCGAGGGCGTGCGGGCCTTCGACGCCGCCGGCGCCGCGATCACGCTCACGCATGCCGGCTGGGAGCATTTCGCATGAAATACGACGCCGCGCAGCGCCGTGCCGTGCTCGGCCATCCGGCCGGCTGGATCGCGTCCGGCTTCGGCTCGGGCTTCAGCCCGTTCGCCTCGGGCACGGCCGGCTCGGCGGTCGCGGTGCTGCTGTGGCTGCCGCTGCGCGGCTGTCCCTGGCCGCTGTATCTGGCCGGCCTGCTGGCCACGTTCGCGCTCGGCGTCTGGGCCTCGCACGTCGTCGTGAAGCGGCTCGGCCTGGAGGATCCCGGCGTGATCGTCTGGGATGAGTTCGTCGGCCAGTGGATCGCGCTGGCGCCGCTGCTGGCGCTGCCGCTGCACTGGGGCTGGATCGCCGCGGCGTTCTTCGCGTTCCGCCTGTTCGACGTCTGGAAGCCGTGGCCGGTGTCGTGGGCCGATCGCAGCGTAGCGGGCGGCCTCGGCGTCATGCTCGACGACGTGCTGGCCGGCGTCTACGCGGCGCTGGCGCTGGCGGCTGCGCGGTACGCGTTCGGCTGAGCCGCCTTCGTATTGGTGCGGCAGCTCCACCGAGTCGCCAACTACGTGTTCGCGGGTCGATCGCCTCGACGTGCGTCCGGTTCGCGATCGCGGCTACCGCTCACATTCGGGCGCGATCCACGCATCGGGACGACCTGCAGCCGCGCTGCCATCGCGCCCCGGCTGAGCAGCACGTCGCCGAGCGGTTCGCGCACGACATCGCGACCGGCGCGCCCGGGTGCGCGTGACCCGAACGGGCACCTGCTTGCGCGGCCTTGCGCGCGCCGGCCGCGTGTGCCGCAACCTTGGGTTCACTTCGTCGGCGGCGCTGCGCAAACGGTGTAGAGTGGTCCGGTCCCGAATCCGACCTCGGTCGACCGGCTCGATCAGGATCGGATGCAGGCCCGGCGCTGCCGGCGAACGCCGCGATACGCCGTCGTGGCGCGGGCATCGGATCGGCGCTCCGGTCTGCGGCGCGCAGCGGTCGGTCTTCGTTTCGATGAGCCCAACAGGTGGATCCGATATGAAAGCAGTACTCCTGGCCGTTCTGCTCTGTGCGAGCGCGCTGCTGGGCGGCGCGGCAGCCGCCGGACCGTCCACGTCCTCGCCGGAGCAACAGCTGCGGCCGCTGATGGACGAGATGCTCGCAGCCGCCAATGCGCACGATACCGACCGTTTCATGGCGGTCTACGAACGCAGTCCGACGCTGATGCTGACGTTCGACGACCAGACCCTGGTCGGCTGGCAGGCGGTACGCGACCAGCAGCTGCAGTGGTGGAACGACGGTGCGACCGACGCCGTGTACCGGCTGCGCGCCGAGCCGAAGATCACGGTCATCAGTCCGGACGTCGTCGCGACCCTGCAGTCGCTGGAGGTCGAGGCGACCGGGCCGGACGGAAAGAAGGGCACCGTGAAGGTGATGGCGACCTCGATCTGGAAGAAGCGGCCCGAGGGCTGGCGCATCGTGCTCGCGCACGAATCGCTGTTGAACTAGCCGCCGCGCCGACATCCGTACGTCTCGCGGCGGCGCGCCCGGGCGCCCGCCAGGACCGCCAGCTGCCGATCGGCGGCGCGAGTGACCGGCCGGCCGCGCGCGCCGCAGCCGTCGTCGCGCCGGTGCGCGCTTGCGTGCTCGGCGCTCGGACGGCGGACGACAATCGGCTGCGCGCGAACGGCGCGCTCAGCGCGCCGCCGCCTTCGCGCCGCGCAGCTGCTCGCCGAGCTGGCGTGCGCGCGCATCGGCCTGGTCGCGCAGCTCCGCCAGCGGCGCGATGCCGGCTGCGGCGCGTGCTGCATCGTCGACCGCGCCTTCGGCGACATCGAGCCGGCAGACCGGCGGATCGGCGCGCGCGTCGCAGACCGGCTGGGTGCCGTACCACTGCGGCTGGCGATGCGCGAGCAGCCAGCGGTCGGTCGCGGCGGCGGCCAGCCAGCGCAGGTCGCGATCGTCCGGCGCCAGCGCGCCGCCCATCGTCGCCAGGGCGTGCGCCAGCGCGTAGTCGCCGGCGGCCTGGCCGTGTTGCATCACCGTCGCGGCGTGGCGATAGTCGGCCGCGGTGCGCAGGCGTCCGTCGCGCAGCGCGTCCATCACCACGCGCCGGCGTGCCGCGTCGGCCGCGGCCAGGCGTTCGGCGAAGCTGCGCAGCGCGTCCTTCGAGGTCTGCTGGGCGAGGTCGGCGCGTTCGCGCTGGTCGGCCGCGTAGGCGGCGGCGACTTGCGGATCGTCGGTGGGCACGGCAGGCGGGACGGCGCGCGACGGCATGGGGAACAGGGCCGGCAGCGCCAGGCACAGCGAGAGCAGCAGCGATCGCGACATCGGGGGATTCCATCGTAGGGGGAGCGCCGCGCATCGCGCGGCCAACGTTGGATGCGCGAGCGGGTCCGATGGTCGCGCCGGCGCGACGCCGCGATCGAACCGGCGCTCCGGGCCGGCCTCGTCGGCCGCGCCCGCGAGCGATCCGTATGCGCAGCCCGGCGCTGCCGATCGCGGATGCTCGGAGCACCTCGGTCCGATCTCGCACCGCCGCTGCAGCCGCCGGCGGAGGCGTCGAGCCATGAATCGTGCTGCGCACCGCGGCCACGACATGACCGGCTTCGCGGCGTCCGGGCGGATTCGCACCGAATCGCCCGATGCCTGTCCCGCTTCCGGGCGAACGGCTCCGCGCCGCACCTGCCGGCGGTCCGCCGGCAGGTCGCTCAGTCCGGCAGCAGCTTGCCGGGGTTGAGCAGGCCGTCCGGATCGAACTGCTGCTTGATCCGCTGCATCAGCGCGATCGCGACCGGATCGAGCGCGCGCCGCATGAACGGGCGCTTGGCCAGGCCGATGCCATGCTCGCCCGACAGCGTGCCCTCGAGCCCGAGCACCAGATCGAACACGGCCGACAGGGCCGTCGGCGCGTTCGCGGCCTGGGCCGGATCGTCCGGGTGGTAGAGCAGGTTGACGTGGACGTTGCCGTTGCCGGCATGGCCGAAGTTGACGATCGGGATGCCGAAGCGTGCGGCGATCGTCTTGAGGCCGGCGACCAGCTCGGGCAGGCGGCTGACCGGCACGACGACGTCCTCGTTGATCTTCTTCGGCGCGATCGAGCGCAGGCTCGGGCTGAGCGCCTTGCGCGCGGCCCAGATCGCCGCAACCTCGCGCGGATCGGTCGCGGCGGCCAGCTCGATCAGGCCCTCGCCGCGCGCGGCGGCCGACAGCGCAGCGGCGGCCGCCGGCAAGGCATCGGGCTGGCCGTCGACCTCGACGATCAGCATCGCGCCGGCCAATGGAATCGTCTCGCCGCCGTGCAGGCGCGCCAGCCGCAACGCCTCGTCGTCCATGAACTCCAGCGCGCACGGCGTGACCGGCTGCGCCATGATCCGCGCGACCGCTGCGGCGGCCGACTCGATATCGCGATAGGTCGCACGCAGCGTCGCCTTGGCCGTCGCCAGCGGCACCAGCTTCAGCGTCGCCTCGGTGACCAGGGCCAGCGTGCCCTCCGAGCCGACCATCAGCCGCGCCAGGTCGTAGCCGGTCGCGGCCTTGCTGGTGGCCTTGCCGAAGCGGAAGTCCTCGCCGGCACCGGTCACCGCGCGCACCGCCAGCACGTTGTCGCGCGTCGCGCCGTACTTGACCGCGCGCGGCCCGCCGGCATTGCAGGCGATGTTGCCGCCGACCGTGCAGGTCGTCGCCGACGCCGGATCGGGCGGCCAGAAGAAGCCGTGTGCGGCGACCGCGGCCTGCAGGTCCGCATTGATCACGCCCGGCTCGACGATCGCGACGCGATTGTCGGCGTCGATCGCGAGGATGCGGTTCATGCGCTCGAAGCCGACCACGATGCCGCCGCCCAGCGGCACCGCCGCGCCGGTGGTGCCGGTGCCGCGGCCGCGCGCGTAGATCGGCAGCCGGTGTGTGCGGCAGAGCCGGACCAGGGCCAGCACCTGCTCGTGACGGTCCGGGAACACGACCGCGTCGGGCAGCGCCTCGCGTTTGGAATCGTCGCGGCCGTACGGCGCGCAGTCGGCCGGATCGGTCAGCACGGCATCGGCCGCGAAGATCGCGCGGAGCGCGTCGAGTACGGTGGTGTCGAGCGGCATGGCGGTCGGCTTGGGCTGGGGAGGCGCGAGGTGCTTCAATCGCGGTATTCGAAGACCTTGACGACGCGCTCGACGCCGGCGACGTTGCGTGTGATGCCGGAGACCGCCTCGTCCTCCTCGTCGTCGACCAGGCCCATCAGATAGACCGTGCGATGCGCGGTCGTCACGTTGATGCGGCTCGGATCGAAGCCGGGCAGGCTGGTCAGGTCGAGCAGGGCGGTCTTGACGTGCGCGGTGATCGTGTTGTCGCGGCGCCGCGACCAGAAGCCTTCCGGCTCGCGCACCTCGATCTCGTTGACGAGCCGGCGCACGCCGTCGAAGCCGGCGACGATGCGCTCGGCGCGCTGCCTGAGTTCCTCGCTGCGCACTTCGCCGACCAGCAGCATCACGCCGTTGTAGACGACGATCGAGACGTTGTTGCGCAGCGCCAGCTCCTTGTCCTTGTTGAGGTCGTCGTAGGCCGACAACTGGATGTTGCGGTCGACGAACACGGTGCGCGTGCTGCGCCGGTCGTGTGCGGCGCCGGCGCCGGCCGCCGCGCCGCCGACCAGCACCGCCGCGCAGCCGGACAGAGCCGGTGCGGCGAGCACGAGCGCGGCGAGCAGGAAGGCGGATGCGGTTTTCATGCGGAACCTCTCAGAAGCTGTCGAAGGCGTCGCGGCGCCAGTCGATGTCGCTGGCGTCGCCGCCGAGCGAGACCACGTCGAAACGGCACGGCTGGCGGGCCAGCGCCGGATGCGCGGCCAGGAACAGGCCGGCGGCGCGCACCAGTTTCGCACGCTTGGCCGGTCCGACCGACTCGGCGCCGCTGCCGGCGTCGGCGCGCTTGCGGTAGCGCACCTCGACGAAGACCACGGCCGCGCCGTCGCGCATGACCAGATCGAGCTCGCCCTGCCGGTAGGTCACGTTGCGTGCGATCAGCTGCAGTCCGGCGCGTTGCAGGTGAGCCAGCGCCAGCGCCTCGTAGCGCGCGCCGGCCGCGCGCGTGTTCATTGCACCGCGGGTGCGGCCGGCACGCTGCTCAGCACGCCCTGCGCCGGCCGCACGATGCCGTTCTCGAAGCGCATCCAGCCGAGCCGGCGGTGGATCCGGCCGAAGCTGTCGGCGGTCAGCTGGCCGGTCGCGCCGTCGATGTACTGGTCCGAGTGCTGCAGCATCCAGCTCAGGTACGGCAGCAGCGCGTAGGCGTCCATGCCGAACGCGAACAGCCGTGCGCCGACGCCGTTCGCACTGGCGATCTGGTTGGAGATGTTGCCGCGGTCGGGACGGCCCGGCACCGGCGAGGACAGCCACGGCGCATCGCAGAACTCGACCTGGTTGAGGTCGCGGTCGAAGCCGGAGTTCGGATCGCCCGAGTAGATGTGCGAGGTGCCGAACACCGGCGCGGTCACGCCGGCGATCTGCAGCTGCGGCACCAGCAGGCGCGCCTGCTGCGGACGCATGCTGATGAAGACGCCGCCCTCCGGCGCCGGCGCGAGCTGGGCGGTGGCCTGGGTGATCGCGTTGCGGTAGTTGACCTCGTTGTCGAGCAGGCGCGACTCGCCGACGATGCGTCCGCCGGAGGCCTCGAACTGCGTGCGGAACGCCAGTGCCGCGCGCTCGGCCCAGTCGGTCTTGGCGGCGATCACCGCGGCGCTGACGATGCCGCGCTCGATCATGCGCTGCGCGGCCTGCGCGCCCTCGGCATCGGGCAGCAGGCCGAACTCGGCATTGCCCGGCGGCGGCACCTCGCCGCTGTCGGGATGGTTCAGCGCCAGCATGCGCGCCGGCAGCGGCTGGCGGAACAGCTCGCCGACCGACTCTCGCTGCAGCGGTCCGACCACGTGGTCGGCGCCGTCGGCGACCGCCTGCTGGTACGCCGCGACCGCCGCCGCCGGCGTGTCGCCGGAGTCGTAGACGCGGATCGACGGCCGCTGCTCGGACGCATCGGCGAAATAGGCCGTGAAGAAGCCGTCGCGGATCGACTGCGCGACGCCGCCGAGCGGGCCGGACACCGGCAGCAGCAGCGCCACCTGGCGCAGCGGCCGATAGCCTTCGGCGTGCAGCGCGCCGCTGTCGTCGGGCTGCAGCGTGCCGACCGGCCGGTTCGCCTGCGGCAGCTGGCGCGGCAGCATCGAGCCGCGGCGGCGCAGCGCCTGCTCGATCCACGGCAGCAACGCATCGTCCGGCTGCAGCGTCTCGGCGCGCGCGATCAGCGTGTCCGGCTCCAGCGCCGACAGCGTCTCGATGATCTCGGCGCGGTTGTGGTCGCGGTCGGCGCCGGACAGGCGCGGGTCGATCGCCGCGCGCGTGCGCGCCGCCGCGAAGCGGTCGCCGGCCACGGTCTGCGCGCGTGCGCGCAGCTCCTGGACGCGCAGCTGCAGCGGCTCGGACGCTTCGATGCCGTCGGTCCGGTTCAACAGGTCCAGTGCATGCGCGGCGTCGCCGCGCGAAAGCGCGATCTCCGCGTCGAGCAGGTCCAGCCGCAGCGGCTCGTCGCCGCCGAGCCGCCGCCGCCGCACATCGGCGATCGTCTGCGCCGCCGCGTCGAGCCGGCCGGCGTCGCGCAGCACTTCGGCCGCGCGCAGCCGGTAATGCGCAGCGGCATCGGCACGGCTCTGCTCGGCCAGGTTCAGGAACAGGTTCGCCGACTCCTCGAGCTGACCGTCGCGGTATAGCTGCTCGGCACGGTCGGCCAGGCCCGCATCGGCCGGCCGGCCGGTCGGCAGGGTGGAACAGGCGCTCGCCAGCACGGTCAGCAGCGCGGCGAGGACGGCGGGACGGAGACGGCGGAGTAAAGACATGGACAGCGCGCGCGGCCGGCAGAAGAGCGTGATCATAGCAGGGCCGTCCGGCCCCTCCGGGCGCCGCCGCCCTCCGGACTTCGCGGTCCGGCCGCGACGGTGCGCGCGGCCGGCGCTCCGTCGTGCGCATCCCGGCGCCGCACGTGGACGACAGGCGCCTCGCGGCCGAGGATCGCGGGCGCCCGCGGCCGCGAGCAGCTGGCGATCGGCAGTTCCGGCGCGAGTCTCGCGTGTATCGGCATCGAGGGCAGCGGACCGGCTGCGCTCCTGCCTTACACTTGCCGATCCCCCGACGCTGCGAGCCGCCATGACCCATCGACCCGGCCAGTTGTGGGTGGTCGCCACGCCGATCGGCCATCTCGACGACCTCACGCTGCGCGCGGCCGAGGTGCTGCGTCGCGTGGCCGTGATCGCGGCCGAGGACACGCGGCACAGCGCACCGCTGCTCGCGCGCATCGGCAGCAGCGCCGCCATGATCGCGCTGCACGAGCACAACGAGCGCGAGCAGTGCGAACGCCTGGTCGAGCGCATGCAGGCCGGCACCGACGTCGCGCTGATCAGCGACGCCGGTACGCCGCTGATCAGCGATCCGGGGTTCCGCCTGGTGCGCGCCGCGCGCGCGGCCGGACTCGTCGTCTCGCCGGTGCCGGGCGCCTGCGCGGCGATCGCGGCCCTGTCGGTGGCCGGACTGCCGAGCGACCGCTTCGTGTTCGAAGGTTTCCTGCCGCCGAAATCCTCGGCACGGCGCGAGCGTCTGCAGGCGCTGGCAGCCGAACCGCGCACGCTGATCTTCTACGAATCGAGCCATCGCATCGCCGAGTCGATCGCCGATCTGGCCGTCGTGTTCGGTGCGGCGCGCGAAGGCGTCGTCGCGCGCGAGTTGACCAAGCGCTTCGAGACGATCCTCGCCGCGCCGCTCGGCGAACTCGCCGAGCGCATCGCGACCGACGCCGATCAGCGCCGCGGCGAGTTCGTCGTGCTGGTGGCCGGCGCACAGGACGAACAGGCCGACGCCGTGCTCGCCGAAGGACGCCGCGTGTTCGCGCTGCTCGCTGGCGAACTTCCGCCGGCACGTGCCGCCAAGCTGGCCGCTGCGATCACCGGCGCGCCGCGCAAGGCGCTCTACGCACCGGGTGGCGAGGCAGGCTAGCTGCGCCGCGTGGCGCTTTTTCGCCGCATTTTCTTGGCTCGCCGCCATATGGCCGTCCATACCGCCGCAACGGGGCCGTAACGGAATCGTCGTCAAATCATCGGTTTGGCCGTCCAAACTGGCCGAAGAACGAAAATTTTCGTATCGTGTTCGACCCGGTGTCCGGTTTGGACACGGTGCTGCGTCTATAGTCCCTGGCAGGCCCCGCACCCCCGTATGCGTGGACTGCCGGAAGAGCAACGGTGTATTCGGTCCCCCTAGTCCCGATACGCCTGCACCGCAAATGCCGCCCTGGATGGGCGGCATTTGCTTTTTTTTTCCCTCGCATCGCCGCCGCGCACGTGACGTGACGCCGTCCAGGCGCTTTTCCTAAGCTTGCATCCAGTCGCCGCGATAGATGCGCAGGCGCACCGGCCGGTCCGGCTCCACGACCACGATCGCGTTCTGGCCGTAGCGCTCGGCCAGCACATCGATCTGCCCGAGCGGCACGCCGGCCGCGAACAGCGAGGCCTCGCGCCAGTCCGGGCCATAGCCGGACGCCGGCAGCAGACGGGCATGCGCATCGGTCAGATCGTGATGCAGCTGGCGCAGACGCCGGCGGTTCTCGCGCGCCGGCAGCGGCCGCGAACCGGGGTTGCATGCAGTCAGCAGCGCGCCCGTCGCGCCGGACAGCCACTGCACGAGCGATGGCGGTGGCATCGCGTCGACGCCGAGCACCGCGCGCCGCCCGCCCGGCAGACGCACCGCATAGCCGGCGCTGCGGTACAGCGCCAGCAGCCGCAGCACCTGCGCGGCCGCGGCGCCGGCGTTCACGCCGGCAGGGCCGGCAGCCGGGCCTGTACGGTCGCGGCTGCCGCGTCCAGGTCGATCGCGTCCAGCCGCGTTCTGCCGGCCGTGAACTCGCGCAGCAGCTCGCCCTGCAGGCGCCCGCGCTCGAACGCGAACGCATACGGCATGCGCGTGAAAGTCACCATCGCATAGCGTGGCATCCAGTGCGTCGGGATACGCTCGGCCAGCGCACGGTCGAGCGCGCGCATCAGCAGGAAGTCCGCATCGTCGACACGGTCGCGCATTTCGACGTAATTCTCGAGCGCCATCGTGGCGATCGCGTCGGCGTTGGGCTTGCGCCGCCGCGCGAACTCGGCGAACACCGCGGCCCGATCGGACGGGCGCCCGGCCAGCAGATCGGCCAGCTCGACCGCGTCCTCGAAGCCGCAGTTCATGCCCTGGCCATGGAACGGCACGATCGCGTGCGCGGCGTCTCCGATCAGCACCGCCTGACCGCCGAGGTGCCAGCGGTCCAGGTACAGCGTCGACAGCACGCCGACCGGATTGGCCGCGAAGTCGGCCTCGAGTTCCGGAATCAACGGCAGCGCATCGGCGAACTCGCGTGCGAAGAACGCGCGCGCACGCGTCGGCGTGCCGACCGTCGCGAAACTCGGATCGCCCTCGTTGGCGAGGAACAGCGTCACCGTGAAGCTGCCTTCGGCGTTCGGCAGCGCGATGCACATGTAGCTGCCGCGCGGCCAGATGTGCAGCGCGTTCGGCTCGATCGCGAAGCGCTCGCCGCGCGCGCGCGCCTCGGCCAGCGCCGGCGGCAGCGCATCGCCCGGAAACGCCTGCAGCGGCGGAATCTCCAGTTCCTTGTAGCCGTGGCCGAGCGGCTCGATGCGCTCGCCGAGCGGCGCTGCTGCGTTCATCGCCGCGCGCAGCGCCGAGCCGGCACCGTCGGCGCCGATCACCGACGCGGCGACGTGCGTGCGCTGCGTGCCGTCGCGCTCGTCGTGGAAACGCAGCGTGGCCGCATCGCCGAACGTCGCCGACTCCAGCCGCTGGTCGAAATGGACGCGCGCGCCGGCCGCCTCGGCCGCATCGATCAGTGCGATGTTGAGCCGGCCGCGGCTGATCGACCAGATCACTTCCGAATCGTCGCGTCCGTAGCGCAGCAGTTCGGTGCGGCCGTCCGGCGCGTGCACCATGCGACCGCGCATCATCACCGCCAGCTGCATCACCGCCTCGGTCAGACCGGCCAGGCGCAGGCCGTGCAGGCCACGCTCGGCCAGCGCCAGATTGATCGAGCGGCCGCCGGCGTAGCCGACGCGGCGCGGATCGGGACGGCGTTCGAACACCTCCACGGCGAAGCCGCGCTGCGCGAGCAGGGTGGCCAGGAGTGCGCCGACCAGGCCGGCGCCGACGAGGGTGATGGCAGGACGTGTCATGCGGCAGGATCGCAGGGTGGGGGCGCCGATTCTGCATGCTGCGCCCGGTCGCCGTCATGCGGCGTGCGCGAACGCCGCGCTCAGGTCGGCCAGGGGCCGCTACGCGTCAGCCACTCGATCGGCGCCGCCTTGCCGAACAGATTGCCCTGTACCCACTCCACGCCGAGCTCCTGCATGCAGGCCAGGATCGGCGCACTTTCGACGTATTCGGCCACCGCCTCGGCGCCGAACGCGTGCGCGATCGTCACCGACGCGCGCACCAGCTGGTAGTCGCTGTCGATGTGCAGGGCGTTGCGCACGAATGAGCCGTCGATCTTCAGCAGGTCGAACGGCAACTGCTTGAGGCGCTCGAAGCTCTGCACGCCGGTGCCGAAGTCGTCGATCGCGACGTGGCAGCCGAGCGTACGCAGCTCGTTGAGGCAGCGTCGGCTGAGCTCCAGGTCGGAGATCGCCGCCGACTCGGTGATCTCGAAGCAGAACACCTCGGCCGGCAGCGGCGGATGGGACATCAGCGCCTGCAGCTCGCGCACGAAGCCCGGCGAGGTCAGGCTCTGGCCGGTCAGGTTGACGCCGATATGGCGCAGATGGCCCAGCTGTTCGCGGTGCGCGCGAATCCAGCGGAACAGCTCGCGGATCACGGCCCGGTCCAGTTCGACCAGCCGGCCGGCCGCTTCGAGCTCGTGCGTGAAGCGTGCCGGCGACACCCACTCGCCGTCCGGCGTGCGCAGGCGGCAGACCACCTCGCCGGCCGACACCGGCGTATTCGCGGACGCGCCGATGCGGCGCATCGGCTGGAAGTACAGCGCGACCTCGCCGGTGCGCAGCGAGGCCAGCGTGCTCGAAGCCTCGTCGAGCTTCTTGCGCTGCGCCGCGGCCACGTCCTGCATGCGTGCGGTGTCGCCCTCGCGGATCGGCATGACCTCGCGCAGCGAGCGCGCCTGGAACGCTGCCTGCGACGCCGCGATGATCGCCGCCTCCAGACCGCTGGCGCGGCTGTTGCGAATGCGCGCATGGCCGACGTACGGCACCACGCGATAGCGGATGCCGTTCCATTCGAAGTCCAGGCTCTCCAGCCGCTGCAGCACCTGCTGCCAGTCCGGATGGCGATGGTCGTCGCGCTGGCGCATCAGCACGAACTGGGCGCTGGTGACGTAGTAGGGCTGCACGCGTTCGGACAGGCGCTCGGCCACCGCACGCATCAGCGCCGTATGCGCATTGAGGCCGAGGCCGGCCAGCAGCCGATCGGCGTTGTCTACCACCAGGTAGCCGAGCTCCTCGTCGGTGCCGTCGTCCTCGCTGATGCGCATGCGTAGCGCCTTGAGGTTCGGCAGGCCGGTCAGGCTGTCGTTGCCGGCCTCCTCGATTAGCCGCTCGCGCATCAGCCGGCCGTCGCGCGTCACCGCATGCAGGACCAGCAGCAGCACCTCGAGCACGACCAGCTCCAGGCCGAGCAGCACCGGTTCGAGCGGATGCGGCGTCTCGCCGGCGCGCTCGGCCACCGCATAGGCCAGGATCAGCATCGTGCCGGCGATCGCCGGCATCGACCAGCGCGCCGCAAAGCGCATCACGCACCACGCCAGCGCGGCCGCCGCGAGCAGGCGATAGTCGAGCATCCACTCGCCGAGCGACTCGCCGAACGCGGTTCCCTGCCAGCGGCCGAGCACGAAGCCGAGCGTGAGAAAGCCGAGCGCCGGCAGCACGGTGCCGGCGCGCAGGCGCGGCGCGTCGACCGACTCGGTCAGCCAGAACGTCGCCGGCAGCGTCAGCACCAGGATGCCCAGATGCGTGGCGACCGCGCCCTGCGCCAGCTGCATCGGCAGATCCGCCGCCGGCGTGCCGAGCCCCCAATGGGGCAGCAGCACCGCCGCCGCGGCCGAGACCGACGGCAGCAGCAGAAGGCCGGCCGCGACGAAGCGCAGGATGTCGTCCGTGCCGATCGGCGCCGCGTCCCGGCGCGGCCAGCCGGCCAGCCGGGCGCCGGCCACGGCGATCAGGAAATGCAGCGCGTATAGCGGTATGCCGATCAGCGCGCGCGCGCCGTAGACCGGCCAGACCTGGGCCATCCAGACCAGCCCGGTCGCGACGATGCACACCGCCAGCACGCGCCGGCTTGCGTCGAACATCGCGATCGTCAGCAGCAGACCGGCCTGCAGATACAGCAGGGAACTGGCCGGCATGCCGGCCGCCGGCACCTGGACCAGGCGCAGCGCCATGCAGGCAGCCGCCAGCGCACCCACCAGCAGGAGGTTTCTGGGCGTCACGAGCGATCGGTCCCCTGCATGCATTGCACCCGGCCGTCTGGAGGCGGCGGATGCGAGCCCCTCGTTCCGGGCCGCCACGATACCGCGAACGGGGGTAGGTTGGTGCGTCAGGGCGGAAAGGAAGTCTTGCGCGGTATATGCGCTTTCGACGATGGCGCATTCCTGTGTGCGCGTTGCTCATGCCGGAACCGAGCCGGCCCGGCAGCTCGGTACGCCCCGTCGGAGGCGAACGCGCACGCGCTACTCGATGTCCGTCCCGATCGGTGGTCGTCTTGCGGTCGTCAACGCCGGTCGCTAGGCTCGTGAAACACAGGGAATCAGGGGATGTGTGAGATGCCGCAGTAGTCGAAGACGTTGCGTTGGATCGTCATGGGATGTGTGCTGGCGGCCGGTCACGCCATCGCTCAGGAACAGCCGCCACGGCTGTTCAAGCAAGTCCAGGCGCACGAGCCGCCTTCAAAACCGGGCCCGTGGCTGCAGACCTGGCACATCGAGATCGACCAGCAGGCGATCCAGCAGCCGGCCGAGGCGATTACTTTGAATCTCCCAGGACAGCGCGAAATCACGGTGCGGCGCGATTTCTGGTCTCCGAGGCACGGATACGTGATCCTGCTCGTCGGCGATGGGCCGGAGACGATTCAGCTGCCGGATCCGAATGCCGCGCCGGAGGATTTTTCGTGGCGATGGTATGGCCGTACCGATGGACACGTCGTCGCGTTAACCTTCGAGAAGGGTTATCTGGCAGGGCGCATCTGGGGCCCCGGCGGCAAGTACGCATTGAATCCTCGCGCGGGTAAGCGTACCGAGCTGGGCTTGGTCAATCCGAGTTGGTGGCAGTTGCATCCGGATCGAGAGGATCCGCCACAGACAGATAAGGCCGAGGCCGTTGCTGTAGCAGCCCCCCATTCCTGCGGCGACGCCAGGTGAGCAGCCGGCTGGGCCTGGGGGCTGGAATCTTTCATGCACAGATCCTTTGCCTGCGGGGGTTAGGAATATTGACGTACTGGTGTTGTACACATCCGGAGTTTTCGCAGCGAATGGAAGCACGCTTGGCGGAGTGAGGGTGGTTGCGCAAAGAGAGATCGATGAGACCAATCAAATTCTCAGAAATACTCAAGTGCATACCGTCAGGTTTCACTTGATTGGTATCCAGGCCGTTCCCGAGACTGCGGCACCACCTTACGATGTTGCCGGCATAGATGTCGGTCTGAATCGCCTGGCTGGAGCGATTGAGACACCTGGCGTGTATCCCGGATGGAGTTACCCAGGTAATCCGGCGGTTAGGGCCCTGAGAGATTCCCAAGGGGCGGACGTGGTTGCTCTCGCACGAAGAAACGCATCTGCAGTGCCCTCATGCGGAGTAGCTTTTGTTCAGCGATATTACAACTACTCCCCACCTGTTGAACCAGGACCGGAGTGTGAAAGGAAAGCCTATATGGTATTTGATCCTGATTGCGCAGCAGATCGGTTGAATTTCTCATGAAGCAGGTCATCTGTTGGGAATGGAGCACGATCCTGCTAACGCTGAAATGTCGGGGCTAGGATTTCCTTCATGTCCTTGGTCATTCGGTCATCGCAATGCATCGGGAAATCTGTTGGTTTCGTTCCGGACCGTCATGTCGTACTCGAGGAATACGGGTTCTTCCGGTCCAATGTGTTCTAATGACGCGGCATGCCCACTGATTGATGCTTACTCGAATCCCAATCTTTCATGGGCGGGCGGCTTGTTTGAGACGGGGACTCATCCTGACGCGGTACCCATAGGTCGAAATGTTGGAGATCCGCCCGCAAGTTACCCGCCCTCCAAGGCAAGAGATACGTTGGCGCGCATAGCGCCTATTGTTGAAACTTTTCGTCCGCGGCCAGAGTTGATTTTTGCCAATGGCTTTCAGTAAGACACTGGTATGGGTGCTACTCCTTGTCGCAGGCAATGTCTCGGCGGCGCTCGTGGTGGGAGCTCCTGCTCTGGAAACGCGAAGTCATTGGGATGAGCCCGCGTTCGGGCCCTGCGGTAATCCCGTTCTTTCTCGAACGGCTGCCTATCTGACATTCTGGTGTGTGTCCGGCGATATAGTCGTCGGGGACGATAATGATCGCTCTGATGTATTTCTGCTGGACAGATCAACGCAAGGTGTTCAGAGAGTCAGTGTTGATAGCTTGCAGATGGATTATCGATTCGATAGTGGTGGTGGGGTTCCCTCTGACGACGGCAGAGAGGTGCTCTTCATTTCATACGGACCACTCGATCCCATTTTGCCGTGGAAATATCATGACAATGGAATAGGCAATGCGTTTCTGCGTGATGTCGTAACAAATACGACCTCGCTGGTCGGGCAAGATCATATGGGAGCGCCGAGATTAAGTGGTACGGTGTTGGCTGCAGCTGATTTCTCTGCTGACGAAGTGGTGTTTGCCAGTACCGACAATCTTTTGGGGGGAGAAGATATCAATGGTCCATTCAGTTACGATATTTATATAAGGAACTGGAGAAGTGGACGCCTGGAGCTGATTTCGGGTGCGGATGATGTAGTGCAAGGTGATTGCGGTTCAGGAAATACGGCGATTTTGTCCGATGATGGTCGTTATGTAGTATTCGATAGTTGCTCTGCGAATCTGACAAGTGACAATCCGGATGGAGTTGTCAACTTATTTATTCATGATCGCTTTACGGGTGAAAAGCGGCGTTTGACTCGCCCTTGGCATGGGGGCGAGTTTTCCTATCGCTGGCTTGATTATGTGATTGGGGCAGGATCCAGGAAGATAATGGCTGGCCGCTATGTTGCATTTTCTTCGTTTGGGACGGAGTTTGTTAAGGATATGTCGCCGGATTCGGCTAATCCTAATTCTTACCTAATCGACATTCGTACCGGGGGCATAGAATTGATCAGCCGGGCATGGGACGGGTCGCCCGCCGCGCTAGGGGGTTCGAACATCGACATGAGTGCCGACGGCCGTTATATCGCTTTTGCGTCCCGCTCGTCGGACATCCTGCCCGATCCCGGTCCTACACCTGCGATCTACGTAAAAGACCGTTGGACTGGCGAGATCGTCAATGCAAGTGCGTCGCTGGGTCCTATGCATCCTGCCCATGTGGCCGATCTGGATCTCTCGGACGACGGCTCGACGCTGGCCTTTGCTTGGCGCTATTCTGATACGGCAGCTGCGCCTTATTCGGGTCGTACGCTGATCTACACGGTTTCGATCAATGGAGCGCCGATCGAGCCTGTGGTACCCATGCCGGTTCCTTCGACATCCGTCATCGTCCGACTGAGCGCGGCGGCTCTGTTGTTGCTGACGGGAATTGGTTGGCTCAGCCGGCGTCGCGGCTCGACTCAATGATGAACTGATCAGCCGTCCTCTGGCCGGTCGATCAGCGTCCCCGCCGTGTAGACGCGGCGCATGGCCGTGCACGTTCTCTGCTCGGAAGATCGCTTTGCATCGAGCGCGCGTTGATTGGACGCGCATCGATTCAGCCCTACGGGATCGTTCAGCGACCCTGCGCCGGTCGATGTGGCGATGTCTGGGTGCTCGTCATCGACGATGCAATCACGTCGTTGGCCGATCTGGCGATCACCCCGCCGCGCGCCAGGCCTTGACCGCCTCGACCAGCCGCAGGCAGTCGACGTGGCGGTTGTACAGCGGCACCGGCGAGGCGCGGATCACGTCCGGCTCGCGCCAGTCGACGATGATGCCGCGTGCCTGCAGGTACTCGAACAGCGAGCGGCCGCCGTCGCGCGGACCGCGCACGCGCAGCGAGAGCTGGCAGCCGCGCCGTGACGGCTCTTCCGGTGTCAGGATGTCGAGCAGGTCGGACAGCTCGCTGCGGATCAGCCAGGCGAGATAGCCGGTCAGCGCCTCGGACTTGGCGCGCAGCGCGGCCATGCCGGCCTCCCGGAACAGCCCCAGCGAGACGCGCAGCGGCGCCAGTGCGAGTACCGGAGGATTCGACAGCTGCCAGCCGTCGGCGCCCGGCGTCGGTACGAAGTCCGGACCCATGCGGAAGCGCGTCGTGCGCTCGTGTCCCCACCAGCCGGCGAAGCGCGGCCGCGGCGTATGCGCATGACGTTCGTGCACGAACGCGCCGGCGACCGCGCCGGGGCCGGAGTTGAGGTATTTGTAGCTGCACCACACCGCAAAATCGCAATGCGTGTCGTGCAGCGCCAGCGGCAGATTGCCGGCGGCATGGGCGAGGTCGAAGCCGACGACGCAGCCCTTGCGGTGTGCCGCTTCGGTGATCGCGCGCAGATCGAAGGCCTGGCCGGTCAGATACTGCACGCCCGGCAGCAGCACCAGCGCGATGCGCGGACCGTGCCGGTCGAGCGCCTCGAGGATCGCCTCGTCCGACAGCGTGCCGCCGGCCTCGTCGCCGTCCAGCTCGATCAGCGCCTCGGCCGGATCGAAGCCGTGGAAGCGGATCTGCGACTCGACCGCATAACGGTCGGACGGAAACGCGTTCTTCTCGATCAGGATCGCCGGCCGCTCGGCGCTGGGCCGGTAGAAGCTGACCATCAGGAAGTGCAGGTTGGCGGTCAGCGAGTTCATCGCGACCACCTCGTCGGGCTGGGCGCCGACGACCGCGGCCAGATCCTCGCGGACGAAGCGGTGGTAGTCCATCCACGGCAGCTCGCCGCGGAAATGGCCTTCCACGCCATGCTCGGCCCAGGCGTCGAGCTCGGCGAGCAGTGCGGCCTGCGTCGCGCGCGGCTGCAGGCCGAGCGAATTGCCGCAGAAGTACGCAACCTCGGCGTCGCCGTGGCGCGGGATCAGGAACGCATCGCGCAGCGGCGCGAGGGGATCGGCCGCATCCTGGCCGGTGGCCCATTCCAGCTGCGAGACGGCGGCGGAAGCGGGACTCATGCGCCGCCTCCGGTCGATCCGATCACCTGCTGGCAGGCGGCGTCGAAGGCCTGCGTCCAGGCGGCCGGCGTCGTGTCGAGCAGCGGACGCTGGCAGCGGATGTGCACCCAGACGCCGCCGGTCTCGCGGAAGCGGTCGTGCACGCGATAGCGCGTCGGGCCGCGCTGCACGAAGTACTGGTGCACGTTCTCGCCGGCGGCGGCCGCATCGCGCTCGTAGCCGGTCTGCTGCTTGGACAGCTCGAACTCCTCCTGCACCAGCGCGCCGAACGTCGCCTGGCCGCGCAGCAGCTGCGTCTTGACGGTCACGCTGGCCATGTCCTGGCTGCCCTCGGCGCTCGCGTCGGGGACGCGGAACACGACCAGCTGCGGGTTGCCTTCGGTTTTTTCCATGATCGCGGCCCAGTCCGGCGGCACCGTGAAATGCACGCGCCCTTCGTTGAGCTCGTAGCGGGTGCGCGCCTGGGCGCCGGCCAGTGTGGCCGCGCCGAGCAGGAGCAGCGCGAGCGGGATGCGCGGCAGGTTCATTCGTGTGACTCCGGGTCGTTCGCGAAGCGGTTGAGCGGCAGGTCCAGCCATTGGAGCGCGGTGCCGTGCATCAGGCGGGCCTGGCGGTCCGGCGGCAGGCCGAGCGCGGCGATGCCGCTGCCGGGTTCCTGCTCGCCGAGCGGAAAAGGATAGTCGGTGCCGAGCATGACGTGGTCGGCACCGGCGACGTCGATCAGGTAGCGCAGCGCGGCCGGATCGTGCACGCACGAGTCGAAGTAGAGCCGGTCGAAGTAGTCGCGCGGGTTGCGTGCGTTGTCGGTCGCGACCAGGTCCGGCCGCATGCGGAAGCCGTGCTCGATGCGGCCGATCGTATACGGGAACGAGCCGCCGCCGTGGGCCAGGCACACGCGCAGCTTCGGCAGCCGCTCGAGCACGCCGCCGAAGATCAGGCAGCAGGCCGCGCGCGACTGCTCGGCCGGCATGCCGACCAGCCACGGCAGCCAGTACTTGGGCATCGTCTCGCGGCCCATCATGTCCCAGGGATGCACGAGGATCGCCGCGCCGAGATCGGCGGCGGCCTCGAAGAACGGGAACAGCTCCGGCGCGTCGAGGTTCCAGTTCTCGATGTGCGAGCCGATCTGCACGCCGCTGAGGCCGAGCTGCTCGACGCAGCGTTCCATCTCCTGGATCGCCAGCGTCGGCGACTGCAGCGGCACCGTGCCGATGCCGGCGTAGTGCTGCGGATAGCGCCGGCAGATCTCGGCGGTGTGATCGTTGAGGAAGCGGTGCAGCTCCAGCGCCTGGCTCGGCTTGGCCCAGTACGAGAACAGCACCGGCACGGTCGAGACCACCTGCACGTCGACGCCGAAGCGCGCGTAGTCGGCGATACGGACCTCGGCATCGAAGGCGTTGGCCCAGACCTCGCGGAAGAACTTGCCGTCCTTGTAGATGCGATGGTGGCCGTCGCTGCGCACCATGACCGGGAAACGGTCGTCGCCGTACTTGTCGGCGAGGTTGGGCCAGGTGTCGGGGAGGATGTGGGCGTGGGTGTCGATCTTCAGCATGGGGCGAAGTTTACCTGTCCCGGGCGGGTGGGACTGAGGTCGGTGTGTCGGCTTTGGTGGGTCGGACGTTGTGCGCTGCACGGTCCTGCGGGCTGAGGCGTCATCTGGGCTGGGCGTGTGCGTGCGTCGTCTTCTGTTCTTCCTGAGACTTCGCTGCTGGTCTCCTGGCGAGCGGGTCACTTCTCTTTGCGTGCCCACAGCGCCGCAGGAGCGGCGCGAACGGCGAAGCCGGCCCGGAGGGCGGAGCGCAGGATGCGCGGAGTCAAGAGAAGTAACCAAGAGAAAGGGCACCCCGGTACCGCGGTCTCCGGGCATCCTGCCCTGCGACTTCGCGAAGGTGCTCCGGGGTCCGCTGACGGCGCCTCCTGCGCCGACAGCGGACTGGGCCACGTCCTGTGGCCCACCCTTCGGGATTTTCCCTAGCACCTTCGCCGCGGCACAGGGGCCCCGTGGGCGCGCGTCCTGCGCGCTCAAGCAAGAGCGAGAGCGAGAAGCGCGGGGGCTGCCTGCGCATGAATGAGTGAGTGTGGATGAAAGCAGAACTTGAATTGAAAGCGTCGGCAAAAGAGCTGGGCAGGGCGCACTCGACGCCGCTTCCTGTTGCTTCATCTTCTGCGCGCAGGAAGCGCGCTATCGGGCCCCGTCAGACGTGGTGGGACGGGGCCGAAAAAGCCCGCAGGGGCGCGGGCAGGGAGGCCCGCGCGTTCGTCGTCAGCACAGGAGGTGCTGTCGACGAACCTCGGTCCCGGCCCACGGACCCGCAGGGCAGGAGGCCCGGAGGGCACGTCTGTGGGGTGCCCTTCTCTTT
>NZ_DATKFQ010000045.1:0-115833 GCF_035511235.1 Dokdonella sp.
ATCCGGATCTGCCGCTCGGCGCGCACCGCCTCGGTGCCGGTCAGCTTGGCCAGCCGCTTGACGCGCGACTGCGCCTGGCGCGCCTTGCTGGCCTTGGCCTTGAAGCGGTCGATGAAGGCCTGCAGGTGCGCGCGCTCGGCCTGCTCCTTCTCGAACGCGATCTGCTGCAGCCGCAGATGCTCGGCGCGCTGGCGCTCGAAACTGGTGTAGTCGCCGCTGTAGAGCTTGGCGCGCCCTTCGTGGAGGTGCAGCGTATGCGTGCACAGGCCGTCGAGGAATTCGCGGTCGTGCGAGATCATCAGCAGCGTGCCCGGATACTTGAGCAGCCACTGCTCGAGCCAGAGCACGGCGTCCAGATCCAGGTGGTTGGTCGGTTCGTCGAGCAGCAGCAGGTCGCTCGGCATCATCAATGCGCGCGCCAGGTTCAGACGCACGCGCCAGCCGCCCGAGAAATCCGAGACCGGGCGCTCGTGCGTGTCGGCCGCGAAGCCGAGACCGTGCAGCAGGCGCCCGGCGCGCGCGGTCGCGTCGTAGCCGTTGATCTCGGCCAGGCGCTGATGCGCGGCCGCAACGCCGTCCCAGTCCTCGGCCGCCATCGCCGCCGCCTCGGCACGCAGGATGCCGTGCACCTCGGTGTCGCCGGACAGCACGAAATCGATCGCCGGATCGGGCAGCGAAGGCGTCTCCTGGGCAACGCTGGCGATGCGCAGCCGCCCGGGCAGGTCGAGGTCGCCGCGGTCGGCCTCGACCTCGCCCATGATCGCGGCGAACAGGCTCGATTTGCCGCAGCCGTTGCGGCCGACGACGCCGACGCGCGCGCCGGCATGCAGCGCGATGTCGACATCGGACAGCAGCAGGCGCTCGCCGCGCCGCAGGGCGAAGTTTCGGAAGGCAATCATGATCGGCGTAGTGTAGCCGATCGGCTCTCGCGGACGCGTCGCGCCGCCCGCATCCGCTGCCGATCGTCGCGCGCCGCTGCGGACGATCGCCCGACGTGGCGGCGCTATGCCTTCGCGGTGCCGGCCGGCGCGGACGAGAACTTGACCTGGCGCAGGGCCTCGTCCGGCAGCGCGTAGGCCGATTCGAGCAGTTCGCCCTCGTGGACGATCTCCGGGAACAGCGTGCCCGGCAGCGCCTGCACCGCGAAGATCTCCTGGACGCCGCCGGTGAACTTGAGCAGGCCGATCGTCTGGCCGGTGCCGATGTGGACCGCCCAGACGCCGGAGAGCCGGTCGGCATTGTCCTCGGTGATCGGGATGTCGGTGAACGCGTTGCTCTCGCGCAGCTGCGACAGGCCGATGAACGCCACCGGCCCGAGGAAATCAAGTCCGCGCGCGAAGCCCGGCACGCGCGCCACGTCGGTCTTGGCGCCGGTCTTCGGATCGACCGTCACCAGCGCGCCGCGACCCGATTCGAGGACCCAGAGCCTGTTGTCGTACCAGCGCGGCGAGTGCGGCATCGACAGGCCGCGCGTGACGACCTTGTTGGACTGCATGTCCAGCAGCACGCCGCCATCGCGCTTGTTGACGCGCCAGCCCTGCGGCGTATTGGTCTCGCCGAGTGCGGTCAGATAGCGCGGGCGGCCGTCGCGCATGCCCAGGCCGTTGAGGTGGCAGCGGTCCTCCGGCGCGAGATGGCTGACGAACGAAGGCCGCCAGCGCGGCACGAAGCTCGACTTGGTGTCGAGCGTGCACAGGCACGAGAACAGCGTATTGACGAACCACAGCTCGCCCGACCGGTCCCAGGCCATCTCGTGGATGTCGATCGCGCCGGTGACGTGGCCGCGCCGCGCCAGGTAGACCGCGTCGTGCCGCGGCGGGTCGTTCAGGCGGGCCGCCACGGCCGGCATGTTGCGGAATTCGGCGATCTCCACGCGCGTGCCGAGCGCGATGCGCTCGCCATCGGCAGCCAGGCCCATCGGCCGGTCGAACGTGCGGAAATGCGTGTTGATCGACGCGCCGTCCGGCCGCAGGATGACCAGCTTGCCGGCCTGGTAGGTACTGACGATCAGGCAGCCTCCGAGCTGGCGCAGCAGGTCGGGGAGATTGGTCGTGTGGACGCTGGCCAGGGCCGAGGCGACGGCCTCGGCGTCAGCCGGATCGGGCGCGGAAGTCGGAGTCGGGCTGCTCATCGGTCGGACGTGTGCTGCGAACGGAGACGAACGCGCATCGTTGACGATCTGCCGGGCGCTTGCAATGGCTGCGGCCTCGTCAGCGGCGCATCGCAGCGCGGTCGTGCGGCACCGGTCCGGCGCCGCGCGGCACGCTCGGAGGCGGACGCGGGCGCGCCACGAACGCGAGCAGGCGGTGCGCCCGCTGCCGACGCCCGTGCTCGCGGTCTTCGTCAAGAGGGGTTCAGTGCTGCCTCGATCGTGGCGTCCTTGTCGCGCCACAGCGCATTGATCCAGTCCTGGAAGCGCGCGCGCGCCTGCGGATCGCGCTCGTAGCCGCCGTCGAGCCGATCGCGCGGCACGGCCAGGCGCCGCACCACGACACGCACCTGGCGGACGCGACCGCTCAGCAGATCGGTGACGCTGGGCCGTCCCTGCGGATAGATCACGGTGACGTCGAGCACGGCCTGCATCAGATCGCCCATCGTCTCGAGCACGAACGCGACGCCGCCGGCGCGCGGCGGCAGCAGATGGCGATACGCAGACCGGCTGGCCGCGTGCTTGGCCGGCGTGAAGCGCGTGCCCTCGACGAAGTTCATGACCGACACCGGCAGTTCGCGGTAGCGCTCGCAGGCCCGTCGGGTCGCCTCGATGTCCTTGCCGCGGAGCTCCGGCCGCCGCTCGATTTCGGCACGCGAGTAGCGCCGCATGAACGGAAAGTCGAGCGCCCACCACGCCAGCCCCAGCACCGGCACCCAGATCAGCTCGCGCTTGAGGAAGAAGCGCATGAACGGAATGCGCCGGTTGAACACCGACTGCAGCACCGGAATGTCGACCCAGCTCTGGTGATTGCACAGCACCAGATACCATTCGTCGCGGCGCAGCCCGTCCAGTCCGTCGACCTCGATGCGGGTGCCGCCGAGCGAGGCCATCAAGGCGCTGTTGACCGCGATCCAGTTCTCGGCGATCGCGACCAGCGCGCGCGACAGCCCGCGCCGCCACGGCGCGATCGGCAGCACGAATTTCAGCAGCGCCAGCACGAACAGCGTCGAGGCATGCACGAAGGTGTGGGCCGCGATCAGGATCGACGCGATGGAGACGGTCAGGACCTGCCGGAGCCGTGCGCGCATGCTCGGACTCAGGCGTCCGGCTCGTAGGCCGGCAGCACGCGCTCGACCGCGACGTTGCGCAGTCGCACGTAGCGCGGCAGCCCGTCCTTGCCGGACGGCGGCGGATCCTCGCCGCGGATCAGCGGCTCCAGGTAGCGGCGCGCGCGCTCGGTGATGCCGTAGCCGTCGCGGCGGATGAACGAGCGCGGCAGCTTCTTCTCGGCATTGGCCACCTTCGTCAGCGGTATCGGCTCGATCTTCCACCTGTACGGCGTGTCCGAGGTCCGCACGATCGCCGGCATCACGCCGCTGCGGCCGGCCAGCGCATAGGCGACCGCCGCCTTGCCGACCGCGACCGCATGGGCGACGTCGGTCCTGGACGCCAGATGCCGCGCCGAACGCTGCAGGTAGTCCGGCTGCGCCCAGTGGTACTTCAGGCCGAGGCGGTCCTTGATCAGCTGCGCGATCCACGGCGCGACGCCGCCGAGCTGGACGTGCCCGAACGCATCGCGGCCGCCGGTCTCGGACACGAAGCGTCCGTCCGGCATCTTGACGCCTTCGGAGACGACGACCGTGCACCAGCCGACGCGCTCGACGGTGGCCTTCACGCGCGCGAGGAAGGCCTCCTCGACGAACGGCACCTCCGGAAACAGGATGATGTGCGGCGGATCGTCGCCGCCCTTGCCGGCGAGGCCCGCCGCGGCCGCGATCCAGCCGGCATGGCGCCCCATGACCTCCATCACGAAGACCTTGGTCGAGGACTCGGCCATCGAGGCCACGTCCAGGCTGGCCTCGAGCACCGAGACCGCGGTGTACTTGGCGACCGAGCCGAAGCCGGGGCAGCAGTCGGTGACCGCCAGGTCGTTGTCGACGGTCTTGGGCACGCCGACGACCGACAGCGGATAGTCCAGCGCGCGGGCCGCCTGGGCGATCTTCAGCGCGGTATCGGCCGAGTCGTTGCCGCCGTTGTAGAGGAAGTAGCGCACCTCGTGCGCGCGCAGCACCTCGATCAGCCGTGCGTACTGCGCGCGGTTCGCCTCGAACGTGCCGAGCTTGAACCGGCACGAGCCGAACGCGCCGCCCGGCGTGTGGCGTAATGCCGCAATCGCCGCCGCCGACTCGGCGCCGGTGTCGATCAGATCCTCGCGCAGCACGCCGACGATGCCGTTGCGCCCGGCCAGCACCGGGATGCGGCGGCGGCGTGCCGCCTCGATCACGGCGCCCGCAGTCGCATTGATCACCGCGGTGACGCCACCCGATTGCGCATACAGCAAATTGCCGCGTTTCATCGCTCCTCCACCGTCGCCGGGGCCGTTTGACACTCCCGGGTGCACCCGTTAGCGTAGCCCGCGCTCGTTTTGAGGGTCTGCCTCTCGTCGGGGCAGTCTAGCGGATCGCGACAGTCCGGATCGCTCCGCCCACATCCAACGGAACACTCTATGCGACTCGTCCTGCTCGGCGCGCCCGGATCGGGCAAGGGAACCCAGGCGGCCAGACTGAAGACCGCGCTCGGCATCCCGCACATCTCCACCGGAGACCTGCTGCGCGCCGCCGTCAAGGCCGGAACCCCGCTCGGCCTCAAGGCCAAGGCGGTCATGGAAGCGGGTCAGCTGGTCTCCGACGACATCGTGCTGGGCATGCTCGAGGAACGTCTCGCGCAGGCCGATGCGGGCGCCGGCTTCATCCTCGACGGCTATCCGCGCAACGTCGCGCAGTGCCGCGCGCTGGAGGCGCTGCTCGAGCGGATCGGTCAGCCACTCGACATCGCCGTCAAGCTCGACGTGCCGAACGAGACGATCATCGGCCGTTGCGAGATCCGCTACGAGGCCGAGGGCCGCGCCGACGACAAGCCCGAGACCGTGCGCGAACGCCTGCGCGTCTACGCCGATCAGACCGCGCCGGTGGCCGACTACTTCGCGAGCGTCGGCAAGCTGAGCGTCGTCGACGGCGTCGGCGAGCTCGACGAGGTGTTCGACCGCATCATGGCGGCACTGCCGCGCTGACGCCCGCGCGAAGGCGCTGAACCGACCGCACCGGCCGCGCCGGGAACGGGCCCGATGAAACTGCACATCCTCGGCATCTGCGGCACCTTCATGGGCGGGATCGCCGCTCTCGCACGCGAGCTCGGCCACGAGGTCGAAGGCTCCGACGCCAACGTCTATCCGCCGATGAGCACCCAGCTCGAAGCGCTCGGCATCGCGCTCGACGCCGGTTACGCGGCCGGGCATCTGATGCCGCCGCCCGATCAGGTGATCGTCGGCAATGCGCTGTCGCGCGGCAATCCGGCGGTCGAATACATGCTCGACGCGCGCCTGCCGTACCGCTCCGGCCCGCAGTGGCTCGGCGAGCACGTGCTCGGCGACCGCCAGGTGCTGGCCGTGGCCGGCACGCACGGCAAGACCACGACGACCTCGCTGCTGGCCTGGCTGCTGGAGGCGCAGGGCCGCTCGCCCGGCTTCCTGATCGGCGGCGTGCCCGGCAACTTCGAGCGCTCGGCGCGCGTCGGCAGCGGTCCGTTCGTGATCGAGGCGGACGAGTACGACACCGCGTTCTTCGACAAGCGCTCCAAGTTCGTGCACTACCGGCCGTCGATCGCGATCCTCAACAATCTCGAGTTCGACCACGCCGACATCTTTCCGGACCTGGCCGCGATCGAGCGCCAGTTCCATCACCTGGTCCGCATCGTGCCCGGCAACGGACGCCTGATCGTCAACGCCGAGGACCGCAACCTGGCACGCGTGCTCGCGATGGGCTGCTGGACGCCGGTGGAGACCTTCGGCATCGATGCCGGCGACTGGCGCGCCGAACTGGTCGAGGCGGACGGCTCGGCATTCCGCGTCAGCCATCGCGGTACGCCGTTCGGCGAGGCGCGCTGGCCGCTGGTCGGGCGCCACAACGTCATGAACGCGCTGGCTGCGCTGGCCGCCGTGCACGCCGCCGGCGGCTCGGTCGCCGAGGCGCTGACGGCACTGGCGGACTTCGCCAGCGTCAAGCGCCGGCTCGAGCGCCTCGACGCCGGCCGGCACGGCGGCATCGCGGTCTACGACGATTTCGCACACCATCCCACCGCGATCGCGACGACGCTCGCGGGGCTGCGCGCCCGCGTCGGCGACGCGCGCATCCTGGCCGCCGTCGAGCCGCGCTCGAACTCGATGCGGCTCGGCGTGCACGCCGACGAACTCGCGCCGTCGCTGCGTGACGCCGACCGGATCGTCTTCCTGCAGCGTCCGGAACTGCCCTGGGACGCTCAGCGCGTGATCGCGGCGCTCGACGGCCGCGGCCAGGCTGCCGCCAGCGTCGACGCGCTGCTCGAAGCGCTCGGCGCGCTCGCGCGCCCGGGCGACCACGTGGTGTTCATGTCGAACGGCGGATTCGAGGGCGCGCCGCAGCGGTTCGCCGCGCGGCTGCGCGGCTGAGGGGCCGATCGCTGCCGGTACGCGGCCTTGCTAGACTCGTCGCGATGGCTTCCGCCGACCGCAACGACCTCCCGCTGTTCCCGCTGTCCAACGTGCTGTTCCCGGGCGGCGTGCTGCGGCTGCGCATCTTCGAGCCGCGCTACCTGGACCTCGTCCGCGAGTGCTGCCGCGACGGCAGCGGCTTCGGCGTGTGCCTGATCATCGAAGGCCACGAAGTCGGCGCTCCGGCGGTGCCGGCCGCGATCGGCACGATCGCGCGGATCACCGATTTCTACACGCTCGAGCGCGGCCTGCTCGGCATCACCGCCGAGGGCGGCGAGCGGTTCCGGGTCGAACGCACGCGCGTGCGCGACAACGGCCTGATCCGCAGCGAGGTGTCGCGCTGGGAAGCCGAGGCGAGCGAACCGGTGCCGGCCGAGTTCGGCCTGCTGCCGGTCATCCTCGACCGCCTGCTCGGCCAGATGAACCTGCCGGCGCGCAACGAAGACCGGCGCTGCTTCGACGATGCGAGCTGGGTCGGCTTCCGCCTCGCCGAGGTGCTGCCGCTGGCGACCGACGAGCGTCAGCAGATGCTCGAGACCACCGATCCGCTGCATCGGCTGACGCTGCTGCGCGATGCGCTGCCGCGCTTCCAGCGCGAATGACCGCAGTACCCATCCGAGATTCCGAGGAACCGACATGACTTCTCTGGCCGGCAAGACCCTCTTCATCACCGGCGCCTCGCGCGGCATCGGGCTGGCGATCGCGCTGCGCGCGGGCCGGGACGGCGCGAACGTCGTGATCGCCGCCAAGAGCGACGTGCCCAATCCGAAGCTGCCCGGCACGATCCACAGCGCCGCCGCCGCGGTCGAAGCCGCCGGCGGCCGGGCGCTGGCGCTCAAGGTCGACATCCGCGAGGAGGATCAGGTCCGCGCGGCGATCGAGCACACCGTCGCCACGTTCGGCGGGCTGGACGTCCTCGTCAACAATGCCAGCGCGATCTGGCTGCGCGGTACGCTCGACACGCCGATGAAGCGCTTCGACCTGATGCAGCAGGTCAATGCGCGCGGCAGCTTCGTCTGCGCGCAGGCCGCGCTGCCGCATCTGCTCGCCGCCTCCAATCCGCACATCCTGACGCTGGCGCCGCCGCCGTCGCTCGATCCGCGCTGGTGGGCGCCGCATACCGGCTACACGCTCGCAAAGATGGGCATGAGCCTGGTCACGCTGGGCCTGGCCGCCGAATTCGCCGGCCGCGGCATCGCGATCAACGCCTTGTGGCCGCGCACGATCATTGCCACCGACGCGCTGAACATGATTCCCGGCGTCGCGCTGGAACGCTGCCGCAAGCCGGACATCGTCGCGGAAGCGGCGCATGCCATCATGACCACGCCGGCTGCCACGCTCAACGGACGCTTCCTGATCGACGAGGACGTGCTGCGTGCGCGCGGCGTCGAGGACTTCTCGGGCTATGCGGTCGACCCGGCGCAGACGCCGCTGATCGACCTGTTCCTCGAGGACTGAAGCCCGTTCAGCGCAGCCAGCGCCGCCAGCCGCGCGCCGGACGCTCGCGGTCGGCAGTCGCCGCCTGATCGACGGCCTGCGCCCGCAGACGGGCCACTTCCGCCTCGAGCTCGGCGATGCGCGCGCCGGCCGCCATGTTCTGGCGCACCTCGTGGTTGTAATGCGCATACACCGATTCGCCGCGGTCGCCGAACAGCGACAGCGCCGGCAGCTCGGCCGGGAGCTCGCCGCGGCTGCAGACCGCGACGTAGTAGATCGGCGCGTAATCGAGTCCCGGCACCGGCGCATCTCCGGCCTCGGTCGAAGTCCACAGCTGGCTGCCGCCCGGCGTCCGGTCGAGCGCCCACAGCGCCGACTGGAACAGCAGCTTCTGGCCGTACAGCCGGATGCTGCGGAAATGCGGGCTCAGCAGATCGATCAGCTCCTCGCGGTAGAGCTCGCGTACGTGAAACTCGTTCTGGAAACCCATCGCATCGGAGTACGTGCGCTTGTCGGGCGAAGAGATGATCAGCAGGCCGTCCGCCGCCAGGACGCGCGCGAAGCCCTCGATCAGGCGCTCCTGCGCGTGCAGATGCTCGAGCGTCTCGAACGAGACGACCACATCGAAGCGCGCGTCCTCGAACGGCAGTCGCGTCGCGTCGCCGTGCACGAACTGGAGATTCGGCCGCGCGCCGTAGCGCTGGCGCGCATGCGCGATCGCCTCGCCGGACAGATCGACGCCGACGACGGACGCCGCCGACCGCGCCATCAGATCGGACCCGTAGCCCTCTCCGCAGGCGGCATCGAGCACGCGCCTGCCGCGCACCACGTCGAGCGCGAATGCATAGCGGTGCCAGTGCTCGTACCAGATCTCGCGCACGCATTCGGGCGTGAAGCGCTCGCCGGTGAATGCCAGCGCGTCGGTATCGGTTTCATCGGTCATCGGACACCTCGTCGGTTCGGTGCACGCCCGAGCCGGCATCGGGCCAGCGGTGCTCGAGTCGGACCAGCCCGAACTCGCGCGACTCGCCGCGTATCGTGACGGCACGTTCGACGGTATCGAATGCCCGCACGCCTTCGCTGTCCATCGAATGCACGCGCAGGCTGTAGCTGCCCGGCAGCAGCGGCAGTCGCGGAAAATCGATCCTCGCGACGAATCCATCGCCCTCGCGGATCGGCGCGACGGACTCCATCTCGGTCGTCACGCCGTAAACCGGCGTGCCGTCGGCGCGCGCGAAGCCGAACGCCACGACCGGCAAGCGCCCGTCGCGCGAATGGATCCTCGCTTCGACATGCAGATCCGCGCCGCGCTCGAGCACCGTCGGCCGGTCCGCCGCCATGCCGTTGAGTGCGAGGCCGGTCACCGCGAACTCCTGCGAGGCGTCGACCTTGTGCGACAGCGCCGCCTGTTCGCCGCTCTTGCGCTCCTGGTAGGCGAGGTAGGCCTGCGTCACGTCGAATACGTCGCCGTACGCCGCCACACTGCCGTCGCGCAGCCAGAGCGCGTGCCGGCACAGCTTCTGCACGTGGTACATGCTGTGCGACACCAGCAGCAGCGTGCCGCCGGCACCGAGGTAATCCTCGATCCAGCGAATGCACTTCTTCTGGAATGCCTCGTCGCCGACCGCGAGCACCTCGTCGGTGATCAGCAGGTCCGGCCGCAGCGCGGCCACGACCGCGAAGCCGAGTCGCACGACCATGCCCGAGGAGTAGTGCTTGACCGGTTCGTCGATGTAGCGGCCGATATCGGCGAACGCGATGATCTCCTCGAGCTTGGCGCGCAGCTCGGCCGGCTTCAGACCGTACAGCACCGCACTCATCGTGATGTTGTCGCGCCCGCTGTACTCGGGATGGAAGCCGGCACCGAGTTCGAGCAGGGCACCGACGCGTCCGTCGACGCGCACGCTGCCCTCGCTCGGCGTCAGCACCCCGGCGATCAGTTTCAGCAGCGTGGACTTGCCTGCTCCGTTCTCACCGATGAGCCCGAGCGATTCTCCACGCCGGACGCACAGATCCACATCCCGCAGCACCGGGATCGAGTCGACACCGCGGCGTCCGGTGATCAGCGATGCCAGCGCTCTCAGGCGATCACGACGATGGAACACCTTCGGATAGCGCTTGCCCAGGCCGGAAGCCTGCACCAGCACCGAGGACGGGCCGGAGTCGGGGGTCATCGCTGGCCCCGCACGGCGAGGTGGACGATCGAGGCCGGCCGGACGCCCTCGCCGTTGCACCACGGCGCCCGCGTGCGGGTCTCTCGTTCGCGTACCGAGGGCCGGGCGTTCAAAGGAAGTCCTCGAAATGCCGATCCAGGCGCCGGAAGAACCCGCTTCCGATCAGCAGCGCCGCCACGGCGACCAGAACGGCGATCGCCAGCCGCGTCGGATCGATCTGCCCGTACCCGAGCAGCACGCTGCGGAAACTCTCCGCATAGAACGTGAACGGGTTGAGGTCCAGCCAATGCCGCAGGTGCTCGGGCAAGGATTCGCGCGCGTAGAACACCGGCGCAGCGAACATCATCAGCATCAGGATCTGACCCAGAGCCTGGATCAGATCGCGAACGAACACCTGCAGCGCGGAGAGGATCAGAGCCAGTCCGGTCGTCAGCAGCAGCAGGGGCACGTACAGCAGCAGCGCCAGCGGCAGACCGGCCAGGTCGATACGGTGGCCGAGCAGCTTCAGGATCAGCACGATGGCGACGAAGCCGAGCGAATGGACCAGGAAGCTCGCACCGACCGCCGCGAACACGAACACCTGGCGCGGCAGCGCGATCTTGCCGATCAGTGCAGCGTTTTCCTGGATCGCCGTCGTCGAGCGCAGGATCGCTTCGGAGAATGCGGTCCAGGGCCACAAGGCCGTCACCAGGAACGGAACGAAGCCCGGCGCATCGCTGCCGGGCAGCCGCGCCTTGAACACGTGCACGAAGACGAACGTATAGACGGCCAGTTGCACCAGCGGCTGGATGAGCGCCCACAGACCACCGCTGAAGCTTCCCGAAAAGCGGTTGCGCAGCTCCCGCCGCAGGAACTGACCGATCAGTGTCAGGGAATGCGTCGGCACGTCGGCGAATGGCTAGCGGATTGTGGCGGGCTTAGGAGCGGACCGATCGCCCTGCTCGGTCTTGGCATCTGGAGAGAGAGACGATCGCTCTCAAGGACTGCTCTTCGCGGCGGGGGTCGCGTAGCGGTCCCGCAGCGAGGCGAGCGCCTCCGGGTTCGCCTCCAGCGGCGTCTTGCGCAATCCGCCGACGTACTCGTCGACGGCCAGCCGCACGTAGTCTCGCTGCTTCTGCTCGATGATCGCGTCCTTCACTTCGGCGAAGCTCAGCTGCCGATCCTCTACCCGCGAAGTCACTTTCAGGATGTAGAAGCCGCTGACGGTTTCGACTGGGCCGGTGACTGCACCCGGGCCGGCGGCTGACCGAGCCGCGGCTTGAAGCGCGTCGGGATGACGATCCGACCCGACGTCCTCGAGTTGGCCGACTTCGATGTCGGCCTGACCGGACTCGGCCAACTCCCGACTGATCGCGTCGAAGTGTTCGGAGCTGCCATCGACTCGCTTCATCAGCTCGGCTGCTCTTTGCTGCGCCGCGGCGACGCTGTCGGCTTTGGGCTTGCCGCGCGCTCGCTCCAGTTCGGTCTTCACCAGAATGTAATCGGCGTCGATCCGACCGGCCTCCACGTAGCGTTTGCGATCCGCCTGATAGCTCTCCTCGGCAAGCGCGGTCATATCGGGCACGTTCGAAGCGTCCCGGATGCGTTCGATCTGCTGTCTGAAAAGCACGTCATCGGGCGTCTGCGCAGCCTGTGCCTTGAGGATCGGATCGGAACCGATATGGTTCTCGCGCACATCCCGAGCGACCAGTTTCTGGCTGAGCAGATTCTGCAGCACCTGCTCGATGCGCTTGGGGCTGTCGAAGAAACCGGCCCGATCCTTCTCGGGGATCGTCTCGGCGAAGCGGTCGACGTCTTCGAAGCGTACGTCGATGCCGTCCTGGCGGACCAGAACGTCTGCGGGCAAGCCTTCGGCTAGACAGGTCGCAACCGGACTGGCCACGAGCAGGGCGAGACATACCACTTTCTTCAACATCATCAGACTGTCGATTCGCTAAAAAAAGCCGCTTCGTCGTGCGAAGCGGCTTTCGGTCGGTGACGATAGGCCAGCATCGGTGAAACATCCGGACGCATCGTGTGGATGCACCCGGACGAGAACGTCACTGCGATGGCGGATCGGGACAAGGCACAGCGGTGTCGAAGCACTGTGCCTGATACTGCATTCGACAAGCTCCAGATCCCGCCGCGCATTCGGTCGGTGTCTGCGGAGTCGTCGGCAGGGCAGCATAGATCATGTTGATGTAGTACTTCTGCCCCACCTGCAGATTGCACGCGGCCGAGCCACCGACGCTGTAGAAGAGCGAACCGGACCCTCCCATGCCGCTCCTGAAGCAAGTCGGCGGAATCGCGGGGCTGGTCTGGGACGTACCGAAGTCACCGCACAACGTGCTGATCGTCATCGATATTCCCTGTCCGCCGCCGCCCCAGTCCTGAAATGCGGTCGGACTGCCGGCGAGCGAGAAATTGCCGGTCATCGTCGGCGTAAACTCCAGCGACACGTACTGGCGGCCACCGAACTGCACACCAGCGACGATGTTCCGACGGTGCGGCCACGGCAGCAATGTACCGCCCTGATTGCCGTTACGGCCAAAGACATGATCCCATTTCGTCGTCGGCGAGACGACCGACACCCCTGTGCCGGACTGATAACGCACGGTGCCCTCGGTCACGCGAGTCCAGCCGGTCGGCGCGACGCAGCCAGTCGGCGCAGCCGCGACCGTCGCCGAGATTTCCGACACATTGGCGGTCTGGGCGTTGCCGTTGTACGTACACGTCAGCTTGAACTTGTAGGTTCCGGCGACAGCGGGCGTCAGCGTCAGGTCGTGCTGGGCCGCACAGCTCGACGTCGAGTTACATGCCACGCCGCTGGTCGGCCACGGCCAGGAGCCTTGCTGGCCGGCCGGAATCTCGCTGCCGTCGTAGACGCACAGGTCGGCATTGCTCGCCGCCCACTGTACCTGCGTGCTGGCACCTATCGTCCAGTCGCCCGGCAGCGCCCAGTTGGCCGGACCCGGATTGATCAGAGGCGTTGGCGGCGGCGCCGTCTGACAGTTCTGCCCGAACGTGCCCGTCGCCCTCAGGTGACCGGTACTCGGGTCAGCCGTCACACCCGACGCATTGGTCGTGAAGATGCACGGATTCGGCGACTGGGTAGGATCGGTCAGTTCGATCACGGTCTGGCCGTGCGCGACAGATGAGACGGCCAGGAAGGCCGTGAGTGACACGAAGCAGCGATTCAAGCGGGACATGAGCGGCATTGCAGGGCTTCCCTGAACATAAGCGCTCGGATTGTAGTTCGTTTTCTCGCGGAGCGGTGCAAATTCGTCGTTAAATTTGCGCACGCCCTTAACGCCTGAAAACAAAAAAGAGGGGGCTTGCGCCCCCTCTTCTTGAAACACCAAGTCGAGCTTGGAGATTACGAGCAGACGCTCTCACCCGCCGTGCACGACCGGCTCGAACGATGACGATACACGCCCGAGTAGTTCGACATCACGCCAGCGGTCACGTTCTCGTTGACCAAGTTGGTCGCCCAGAAGCCCGTGGTCGGCAGACCATGGAACACGTTGCCGTTCAGCGACGGACGCAGCGCGTGCGCTTCGCCGGCCGGGGTCAGGTCGAGGCGGACCCAGCCATCCGTACCCACGGTCGGGCGGATGTTGGTGACCAGCTTCGAACCCAGCACGCCGGACTCGGTCGGAGCCGCGCTGACGTCCAGGAAGCTGATGACGTTGGTCTCACGGCACAGCGACGACGGCGGGGCACCCGGAGGCGGCGGCGAGAAGCCCGACGTCGGGCCGGACGTGGTGCGCTCTTCGCGGTCGTAGATGCTGATGCCGATCTCGACGCACGAACGACCCGAAGCGAACGCCTCGGTGAACGGCGCAACCGGAGCGGCCGCGTTGAACAGACGGTCGACGTAGAAACGCTTGGTCGGGAACGTCACGACCCAGTCCGAGTTCGCGCCGATCGCCGGAGCGACGGTGTACTCGTTGTAGATCGAGTCGGCCGTCAGCGTGGCGCTGACCGCATCGATCGCCGTGCGCGGATCCGTGGCGTCATAGACGCTGGTCGCGACGTACGTGCCCAGCGGCACGAACGCGGTAGCGGTGGCGCCACCGGCGTCGTTGACGCTCGACAGAGCCGGGAACAGGTTCTCGGTACCGGTGAAGATCGTCGTGGCCGAGAAGCCGTCCAGCGCGTCGGCGTTGAACGAGTAGTAGGTACCCTGACCGACGTTGGCGATGGCGCCGCCGCCGAACAGACCGCCGCTCGGCGCCGACATGTCGGCGTTGGCAGCAATCAGATTACGAACGGTCGCGCAACCGCCCGGCGTGCCGCTCGAGCCGTGCGTGATGGCGTTCTCGGTCGAACCGGTGAGCGTCGCCATTTCGATGATCTCGAAATGACCTTCGCGAGTACGGTTGATCGTCTGCGGACCGGAATCGCCGGCATAGCCGAACGAACGGAACTCGACGTACGGTGCACCGCCAACCGTGCCCTCACCTTCCGTGAAGGCCGGCGAGGTGCAGCTGCGATCGCGCGTCAGGATGGCGGCGCCTTCGCTCTCGACACCGATGTCCTCGAGCGCGAAGATCGTCGCGGTCCACACGTCGTAACGCGACAGCCACAGGTTGAAGTCGAGCACTTCGCGGCTGTTGTAGCCTTCCAGGAAGCGGACCTTGACGGCCTTGCCACGGCTGGTGGTGTTGACGACCGACAGATAGGTCTGCTGACCCTTCTCGACCGTGTAATACGGATAGAGCAGGACCTGGCCGAGACCATCGGGATTCAGGTCGACGGCGTTGGCCAGGCTCGCGAAGCCTGCGACGCCGGCGATACCGGCGATCACAGCAGTCGTCAAGCTGTTCTTCTTCATCACAAACTCCTAATTAGGACCACAGGGCTTTTTTGCTTTCACCAGTCCCACGCCGGCGATCAGCGACTCCCCGACTGCCGCTATCGGGACTGGGCAACAGCGCCGCCATGTTAAGGCAAAGGAAAGTGGCATGCAATCCCCACCTGGAACCCCATCTTATGGCAGCGAAATCAATCACTTGATGCTCATCATTCACTCGGCAGATAGTACCAGCGACCGCCCGATCGGATCCAGGTTTCACGCAGCGGAGCGAATGTTTCCTGAGGCTTTGCGACACCCAGACCGGGCAGGCGGATCGTATGGTCGACCAGCAGGAACACGTTGCAGCGATCGGCCTCGCACTCCTTCTTGACGAAGGTCACCTTCTTCCAGCCGATCGGCCGCGCATTCATCGCCGCCGCGTAGGTTTCACGCGTGCGCGTGGCGCGATAGCCGGGCGACAGCAGGTCGTAGGCCTTGTCGGCCTGCCGGGCGATCAGAAAGTCCCAGCGCTGTACCGCGAGCGCATCGATGGCATCGGGCGAACGGCCGCCGCGCACGCCGCCGGCGGCACAGCCGCCGATCAGTGCGGCCAACGCGGCACAGGCGAGAAGACGTCCGAGAAGGCTGCGCCTGGGATTGTCGAGAATCATCTTGAGGTCCTTAGGAGGGGTGGAGCGCGTGTCGTGCCGTGAACCGGCGATCCGGCGCAGCCGCCACACGGGGCGACGCTCGGACATCGCCGAAACGTCACGGTTCAATCCGGCACTCACGGCGTCGGCTGCAGCGGCACCGTCTCGGCCGGGCGCAGCGGTTCGATCGTCACGTTGGATTTCGGCAGCGGGCGCAGCGACTCGAACTGGCGCTGGTATTCGTCGGTCACGCTGCGCGCATCCTGGCTGTTGGCGATCACCTGCGGCGTGATCACGACGATCAGCTCGGTGCGCTGACGGGCCTTGGTGGTGCTGCCGAACAGCTTGCCGATCAGCGGAATCTTGCTGAGACCCGGCACGCCCGATTCGCCATTCTGCTCGTTCTCCGAGATCAGGCCGCCAAGCA
Source organism: Dokdonella sp. (assembly GCF_035511235.1). Classification (GTDB taxonomy): domain Bacteria; phylum Pseudomonadota; class Gammaproteobacteria; order Xanthomonadales; family Rhodanobacteraceae; genus Dokdonella. The sequence goes on from NZ_DATKFQ010000045.1 coordinate 16,143, forward strand.
GCACCGACTCGCCGCTCTGCACCGCGATCTGCGTCTGCAGCTGACGCTGGTTGATCGGCGGGTTGCCGTTCGCGGTCGGCGTACCGGGATTGCTGACCTCCTGCGAGACCTCCATGTAGACCAGACCACCCGGATTCACGCGCGGCTTGACCTGCAGGATGATGCCGGTGTTGAGGTACTGCACGGTGCCGTAGCCGGAGGACGTCGTCGCCTGGGTCGCCGACGATCCGGTTCCGACCGTCGTCGGCACCGTGTAGCCGGTGTAGTAGGTCTGCTGCACCGGAATCTGCTGGCCGACGTTGATCTGCGCTTCCTGGTTGTTGGTCACGACCAGCGAAGGTGCCGACAGCACCTTGGCCACGCCGCTCGTCTGCAGCGCGCTCAACGCGACCTGGAACTTGCTGTTGAGGTACGACCAGAAGATCGTGGAGGACGCTGCGCTGGGGCCGGCATCGCCGAGCAGACCGCGCTGACGATCGTGCGTGCGCACGTAGGGCTCGCCGTTCGGATAGCCCTCGCCCTGCAGGCCGGCGAACCACCACTGCACGCCGTACTGGAGGTCACCGGTCAGGCTGACCTCGAGAATCTTCGTCTCGATGTGGACCTGCAGCGGCGCGATGTCGAGCTTGCGGATCGCGGCCTGCACCGAATCCCATTCCGAAGGCGTCGCCATCACCAGGATCTGGTTGTTCTCCTCGATCGCCGTGATGCGCATCTGGTTGTCCTCGCCCGAGCCGCCGGAACTGGCCGGACGCGGCGTCGACTCGGTCTTCGGCGCCTCGGTCTGTGCGTTCTGGGTCTGGCGATTGCCGTAACCCATCGACGAGCCGCCGGTGCCGCCGAGCGCGCCGACGGTCACCGGCTTGAGGCCTGGCGCGACTGATCCGGACGTGCTGCGCCGGCCGCCGCCGCCACCGCTCGCGCCGAAGATGTCGCTCAAGTAATCGGCCAGGTCGACCGCCTTGATGTTCTTGACGTCGTAGGTGTAGAGCTGGGTGGCGTTCTCGGCGGCGCCGGTGTCGAGACGGCGCAGCCACTGCTCGGCCTGCTCGAGATATTCCGGCTGCGGCGTGATCACGATCACCGAGTTGACCGATTCCAGCGGCATGAAGCGGAACATGCCGGCCAGCGGCGATTCGCCCTCGGCACCGAACAGCTTCTGCAGCTCGGGCAGGATCTTGCCGACCTCCTGGTGCTGAAGCGCGTACACGCCCATCGACATGCCCTTGAGCCAGTCGACGTCGAAGGTCTCGATGGTGCGCTTGTAGTTGACCAGTTCCGACGCCGTGCCGGCCATGACGAGCAGGCTGCGCGCGGTGTCGATGTTGATGATCGCTTCGGGCTTGGCGTAAGGCTTGAGCAGATTGGCCATCTGCGAAGGCGATACGTAGCGCAGCGGGAACACGCGCAGCTCGTAGCCGCGCGCCGCGTCCGGCGGCGCGATGCGCGGCGTCAGCTTGCCGGGAATCGCATCCTTGAGCTGCAGCACCGTGTACCGACCGCCTTCGCGGACCAGCGTGTTGCCGGTCCATTGCAGCAGCGTCTCGAGCGTCGACATCGCGTCCTCGGGACGGATCGGCTTGGACGTGGAGAACGTGACGTTGCCGCCGACGTTCGGCGCGATGATGTAGTTCTCCTGCAGCAGATCGCCGAGGATCGCCTTGACGACGGCCTGGATCGGCTGATTCTCGAAGTTGAACACGACCTGGCCTTCGCCAGCGGCCGCCGTGCCCGAACCGCGTGCGGCCTGCTCGTTGAAGAAGCGGCCGGTGCCGACCTGGATTTCCGGCTTCGGCGGCTCGCGGCGCGCACTCTCGTCCGGATTGATCGAGATCGCCCCGCTGCCGCGCTCCTGCTCGTCGGCCGCCGATCGCAGCACTGGTGTCGGCGTGATCGCATTGTCCGCGGTCATCGGACCGCCTTCCGGAGCGGTGGCGCGCGGAGCCGGCGTGGTGGCGCAGCCGGCCACCAGGGCCAGCGAAAGCGCGATCAGCAGGGTCTTCGGTTTCAACGACACGTCACTCTCCATCAACTTGACCGCAGCATGAGGCGGTTCTGCGATACGGCGATCCAGGCTATGCGAGGCTTCGCGAGCGTCTGTCCAGGCGGGCTCCCGCGCGGCACGCGGTCGAGCGGACGTAGGTTTCGATCGCATCATTTTTTCTCACCCGCCTGCTGTTGCTGCCGCAGCTTCTCGGCTTCCTCGCGCATCTGGCGCCTGCGCGCCTCGATGCGCTTGGCGAGGTCTTCGTTGCTGCTGCCGCTCTGTACCGGCTGCCCACCCGCCGACGGGTTGGCCGGCCTGACGTTGCCGGGCGGCGCACCGCCCGGCGAGCGCATGTTCGGCGGCGGCACCACCGTGCCGGCGACCTCGAGCTCGACCTCGCTGCGCTCGTTGTTGATGCTCTCGAACACGACCGAACGCGGGTTGATCTGAACCAGCGTCCAGGCGGCCTGGTCGCCCTCCAGCGGCATTCCGACCTTCAGCGAGAGCGGCTGGTTCCGCGTCTTGTCGGTGATCAGCGCGATACGCGTCTGCGGCGTGACGATCACGCCGGTCAGCTGGATGTTGAGCGGCACCTGCGGCGGGGCGTCGCTGGCCGCGGTCGCCTCGACCGGAGCCGGCTGGCGGTCCTCGTTGAACAGCGGGCGCTGATCGATCGCGGCGAAGGTCGTCAGCGGCGGCGGCACGAACGGGGCGCGGTCGATGCTGCCCGCGGCGAGCTGACGCGCGCCTTCGGTGTCGCTCAGCCAGCCGTAGCCGCGCCCGTAGCCGGCATACAGCACGAGCAGCAGGGCGCCGAAGAACGCGCAGACGCCGAGCAGCACCCGGGTGGTCATTTCGGCGGCGCGGATGTTCATTTGGGCGCCCTCCCCGACTGCCTGATGTAGCCCGACAGATTGAATCGTACGTCCAGCGGCTGCACCGCGGCGCGACCGCCCGGCGGCACGTAGCTCTGCTGCTTGTAGATCATCAGCTGGTCGGCGAACAGATACGGCTTGCCGCTCTCCAGGTCGTACAGCACGGCCGACAGCTGCTCCAGATCGCAGCGCATGCGCACGCTGATCGTGACACGCCGGTACAGCTCTTCCTCGGTGCTGGTGTAGGACTGCGAGCTGACCACCTGGCAACGGTTGCTGTCGGGCGCGTGTTCGCCGACGACCTGCTTGAGGCGCTGGATCAGGCTGGCCGACGCCGCATTGACGTCCGCCTCCGGCATGAAGGCCTGGTTCTCCTGCTCGTAGGCGCGGATTTCGCCCATCTTGAGGTCGATCTGCGGCTGCTCGGCGATCGTGCGCGCGAAACGCAGCTGCTGCTCGCGCAGATCGGCCATCTGCTCGGTGTACTGCAGATGCGGCGACACGAACCACCAGTGGAAACCGAGCATGTAGACCAGCAGCAGCACGATCGCCAGCAGGATCACCGCCAGCAGCCGGCCGTCCTTGGGGGCCTTGATCTCAAGCGCCATCGCCGGCCTCCTTGCCACCTTCGCCTTCCGCGCCCTCGGCCGCGGTCGTCCGCTTGAGGCCGGCCGTGATCTGGAAGCGTTCCTTGCTCGTTCTCGCATCGGGCTGGATCGCGCCCTGGAACGTGGGATTGGCCAGGTAAGGCGACTCGGCGAGCAGGCCGATCAGCTTGGCCGCCTCGCGGCTCTGCCCCTGCAGCTGCACCTGTCCGTTCTCGATGTTCATGCGCTCGAGAAACGTGTCGTCGGGTATCCGCTGCGTCAGATCGGCCAGCACCGCGACCATCAGCGGCTCGTTGCGCTTCTTGTCGGAGAGGAAATTGGCGCCGGAGATCGAGTCGACCAGGCTGCGCTTGAGCTCGGACACCTGCCGCGCCTGCGCGTCGGACTGGCTGACCTTCTCGCGCATCGACTCGACCGCCGCGGCGCGGTTGTCGAGCCACTTGGACATCGCCAGCAGCAACAGCACCACGGCGAGGACGATCAGGCCGAGATTGAGTGGCAGGCGCAGATCGCGCCGGTGCGCGCGCCGCTCCGGCGGCAGCAGGTTGACGTGGCTGCGCTGGCCGCCGTGACCGGCGCGCCAGATGTCGACGCCGTCGATCGCCAGCGCGCCTCCGGCCAGGCCGGTCAGTTCGGCATCCAGTGCCGGCCGCGGCAGCAGTACCAGCTCGATCTGCAGGTTGCGGCCGGAGGGATCGCGGCCGACGATGCGGCTGTCGAAATAGACCTGATCGGCCTTGAACGGGGTCTGCCGGTCCATCTCGAACGACAGCACCTGGCGCAGGTTCTCTTCCGCGGCGGCCGGCAGCGTGATCGTCCGGCGCAGGACGCGGCTCGAATCGATGCAGTAGATCGCCTGGACCGCCGGATCCTCGATGCGTTCGCGCAGCCGCCGGTACTCGGCGACCTGTGCCTCGGCAGACAGGCTGCGCGCGATGCGGCCCAGCTCGGTCGGCGCGGCGCGTCCGCGCTCGCGCAGGACCACCACCTCGTCGCCCTGCTGCTCGAGCAGCAGCGTCTCGTTGCGGTCGGCGATCCGGTCGCGCCAACGCTGCGGCAGACAGGCGAGCAGGCTCTCGCCCCACCAGGCGAAGAACGCCGGCAGCGGAGTCTTGGCAAGGCGCGTCCGCAGACGCGCCAGCTGTCTGTCCAGCGTTTCGATCAGCACGTTCAGGAATTTTCCCCATCCCGCCAACGCAGGATTGCATAAGGGCGCCCCGCGGCACCGGCGCCGCCCATGCGGACCGTGGCGTCCAGTTCGGCACTGGCACCATTGGGCAGCGTCGCACGGCAACGCACACTATACGTCAGCCCCCCTCCGTCCGCCATGAGCGGGGTCCCGTCGGGCAGCGTCAGGCTCTGCAGCTCGGGCGAGCCGGGCTGCAGCATCTGGCGCTGCTGGATCAGCTGCTGGGCGTAGTCGTTGGTCATGCCCGGCAGCGCCCGCAGCGCCTCGATCGGGGCATAGGCCGCGCTCGGCGTGTTGCGGCCGGAATAGATCGTGATCGCCGGCTCGATCGCGGTGAAGATCTCGTAGCTCATGCCGAGCACCTGCTGCAGCTCCGAGACGGTCTCGAACGGCCCGTTGCGCGGGCCGTAGGACAGCCCCACGTCCTTGTAATCCTTGGCCTCGGCGCCGAGCGGCCGGGCCAGATCGTCCGGATCGCGCCAGTCCTCGATCGCGTCGGCCAGCTCCTGGGCCTTCTCGAACTCGACGCCGGCCGAGGTCAGCAGATTGGTCATCACCATGATGTCGGCGGTATTGATGTCGATCTTGCCGGCATCGTCGGTGATCCGTACATCGATCTCGGCGTCGCCGAACGCGAACCGGTAGCTGCGTCCATCGGCCTGCCAGCGCTGCATCGGGTCGTGCATGCGCAGTTCGTAGACGGCCAGGTTGAGGCCGGCCTCGGCGGCGTAGCGCGCCTGCGTGGTCTCGAACAGGTGGCGCGACTGCAGGTTTTCGGTACGCGCGATCATCGAGAAGCTGCCGAGCAGCACCGCGACCATGGCGATGACCCAGAGCACCAGGACGAAGGCGATGCCGCGCTGCGCCCGCGCCAGCGGTGCGCGGCTCATCGGATCTGCCCCTGCATGTTCTTCTGCGGCACGCCGTAAGCCGACTGCGGCGGTGGCGACTGGCCCGGAATCGGCTGCTCGCCGTCGCGTCCGATGTACGGCCGCCGCATCGAGCCGACGTCGAGCACGAGCGGAATCTCCATGTCCGGGAAGACCGCCTGGCTGTCGTCGGCCATCTCGAGCCGGATCCGCACCATCACCGGGGTCAGGCTCGGATCCTCCCAGTCGTCCTGCCAGTCGCCGAGATTGCCTTCCTCGTCGAAGCCACGGTACTCGAAGCGGCCGCCGCGGATGCGGTCGACCAGCATCACCGGTTCCAGATCGGCTTCGCGCAGCTGACGCAGGTCGAATCCGTTCAGCATCGCATGGGTGAACACCAGCTCCTTGCCGCCGCGCACGTTGGCCAGTTCCAGCGTCTGCACGTACGGGCCGCCCTTGGACAGGTAGCCCGGCATCGGCGCGACGAAGCGCATGAAGTCGCGCTTGCCCTCGAACACGAAGTTGACGCCGGTGCTGTCGTCGCGGTCGAAGCCGAGCGGCATGCCGCGGCTGATCTGGCGGCGGATGAACTCCTGCGCGACGCGGATCCGGTTGATCGTGTCGACGGCGCTCTCGCCGGACTGCATCGCCTTGACCGTGGTCCTGATCGCGCCATAGGTGCCGGCCAGCAGCAGGCCGAGCAGCATCGTGGCCAGCATGACCTCGATCAGCGTGAAGCCGCGGGCGCGCACCGCGCTCATCGCTTGGTACCGCCGGCCCGGCTGCCGGTCGCGCCGGCATTGGCGGACGGCGCCTGATTGCGCATGCTCGGCATGTTGACGCCGCCGCCCGCCATGCCGCTGCCGTCGTCGGGATTGGTCGCCCGCAGCGTCGAGAAGGTCTCGCTGCGCGGGTTGTTCCTGGACCCCCAGATCACGGTCAGGTCGAGCTGGTAGATCTCGACCGGCGACACGCTCAGCGCGCCGCTGTTGCCGACCTGGGCCGCCGCGGCCACCTGCTGGCCGGCCTCGAGGCCGGCAATGCCACCGCCCATGGCCTGCGGCGGCACGATGCCCTGCGGGTCCACCTTGTGGATGCGCAGTTCCCAGCTGTAACGATCGTCGAAGCGCCCGGACGAATCGCCTTCCTCGATGCGCTCGCCGACGCCGACCACATCGAGCCGCGACTGCGCCCACAGCGCGGCCTGCGTGTACTCGGCCGAGCGGCGCGTGGTGTGCAGCGAGGTGGCGAGAATCTGCATCTGCACGCCGACCGCGATCGCGAACACGAGGAACGCGGCGACCATCTCGATCAGGCTGAAGCCCCGAGCGCGGCGCGGAGAGAAGGAAGTGGGACGCGGCATGCCAGTCTGACCGTGCTGTACCGGTTTCGTTCAGTCGGGCGGCTGGTCGAGCGTGATCTCGCCGGTCAGCCACGCCACGTTGATGCGCCAGACCCGCTCGCCCATCAGCACCGCAATGTTGCCGCCGGTCGAGCTGCCGTCCGGGAAGAAGCGGATGCCGCCGGCGTTCTCGCCGGTCAGCTCCTGCTCGGCCGTCGTCAGCTGCAGCTTCATGTCCTTGGGCAGCTCGACCGAACCGCGATTCGGCGCCTGGTAGCTGTTGTGCTCCAGGTCCAGCATGAGCACCTTCTGCTCGCCCTTCACGATCGCCTGGCCGCGCGTATAGCGCAGCGCGGCGACCAGATCGCGGCTGGCCGCACGCACCTTGGCGGTGGTCAGGCTCTTGGAGAACGAGACCGAGACGACCGTCAGGATGATCGCGATCAGGACCACGACCGCGATCATCTCGATCAGCGTGAAACCCCGGGAACGCGGACGGAGGGCGCGCACGGCGATGGCTCGAGGCAGCTGCGCGCGCCGTGCGGGCGGCTTACTGCCAGTTGCCGTAGTCGGAGTTGAGGTCGGCGCCGCCGGTCTGGCCGTCGCGACCGAGGAAGACCAGATCGAAGTCGCCGTGCTCGCCGGGCGCCTTGTACTGGAACGCATTGCCGAACGGATCCTTGAGGTCCGATTCCTTCGCGTACGGGCCATTCCAGTTCTTGGCGTTGCCGCCGCGTGTGACCAGATCCTCGAGCCGCTGCGGCGGCGAGCCGTTGTCGAGCGCATAGGCCTCGACCTTGCCGGCCAGCGACTGCACCTGGGCCTTGCCGGCGTTGTACTTGCCGGTGTTGACGCGATTGCCGACGTTCTGCACGACGATCGTCGCGACGATGCCGATCAGAACGATGACCGCGAGCATTTCGATCAGACTGAAGCCGCCGCTGCGCGACAGCGAACGGGCGAAGGGGCGATGGGGCAGATTCATGGGAGACCTCGTATCGGAAGGTGCGGAGTCTTACTGTATCGAACCGGCGATATCCATGATCGGCAACACGATCGCCAGCATGATCATGGCGACGATCGCCGTCATGACGACGGTCGTGAGCGGAACCAGCGCGGCCAGCAGCCGGTCCAGGGTGTTCTTGACCTCGATGTCGAAGGTGTCGGCCACCTTCATCAGCATCGCGTCGAGCTGGCCCGATTCCTCGCCGACGCTGATCATCTGCAGCGCCAGTTTCGGGAACTGCTTGGACTGCGTCAGCGAATAGCCGAGCCCGCCGCCGGTCTTGACCTCTTCGGTGGCCTGTTCGACCGCCGTCGCCAGGACCGTATTGCCCATGACGTTGCGCGCGATCGCCAGGCCGTTCAGCAACGGCACGCCGTTGTGCAGCAGCGTACCGAGCGTGCGCGCGAGCCTGGCGATCTCGAGCTTGCGGATCAGCTCGCCGACCAGCCTCAGGTTGAGCAGGCGCTGGTCCATCTTGAGCCGGCTGGCCGGATCGGCCATCTGCCGGCGCACCCAGCTGACCGCGAAGATCACCAGGCCGATCAGCAGCCACCAGAAGTTCTGCAGCGTCGAACCGACGCCGAGCACGATCCGCGTGATCAACGGCATCTCCACGCCCATGTCGGCAAACATCGGCGCGAACTGCGGCACCACGTAGGTCAGCAGCACCAGCAGCGACAGCAGCACCATGCCGACCAGGAACGCCGGATAGATCATCGCGTTGATGACGCCGGCCTTGAGCAGGCGCGAGCGCTCCAGATAGTCGCCGAGACGCTTGAGCGTGTCGTCGAGCGAGCCGCCGGCCTCGCCGGCCCGCACCATGTTGATGTACAGGCGCGAGAAGTTGCCGGTCTCGTTCTCGAGCGCATCGGACAGCGGCGCGCCGCCGCGCACGTGGTCGCGGATGCGCTCGAGCATCTGCCGCGCCTTCTCCGATTCGGGCAGGTCGAGCAGGATCTGCAGCGCGCGATCGAGCGGCTGTCCGGCGCCGAGCAGGGTCGCCAGCTGCTGAGTGAACAGAACCACCTGCTGCTCGCGCAGCGTGGCCTTCTTGAACATGCCGGCGAACAGACCGGCGCCCGATCCGGTGCCGGCCTCACGCACGTCCAGCGGAATGTTGCCGGCGTCCTGCAGCTTGAGGATCGCCTCATCGTACGAGGCGACGTCGAGCTGCCCCTCGAGCGTGTCGCCGCCGGGCGTGACGGCCTTGTAGCGATAGAGCGTCATAGGGGGCGCCTCAGCCTTCCTGGGTCACGCGCAGCACTTCCTCGAGCGTCGTCGAGCCGCCGAGCGACTTGACGATGCCGTCCTCGTACATCGTGCGCATGCCTTCGGCGCGCGCCTGCTCTTCCAAGGCACCCATCGTCGCCTTCTGCATCACCTGCCGCCGCAGCGCATCGGTCATGACCAGGAACTCCATGATCGTCGTGCGCCCGAAGTAGCCGCTGGAGTTGAGCGGCGAGGGCATCGGCTTGTACAGCTTGATCGGCCGCTCGTCGGTGTAGCGCTCGAGATTGAACTCGCGGATCACCTCCGGCGGCGCCTCGTACGGCAGTGCCGTATTGCGATCGAGCCTGCGCACCAGGCGCTGCGCGAGGATGCCGTTGACGGTCGAGGTCAGCAGGTAGTCCTCCACGCCCATGTCGAGCAGACGCGTGATACCGCCGGCCGCGTTGTTGGTATGCAGCGTCGAGAGCACCAGGTGTCCGGTCAGCGCGGACTGGATCGCGATGCGCGCGGTCTCCAGGTCGCGCATCTCGCCGATCATGATGATGTCCGGATCCTGACGCACGATCGAGCGCAGCGCATGCGAGAAGTCCAGGCCGATCTGCGGCTTGGCCTGGATCTGGTTGATCCCCTCGATCTGGTATTCGACCGGGTCCTCGACGGTGATGATCTTGACGTCGGGCGTGTTGAGCTTGGACAGCGCGGTGTACAGCGTCGTCGTCTTGCCCGAGCCGGTCGGACCGGTCACCAGCAGGATGCCGTGCGGCTGGTCGAGCACTTTCATGAACTTCGGCAGGAACTCGTCGGTGAAGCCGAGCGTCTCGAAGTCGAATACCACCGCCTCGCGGTCGAGGATACGCATGACCACCGACTCGCCGTGCGCGGTCGGCACCGTCGAGACGCGCAGGTCCAGCTCCTTGCCCTGCACGCGGATCATGATGCGGCCGTCCTGCGGCAGGCGGCGCTCGGCGATGTTGAGCTTGGCCATGATCTTGATGCGCGAGATCACCGCGGCGGTCGAGGCCGCCGGTGGCGACTCGACTTCGTGCAGCACGCCGTCGATGCGGTAGCGCACCTTCAGCCGGTTCTCGAACGGCTCGATGTGGATGTCCGAGGCGCGCTGTTCGACTGCGCGCTGGATCACCAGATTGACCAGGCGGATCACCGGCGCCTCGGACGCCAGGTCGCGCAGGTGCTCGATGTCGTCCTCGCCGCGGCCGCTTTCGTCGCTGAGGTTCTCGACGATCGTGCCCATCGCCGAGCGCCCCTGGCCGTAGTAGCGCTCGATCAGATCGTCGATTTCCGATCGCAGCGCGAGGCGCACCTGCACCTTGCGACCGGTCGCCAGCTTGACCGCTTCGAGCGGGTACGGGTCGGCCGGGTTGGCGATCAGCAGCGTGATCTCCTCGTCGGTCTCGGCGATCGGACAGACATGGACCTGTTTGAGGAAGCGCACCGACAGCTGCACGTTCGGCGGCGGCGTCTCGGGGAACTCCTTGGGCGGCAGCAGCGCGATGTCCATCAGCTCGGACATCGCCTCGGCCATGTCGCGCTCGGACACCAGGCCCAGCCGCGTCAGCAGCGACAGCAGGCTCGAACCGGTGTTGTCCTCCTCGTGCAGGCGCCGGCCGCGCACGAGATCGGTCTCCTTGAGGCGGCCGCGCGCGACCAGGAACTGGCAGACGCGCTCGCCAAGCACCTCTTCGGCGACGACGGCGGGCATGCCGGCGGCAGGTTCGATCACGCTGGCCAACACAGGCGATTCCGATTCATTCGACATGGCTAAGACTCTGCTTTCGGTCGCCAGGTTCCCCGGGCGGCCCGACCAGCGATTCGATGAACGTCCGGTTGAAGCCCACCCACAGCGCCACCGGAACCAGGGCGGGGAGGATCAGATAACCGAACTGATAGGCCAGCGCAATCACATTGGGCTCGAGTCCGGCCCTCTGCGTCGCGGCCACGCCGGGCGCCCCGGACTGGAACGCGACGATCTTGATGCTCTCGGCGACGACGCCGAACGACTGCGCCAGCCAGATCACCGCGAACGCGGCCGCCAGCTGCAGCAGGCGCCGCCGCACCGGCATCGGCGTAGCCAGCGTCAGGCCCGAGAACAGCGGCAGCGCGTAGCCATAGACCATCGGATTGACCGTCGTCTCGAGCACGCCGAGGCCGACCCGGCCGCCTTCGTCCGCACGCACCAGCACCGTCGTCGTGATGTCGAGCAGGTAGTCCGCGTGCCCCAGCACCTGGCCGGCATGATCGATCGCCTGGCCACCCTGAACGAGACCGCTGAACAGGTCCGGCCAGACACCGACCAGGATCGCGCGCGCCGCCACGCCGACCGGCCAGACCAATAGCGGCGCCAGCACGAACCAGCACACGAAACTGAGCGGTAGCCACAGCAGCGCCTTCAGGGCGAATTCGCGCAGCGGCGACAGTCTCATCTCAGCCGATCCAGGTTCGCGCGTTGCGGAACAGCCGCATCCACGGAGAATCCTCGGCCCATTCGCGCGGCCGCCAGCTCATCTGCACGCTGCGGAAGACGCGCTCGGGGTGCGGCATCAGGATCGTCACGCGTCCCGATGCAGCCGTGAATCCGGTCGCGCCGCCCGTCGATCCGTTCGGATTCAGCGGATAGCGCTCGGTCGCCTTGCCGGCATCGTCGACGTAGCGCAGGCAGACGTCGGCCTGCCGCGCAGCCGCGGCATCGGCATAGCGCGTGCGGCCTTCGCCATGCGCGACCACGACCGGCAGACGCGAGCCGGCCATGCCGGCCAGCAGGATCGACTGCGACTCGAGCACCTCGAGCGTCACCAGGCGCGCCTCGTACTGCTCGGACGCATTGCGCTCGAACGTCGGCCAGTGCTCGGCACCCGGAATGATCGGCTTGAGCTGCGCCATCATCTGGCAGCCGTTGCAGACGCCGAGCGCAAACTTGCCGGCGTCGTCGAAGAATGCGGCGAACTGGTCGCGCAGCGCCGGGTTGTAGAGGATCGAGGTCGCCCAGCCGCGTCCCGCACCGAGCACGTCGCCGTAGCTGAAGCCGCCGCAGGCGGCCAGTCCGACGAAGTCGGCCAGACGATGCCGGCCCTGCTGCAGATCGGTCATATGCACGTCGATGGCGTCGAAGCCGGCCCGCGTGAACGCGGCCGCCATCTCGATCTGGCCGTTGACGCCCTGTTCGCGCAGGATCGCCACGCGCGGCCGCGCACCGGTCGCGACGAACGGCGCCGCGACGTCCTCGGCCGGATCGAAGGTCAGACGCGGCACGATGCCGCGATCGCCCTCGTCGCAGCGCCAATCGCGTTCGGCGTCGGCGCTGGCCGGGTTGTCGCGCAGGCGCTGCACCGCCGAACTGGTCTCGCTCCAGGCCGACATCAGGTCGGTCCAGGCCCACTTCGCCAGCGTGCCGTCGCCCTGCAGCAGCTGGATGCGCAGCTTCTCGACCGGGCGGCCGACCACATGGGCCAGCGCGCGCAGCCCGTGGCGGTCCAGCAGCGCTTCGAACGCCGCGCGGTCGGCACTGCGGATCTGCAGCACCGCGCCGAGCTCCTCGCAGAACAATGCCCCGAGCGTGTTCTCGCCCCAGCCGTCGAGGCGGACATCCAGACCGCAGTGGGCGGCCAACGCCATCTCGATCAGCGCGACGATCACACCGCCGTCGCTGCGGTCGTGATAGGCCAGCGCCAGACCGGCCTGGTGGACCTCGGTCATCATCTCGAGGAATGCACGCAGCCGCTGCGGATCGACGTCGGGCGCGAGGCCGCCGGCGCGCTGCGAGCATTGCATCAGCACCGAACCGCCGAGCCGGTTGGCGCCGCCGCCGAGGTCGACCAGCCATAGCTCGGTGTCGCCGCAGTCGAGCGCCAGCTGCGGCGTCAGCGCGCCGCGCACGTCGGCGACGCGCGTGAACGCCGAGACCACCAGCGACACCGGTGAGACCGTGCGCTGCTCCTGGCTGTCGGCGGACCAGCGCGTGTGCATCGACAGCGAATCCTTGCCGACCGGGATCGAGATGCCCAGTGCCGGGCACAGCTCCATGCCGACCGCCTGCACCGCGTCGTACAGCGCGGCGTCCTCGCCGGCCTGGCCGACGGCCGCCATCCAGTTCGCCGACAGGCGCACCTCGCCGAGCCGCACCGGCGCGGCCGCCAGATTGGTCAGTGCCTCGCCGACCGCCATGCGTGCCGATGCCTTCGCGTCGAACGCGGCCAGCGGCGTGCGCTCGCCCATCGCCATCGCCTCGCCGGCATAGCCGTCGAAATCGACCAGGGTCACCGCACAATCGGCGACCGGCACCTGCCAGGGTCCGACCATCGGATCGCGCGCGCAGAGGCCGCCGACGCTGCGGTCGCCGATCGTGACCAGGAACGACTTGCTGCCGACCGCCGGAAAGCGCAGCACGCGCTGCAGCGTCTCGTCGAGCTCCAGGCCGGCAGTGTCGGCGATCAGATCGAGCCGCTTGGGCTTGCGCACCGCCTCGCGCTGCATGCGCGGCGGCTTGCCGAACAGCACCTCGAGCGGCAGATCGATCACCTCGCCGCCGAGCAGCGGGTCGGACACGAGCAGACGGCGCTCGGCAGTGACCGTGCCGACGACCGCGTAGACGCAGCGCTCGCGCGCGCACAGCGACTCGAACAGCGCCAGCGCGTCCGGACGCACGCCGAGCACGTAGCGCTCCTGCGACTCGTTGCACCAGATCTGCATCGGCGACAGGCTCGGATCGTCGCAGGGGATCTTGCGCAGGTCGATGCGGCCGCCGACCGAGGAATCGTTGAGGATCTCGGGAATCGCGTTGGACAGTCCGCCGGCGCCGACGTCGTGGATCGACACGATCGGATTGTCCTCGCCGCGCGCCCAGCACGCGTCGATGACCTCCTGGCAGCGCCGCTGCATCTCCGGGTTGTCGCGCTGCACCGACGCGAAGTCGAGCTCGGCGCTGCTGCTGCCGGCCGCCATCGACGAGGCGGCGCCGCCGCCGAGGCCGATCAGCATCGCCGGACCGCCGAGCACGATCACCGCGTCGCCCTCGCGCAGCATCTGCTTGGTCACGTGATCGCGGCGCAGATTGGCGATGCCGCCGGCGATCATGATCGGCTTGTCGTAGCCGAAGCGCTTGCCGGGCTCGCCGTTGTCCTGTTCGAACGTGCGGAAGTAGCCGCCCAGGCACGGACGCCCGAATTCGTTGTTGAACGCGGCCGCGCCGAGCGGCGCGTCGCGCATGATCTCGAACGCGGTCGCGAAGCGCGGCGGCAGCGGCCGTTCCGGCTCCCACGGCCGCGCCAGCCCCGGCACGCGCAGATGCGAGACCGAATAGCCGACCAGGCCGGCCTTGGGCTTGCCGCCGCGCCCGGTCGCGCCCTCGTCGCGGATCTCGCCGCCCGAGCCGGTCGCGGCGCCGGGGAACGGCGAGATCGCGGTCGGATGGTTGTGCGTCTCGACCTTGATCGCGTACGGCACGGCTTCTTCGTTCGCACGATAGCGCCCGTCCGAGGGCGACGCGTAGAAGCGGCGGGCGAGGCTGCCCTCGATCACGGCGGCGTTGTCGGCATAGGCCGACAGCGTATGTGCCGGCGACACCGCATGGGTGTTGCGGATCATCGCGAACAGCGACTTGTCCTGGGCGACGCCGTCGACCGTGAACGCGGCGTTGAACACCTTGTGGCGGCAGTGCTCGGAGTTGGCCTGCGCGAACATCATCAGCTCGGCGTCGCTCGGATCGCGTCCGAGCGCGCGGTAGCTGTCGGCCAGATACGCGATCTCGTCGTCGGCCAGCGCCAGACCGAGCCGGCGGTCGGCCGCGGCCAGCGCCGCCTGCGGATCGGTACCGAGCGCGACGGTCTGCAGCGACGCCGGCGCGCCGGCGTCGAACAGCCGGGCCGCCTCGGCCAGCGAGGTCACGACCGACTGCGTCATCGGGTCGTGCAGCGCCTCGAGCATTGCCTGCCAGGCGGACGAACCGGTCGCCGGCGGCCGCTCCAGCTCGATCGCCATGCCGCGCTCGACGCGCCGTACCGGCAGCCCGCAGCCGCGCAGGATGTCGGTCGCCTTGCTCGACCACGGCGAGCGCGTGCCGAGCCGCGGCACGATCCACAGCGTCGCCGGCCGCGGTGAGCCGGGGACGGCCTGCAGCGTCTCGTACAACCGCGGATCGCCGGCGGTGCCGGGATCGGCCGCTACGAAGTAAACATGCCGGGTGTCGCGCAGACGGCAGTCGCGGACTTTCGCCGCGAGGGCGGCGTTGATCCGGTCGACGCGGAAGGGCGACAGCGCGGTCTGGCCGTCGATCGCAATCATGAGGGTCGGGAGCGGAGGAGCATCGGGAAGCCGCCTATTCTAGCCGATGCGCGCGCGATCCTCCCGCCCGGAGGCGATGCCCGGGCCGCACGGCCCGGGCGTGGCGCGGTTCAGCTGCCGGACTTGGCGCCGTCGAGCTGCTGCAGGCGCTCGAGCATCTGCGCCGGCGGCAGATAGCCGCCGATCTTGACGCCGCCCGGCGAGTAGATCGCCGGCGTGCCGTCGACGCCGACGTCCAGACCGAGCTGGAACTGTGCGGCGATCGGATTGTCGCAGGTGACCGGCGTCGGGGTCGCACCGCCCTTGGCTGCGGTGAACGCCGCCTTCTTGTCCTCCGCGCACCAGACCGAGACGGCCTTCTTGTACGACGGCGAGTCGATACCGCTGCGCGGGAAGAACAGATAGTCGAACTCGATGCCGAGCTTGTTGTACTCGGCCACTTCCTGGTGCAGCTTGCGGCAGTAGCCGCAATCGATGTCGGTGAAGACGGTCAGCTTGTACTTGGGCTTGTCCGGCCCGAACGCCAGCACCTGGTCCGGCGGCACGTTCTTGAGCTTCTCCACGCGCGCCTTGCCCAGACGCACGTCGGTCAGGTCCGAGCGCGTCGCGGCGTCGTAGAGCTTGCCCTGCAGCAGATAGCGCCCGTCGTCGCTGACGTAGACCAGTTGCCCGCCGAGCAGCACCTGGCGGAACCCGGCCATCGGCGCCGGTTCGATCGAATCGATCGTCGCCTGCGGCACCAGCTTCAGGATCGCCGCGCGGGCAGCGTCGTCGGCCTTGTCGGCGGCCGTCGCGGCCAGCGGCAGCAGGCCGGTGAGTAGGACGGTCAGCGTGGAGCGCATCATGGTGGCCTCGGCGGTTCGAAGAAGGTCTAAGGAGCGGAAGCGGCGGCCAGGCGGTCGAGCTCGGCGGCCAGGCGGTCGGGGGACATCGCGATCTCGGGCGCCACGTGGGTGCCGTCGGCCGCGATCAGGGTCGGCGTGCCGTTGATGCCGAGCGAGTCGGCCAGATGGGTCAGTTCGTTCAGCGGGTTCGGGCAGGTGGCCGGCGCCGGATCCTGGCCGGCCATCGCGGCGTTGAACGTGGCGATGCGGTCCTTCGAGCACCAGATCGCCTCGGACTTCTTGTCGGCGCCCGGATGCAGGCCGACCAGCGGGAACAGGATGTAGTCCACGGCGATGCCGTGCGCGTTGTACTGCGCGATCTGCTCGTGGAAGCGCTTGCAGAACGGGCAGTCGATGTCGGTGAATACCGTGACCGTATGCCGCGGCTTGGCCGGCGCGTAGATCAGCTTGCGCTCGTCCGGCACCCGGGTCAGCGCGGCGCGGCGGACGCGGTTGCGGGCCGTGTCGCCGAGCTCGCGGCGCTGCTCCACGTCGAACGCGCCCCCCTCGAAGACCAGCTTGCCGTCCTTGCTGACGTAGAGAATCTTGACCCCCGACAGCACCTCGTAGAAGCCCGGCACGACCGATTCCTGGATCGCGTCGATCGGCAGGCCCGGCGCCAGCTTGGCGACCGTGGCGCGTGCAGCGGCGTCGTCGGCGGCCTGCGCGAGCGGCGCCGCGGCCAACGCGAGCGCAAGCAGGATCAGGCCACGCTGCAGCGTGTGGCGGAGGAACGCGGGATTGAACATGGATGACCTCTGTCTGGGTGCCCTGGCCGGCGACGTCGGCCCGACGCAGGCCACGCAGCCGAACCCGATCGGGCATGGACCGAACACGGACGGAAAGGTTCCCGCCCGGATCGGCCATCTTCTCACGACCTTGCCGCGGCGGCCAAACCGCCGCCGCATCGTTCAGCCACGCGGATGGTGACGCGCATGCAGCCGCTTGAGTCCTTCCTTGGCGACGTGGGTGTAGATCTGCGTCGTCGTCAGCGAGCTGTGGCCGAGCATCATCTGCAGCGCACGCAGATCCGCGCCGTGGTTCAGCAGATGCGTCGCGAACGAGTGGCGCAGCACGTGCGGCGAGATCCGCGAGGACGCGATGCCGACCGCCGCCGCGTGCTTCTTGACGATGTTCCAGAACATCTGGCGGCTGAGGCCGGCACGCCGCGCCGTCACGAACAGCGCCTCGGCCTGGCCGCCCTTGAGCAGGGCCGGACGGGCCGATATGACATAGCGCTCGAGCCAGTGGCCGGCTTCGGCGCCGATCGGCACCAGGCGCTCCTTGCCGCCCTTGCCGACGACGCGCAGCACGCCCTGGCGCAGATTGACCTGCGCGGCGGTCAGGCCGACCAGTTCGCTGACGCGCAGGCCGGTCGCATAGAGCAGCTCGAGCATCGCGCGGTCGCGCAACCCCAGCACGGTATCGACCGCGGGCGCCCGCAGCAGCGCCTCGACATCGGCCTCGCCGAGTGCCTTGGGCAGCGATCGCGGCAGTTTCGGCGCGTCGACCAGCAGGGTCGGGTCCTCGACGAGGCGCCCTTCGCGCTGCAGCCAGCCGTAGAACTGGCGCAGGCACGACAGCAGGCGTGCCGTCGAACGCGCCTTGTAGCCGCGGCCGCTGGTCCCGCCTTGCGTGCTGCGCCGGGCCAGGTAGTCCTGCAGCTGCGCGCGCGTCGCGCCGGCCAGCGTGCCGCCCGCGCCGGCCAGCCAGCGCGCGAAACCCTGCAGATCGCGCCGATAGCTGGCGACGGTGTTCTGCGCGAGGCCCGTCTCGGCCCAGGCCGTGTCGACGAAGCGCTCGACGAGCGCTTGGTCGGACGGGGTCGCTGCCGCTTGTTCCATCAAGGTGACACCTGCCGACAGAATGTGACGAAAACCAATCCTTCACCGGCACCGTCCCTTCCGCGACGCGGCCGGGACTTCTCGAAAGCTTGCGCCAGCGCGCGTTTTGGCCCGGATCGGGCATGGCTCAATACGCCGCGCGGGACAGCCTGGCAGGAGATGGTCCGATGTCAATGTTCAATGGATTGATCGAGTCGCCGCCGGGCGCAGCCGCCGCGGCGGCGCCCGGGCATCAGGCCGACGGCGGCGCGCCGCTGCACGTGGCGGCATACGGACTCGAGGCGGGCGAACTGCACACGCTCGGTGCGATCCTGCACGTGCTCAAGACGCGCACCGAGGCCGCCTGGGAACTCGGCGACCTCGACCGGGCCGATTTCGTGATCGCGCCGCTCGCACTGGCGCGCGATCCCGATCACGGCCTGCCGCTGCGCGGGCGCAACGTCATCCCGCTGGTCGCCGAGGACGGCCCGCTGCCGCGCGAAGGCGACCTGGTGCTGACCTCGCCGATTCGCGTGATGGCGGTGCTCGAGGTGCTCAACCTCGCCTCGCGCCGGCTCGGACAGGTGCCGCAGGCGCCGCCCGAGGTGCCCGCCAGGGCCGACGAGTCCGCTCATGCCGATTCGAGCCTGGGCGCCGTGCTGAGCGCATCGCTGGCGCGCACGCGCGACGATCACGCGCTGAGAATCCGCATCCTCAGCGCCGGCACGATCTACGTCTGGCCGAGCGAACGCCGGTTCCACGTCGATTTCCCGCTGTCGATGCTGCCGCGCATCGTGATGGAACGCCGGTTCGTCATGACCACCGCACCGGTCCGGGCGCCCGAACTGGCCGAGATCCGGCCGCAGGCGATGCCGCTGACGCCGCTGCTGTGGAGCATCGGCATCGCGCAGACCCGCTGCACCGACCCGTCGGCGACGGACGCCTACCGCCTGCTGCGCTGGCCCGAGTTCGATCGCCTGCCGCACGAGATGGGCCATCTGCGCCTGTGCGGCGTCATGGCCGGAACCGCCTGGACCGTAGAGGACCTGCAGCGGCACAGCGGCCTGCCGGCGCCGTTCGTCGCCCGCTTCCTGCGCGCCTGCGTGGCCTGCGGCTATGCGACGACCGAACCGCGCGCGGCCGAGACGCCTCCGGCCGCCGTGCGGACGCCGCATGCGTCCGCGAACGCCGAAGGCGGCCTGCTCGAGCGGCTGTGGCGCCGCCTCGGCTTCGGAGCCGCCGCCTGATGGCCCGCGAGCACGTCATCCTGTTCGCCGGGCCGATGGGCGCGGGCAAGACCACGGCGATCGCCAGCCTCAGCGAGATTCCGGTCGTGCGCACCGAAGCGCACAACACCGACACCGACCGCCATGCCAAGGCGACCACGACGGTCGCGCTCGACTACGGCGAGATCACGCTGGCCGACGGCGACAAGGTGCGCCTGTACGGCCTGCCCGGCCAGGAACGCTTCGATTTCATGTGGCGCATCCTGGAGCCACGCGCGATCGGCATGGTGCTGCTGATCGACAATGCCGGCGCCGATCCGCTCGCCGACCTCGACCATTATCTGAACGCGTTCGCGCGATTCCGCGATCGCGGCGCCGTCGTGGTCGGCATCACGCGCTCCGACCTCGCGCGGCAGCCGTCGATCGACGACTACTACGCACGCCTGCGCAACCGCGCGCTGTTTCTGCCGGTGCTTGAGGTCGACGCCCGCGATCCGGCCCAGGCCGGCATCCTGCTCTCGGCCCTGATCGTTTCGATCGAGGCCCGCAGCGGCGCGGCGAGCGCGCCGGCCTAGGCGGCCGGCTCCCGGTTGGCGCTCGCCGCGGACCGGGGCTCGCGACGCCGCCGTGGTCGGGGCACCGCGAACGGCGCCCCGGATGCCCCCGTTTGCCCGCGCATTGCCCGCCGCCGCACCTGAACCGCCCGCGGCGCTTCCTTGCTCCGCCCGTCCGGCTGACCGAAAATGGCGGCCCGTTGAACGCGTCGCCCCTGATGATCGATCCCAGCCGCTATCCGCGCCTCGCGCGCATCGACAGCCCCGCCGACCTGCGTCGGTTTCCCGAATCGGAGCTGCCGGACATCGCCCGGGAGGTGCGCGAGTACCTGATCGAGTCGGTCGCGACCTCCGGCGGCCACTTCGGCGCCGGCCTCGGCGTGGTCGAGCTGACCGTCGCGCTGCACTATCTGTACGAGACGCCCGAGGACCGTCTGGTCTGGGACGTCGGCCATCAGTGCTATCCGCACAAGATCCTGACCGGCCGCCGCGACCGCATCACCTCGATCAAGAAGAAGGACGGACTGGCGCCGTTTCCGCGGCGCGAGGAGAGCCCGTACGACACCTTCGGCGTCGGCCATTCCTCGACCTCGATCGGCGCCGCGCTCGGCATGGCGCTGGCGGCGCAGCGCAAGGGCGACCCGCGCCGCGTCGTCGCGGTGATCGGCGACGGCGCGATGACCGCCGGCATGGCGTTCGAGGCGCTCAACCACGGCGGCGACGTCGAGCCGAACCTGCTGGTGATCCTCAACGACAACGGCATGTCGATCAGCGAGAACGTCGGCGCGCTGACCAAGATGCTGGCGCGGCTGATGACCAGCAGCACGCTCAACCGCATCCGCGAGCACGGCAAGAAAATGATGAGGCGCGACAGCTTCCTGTGGCGCTTCATCAAGCGCTGGGAAGAGCACGCCAAGGGCATGTTCATGCCGAGCACGCTGTTCGAGGAGTTCGGCTTCCACTACTCCGGCCCGATCGACGGCCACGACCTGCCGCAGCTGGTGCAGGCGCTGCGCACGCTGCAGGGGCTCAAGGGCCCGCAGCTGCTGCACGTGATGACGACCAAGGGCAAGGGCTATCCGCCGGCCGAGCGCGAGCAGATCGAGTACCACGCGGTCGGACCGTTCGATCCGCAGGCGGGCCTCGCGCGCAAGGGTGCGTCGAAGCCGACCTACACCGACGTGTTCGGCGACTGGCTCTGCGACATGGCGCAGGCCGACGAGCGGCTCTACGCGATCACGCCGGCGATGCGCGAAGGCTCGGGCCTGGTCCGGTTCTCGAAGGAACACAAGAACCGCTACTTCGACGTCGGCATCGCCGAGCAGCATGCGGTGACGCTGGCCGCCGGCATGGCCTGCGAAGGCGCCAAGCCGGTCGTGGCGATCTACTCCACGTTTCTGCAGCGCGCCTACGACCAGCTGATCCACGACGTCGCGCTGCAGGATCTCGACGTGCTGTTCGCGATCGATCGCGGCGGCGTGGTCGGCCCCGACGGTGCGACGCATGCCGGCAGCTTCGACCTGTCGTACCTGCGCTGCATCCCGAACATGGTCGTGATGGCGCCGGCCGACGAGGACGAGTGCCGCAAGCTGCTGACGACCGGCTTCCGCCACACCGGACCGGCCGCGGTGCGCTACCCGCGCGGCACCGGACCGGGCGCGGCGATCGATCCGGCGCTGACCGACCTGCCGATCGGCAAGGCCGAGCTGCGCCGCAGCGGCCACGGCGTGGCCCTGCTCGCGTTCGGCGCGATGGTGCAGCCGTGCGCGAAGGTCGCCGAGGCGATCGATGCGACCCTGGTCAACATGCGCTTCGTGCGGCCGCTCGACGAGGCCCTGATCCTCGAGCTCGCGCGCAGCCACGCGGCGCTGGTGACCGTCGAGGACAATGCCGTCGCCGGCGGCGCCGGCAGTGGCGTCGCCGAACTGCTGACCGCGCATGGTCTGGCCGTGCCGCTGCTGCAGCTCGGCCTGCCCGACCGTTTCCTCGAGCACGCCAGCCGCGAGGAACTGCTCGCCGAGTGCGGGCTCGATGCGGCCGGCATCGAAGCGGCCGTGCGCGCCCGCTACGGCGCGCATCTGGCGCTGCCGCTGCGCCAGGCCGGCTGACGATCGCACGCTCGCCGCGCGCATTGGCGCTGCAGCGCGCCGCCAGTCGGCTGCGGCGCATTCATGCCGCCGGGGACGCACATGAAACGGGACCGTCGCGCCTGCGCGACCGGTTCGCGCGCGGTGACGGCTGCGCAGCCGCAGTCCGCTTCGATACCGAGCAAGCCGGCTGCCGCACCCGCAGCGCAGACGGTTAGCCCAGATGTCGCCGAGCGCGTACGCCGGCCTCAGCCCGGCAGGCGGCCCAGGCTGACGCGCTCGCGCGCTTCGATGTCGCGCGCGGTCTCGATCTCGACCATCCCGGCCGTCTCGAGCAGCGCCCGCACTGCCGCGCCCTGGTCGTAGCCATGCTCGAGCAGCAGCCATCCGCCGCGCTGCAGATGCGCCGGCGCGTGCGCGACGATCGTGCGAATCGCATCCAGGCCGTCGGCGCCGGACGCCAGCGCCGCGGCCGGCTCGTGACGCAGATCGCCGCGCGCCAGATGCGGATCGCCGTCGCGGATGTACGGCGGATTCGATGCGATCAGCTCGAAGCGCCCGGTGCCGAGCGCCGCGGTCCAGTCGCCCTGCGCGAACGCGACGTTGGCCAGGCCCAGCCGCTGCGCATTGGCCTGCGCGACCGCCAGCGCCGCCGCGCTGGCATCGGTCGCGGTCACCCGGGCCAGCGGCCGCTCGCTGGCCAGCGCCAATGCGATCGCGCCCGAGCCGGTGCCGAGATCGGCGATCCGCGCCGGCGCGCGCGCATCGATGCGCTGCAGTGCGAGCTCGACCAGAATTTCGGTATCGGCGCGCGGAATCAGCACGTCCGGCGTGACCGTGAGGTCGAGCGTCCAGAAACCCTGCGAGCCGATCAGATATGCCAGCGGCTCGCCGGCCGCGCGGCGCTCGACCAGCTCGGCGAAGCGCAGCGCCTGCACGGCGCCGGGTTCCGCGTCGCCGTGCGCATAGAGCCAGCCGCGCGGCTGCCCGAGCGCGGCCGCCATGAGCCGCTCGGCTTCCAGACGTGCGGATTCCGACGCTGCCAGCCGTGCCGCGGCCGCCGACAGCAGACCGCTCACCGTTGCCGCCGCGCTCATGCCGGCGGCGGTGACGGCGGCGGCAGATCGCCGATCGGATCGAGCTGGGCGGCCGGCGCCGGCGAGCGCCAGTAGCCGCCGCGCTGCCAGGCCGCGAATCCAAGCCGCAGCCAGTCGACGACGGCCCAGGCCAGCCACAGCGCCCAGGCCAGCATCGCCAGCTTGTAGACCCACAGCGGCAGCGAGATCGCGCCGGCCACCGGCAGCGCGTCGGCACTGCGATCGGCGAACCAGCGCAGCAGCTGCGCGTCCGAGCCGTTGCCGGTCACGTACATGTCCGGCGCGCCGAGCAGGCCGTTGCGGATCGCATTGAACATGCACAACAGCGCGGCCAGCGTCAGCACCGGCAACGCGATCTGCACGAGGTTGAAGCGCAGCGCGCCGGCCGGCGCGTGACGGCGGCGCGCGTCCATCGCGAACAGCCAGACCGCGACCACGATCAGGGCCGCCCACGAGAACGTCGAGAAGCCGAGGCCGAGCAGCAGCCACTGGTGCATGCGAAGCGGCGAATGCCGCCAGCGCGCGAGCATGATCGCGGCGATCACCATCACCAGCAGTTCGCCCCAGAGCAGCACGGCCGGACCGACCGGCGGACCGTACGCGGCCAGCAGCCAGCGGTCGTGCGGCAGCCGCAGAGACAGATCGATGTTGGCGGCCGGCAGGCCGAGCGAGACCGCCGGTGTCGTGACCCGCGTCGCGATCGGCGACGCCTGCCGGAACGTGATCTCGACCTGCTGCAGGCCCGGCACGACCGGGACGGTCAGGCGCCCGTCCTGCAGCCGCAGATTGAGCGCCTCGCCGCCGCGCCGGACACCGATCAGCTCGGCGCCTGCCGGCAAGGCGAGCACCTGCTCGCCGCCCTGGCTGGCACGCAGATCCAGCTGCACGGTGTGCGTGGCCGCGCGCTGGCCGATCTCGCTCGACAGCGCGACGCGATCGATCGCGCGCGTCGCGCCGGCGACCGCGGTCGGACGGGTGATCTGAAGATTCAGCGTCTCGCCGGGCAGCGGATGGAACTCGAAGACGCGGTAGTCGGCGGCCGACTCCTGCGCGGCGTCGAAGCCGGCTTCGGGCACGCCGTCGAAGCGAACGTTCCAGATCGGGCTGACCACGATGCGCCAGGTCTCGGCATGACCGCTCAACGGCGGCGCGGTCAGCGTCAGCGTATCGCGCGGGTCGAGCGTCGCGGCGTACTCGGCCTGGTCCTCGCCGTCGGCGATCGGCAGCTCGACCCGGCCCTCGGCGACGCGCGCACCGGCGCTCAGCACGCGTTCGCCCGGCAGCGACGGGATGTTCGCGACCAGACCGCCCTCGCGCGGCGCCATCCGCTCGATGCGCGTGGTGACGCGCCAGTCGACGTCGAGCGAGAGCTCGCGCACGACGCGGACGAACGGCGCGAACTGCTGGTCGCCGCCCGGCACGCGCGCGCCGTCTGCGCCTTCGCGCAGCCGGATCAGACTCAGCGTTTCGGTCAGCAGGCGCCCGTCGGCGCTGCCGGCGGCCTGCCAGCCGCTGCCGGAGAACGCGATGCGGCGCGGCTCGAGCGGAAACGCCAGCGCCACCTTGTCGGCCAGTGCCTGCCAGCGCAGCTCGACGCGATGCACGCCGCGCGGCACCAGGATGCGCGCGCCGCCGGCGACACCGGCGATGCCCTCGATCATGCCGTTGTCGAGCCGCGCCGCGCGCAGCGCCAGCGTCGTGTCGTCGGCCGGCACCGGCACCGCGCTGCGCTCGAGCGCGTGCACTTCGAGCACCGCGACGACCTCGTCGCCCTCGGCCGAGAGCTCGGCGAGCGCGATGTCCGCACACTGCGGCGCGCAGCGCGGCGCTTCGACCAGGCGATCGCGCAGCTGGCCGAGCAGCTCGTCCGACGGGAAACCCTGTGCCTGCGCCGATGGCGCGAACACCGCCGCCGAGCACGCCCATGCGACCGCCGCCAGACCCGCCGCGGCCGGCCGCACGCGCACCGGCAGCAGCGGCGCCTGCCGCACCAGCCGCCAGATCAGCACGGCCAGTAGCGCGACCAGGACCAGCTTGAGCGGCCGCACCAGCCACGGCGGCGCGATCAGCAGCCGCACCTCCTGGCTCGGCAGTACCGGTCCGCTCCATTCGAGCCGGTAGGTGCGGCCGAGCCGCCAGCCCGGCTCGCCGCCGCCGGTCTGCACGACGCTGGTCTGCGCATAGCGCTTGAGCGCCTGCGAGCGCAGATTGCGCGATCCGGTGACGGTAACGCTTTCGAGCACGTCGTCGGCTTTGGCCCGTTCGGCAGGCTCGGGTGCCGGCGGAGACGGAGGCGGCGGCGCCGGCTCGGACATCACCATCGTATCGGCCGCACCGGCCGCGATCTGCGCATAGGCCGGCTCGACCGGGCCGCCGCCGGCCTCCAGCTGCGGATACAGCGCCGTGCGCACCTGCGTGATCGCGAACGGCAGCGTCACCACGACCAGCAGCGCGAGCGCGACCAGGCGCGCGAGCGCGGCCACCTCGGCCAGGCGTCCGTCCGGCAGCGCGCGCGCGATCAGCCCGAGCGCGAGCGCCAGCATCAACGTCCACAGCGGCGCACCGGCTTCCTGATAGCCGATCAGCAGGTACGCCAGAACCAGCAGACCACCGGCCCAGCCGAGCAGGCGCGCGCCGAGCAGGATCACGACCGCCGCGACGAACACGTCGAGCAGGGTCCAGCCCGACAGCCAGCTGCCGAGCGCACGGTCGGTGCCCGGCGCCGCCAGCAGGCGATAGCCGTACGGCAGGTGCAGCGTCGTCGTGATCCGGTCGAACACCTGCTGCCAGCCGGCGATCGGCAATGCGCCGGATCCGGCCTCGATGCGCACGCCGGCATCGAGCGCGACGTCGGGCGTACGCCATTCCACGCCGGTCCAGCCGCCCTGCCCGGCTTCGGTCACCAGTAGCGGCTCATCGTCGGCGCGCGCCTGCGCGCGCTGCACGACGAACGGCGGCGCCGCGTCGAAGCGCCATCCGCTGTTCATGCGGCCGTCGATGCGGTCGCGGCTGAACCAGCCGCGACCGTCGAAGTCGAGCCAGGCCTCGCGCACGAGCTGCAGGCGATTGGCCTCGTCAGCCGCCGCGCCGCGCGAATGCTCCTCGATCTGCAAGCGGTCGCCGTCGGCCAGCGCGAACGCCGGCAGGTCGCGCCAGGCGGGCGGCACGTCGGCCTGCTGCGGATCGACCTGGGTCGTCCCGCTCGCGGCCGTCACGCGCAGGCGCGGCGCCGCGGCATAACTCCAGATTTCCTGGCTCGGCCACGGCGCGGCCGGCACGCGTGCAGCCGCCGCGGTCAGCGGACCGGCGGCGCGCGCGGTCAGGACCAGGACGTCCGAGCCCGGCTGCACCTGCACGCGTAGGCGGCCGTCGTCCTCCAGGCGCACCGGCCAGCCCGCCTCGCTGTCCAGTGCGAGCGCGACGAACCCTTCCGGCAGCGCCGGCCCGATGCGCTCCTCGCGCGCCTGACCGGACACGCCGATCTGGATCCGCGTCGTCAGCACGGCCGGAACACCGTCGTCGAGGCGCCGATGGACGCGCAGGTCCACGCTGTCGGCCTCAGCCGCGACGGTCGCGCCGCGACCGAGCGTCAAGGCCTCGCCTTCGCGCTGCACCGGCACGATCGGCCGGCCGTCGACGCTGAGCGCGATCAGGGCGATCGCGCGCGGCACGCGCAGCGACTGCGGCCGCTGCGTCCACGGAATTTCGGCGCGCACCTCGTGGCTGCCGCTGCCGAGCCACAGCGCGGGTCCCCCGTGATCGACCACCGGCGTCGCAATGCCGCCGACCGTGACGCGCTGCGGCCAGTGCTCGGCGTCGCCCGGCAGCGGCACCCAGCCCTCGGCCTCGAGCTGCCAGTGCTGCGACAGGCGCGCGCCGGCGGCATCGGCCGCGATCGTCAGCGTGCCCGGCCAGGCGCACAGATAATCGTCCTGCGCGTGCCCCCGCCGGCCGGCGAGCAGCGTGCAGGCGCGAAACGCGTCGTTCTTGAGCACCCAGCCGCGCCATTCCTGCAGCGCCGGCGGCGTCGTCTCCTGTGCGATCGTCGACAGCGGCAGCAGCAAGGCGATCAAGCCGATCCAGAGGCGATGCATCGTCGATTCCTTCTTCGTGATGGGCGTGGCAGCGGTCAACGGCGAGCCACGTGCGGCGGGGTTGGTGTCTTGACCGGCGGGACGGCAGCGCGCGCCGGACGATCGTGCGGCGGCCCCTAATGTGCCAGGTGGCGGACCAGCTGCTCGAGGCTGGCCAGGACGAAGCCGGTCAGGAAGAACAGATAGCTCCAGCGCAGGTAGCGGTACTTGTGCTGGGCCAGATAGACGCCGAGCGCATAGACGTCCAGGGCCCAGGTCGCGTAGGGCGACCCGTCGGGCGCCAGCACGCGCGCGACCTCGGCCAGATAGCGCTCGCGCGGCAGCGCGGCGAAGTGGCCGAAGAACAGCAGATTGAAATGCGGCGGCAACGGCCCCTCGCCGACCGGAACCGGCCGGTACTTGGGCAGCACCGCGAGGATCGCCAGCAGCAGCGCCAACAGCGTGAAGCCCGCCAGGATCGTCACCGATACGCGCAGGTCCGGATCGGACAGCCGCCCCAGCGACAGCGTCAGCACGATCGAGGAGACCGTGATGATGATGTTGGCCTTGGTATCGGCCATGTTCGACAGCAGCACGTGGTGCTGCTGGGCGGTGCGCAGCAGATTGTCGGTGGTGTTGCGTTCGGGCACCCGCGCGAATGCGTCACGGGGTTCGGCGGCGTCGCGCATCGGGGCCTTCCATCGCGAGGATCGCGGCATTCTAGGCCAAGTCTCCGGACGCGCGGCGGCGGCCGGATCGCGCCGGCGGCCCGGCTGTCGCCGGGCCGCCGATCCGAATAGGTGGGCGACGGAAGCGGGGAGGGTTTCCGTCGCCCGGGCGGCATCGTGGGGAGGGGGGAGTACGATGCCAGCCGAGCGTGAGGAGCGAAGTCCTCGAACGCCTGAGCCAGCAGATGGGGACCGGTCCGATCGCTTCAAGGGCTGCGCCCGAATGCCGCAGGGGCCCGTCGCGAAGCTGCCCGCGGGACGCCGCGCCCCGGGTATGACGCTTATGGAATGGGCTATCATCGATAGCCCTCATCTATGGGCGATCCGCCATGAACCTGCGCGACCTCCGCTATCTGGTGGCGCTCGCCGAGCACAAGCACTTCGGCCGTGCCGCCGAGGCCAGCTTCGTCAGCCAGCCGACGCTGTCGACGCAGATCCGCAAGCTCGAGGAGGAGCTCGGCGTGGCCCTGGTCGAGCGCACGCCGCGCAAGGTGCTGCTGACCGAGGTCGGCCAGGAGATCGCCGCGCGCGCGCGCGACGTGCTCAACGAGGTCGACCAGATCAAGGCGATCGCGCGGCGCACCGTCGATCCCGAGTCGGGCACCTTGCGCCTGGGCATCTTTCCGACGCTGGGCCCGTATCTGCTGCCGCACGTGATCCCGCGCATCCGCGAGCGCTTTCCGCGCCTGGAGCTGCTGCTGACCGAGGAGAAGACCGAAGTCGTGCTGCGCCTGCTGCGCGAAGGGCGCCTCGACGCCGGCATCCTCGCCCTGCCGATCCACGATCCGCAGCTGCACAGCCGGTTCCTGTTCGAGGAGCCGTTCGTGCTGGCGGTGCCGGACGACAGCCCGCTGGCGACGCGATCGGCGCTGCGCCTGGACGATCTGGCCGACCAGAGCGTGCTGCTGCTCGAGGACGGCCACTGCCTGCGCGATCAGGCGCTGGAGGTCTGTCAGCTCGCCGGTGCCGGCGAGAAGGCCGGTTTCCGCGCGACCAGCCTGGAAACCCTGCGCCAGATGGTCGCCGCGCACGTCGGCATCACGCTGCTGCCGGTGCTCGCGGTCAAGCCGCCGGTGCCGCAGGCCGCGCACGTGCGGCTGGTGCAGTTCCGCAAGCCCGCGCCGAGCCGCAAGATCGCGATGGTCTGGCGCAAGAGCTCGGCACTGGGCGGCTTCATCCAGTCGCTGGCCGACCTGTTCGCCGAGCTGCCGGCCGACCTGCTCGATCCGGGTGCCGGCGCCGCGGCGCCGGATCGCACATGAGCCGCACCCGCCTCCAGCGGACCGGCGAACCCGCCGCGATTTGAGAAAGCCGGCACGATCGGCTAGCGTTGCCGGATCGACGCGCGTCGGGCAGCAGATTCCCGGCGCGTTTTCGTATCTCGAGGTTTTTCAGGAGTTGTTCTTCGTGGCCAGCACCCCCGCACCGATCACCGTGTCCAGTCTCGACCTGGAGCGCATCGAACAGTTGCTCGACCTGCCGGCGCATCGCGATGCCGCGGGCGCCCAGGCGCTGCGTGGCGAGCTGGCGCGCGCGGCGATCGTCGATCCGCCGCAGATGCCGGCCGATGTCGTCACGATGAACTCGACCGCGCGCGTCGTCGACGAGGCAAGCGGCGACACGCGCGAACTGACCCTGGTCTATCCGCGCGACGCCGACGGCTCGCCCGGCAAGGTCTCGGTGCTGGCGCCGGTCGGCGCCGCGATGCTCGGCCTGCGGGTCGGCCAGACGATCGACTGGCCGCTGCCGGCGGGCCGCTGGCTGCGCCTGCAGGTGACCGGCATCGCCTACCAGCCCGAGGCCAGCGGCCACCTGCACCGTTGAGCGGCGGGCCCGCCTGACCGCGGGTCCGCCGCCGTTGCCGGCGGCCGCGTCCTAGGCCGCCGACGCGGCCCGCGTGCTGCCGATCGCCGCCTCGACGCGCGCCAGCGCGTCCGCGACGTCGCCGCGCAGATCGGCCTCGTCCTCGATGCCGACCGACAGCCGCAGCAGACCGTCGGCGATGCCGGCGCGCGCGCGCGCCTCGGGCGCCATCGCGGCATGCGTCATGCCGGCTGGATGGCAGACCAGGCTCTCGACGCCGCCGAGCGATTCGGCCAGCGTGAAACAGACCAGGCCGTCGACGAACGCGCGCGCGGCCGCCTCGCCGCCGGTCAGCTCGAAGCTCAGCATCGCGCCGAAGCCCGACTGCTGGCGGCGTGCCAGCACGTGTCCGGGATGATCGGCCAGGCCCGGGTAGTGCACCGCGCGAACGGCCGGGTGCGCATGCAGCTGTTCGGCCAGCGCGCGGGCATTGGCTTCGTGCCGCGCCAGACGCACCTTCAGCGTGCGCAGGCCGCGCAGCGTCAGATAGCTGTCGAACGGCGCACCGGTCAGGCCCAGACAGTTGGCCCACCAGGCCAGCCGTTCGCCGAGGGCCGGCTCGCGCCAGATCACCGCGCCGCCGACCACGTCGGAATGGCCGTTCAGATACTTGGTCGTCGAATGCACGACGACGTCGGCGCCGAGGCCGAGCGGCTGCTGCAGCAGCGGCGAAAGAAACGTGTTGTCGACCGCGACCAGCGCGCCGGCCGCGTGGGCGGTCTCGGCGACGTGGCGCACGTCGGTGATGCGCAGCAGCGGATTGGACGGCGTCTCGATCCAGACCAGCTTCGGGCGCTCGTCCAGCGCGGCGGCCAGTGCCTGCGGATCGTGGAAGTCGACGAAGCGCACGCGGTACAGGCCGCGCCGCGCCTGTGCGTCGAACAGCCGCCAGGTGCCGCCGTAGCAGTCATGCGGCGCGATCAGCAGATCGCCCGGCTCGAGCACCGCGGCGGCGACCAGCGCCACCGCGGCCATGCCGCTGGCGGTCACGGCCGCGCCGCTGCCGCCCTCGAGCTCGGCCAGCGCGCCAGCCAGCGTGTCGCGCGTCGGGTTGCCCGAGCGCGTGTAGTCGTAGCTGCGCTTCTGGCCGAAGCCGGCGAAGCTGAAGTTGGTCGACAGGTACAGCGGCGGCATCACGGCGCCGTGCGCGGTGTCGGCATCGACGCCGGCGCGTACCGCGATCGTGTCCCGAGAGAGCGTACTCATGCGCAGTCCTCCGCAGCCAGCGCGTGCCGGAAGATCCCGGCGATGGTCTCGTCTTCCTTGAGGAAGGCATCGTGACCGTAGATCGAATCGAATTCGCACAGCTCGGCGCGCGGCCCGAGGCGCTCGGCGAACGCGCGCAGCGTCTCGATCGGCACCAGCAGGTCGCCGCGCACGCCGACCACGGTGACCGGCGCGGCGATCGTCCCCGGATCGCAGCGATGCGCGTCGAGCGAGGCCGACAGCGTCACGAAGGCGTCGGCCGGGAAGCGCGCCGCGAAACGGGCGCCATGCGCGTCGAGCCAGTGCTCCAGGCACTGGGCCGGCTCGGCGCCGCCAAATCGCGATTCGAGCTCGCCGGGCGTGCGATACGACAGCATCGCCAGCTGCCGCGCCTGGGCGACCGCGGCGGCGCGATGCTCCGGCGCGGCGGCGGCGACCAGGCCGCGCTGCAGGCCGCGCAGGCCGCGCGCCCAGGCGCTCGCCTGCGGACCGGCGCTGATCACGACCGCGCGCCCGATGCGCTCGCCGGCCAGCCGCGCCAGATGCTGGACGACGCAGCCCCCGTACGAGGCGCCGATCGCGACCGCGACGCGCGCGATGCCCAGATGATTGAGCACCGCAAGCACCGCGGCGGCCTGATCGGCGCTGTCGATCGCCGGAAATGCCGCGTCGCCGGCGCGCGGGCCGGTCGAGCCGCCGGCACCGCCGAGCCAGTCGATCGACACGATGCGCAGCCGCCGCGGATCGAGCGCACGACCGGCGCCGCACTGCGCCGACCACCAGCGATCCGGGTCGCGGCCGGCCGAGATGCCGCCGAGCACGACCACCGCCGGCAGGCCGGGATCGCCCCAGGCCTGCCAGGCGACGTCGGCGTCGATCAGGGTCCGGCCGCCGGCGAGCGCGAGCGCCGACAGGCGCAATACGCCGCGCAGCGGCTGCGCACAGGCATCGGGAAGATCCGGCGAATCGAGAGGAAGGACGGCGGCCACATGCTGCTCCTGATCTGATCGGCGCGACCGGAGCAGCGCGCACGAGGCGCGGCCGCTCATCTCCCGAAGCCCGGCCGATGCCGGCGGCTTCGCTGGAATTGGCACCGTGCGACGGATGTCGCGGTTGCCCCGGCGTCTCAGACCCAGTGTCTCGACCGGTCGCGATGAGTGGCCGGCACTCTACGCAGGCATATCGCCCGCGTCAATAGGCGTATAGACGTCTATACGTCCTTACGTGGACGACACGGAAGGCGATCGGCTGCGCCCGGACCGCCACGAGCCGATGAAGATGCCGAGCAGCGAGAGGCCGACGCCGAGCCAGTCGAGCGTCCGCGTCGGCCGTGCGAAGATCGCCACGTCGAGCAGGAACGACAGCGCCGGCTGCAGCAGCAACAGCAGCCCGACCAGCGAGGCCGGCAGCTGCGGCATCGCGCGCACCAGCAGGATCCAGCCGATCACCTGGCCGAACAGCGCGAGTCCGAGCAGCGCGCCGAACGAACGCAGGTCGGGAATCTCGAACGAAGCGCCCTCGCCGAGCATCGACGCGGCGAGCACCGCGGCGCAGATCCATGAGGTCACGCCGATCAGCTGGGCCGGCGCCAGCGCGACCTGGCCGCTGCGCTGCAGGTGACGCGTCGTCAGCAGGTAGACCGCGTAGGCGACGCCGGTCAGCAGGCCGAACATCACGCCCTGCCGGTAGACCGCGTCGAACCGCCCCCATTCCAGACCGACCAGCAGGTACAGCCCGACCAGCGCCAGCGCGGTGCCGATCAGGAACGGCGGCCCGAGCCGCTCGCGGTACAGCACGACGCCGGCCAGCGCCATCAGGAACACCTGGAAGTTGCCGAGCAGCGTCGCCAGTCCCGGTCCGACCTGGTGGATGCTGCGATGCCAGAGCATCAGATCGACCGCGAACGCGATGCCCGGCACCAGCAGCCAGGCGACCGTACGCAGCCGCAGCGGCCGCCAGGCGCGCAGCACGATCAGGCCACCGGTCAGCATCAGCGCGCCGAACAGCATCCGGTAGAACGCCGAGGTGGTCGGCCCGACGCCGGCGAGGCGCACGAAGATGCTGGTCGTGCTGATCAGCGCAGCGCCGGCGCTCATCTGCCAGACCGCCGCACGCGGCACGGCCGGCGCCGAACTCAAGCCAGCAGCTCGCTCAGATCGTCCGGCGGCGCTGGCGCGGCAGGGTCGAGCTCGGCCAGCAGCTTGCGCGCCGCGGCCAGGTCCTCGTCGCCGACCCAGAGCACGTACAGGCCGAACGGCGGCATCTCGCCGAGCGCGCCGGACAGATACTCGCCGCCGAGATGGACGCGGATGCCGCCGGATTCGAGCAGACCCTTGCGCAGGTGGGCGTCGATGAGCGAGTCGGTGCGGCAGGCGATCTTCACGGCGCCACTTTGCCGCAAAGCGCGCCGCGCGGTCCAGGGCGCTTCGGCGGCGCGTCGGCGCGGCCTTCGTCTGGACGCTGCCGGCCGATCGGCGCATGATGCGCCCCGCCGCGCCGCACCGCTGCCACACCCTGCGACCGACTGCCGACCCGATGGTTCAGCTGCCCGATGACGAGCTCGCCGATACGCTGCGCGCCTGCGTCCTGCAGCTGCTCGGCGCGCAGCGCCGCTCCGGCACGATCGACATCCACGATGCCGCACGCAGCGCCGCGCTGAAGATCGGCTGCGACTGGCGCGACCTGATGCGGCCGCTGCGCACGGTCGCCACGACGATGATCGACGACGGCATCCTCGACGCCACGCAGGGCGAGGCCGCCGTCGACATCCGGCACGCACGCGGCCCGGTGCGGCTGCGGCTGCGCGATGCCGCTCCGGCTCGTCCGGCCTGATGCGGCCGGGTCCGGGGGCGCGGCCGGCGGCCGCCATCCCCTGCAGCGAGAAACCCCCGCACAGCGGGCCACCCGGCGCCGCCGCGTACACGATTCCCGCACTCGACGGGCTGCGCGGCTTCGCCGCCCTGTGGGTGCTGCTGTTCCACGTCTGGATGATGACCGGCCTGCCGAGCATGCGCCCGTTCGACGGCGCGCCATTCGGGCTCGAGGCTTTCCTGACGATGGGATGGGCCGGCGTGGACCTGTTCTTCTGTCTGTCGGCCTTTCTGCTGGTCCTGCCGTTCGCGCGCTGGCGCTACGCGGGCGCGACCCGGCCGGATACGGGACGCTACCTGATGCGGCGCGTGCTCCGGATCTATCCGGCCTATCTCGTACAGTTGGCGATCTTGCTGCTGATCGCGGCCGTGTCCGGGCACGGCCGCACGCTGGGCGGCGGTGAGCTGATCGCGCACCTGTTCCTCTGGTTCAACCTCGGACAGGACTGGGTCGCGCCGCTGGTCGGCGTCTGGTTCACGCTGCCGATCGAGTTTTCGTTCTATCTGGTCCTGCCGCTGATCGCCCCGCTGATCGACCGCAGGTGCTGGCCCTGGCTGCTGCTCGCCTCGATCGCCGTGGCGGTCGGCTACCGGATCTGGGCCTACGCGATCACCGCAGCGGACCCGCTCGCGATACGCATCGCCGAGATCGAGCGCCTGCCCGGGCGGATCGATCAGTTCGTGATCGGCATGCTCGCCGGCGCGGCCTTCGTAGCGGCCTCGATCCAGGGCTGGCGCCCGCGGCGGCCGGCGCTGTGGTTCTGGGTCGGCGTCGCCGGCATGGTCGTGCTGAGTGCCGCGATGATCCGGATCGCCGACCGCTACTGGTCCGGCCATCCGCTGCTGTACGTCTGGCACGGGCTTTTCAGCCTATGCCTGGCGCCGGTCCTGCTGGCCTGCGCCTGGGGCGCGCGCCCGGGCAGCGGCCTGTTCGACAACCGGCCGATGCGGTATCTCGGCAAGACCAGCTTCGGGATCTATCTGTGGCATATGCCGATCCTGATTCCGATCCTGCCGCACCTCCCGGCGTCGATGTCGCCCGCCGGGCGGTTCTGGGCGCTGCTGGCCCTGGTCCTGCCGGCCACGCTGCTGGTCGCGCACCTGTCCTACGTCTGGATCGAGCGCCCATTGCAGCGCGGCGGCGGGCAGGTTCGCGCGCGTACGCGCTAGGGACGGCGCGCCGATCCGGCGACGGCCGCAGGCCCAACGGGTAGACTTGCCGCTTTGCCCGTCGACCCACGCATGAGCGAATCGTCTCCCGCCAATCACTTCATCCGCCAGATCGTCCTGGACGATCGCGCCGCCGGCAAGCACGGCGGGCGGGTCGCCACGCGCTTTCCGCCGGAGCCCAACGGCTACCTGCACATCGGCCATGCCAAGTCGATCTGCCTGAACTTCGGCCTCGCCGGCGAGTTCGGCGGTACCTGCAACCTGCGCTTCGACGATACCAATCCGGTCAAGGAGGACGTCGAGTACGTCGCGGCGATCCAGGAGGACGTGCGCTGGCTCGGCTTCGAGTGGACCGAGCTGCGCCACGCCTCGGACTACTTCGAGGTGTTCTATCGCTGCGCCGAGAAGCTGATCCGCAACGGCCGCGCGTTCGTCTGCGACCTCAGTGCCGAGCAGGTCCGCGAATACCGCGGCACGCTGACCGAACCGGGCCGCAACTCGCCGTACCGCGACCGCTCGGTCGAGGAGAACCTGGACCTGTTCCGGCGCATGCGCGCCGGCGAGTTCGCCGACGGCGCGCGCACGCTGCGCGCACGCATCGACATGGCCAGCGGCAACATCAATCTGCGCGATCCGGCGCTGTACCGGATCCGCCGCGTGCCGCACCAGAACACCGGCGACGCCTGGCCGATCTACCCGATGTACGACTACGCGCACTGCATCTCCGACGCGGTCGAGGGCATCACGCATTCGCTGTGCACGCTCGAGTTCGAGGACCACCGGCCGCTCTACGACTGGTGCCTGGACCAGCTCGACCTGCCCGGCGATCCGCAGCTGACCGAACCGCTGCGCGCCGCCGGCCTGCGCTGCGAGCCGAGCCGTCCGCAGCAGATCGAGTTCTCGCGCGGCAATCTCGACTACACGGTCATGAGCAAGCGCAAGCTGATGGCGCTGGTGCAGGACGGCCTGGTCGACGGCTGGGACGATCCGCGCATGCCGACGCTGTCGGGCGCGCGCCGCCGCGGCTTTCCGGCCGCGGCGATCCGCGCGTTCTGGGAGCGCATCGGCATCAGCAAGCAGAACAGCGTGATCGACGTCGGCGTGCTCGAGGGCTGCGTGCGCGAGGCGCTCGACGCGACCGCGCCGCGCCGCCTGGCCGTGCTCGATCCGCTGCGCCTGGTGCTGACCAATCTGCCGCACGGCCACGAGGAGCGCCTGTCGTTCGCGAACCACCCGAAGAACGAGGCGGCCGGCAGCCGCGAAGTGCCGTTCTCGGACACGCTGTGGATCGAGCGCGAGGACTTCATGGAGGTACCGGTCAAGGGCTTCCACCGCCTGGTGCCCGGCGGCGAGGTGCGGCTGCGCGGCGTCGGCATCGTGCGCTGCGAGGAGGTCGTCAAGGACGAGACCGGCGCGATCGTCGAGCTGCGCTGCACGCTCGACGCCGACACTCGGCCCGGCCAGTCCGGCGCCGAGCGCAAGGTCAAGGGCACGATCCACTGGGTCAGCGCGCGCCACGCGCTCGAGGCCGAGGTGCGCCTGTACGACCGCCTGTTCGACACGCCCGACCCCGACGACGACGCCGACGGCAAGACCTACCGCGATCACCTCAATCCGGCATCCAAGCGCATCGTGCGCGGCTATCTGGAGCCCTCGCTCGACACGGTCGCCAGCGAATCGGCCTGGCAGTTCGAACGGCTTGGCTATTTCGTCGCCGACCGCCACGACCACGGCGCGGCCCACCCGGTATTCAACCGCATCGTCACGCTGCGCGATTCGTGGGCCAAGGGCGCCGGCCGATGAACCTGCGCGCGGCCGGCTGGCTGGTCTGCCTGGCCGTGCTGGCCGGCTGCAGTCCGTCGCCGCCGGCCGCATCGACCGCTCCGGCGCGCGCGTCGGCAGTCAGTGCCGCGGCGTCTACACCGGGCGAGGTCGACTACCGCTGCCGCGTCGACGCCGACTGCGCGGTCAAGGACGTCGGCAACTGCTGCGGCCGCTATCCGGCCTGCGTCAATCGCGACAGCCCGACGTTTCCGGACCAGGTCGCCGCCGAATGCGCGCGCACCGGCATGTCCGGCATCTGCGGTTATCCGGAGATCAGCGGCTGCCGCTGCGTCGAGCAGCGCTGCGCCGCCGTCACCGATTCGGCCGAGACGCACTGATGCTGTATCTGCAGATCCACCTGACCCTGCCCGCCTGGATCGCCGACGCGGTCGACCTGCAGCGTCGCTACGCCGACGACGAGGCGAAGGTCGCGCTCGCGATCGAGCTGTCGCGCCGCAACGTCGAGCTGCGCAGCGGTGGGCCGTTCGGCGCGGCAGTGTTCGACGCGGATGGCCGCGTGATCGCCGTCGGCGTCAACCGCGTCGTGCCGCACACCTGCTCGGTGGCGCATGCCGAGATGATGGCCTACATGAGCGCGCAGCAGCGTCTGCAGCGCAAGCGCCTCAACGAGGACGGCGGCCGCTACGCGCTGGCGACCAGTTCGCAGCCGTGCTGCCAGTGCTACGGCGCGACGGTCTGGGCCGGTGTCGACGCCCTGCTGATCGGCGCGCGCGCCGAGGACGTGATGACGCTGACCGAGTTCGACGAGGGGCCGCTGCCGGCCGACTGGATCGGCGAGCTCGAACGGCGCGGCATCGCGGTGCGGCGCGACATCCTGCGCGAGCAGGCGCGCGAGGTGCTCGGCTTCTACGCGCGCAGCGGCGGCGCGATGTACTGAGCGGCGCGCACCGCCGCCCGCCCCGCATGCCGACCGATCGCTCGTGACCGCCATCGCCACCGAATCCGCCCGGCCGCTCGACGGCTTCCTGGCCTGGTGCCGTCCGGGCTTCGAGAACGACTGCGCGCAGGAGCTGGCCGCGATCGACGCGCAGCTGGCGACCGGCGGCTACGCGCGCGCGCGGCGCGACAGCGGCTACGTCGAGTTCATGCTGCCCGACGAAGCGGCCGCGACGCGCTACGGCCGCGCCGTCGACTGGCGCGCGCTGACGTTCGCGCGGCAATGGCTGCGCCTGCGCGCGCGCATCGACGCCTTGCCGGCCAGCGACCGGCTCGCCGTGCTGCTGCCGGCGATCCGTGCCGCCGGACCGGCCTTCGCCGATGCCTGGATCGAGTCGCCCGACAGCGATGCCGGCCGCGAACTGTCCGGTCTGTGCCGCTCGCTCAACGCGGCCCTGGTCGCCGCGATGAAGCGCGAGCGCCTGATCGATCCGGCCATGCCGCAACGCCTGCACGTCGCCCTGCTCGATCCGGCTACGGCCCTGCTGGCCGTGGCGGACGTGTCGCGCAGTGCGCCGTGGCCCGGCGGCATTCCGCGCCTGCGCTTTCCGAGCAGCGCGCCGAGCCGCTCGACGCTCAAGCTCGAGGAGGCGTTCCTGGTCCTGCTCGACGAGGCTGAACGCGAACGCGCCTTGCGCCCCGGCATGAGCGCGGTCGACCTCGGCGCCGCGCCGGGCGGCTGGACCTGGCAGCTGGTGCGCCGCTCGATCCGCGTGACCGCGGTCGACAACGGGCCGATGGACGCGTCGCTGCTCGCGTCCGGCCTGGTCGAGCACCGCCGCGAGGACGGCTTTCGCTACCAGCCGCCGCGGCCGGTCGACTGGCTGGTCTGCGACATGGTCGAACAGCCGCGCCGCGTCGCGGCGCGGATCAGCGACTGGCTCGCCGCCGGCTGGTGCCGGCATGCGATGTTCAATCTCAAGCTGCCGATGAAGAAGCGCCACGAGGAGGTCGTGCTGTGCCGCGAGCGGATCGCCGAGGCGGTCGCCGGCCGGCGCCTGGACTGGCGCGCGCGCCAGCTCTATCACGACCGCGAGGAAGTGACCGTCTACGCCGCGCTGCGCTGAGCACCAGCCGCTATGCTAGTGCGCCGCGTGCTGCCCCCTCTTTCGATCGATCCCGATGAAACGCCTGTCCTCGTTCCTGCCGCTGCTGCTGCTGATCGCCGCCGGCGGCGCCCTCTACGCGTCCGGCCTGCTCGACGGCCTGCATCCGGCCGCGCTGATCGAGCGGCACGGTGAACTGCAGCGGCAGATCGCGGCCCATCCGCTGACCGCGGCCGCCGCGCAGATCGCCGCGATGACGATCGCCGCCGCGACCGGCCTGCCCGGCGCGGTGCTGATCGTGCTGACCGGCGGCATGCTGTTCGGCGCCGCATACGGCACGCTGCTGTCGACGATCGGCCTGGTGCTCGGCACCGCGCTGCTGTTCGTCGCCAGCCGGCGCGCATTCGCCGGCGCCGAGCGGCCGCCGCCGGCGCTGATCGCCCGGATCCGATCCGGCTTCGAGACGCATCCGGTCAGCTATACGTTCTTCCTGCGTCTGGTCTCGTTCTTTCCGTACGGCGCGGTCACCGTCGCGCTGGCCTGGCTGCGCTGTCCGCGCGTGCTGTTCTTCGGCGCGAGCACGATCGGCGGCACGGTCATGACCGCGGTGGAGACCAGTCTGGGCGCCGGCCTGGCCCGTTCGCTGGCACGCAGCGGCCGCCTGGACCTCGGCGTCCTGACGCGTCCGGAGGTCGTGCTGCCGATGCTCGGCATGGCAACCTTATCGTTGCTACCTATTCTGGGTAGTCGCGTAAGGCACGAATTTGCCAAACATCAGAACGCTCGTCGGATTAGCGGCACCGAAAAACTCGGCAATCCGGAGCTCCAATGAGTCATAAGTCAGTCCGATTCTCCCGCCCCACGCCTACGATCGATGGAATCAGCATGAGTCCAAGCGACCGCGGCGGCAAGGCATTGATATGGATGATCTCACTCACGGCCATTCTCTTCGTGGTAATGAGCTTGAGTCCTGGATATCTGATGGGATCGGGTCCTTTCTGGCAGCAGCTCTCCGGAGATGCTGCTCAAGGCCAGATCGGATGGTTTTACTTCGCTCGGGATGAGTGGCGCTGGCCTTTACTGGCGACCGGCAACTACAACCTCCCGGAGGGAGGAAATTTGTTGCTGTCTGATAGCCTTCCTCTTTTTGGCGTACCGGCAAAAATTCTGTATCAAGCGTTCTGGCCCGAGGGCTCTTTACCCCCTATCTACATGGGTGCCTGGGTAGGCCTATGCCTGCTTTTACAAGTTCTCGCCGGCGCAAGACTGATATGGGTATTGGGTGGTCGCAGCCCTCTCGCACTGATCTCCGGCACGCTCATTCTTGCTTACACGCCAATCCTCCTTTTTCGCTTCGGCCACGCCACACTGATGGGGCATTTCCTCATCCTGCTTACGTTGACCGGCTATGTAGAAGGTTCACGCCGTGAACTCTCGGTCCGTTACTGGGTTGCCCTCTGCGCCGTACCCATTTTTTCGCTTTGGATAACGCCCTACTTGGCGGTGATGACCGCCCTACTGGTTGTGACAACGATCGCTGACCAGTTGCGCAGAAGCCGCTTAAGTGCGATGGGGGCAGCGGCGCGCCTGGGCATCATGGGGGCGGGGGGAGCAGCACTGATTGCAATGAGTGGCCTGCTGAGCTATCGCACACTTAATCTCGGCGACTACGGTGTTTATTCTCTGAATTTGCTGGCACCTTTCGTACCAACCCCTGAAACCACAGCCGGAAAGCTTCTATACGGCGGATACCCCAGTCTCCCTGGAATTCATCAATGGGAGGGCATGGCGTATCTGGGCACGGGTGTTCTGCTGCTCTGCTTGGCAGCCCTCCCAGCTCTGAAGGATTGGCGGTTCAACGTAAGCAAGCATCTATGCCTGATGCTCGCCGTTCTGTGCACGCTCGCTTTTGCCATCTCTAATCGAGTCGGATTGGGTGCGAACGAAGTTCTTCATATCGCGCTGCCCGAATCACTGATCGGCGCGCTCTCAACACTGCGTGGGTCGGGGCGCTTTGTATGGATTGCGGTTTACGTGGTGATCGCAGCGGCGGTAGCTGCTACTCTTCATCGATACGGACAAAGAAGGGGCTCGATCCTACTCGCGATTGCTGGATTGCTTCAGATTATCGACGTAGCCCCGATGCAGATCAGTTTGCGCAACAAAAGCACATCACCAGCGGTCAGCCATATCGACGGCACCACCTGGATGACCTTAATGGAAGATCACGACGACATCTTCCAGTTTCCTTCGTTCGAATGCGGAGGCCTGTTCGGGAGAGGCATTCCAGGCACCCATATGGATGAACTGGAAATCCACGCCATCGCGGCCCGAATGAACAAGCCGAGCAATAGTGCCTACTTGGCCAGATACATCAAGGACTGCGAGCAAGAACGAATCGACGCAGGCACTGGACACCGGCGCGACCGCACCCTGTATTTGTTTCGCAGTGACCAGACTACCGGGCAGTGGCTGGCGGAACATGGCGAGCTTTCACATGGATGCGGATATTTGGATAACGTGGTGATTTGCTCAGGCCACCAAGATTTATCCTGGATTGACAAAACGACCGAATAGTATATTTGAAAATATTTCTTCTATCACACTCAAATGCATACTCCGCAATTGATATACATGTCTCGTGAGCGAGGGGATTCAAAAATGAGAACATCACAATTCACTATATTTCTTTTTCTTCTGACAGCAATCCTTTCTCCACAACTTAGCTTCGCCCAGGTCATCGGCCCTCCCCTCCCCGCACTGGGCGCCCGATTTGTTTCGCAAAACGTGCGCCCCCTGCTCTCGCCGGGACAGTCCTACCAGGTGAGCATCACCATGCAGAACGCCGGAACGACCACCTGGTCAGCCGGAACCAACTTCTATCTCGGCTCGCAGAATCCGCAGGACAACACCAACTAGGGGCTGCACAGAGTCTCCCTTCCTGCCGCGACCTCGGTCGTGACGGGAAAGACCTACACTTTCAACTTCACAGTTACCGCACCGACAACGGCCGGAACCTACGACATGCAATGGCGGATGTTGCAGGAAGGAGTAGCCTGGTTCGGCGATTCCACCCGCAATGTAAGCGTGAACGTATCGACCGCCAACACCAAGTGAACATCTGCACCGGCGTCTATGCGGACGCTACTGGTGCGATCGCCGCCGCTGCCGCGATCCAGTCCTGTCTCAATCTTACAGTGTCCGGCTCTACGTTCCGCCTGCCCGTCGGCACCTATCTAGTGGACAACCAGATAACGCTCAATCGGCCGGTCACCTTCGGCACGATCCCACCCGTGTTTAGCCCCTCTGGAAACTGCGAGAACATCCCCTGCGCGACCCTGCTGGCCGCTCCCACTCTGCATGCGCCACCACCCGGTGGCTGGCCAGCGCCAAGAGCGGTTCTGCAGGTTAGCAGCCCAAACGTCAAGATCGATTTTCTGGCCATCGACGGTGACCGGAACTCGAGACTGTTTTCATGGGCCGGATCGCAGTGCAGCGTCTTCAACAACAGCTTCGGCTTCAACGTTCTCGTCCTCGCCGACAACGTCTCGTTCACCCGGAATTTGAGCACACGCGCGCTGTGCGCCACTGCGCTGGGCTGGTATGGCTCGAGTGCAATAGTCACCGATTCCTCGTTCATCGCGAACGGCAATCACTACACGCGAGGCGTATGGGCCGACGGAATCACCATCGGTTCGGACAACGCACAGATTCTACGCAACCGCATCCTGGACAGCAGTGACGTCGGCATGGTCCTCATGTACGGCAAAAACAGTCTGATCAAGGACAATCTGATCGAACAGAATACGCAGCCCATTTTCGGTGGACTGGTCGTGTTCCGGCAACTTGGACCAGGCGGCGTCCCACTTAGCGATGGGGATTACACCGGCACGGTGGTGACCCAGAACACACTCGAATGCCAGAAGAACTGCTTCGTCGGCCTGCACGTCGGAGCGCGGCCCTGGCAGAGCGGAGAGAGCTCACGAGTGTTCGGCGTGACGGTACACGGCAATACCGTCCACGATTCGGCTTTCGGTGTCTCCGCTTCGATCGCCGGTACGATCACCTCGCCCGTTCACATCTACAACAATACGGCTACAGGTGCCTTTTCCATCGCGTTCGTCAACCTGTGCGCGAACACGTCCCCAAATGGAGGCTCCAACTACAACATCGCCCCCACCGGCGACACCCTGGGCAATCCCATCGATTCCGTGATCGATCACCATGGAGATACGACGGTGTACACCCAGTTGCCGATGTGCAATCCGTAGCGGTCTGTCCGCCGGGCGCCTGCGAGCGCCCGGCGCTTCCGTGACCAGCCGGACCTGCCAGCGGGGCGCGCACGGCCGTTGGGGTTGGAGTATCAGCCAGTCAGCCGCCCCGGGGGCAGCTAGCCACCATACTGAAGCCAGCAAATCCGCTCGATTGAGGGTATTCAGGCCGTTGGGCTATGCTGCAAGCCTTTGTCCGGCGCGGCGTTCGCGCCTTCGCTACGCCGAGGCCGCCGCTTGACCCCAACCGTTCAGACCGCCCCCGTACAGAAATCGTTCTGGCGGGCCTTGGCGCTCAGCCTGACCATCGCGGTACTCAATTTCGGTCTCTGGGCCTGGCTCAACCGCCCCACGCCGATCGCCGACTGGAACGGACAGGTCGGCGGCTTCGCGTTCAGCGCGTTCCAGCGCTATCAGGATCCGACCAAGGACGTCTATCCGAGCGAGGCCGAGCTGGCCGGCGACATCCGCCTGATGGCGCAGTACACGCGCCGCATCCGCACCTACGCCTCGCTGGAAAGCCCGCAGATTCCGCGGCTGGCGCGCCTGTACGACATGAAGGTCATGGCCGGCGCCTGGCTCGACCGCCGCGCCGACCACAACGACCGCGAACTCGAGGCCCTGGTCACGCTGTCGCGCAAGTACGACAACATCGAGCGCGCGATCGTCGGCAACGAGTCGGTGCTACGCGGCGACGTCACGGTCGAGCAGCTGATCGGCTACCTCGACCGCGCGCGTGCGCAGCTGGACATCCCGGTCTCGACCGCCGAGCCGTTCTTCGTCTGGGAACGCAACCCGGAACTGG
Organism: Dokdonella sp.; assembly: GCF_035511235.1. GTDB lineage: Bacteria > Pseudomonadota > Gammaproteobacteria > Xanthomonadales > Rhodanobacteraceae > Dokdonella. The sequence continues at coordinate 60,027 of NZ_DATKFQ010000045.1, forward strand.
CGCGCCACGTCGACTTCATCACCGTGCACCTGCTGCCGTACTGGGAGCGGATTCCGCGCAAGGATGCGATCGGCTTCACGCTCGGCCAGTACCAGCAGCTCAAGCGGCTGTTCCCGGACAAGCCGGTGGTGATCGGCGAAATCGGCTGGCCGTCCAACGGCGACCGCAAGGAGTACGCGCAGCCGACGCTGGCCAACGAGGCGCAGTTCCTGCGCGAGTGGTTCAACGTCGCCGCGCGCGAGAACATCGACTATTACGTCATGGAGGCCTTCGACCAGCCCTGGAAGGAGGCCAACGAAGGCCGCGCCGGCGCCTACTGGGGCGTGCTCAACGCCAATCGCCAGCCGAAGTTCGCGTTCACCGGCCCGGTCGTGGAGGACACCACCTGGCCGTGGAAGGCCGCGGCCGCCTCGCTGCTGGCGCTGCTGCCGATGTTCTGGTTCGCGCGGCACTTCATGCGCTTCCGCACCGCCGGGCTGTGGTTCTTCCTGATCCTGATCCAGCTCGGCGGCACCTTGCTGGTGTGGTCGGCGACGCTGCCGTACGACTTCTACCTGAGTCCGCTGGACTGGACGATGCTGACCCTGCTGCTGCCGGCGCAGGTCGCGATCATCCTGGTGCTGCTGATCAACGGATTCGAGTTCACCGAGGTGATCTGGCGGCCGCGCTGGCTGAGGCACTTCGGCCTGCTGACGCCGCAGCCCGGCGATCCGCAGCCGTTCGTGTCGATCCACCTGGCCTGCTACAACGAGCCGCCGGAGATGGTGATCCTGACGCTCGACTCGCTGGCCGCGCTCGACTACGAGAACTTCGAGGTGCTGGTGATCGACAACAACACCCGCAACCCCGAGGTCTGGAAGCCGCTGCAGGCCTACTGCGAGAAGCACGGACCGCGCTTCCGCTTCTTCCATCTGGAACCGTGGCCCGGCTTCAAGGCCGGCGCGCTGAACTACGGCCTGACCGTCACCGATCCGCGCGCCGAGGTGATCGCCGTGGTCGACGCCGACTACGAGGTGCGCAGCGACTGGCTGCGCGCGCTGACCGGCTACTTCCGCGATCCGAAGGTCGCCGTCGTGCAGTGCCCGCAGGCGCATCGAGACTGGGAGCACAACGCGTTCCGGCGCATGTGCAACTGGGAGTACGACGGCTTCTTCCGCATCGGCATGCACCACCGCAACGAGCGCAACGCGATCATCCAGCACGGCACGATGACGATGGTGCGCAAGGACATGCTGGTCGACACCGGCAGCTGGTCGGAATGGACGATCTGCGAGGACGCCGAGCTCGGCCTGCGCCTGATGCATGCCGGCTACGATCTGGTCTACGTCGACGAGGCGATCGGCAAGGGGCTGACGCCGGCCGACTTCAAGGCCTACAAGTCGCAGCGCTACCGCTGGGCGTTCGGCGCGATGCAGATCATGAAGGCGCGCTGGAACTGGATGGTCTCGGCCGACAGCCCGCTCAGCCGCGGCCAGAAATTCCACTTCCTGACCGGCTGGTTCTCGTGGTTCGCCGACGCGCTGCACCTGGTCTTCACGCTGATGGCGATCGCCTGGACCGTCGGCATGGTCGGCTGGCCGCAATACTTCGCGCTGCCGCTGCAGCTGTTCCTGGTGCCGATCATCGGCTTCTTCGTCTGCAAGGCGGTGTTCGGCATCGTGCTCTACCGGGTGCGCGTGCCGTGCTCGTGGAAGGACACGATCATGGCCTCGATCGCCAGCATGGGGCTGTCGCATGCGATCGCGCGCGGCATCTTCCAGGGGCTGTGGCAGAAGAAAGGCGAGTTCGTCCGCACCGCCAAGAGCCGCCGTCTCGGCGCCAAGCCCAACCCGTTCACGTCGGTGCGCGAGGAAGGCCTGATGGCGCTGGCGCTGGGTGCCTGCATCGTCGGCATGATCCATTCGATCGGCTTCCAGTACGTCGAAGGCAAGCTGTGGATCGCAATCCTCGCCGCACAGTCGATTCCGTACCTATCGGCGCTGGTCGGCGCCTGGGTCGCGCACCGTTCGGGCGAGGCCAGCGGCTGAACGGCGCCGCACCGGACGTGTCGCGGATGCAAGCAATTGAAACGTGCGCGGCCGGTCCAGCCCCATCGCCGTGCCTCGTTTGCTATAAGAGCGGGACCCGGTTCCGATGGCGCTCTGCATGATCGATCCACGCCACCCCGGTCGCGCGGCCCTGGCAGCCGCCGCCGTCCTGCTGCTGGCCGGCCCCGCGTTCGCGGCCCGGCTGAGCGTCGAGCTCGAAGGCCTGGACGGCCCGCTGCGCGAAGCCGCGCTGGCGCGGCTGGAACTGGCGCAGTATGCCCAGCGCGAGGTCAGCCCCGCCCAGGCGCGGCGCCTGTACAACCGCGCCGAGGGGCAGATCCAGGCCGCACTCGAACCCTACGGCTACTACAACGTCGGCGTCCAGGGCGAGCTCAAGCAGAGCGGCGACACCTTCACCGCGGTGCTCGAGGTCAAGCGCGGCGAGCCGGTGCGCGTGACCGACGTGGATCTGCGCATCGACGGCCAGACCGAGGGCATCCGCGCGATCGACCAGGCGCGTGCCGCGTTCCAGCCGCGCGTCGGCCAGCCGCTCGACCACACCGCCTACGAGCGCAGCAAGGCCACCGTATCGGCCGCGCTGTTCGGCAGCGGCTATCTCGACGCGACGCTCGGCACGCACCGCGTCGAGGTCAGCCGGTCGAGCAATGCCGCCGAGATCGATCTGGTCTGGAACGCCGGCCAGCGCTACCGGTTCGGCGAGACGCGCTTCGAAGGCGGCCAGTTCGCCGACGACTTCATGGCGCGCTACATCCCGTGGGAGCCCGGCAAGGACTACTACTCGCAGGACCAACTGCTGAGCTTCCAGCAGCGCCTGGTCGACGCGAACTACTTCGCGATCGCCCAGGTGCAGCCGAACGTCGAGGCCGCCGCCGACGGCCTGGTGCCGATCGACGTGATGCTGGCGCCGGCCAAGCGCACGGTCTATACCGGCGGCGTGTTCATCGGCACCGACACCGGTCCGGGCGTGCGCGGCGGCATCGAGCGGCGCTGGGTCAACGATCGTGGCCACAAGCTCAACTTCGAAGCCCTGCTCGCGCAACGCCTCAGTACCGTCACCGGCCTGTACCAGATCCCGCTGCCGGGCCCGGACAACCATGCCTACAACTTCGGCGCGACCTACCGCGACGAGGATACCGACACCAGCCAGTCCAAGACGCTGCGCCTGACCGCGAACGATTCGCGGATCTGGCACGGCTGGCTGCGCACGGTCGGCGTCAATTTCCTGACCGGCGACTTCAAGGTCGCCGACGTCGAGGGTTCGACCACCCTGCTCTACCCGGAAATCTCCTTCGCGAAGAAGCGCGCCGACGATCTCACGTTTCCGCGGCGCGGCTGGTCGCTGACGCTCGCCGCTCGCGCCGGCGCCGAATCGGTGCTGTCCGATACCAGCTTCGCCCAGGTCACCGCCGACGCGAAGTGGATCCGCGGCCTCGGCGACAACAGCCGCTTCATCGCGCGCGGCTCGCTCGGCTACACGCAGGTCAGCAATTTCGACCGGCTGCCGCCGGAACTGCGCTTCTTCGCCGGTGGCGACCGCTCGATCCGCGGTTACGCGTTCCAGACGGTCGGTCCGCGCAACGGCGAGGACGACGTGATCGGCGGCAAGCAGCTGGTCGTGGCCAGCGCCGAGTACGAGTACTACTTCTCGCAGAACTGGGGCGCCGCGGCCTTCGTCGACAGCGGCGACGCGTTCTCCGGCGGCAACTTCGACCTCAAGGTCGGCGCCGGCTTCGGCCTGCGCTGGCGCTCGCCGGTCGGCATGGTGCGCGTCGACCTGGGCACGCCGATCGGCGACCGGCACGCCAGCGGCGTCGAGCTGCACATCATCATCGGGCCCGACCTATGAAATGGCTCAAGCGGATCGCGATCGCGCTGCTGATCGTGCTGGCGATCGCCGCAGCGGCGCTGGCCTGGCTGCTCAACACCGGCGCCGGCGCGCGCTTCGTGCTGGCGCGTGTGCAGAGCACGCTGGACGGCAAGCTCGCCATCGAGCGCAGCAGCGGCACGCTGGCCGGCCCGCTGCGGCTGGAAGGCGTGCGCTACCGCGATGCCGAGGCCGGCGTCGACGCCAAGGTCGGCGCGCTGACCGCCGACGTCGCACTGACCGCGCTGTTCGGCAGGCGTGTGCTGATCCGCCAGCTCGACGTCGAGGCGCTCGACGTCGCGCTGACGACGGTGCCGCCGAAACCCGAGGAGCCGGCCGAGCCGTTCTCGCTCGAGCCGCCGATCGACATCGCGCTCGAGCGCTTCGCGCTGCGCGGTGCCGCGATCAGCCGCGACGGCGAGCCGCTGTTCGCCGCCGACAGCCTGACCCTCGCCGCGGCCTGGACGCACGCCGGCCTCGCCGTGCGCGAGCTCGCCCTGCGTGCGCCGGACGGCCAGGTCGACCTCGACGGCACGCTGGCCACGCATCAGGGCTATGCCGGCAAGGGCCGTACGACGTTCCGCTGGCGCGTCGCCGAGACCGAATATGCCGGCACGCTCGATGCCGACAGCGACGGCAAACGGGCGCAGCTCGCGCTCAAGCTCGAATCGCCGATGGCGGCCACGCTCGACGCGACCCTCGGCCAGAACGATCGCTGGCCGTGGACGCTCGCGCTCGACGTGCCGCGCTTCGACCCCAGGCGGCTCGCGCCCGAAGCCGGCCTCGCCTCGGCGGCCGTCTCGCTGCGCGGCGAGGGCGATCTGGAACGCGGCAGCCTCAGCGGCGACGTCGCGCTCGACGAACGCCGCCTGCATCTGCAGCCGCTCGACTACACGCTCAAGGATCAGATCCTGCGCATCGAGGTGCTCGGCCTGACCAGTCCGGACTTCGAGGGACGTCTGGACGCCAGCGGCGAGGTGCGGCTCGCCGACGAGCCGGTCAGCGCGACCGCCCACGTGACCTGGAACGACCTGGTGCTGCCGGCCGATCTCGCCGGCCAGGTGCTCGCCAGCTACGGCACGCTCGACGTCGAAGGCAGCGCGGCGGCGTATGCGGCACGCGGCAGCCTGTCGGTCGGCCCGCCCGGACAGCTCGCCGATCTGACGCTCGACCTCAGCGGCACGCCCGAGGCGATCGCGCTGAAGACGCTGGCGCTGGTCCAGCCCAACGGTGGCCTCGACGCCAGCGGCACGGTCACGCTGCAGCCGGCGCTCGGCTGGGACATCCAGGCCAAGGCGCGGCGGCTCGATCCCGGCGCGTTCGCGGCCGACTGGCCCGGTGCGCTCGATTTCGATCTCGGCAGCCGCGGCACGCTGACCGACCGGGGTCCGGACACGACGCTGCGCATCGAGCGCCTCGGCGGCACGCTGCGCAAGCGGCCGGTCGGCGGCAGCGCCGAGCTCTCGATCAAGCCCGATTTCATCGTCGACGGCGATCTGAAGCTGCGCTCCGGCGGCAGCACGATCGAGCTCACCGGCCGCGGCGGCAACCAGACCGATGCCAGCCTGCGCCTGGCGATCGGCTCGCTGGCCGACTGGCTGCCCGATGCCGCCGGCCGCCTCGGCGGCGACTTCCGCGTGCGCGGCCGCTGGCCGGCGCTCGACGTCGACGGCACGGCCGAAGGCGGCGCGATCGCGCTCGGCGATCTGCACGTCGATACGCTCGCGCTGACCGCCCGCGTCTCGAATCTCGAGAACCCTTCGGGCCAGGCCACGCTGACGCTCGGCGGGCTCAGCCAGGGCGAGCTGCACTTCGACAGCCTGGCCGTCGAGGCCGACGGCAACCAGGCCCGCCATCGCCTGCGTCTGGCCGGCGCCGGCAAGCCGGCCGACGTCACGCTGGCGCTGTCGGGCAGCGCAGCCGGCGGCCGCTGGAACGGCACGCTCGAATCGCTCGGCCTCGCGGTCGCCGGGCCGCGCGAGGTCACCCGCTTCGACCTCGCCGCGCCGGCCGCACTCGGCTGGGACGGCCAGCGCTTCACGCTTGCCGACAGCTGCCTGACCGGCGCCGATGCGCGCCTGTGCGTCGGCGGCAGCGGCGGCTCCGACGGCAGTCTCGCCGCGCGCTACCGCATCGAATCGCTGCCGCTGCGCACGATCGTGCGCCTGGCCGCGCCGGACGCGCCGGTGCGGCTGCGCGGCGAGATCGACGGCGAAGGCGAGGTCCGCCGCGATGCGTCGGGCGCGCTCAACGGCCGCGCGACGCTGAGCTCGGACGAGGGCAGCGTCATCTACGTCGACGCCGGCAGCCAGCCGCTGCTGAGCTATACCGGCTTCGCGATCGAGGCGACGTTCTCGCCGACCTCGAGCGTCGCGACGGTCAAGGCCGGGCTCGACCAGAACGGACGGCTCGACGGACGCGTCCAGCTCGACGGACCGCTCGGCGGCGACCCGGCACTTGGCGGACGCGTCACGCTGAATCTGGAGAGCCTCGCCTTCGTCGAGCTGCTGACCAGCGAGGTCGCCAATACCCAGGGCCGCGTCGCGGCCGACTACGAGCTCGGCGGCACGCTGTCGGCACCGCGCCTGTCCGGCGCCCTGAAGCTCGAGAACTTCGCGACCGAGGTGCCGATCGCCGGCCTCAAGCTGCGCGACGGCCAGGTCTCGCTGCGCGCCGAAGGCGCCGACCGCTTCGTGCTGGAAGGTTCGATCGCGTCCGGCCAGGGCACGCTGAGGATCGACGGCGACGGCGGACTGGCCGCCGATGCGCCGCTGACGATGACGATCCGCGGCGAGAACGTGCTGGCCGCCGACATTCCGGCCGCCAACGTGATCGTCTCGCCGGATCTGAGCATCGAGCGCAACGCCAGCGGCACCTACGTCACCGGCAAGGTCGCCGTGCCGAAGGCCAACGTCGACGTCAGCAAGCTGCCCGGCGGCGGCGCCAGCGCGGCCTCGCCGGACGTCGTGATCGTCGACGCCGAGCAGGTCGAGCCGGGCCAGGCGCCGCCGGTCGTGGTCAACGTCTCGGTCGAGCTCGGCGATCAGGTCAAGCTCGCCGGCTTCGGGCTCGACGGCACGATCGCCGGCAACCTGCGCATCAACCAGCGGCCCGGCCGCGCGCCGACCGGCACCGGCACGCTCAACGTCGGCGGCACCTACAAGGCCTACGGCCAGGATCTGAAGATCGAGACCGGCCGCGTCCTGTTCGCCGGCACCGCGCTCGACAATCCGGGCCTGGACATCCGCGCGGTGCGCAAGATCGAGGCCGACGACGTCACCGCCGGCCTGATGATCCGCGGCACCGCGATCGTGCCGGTGCTGACGGTATTCTCGGAACCGGCGATGGAGCAGTCGCAGGCGCTCTCGTACCTGGTGACCGGCAAGCCGCTGTCGGCACTCGGCAGCGGCGAAGGCGACATGCTCGGCACGGCGGCGCGCGCGCTCGGCACCGCCGGCGGCGACCTGCTCGCCAAGAGCATCGGCAAGCGCATGGGCGTGGACGACATCGGCGTCGCCGACAATGCCGCGCTCGGCGGTGCCGCGTTCACGGTCGGCAAGTACCTGTCGCCGAAGCTGTATCTGAGCTACGGCGTCGGCATCTTCGAGCCCGGCGAGGTCGTCACGCTGCGTTATCTGTTCCACCGGCGCTGGAACTTCGAGGCGCAGTCGGCCACCAACGGCAATCGCGCCGGCATCAACTACCGCTACGAAAAGTAGCCGCGGCGCCGCGCGATCGCGGCGAACGCACGGCGGCATCGCCGACACCACGTTTCCGCGGCCGCGCCGATCGAGCGCCGGCAGGCGTGTCCGATCGGGCATGCGCCCTGCCGGCCGCGGCAAGATGCGATCATGCACGCATGACCGACTTCTCGACACTGCCGCTCGCCCCTGCCCTGCAGCAGGCCCTCGCCGCACTGGACTACGTGCAGATGACGCCGGTACAGGCGCAGAGCCTGCCGCCGATCCTCGACGGGCGCGACGCGATCGTGCAGGCGCGCACCGGCAGCGGCAAGACCGCCGCGTTCGGCCTCGGCCTGCTCAGCGCGATCGATCCCGCGGTCGTCGCCGTGCAGGCCCTGGTGCTGTGCCCGACGCGCGAGCTCGCCGACCAGGTCGGCAAGGAGATCCGCCGCCTCGCCCGCTTCGTTCCGAATCTCAAGCTGCTGACGCTGTGCGGCGGCATCGCGCTGCGTCCGCAGCTCGCCTCGCTGACGCACCCGCCGCACGTCGTGGTCGGCACGCCCGGCCGCATCCAGGAGCTGATCGATCTGGGCGCGCTGCTGCTGGACGGCGTGCGCGTGCTGGTACTCGACGAGGCCGACCGCATGCTCGACATGGGCTTCCTCGACGCGATCGACGGCATCGCGGTCAGCCTGCCGCGCGATCGCCGCACGTTGCTGTTCTCGGCGACCCTGCCGCCGCCGATCCGCAGCGTCAGCCAGCGCCTGCAGCGCGAGCCGGCCGAGATCACGGTCGCCGACGCCGAGCCGGCGATCGAGCAGCGCTTCCACGAGATCGACCCGGCGCGGCGCTTCGACGCCCTGCTGCGCGTGCTGAACGCGCATCGCCCCGAGTCGGTGCTGGTGTTCTGCAATACGCGGCGCGACACCGAAAGCGTCGCCGAGCGGCTGCGCGGACTCGGCCACAGCGCCGCGGCGCTGCATGGCGATCTCGACCAGCGCGAGCGCGAGGACGTGCTGGTGCGCTTCGCACATCGCAGCTGCGTGATCCTGACCGCCACCGACGTCGCCGCACGCGGGCTGGACATCGACGATCTGCCGCTGGTGATCAGCTACGACCTGGCCAGCGACGCCGACAGCCACGTCCATCGGATCGGCCGCACCGGGCGCGCCGGACGCAGCGGTCTGGCGATCGCGCTGGCGGCGCCTGCCGACATGCCGCGCGCGAACGCGATCGAATCGCGCCTCGGCACGCGGCTGCGCTATGCGCCACTGCCACCGGCCGAAGCGGGACCGCCGCTGTCGGCGCCGATGCGGACGCTGTGCATCGACGCCGGCCGCCAGGACAAGCTGCGCCCGGGCGACGTCGTCGGCGCGCTGACCGGCGACGCCGGCCTCGCCGCCGACCGGATCGGCAAGATCGCGGTGTACGCGACACGCACCTACGTGGCGATCCGTGCCGACAGCGCGGCGAGCGCACTGGCGCGGCTGCGCGCCGGCCGCATCAAGGGCCGCACGTTCCGCATCCGTCCGCTCGACTGAGAACGCGAACGCACGGGGCCCGCCGATCGCTTGCGAGCCGTAACGGATCCTCGTCGCGCGGCGTGGACGTCGGCACGCGACGAAGGCGACGCGCGGTGATCGGGAAGAAGGCGCGGCGCCTCCCGCCCGGGCGCCGTCAGCGCTGCGCGATCGGCACGAAGGCGAGGTCTTCCGGTCCGGTGTAGTTCGCGCTCGGGCGGATGATCTTGCCGTCGATGCGCTGCTCGATCACGTGTGCGCTCCAGCCCGACGTGCGCGCGATCACGAACAGCGGCGTGAACATCGCCGTCGGCACGCCCATCATGTGGTAGCTCACCGCGCTGAACCAGTCCAGGTTCGGGAACATCTTCTTGATCTCCCACATCGTCGACTCGAGCCGCTCGGCGATGTCGAACATCTTCATGTTGCTCTGCTCGGCCGAGAGCTCGCGCGCGACTTCCTTGATGACCTTGTTGCGCGGATCGCTGACCGTGTAGACCGGATGCCCGAAGCCGATCACGACCTCCTTGCGCTCGACGCGGGCGCGAATGTCGGCCTCGGCCTCGTCCGGCGAGGCGTAGCGCTTCTGGATCTCGAACGCGACCTCGTTGGCGCCGCCGTGCTTGGGACCGCGCAGCGCGCCGATCGCGCCGGCGATGCACGAATGCATGTCGCTGCCGGTGCCGGCGATCACGCGTGCGGTGAACGTGGACGCGTTGAACTCGTGCTCGGCGTAGAGGATCAGCGAGGTGTGCATCGCGCGCACCCACAGGTCCGAGGGCTTCTCGCCGTGCAGCAGGTGCAGGAAGTGGCCGCCGATCGAATCGTCGTCGGTCTCCACCTCGATGCGCCTGCCGTTATGGCTGTAGTGGTACCAGTACAGCAGCATCGATCCGAGCGAGGCCATCAGCTTGTCGGCGATGTCGCGCGCGCCGGGATGGTTGTGGTCGTCCTTCTCGGGCGCCACGCAGCCCAGCGCCGAGACCGCCGTGCGCATCACGTCCATCGGATGCGCCGACGGCGGCAGCTGTTCGAGCACGGTCTTGACCGAGGCCGGCACGCCGCGCAGCGACTTCAGCTTGGCCTTGTAGCCGGCCAGCTCGGCGACCGTCGGCAGCGTGCCGTGCACGAGCAGATAGGCGATCTCCTCGAATTCGCAGGCGGTGGCGACGTCGAGGATGTCGTAGCCGCGATAGTGCAGGTCGTTGCCGGTGCGGCCGACCGTGCACAGCGCGGTGTTGCCGGCGGCGGTGCCGCTCAATGCAACGGACTTCTTCGGCTTGAACGGGATGGCGGTTTCGCTCATGGGGATTCCCTGTCTTGGCTTTCGGGGTTGGAAGCGGGTTCGCCGTTGCCGACGCCGGCCTGCCGCTCGAGCAGGCGCTGCAGCATCTGGATCTGGCGGTTCTGCAGCTCGACGAGCACGGCCCAGTCGCGCTCGCGCAGCGCATTGAGCTTCTCGTGGACCTGCATGATCTCGAGTTCGGCTTTGACGTTGACTTCGTAGTCGTGCTGCGCGCCGAGACGATCGGCCTCCGCCTGGCGGTTCTGGCTCATCATGATGATCGGCGCCTGCAGTGCGGCCACGCACGACAGCACCAGGTTGAGCAGGATGTACGGATACGGATCGAACGCCTCGCGTGCGAGCACGAAGGTGTTGAATGCCATCCACCCGGACAGCAGCACCAGGAAGCTGATGATGAACGGCCAGCTGCCGCCGATCGCAGCGACACGGTCGGCGACGCGATCGCCGAGGCTGCGCGCGCTGTCGAGCTCGCGCACGATGTTGCGCGAGACGCTGCGCCGTGCGATGAAGCGCTCGATCACCGCGCGCTCGTCGGCCGGCAGTCCGTCCAGCTCGGTCTGCAGCAGCTTGCGCGCGGTCTGGCGCGGGTCGATCCGCGCGAACGGAGACGAGGGTTTCATCGATGCGGCCTCGACGGACGGGTGCACGAGCCGACGGCGTCGGGTGCGCGGCCGTCCTTCGTGTTCACTTGATCGGATTCCCGAACCAGGCCTGATCCTTCCAGCCGCGGTTGGTCGATACCAGGACGATCCAGTCGCGGCGTTCGCCGTCGACGGCCCTGCCGTCGGAACCGAGCGCGCCGAGCGCGAACAGCTCGCGGCTCCAGGGTTCGATCTGGCTCGGTCGCCACGTGTAAACGGCCCGGACGATCCAGTAGCCCTCGCGCTCGACCGGCGGCGTGTAGACCTCGATGCGATCGAGCTTGCGCTTGGCATAGCACAATCGCCACGCGATGCTCTCGCGACGGATGTACTCGCGCCCCCGGGCCGTCAGTTCGATCACGCGCTTGGGACCGTCGCTTTCCTCGATCGTTGCGGACGTCACGAGGCCGATCTTCGCCAGTGCATCGATCCGCGCATCGGTGCCGGGCCGGCGCCGCACGAAATGGTCCGACGCCAGGCTCGCCTTCCCATCCTCATCGAGCGGCAACCAGACCGTCGTCTCGCACACCGGCCTGCCGTCGATCGCCGCGGCCACCGCGGCCGCCACGTCGGCCTCCGCCGGCATCGGCGGTTCGGCCGCGCGCGCGAAAGCAGATGCCAGCAGCGGCGGCAACAACAAAGCAAGCATGGCCTTCATCACGTCACCCCCGGGGCTTGGTTCCCGCGAACAGCGCGTCGAGCCGCTGCTCGTAGGCGTGATAGCCGATGCGGTCGTACAGCTCCTCGCGGGTCTGCATCAGGTCGATCACGTTCTTCTGGTGGCCGTCGCGGCGGATCGCCTCGTAGACGGTCTCGGCGGCCTTGTTCATCGCGCGGAACGCCGACAGCGGATAGAGCTGGATCGCGACGCCGACCGAAGCCAGCTCCTCGCGCGTGAACAGCGGCGTCTTGCCGAACTCGGTGATGTTGGCGAGCACCGGTACCTTGACCGCTTCGACGAAGCGCTTGTACGTCGGCAGGTCGTAGGCGGCCTCGGCGAAGATGCCGTCGGCGCCGGCCTCCACGCACAGCAGCGCGCGTTCGATCGCCGCGTCGACGCCCTCGACCTGGATCGCATCGGTGCGTGCGATCAGGAAGAAGTCCGCATCGGTCTTGGCGTCGGCCGCGGCCTTGACCCGATCGGCCATCTCGGCCGCCGAGACGATCTCCTTGCCGGGCCGGTGTCCGCAGCGCTTGGCGCCGACCTGGTCCTCGATGTGGCAGGCGGCCGCGCCGGCCTTGATCAGCGACTGCACGGTGCGCGCGATGTTGAACGCGCTCGGGCCGAAGCCGGTGTCGATGTCGACCAGCAGCGGCAGATCGCACACGTCGGTGATGCGGCGCACGTCGATCAGCACGTCCTCGAGCGTATTGATGCCGAGGTCCGGCAGGCCCAGCGAGCCCGCGGCGACGCCGCCACCGGACAGATAGATCGCGCGATAGCCGGCGCGGCGCGCGAGCAGGGCGTGATTGGCGTTGATCGCGCCGATCACCTGCAGCGGCTGCTCCTGGGACAGGGCGCTGCGGAAGCGCGCACCGGCGGACGTGGGGGATGTCATGGAAGCGGTCCTCGCGGGGATTCTAGGGATCGGTGTCCGGGCGTGCACGACGCCGTGCGTCAGAGCCGGTGCCGGGTCGGCGCGAAATCTGGCACCATCGGACGCATTGATCAATCTTGATCGATCCGATCAACATATCGTGAGCGAGAACGATTACATCCCGGCGTCCGCGGCGATCGCCGTACTCGGCATCAGCGCGGCGACGCTGTACGCCTATGTCAGCCGCGGCCTGATCGAGTCGCGGCCCGGCGAGGATCACCGCAGTCGCGTCTACCGGCGCCGCGACGTCGAGCGCCTGGCCTCGCGCAAGCGCGCCGGCCGTGGCGCGGCGCGCGGTGCCGCGCAGAGTCTGGACCGCGGTCTGCCGGTCATGGAGACGCGTATTTCACTGATTCGTGCGGACGGCCCGTACTACCGCGGCCAGTCGGCGATCGGCCTGGTCCGGTCCGGCGCCGCGCTCGAGGATGCGGCGCGCGTGCTCTGGGACTGCGGCGAACGCGATCCGTTCGCGCCCGCGCCGCTCGAGGTCTGGCCAGCCTCGGTCGCGGCGATCCTGGCCGATGCGCGGCTGCCGCCGCTGGAGCGCACGCTGGCGGCGATCCCGCTGCTGGCGATCGAATCGCCGCATTCGTTCAGCGCCTCGCCGGTGGCCAGGCGCGAGACCGCCGCGCGCCTGCTGCGCCAGAACGCGGCCCTGCTGATCGGCCGGCGCGCCGATGCGCGGCCGGTACACCGCGTGCTCGCGCACCACTGGAAGCGCGGCGACGCACGGCTCGATACGCTGGTGCGCGCGGCCCTGGTGCTGTGCGCCGATCACGAACTCAACGTCTCCGCGTTCGCTGCGCGCGTCGTCGCCTCGACCGGCGCGCACCTGCACGCGACCGTCTGCGCGGGCCTGGCCGCCTTGTCGGGGCCGCGTCACGGGGGCGCGACGACGCGCGCGTATGCGTTCATCCGCGAAGCGCTGCAGGCCGATTCGATCGGCGCGTTCGTATCGGCGCGCTGGCGGCGTGGCGAGGACCTGCCCGGCTTCGGCCACGCGCTGTATCCGGACGGCGATCCGCGCGCACGCGAGCTGATGGCGCTGATCGAGGCGGCACGGCCGCGGCCGCGGCGCTGGGACGCGATCGCCGCGCTCGCCGCCTGCGTCGAGGAAACCAGCGGGCAAGGCCCGAACATCGACTTCACGCTGGCCGCGATCGCGGCCGCGCACGATCTCGCCGCGGAAGCCGCGTTGACGCTGTTCGCGGCCGGCCGCGTCGCCGGCTGGCTGGCCCATGCGCTCGAGCAGCAGAGCCTGGGCGGCCTGATCCGGCCGCGCGCCCGCTACGCCGGCCGGATGCCGGCCGCCGGCGACGCGCTCGGCTGACGCGTCGCGTCCATCGGCACGCGCGCCGAACGACATCCGCGACAGCCATACGTCCGACCGAGGCGCATCGCCGCGGCCGGCGCCGCCGATCAGCAGATCATCGCGCCGAGGCTGGACAGGAAGATCGCGCCGCCGTGCCGCGCCCACAACCCCAGCGCCGCGGCGATCAGCAGCAGTACGGCGACGCCGATCGCGATGCGCCGCGCACTCATGTCGCCGCTCCGAACGCGGCCCGCGCCGGCTTCGGGAACGCGGCCGCGTCGCGCGTGGCGACGCTGAGCACGGCCGCGAGCACGCCGAGCGCAATGCTGACCTGCCAGATCGCGAGATAGCTGCCGGTATGGTCGAACAGCCAGCCGGCCCACCAGGCGCCGAAGAAGGCGCCGACCTGGTGGCTCAGGAACACCACGCCGTTCAGCGTCGACAGATGACGCAGGCCGAACATCGAGGCCACCGCGCCGCTGGTCAGCGGCACCGTGCCGAGCCACAGGAAGCCGAACACCGCCGCGAACGCCAGCGCGCTCGCCGGCGTCAGCGGCAGCCAGATGAAGGCCGCGATCGCGACGGCGCGGCCTGCATACAGGCCGGCGAGCAGGCGCGGCCGCGATCCGCGCCCGCCCCAGACGCCGAACAGGTAGGACCCGAATATGTTGAACAGGCCGATCAGCGCCAGCGACCAGGCGCCGATCGACGCGGCAATGCCGCGATCGACTAGGTACGCCGGCAGATGCGTGCCGACGAAGGCGATGTGGAAGCCGCAGACGAAGAAGCCGCCGTTGAGCAGCCAGTAGGGCCGGTGCCGCGACGCGTGGCGCAGGGCTTCGCCGAGCCGCCAGTCCGGCTCGCCGACCGCGCGCGGCGAGGCGGCGGCGCCGCTTCCGGCGGCACGGAAGCCGAACGCGGCGACCCCGATGCTGAGCACGAGCACGCCGAGTCCGAGCAGCGACGCGCGCCAGCCGATCGCCGCGATCAGCGCCTGCGCGAGCGGCACCACCGCGAACTGGCCGAGCGAGCCGCCGGCCGTGACGATGCCGAACGCGACGCTGCGCTGCTCCGGCGCGACCAGGCGCCCGACCGCGCCGAGCACGATCACGAACGTCGTCGCGCTCATCGCCAGGCCGATCAGCACGCCGAGCGACACGACCAGGCCGGTCGCGCTGCCGATCGTCGCCGCCAGCGCCAGACCACCGGCATAGACCACGGCACCGCCGATCAGGGTCGCGCGCGTGCCCCAGCGTTCGGACAACGCGGCGACGAACGGCTGCACCAGGCCGAACAGCAGGTTCTGCAGCGCGATCGCAAAGCCGAAGCTCTCGCGCGCGATTGCCAGATCGCGTCCGACCGGCTGCAGCAGCAGGCCGAAACTCTGCCGCACCCCCATGCTGATCGTCACGATGAACGCGGCCGCGGCCACCGCGATGATCGCGCTGCGCGTCCAGTCGGATCGGGCCTCGGTCATCGGCGCATACCTCGAAGAGAAGAACGCCGCGGGATCCTGGCACGGATCGACCCGTCTCCGCGGCGCGAGGCTGGATTGTATGATGACCATCATTTAAAGTGTCAAGCCATCTTTGTGATCGGACCGGGGTACGGCCATGCGGGTCAGCAGGGAACAGGCGGCGCTCAACCGCGAGCGCATCATCGAGCAGGCCGCGGTGCTGTTCCGCGAGCACGGCATCGACGGCATCGGCGTGGCCGACCTCATGAAGAGCGCAGGCCTGACCCACGGCGGCTTCTACGGGCATTTCGCATCGAAGGACGACCTGGCCGTCTGCGCCTGCGAGCACGCGCTCGCGCAGTCGCAGGCGCGCTGGTCGCGACTGCTCGCCGAGGCCGGTGACGACGCGCTGCCGGCGCTGATCGCCTCCTACGTCAGTCCGCGCCATCGCGACCGACCCGGCGGCGGCTGCGCACTGGCCGCACTCGGCGGCGAGGCGCACCGGCATGCACCGGCATTGCGGCAGGCGTTCGAGCGCGGCCTGCGCGCCCTCGCCGACCTGCTCGCGCGCGCGCTGCCCGGGCGCTCGGCGCAGGCGCGCCGCCGCCGGGCGCTGGCGACGCTGGCCGGCATGGTCGGCGCGATCGTGCTCGCGCGCGCGGTCGAGGACCGCGCGCTCTCCGACGAGATTCTCGCCGCGACCGGCGCTGCGCTGACGCACTGATCGCCCGCCTGCCCCCGTCGATACCGCGCCGACGCCACGCCCGCCGCATCGATGGTCGCCTCCCTCCTTCCCGTCCGCTGCGAAGATCACCGCCATGAACACGCCCGCCCCAACCCGGCCGATCGCTCTCGTAACCGGCGCCTCGTCCGGCATCGGCGCCTGCTACGCCGACCGGCTGGCCCGCCGCGGCCACGACCTGATCCTGCTCGCGCGCGACGAGACGCGGCTGCGCCAGCAGGCCGAGCGCATCGGCGCAGATAGCGGCGTCGCGATCGAGCTGCTGCGTGCCGACCTGACCGAGCGCCGCGATCTGGAGCGGCTGACCGCACGCATCCGCGACGACGCCGCGATCGACCTGGTCGTCAACAACGCCGGCATCGCCACGCCCGGTCCGCTGCTCGGCGCGGACCTGGCCCGCGTCGATGCGATGCTCGCGCTCAACGTCGTCGCCGCCACGCACGTCGCGATCGCGTCGGCGTCGGCATTCGCCGCGCGCGGCCATGGCACGCTGATCAACATCGGCTCGGTCGTCGCGCTGCTGCCGGAACGCTTCAACGGCGCCTACAGCGGCGGCAAGGCCCATCTGCTGAACCTGAGCCAGGCGCTCGAACAGGAAGCCGCGCCGCACGGCGTGCGCGTCCAGGCCGTGCTGCCGGGCGCGACGCGGACCGAGATCTGGCAGCGCGCCGGCGTCGCCATCGCGAGCTTGCCGGCGCAGATGCTGATGGACGTGGGCGATCTCGTCGATGCCGCGCTGGCCGGGCTCGACCAGGGCGAGCGCGTGACGATTCCGTCGCTGCCGGATCCCGCGCAATGGGAGCGCTACGCGCAGGCGCGCCTCGCGCTGGCGCCGGACCTGTCGCGCGACACGCCGGCCGCGCGCTATCGCGTCGCGCCCGCGGCGGCGGAGCCGCAGGCATGAGCCGGCTGGTCGACGAGACCGGCGCCGGCCTGTCCGGACTGGCGCAGCTGCGCGCGCTGCTCGCGTCCGGGCGGCGGCCCGGCATCGCGGTCGCGCTCGACTTCGACCTGTCCGTCGTGGAAGAGGGACGCGCGGTGTTCACCGGCACGCCCGGCGAGCACGCCTACAACCCGATCGGCTCGGTGCACGGCGGCTATGCGGCGACCCTGCTCGACTCGGCCTGCGGCTGCGCCGTGCATACGCGCCTCGGCGCGACGCAGACCTATACGACGCTCGAACTCAAGATCGCCTACCACAAGGCCCTGCACGCCACGGTCGGACCGATCGAGGCGGAGGGCCGCGTGGTCAGTCTCGGCCGGCGCGTCGCGTTCGCCGAGGCGCGCATCACCGACGCCGAAGGCCGGCTCTACGCGAGCGCGACCTCGACCCTGCTGATCATCGAGCGCTGAAGCGGCCGCCGATCCGGCGCACGGCTCGCACCGCGGCCGCCGTCGCGATCAGGTGCCGCCGCTCGGCCCGCGCTCGAGTGCACGGCGGCACTCCTCCAGCGCAGCCGGGTCGTCCAGCGTCGACAGGTCGCCCGGATCGCGCTGCTCGGCCAGCGCCTGCAGCGAGCGCCGCAGCAGCTTGCCCGAGCGCGTCTTCGGCAGCGCGTTGACGACGTAGACGCGCGCCGGACGGGCGACGCCGCCGAGCTGCTCGACGACACGCTGGAGCATGCCGCTGGCCGCGCTCTCGGGACTGTCGTCCGTGGCCTGCCTGAGTGTCGCGAACACCACCGGCACCTGCCCCTTCAAGGCGTCGTGCACGCCGACCACCGCCGCTTCGGCCACGCTCGGATGGGTCGCGACCGATTCCTCGATCTCGCGCGTGCCGAGGCGATGACCGGCGACGTTGATGACGTCGTCGGTACGGCCGAGGATGAAGGTGTAGCCGTCCTCGTCGCGCACGGCCCAGTCGAGCGAGCTGTACAGCAGCTCCTTGAAGTGGCTGAAGTAGCTGCTCAGGAAGCGCTGATCGTCGTTCCAGACCGTCGTCATGCAGCCCGGCGGCAGCGGCGGCTCGATCACCAGCACGCCCTTCTGTCCGGGCGCCGCATCGGCGCCGCTGGTCTCGTCGATCACGCGCAGCTTGTAGCCGAGATTCGGCAGGCCCGGCGAGCCGAACTTGATCGGCTTCAGATCGAGGCCCGGCAGCAAGGTCAGCACCGGCCAGCCGGTCTCGGTCTGCCAGTAGTTGTCGATGACCGGCTTGCCGAGCCCTTCGTTGATCCACTGCGCGGTCGGCTCGTCGAGCGGCTCGCCGGCAAGGAACAGCCATTTCAGTGCCGACAGATCATGCCGGCGCAGCCACGACGCGTCCTGCTTCTTCAGCACGCGGATGCCGGTCGGCGAGGAGAACATCGTGCGCACGCCGTAGTCGGCGCACAGCTTCCACCAGATGCCCGGATCCGGATGGGTCGGCAGCCCTTCGTACAGCAGCGAGGTGGCACCGGCGATCAGCGGCCCGTAGACATTGTAGGAGTGCCCGACCGCCCAGCCGACGTCGGACGTCGAGAACATGACCTGCCCCGGTCCGACGTCGTAGACCGTGCGCATCGACAGCGCCAGCGCGACCGCGTAGCCGCCGACGTCGCGCTGCACGCCCTTGGGCTTGCCGGTCGTGCCGGAGGTGTAGAGCAGATAGCTCGGCTCGTTCGATTCGAGCCAGGTCACCTCGACCTGCGCGCCTTCGTGGCGCGCGCGCAGCGTCGCGTAGTCGAGGTCGCGGCCGGGCAGCATCGCGATCGCCGCATCGAGCCCGCGGCTGACGATCAGCACCTGCGCCGGCGGACACGCGGCAGCCGCCAGCGCCTGATCGACCAGCGGCTTGTACGCAATGACGCGCCCGCCGCGCATGCCGGCGTCGGCCGCGATCAGCAGCTTCGGCTTCGCATCGTCGATTCGCAGTGCTAGGTTGTGCGCGGCGAATCCGCCGAACACCACCGAATGCACCGCGCCGATGCGCGCGCAGGCCAGCATCGCGAAGACCGCCTCGGCCATGTTCGGCATGTAGATGACGACGCGATCGCCCTTGCCGACGCCGAGCGAGACGAGCACCGCCGCGAAGGTGTTGACCTCGCGATGCAGCTGGCGATAGCTCAGCTCCCGGGTAACGCCGGTCTCGCTCGACACGGCGACCAGGGCGAGCTGATCGGCGCGCTCGGCCAGGTGCCGGTCGAGCGCGTTGTAGCACAGGTTGGTCGTGCCGCCGGCGAACCAGCGCCGGAACGGCGGATCGACGTATTCGAGTATCCGCTGCGGCGGCCGCTGCCAATGGATGGCCTGGGCGTGTTCGGCCCAGAACGCTTCCGGGTCCTCGATCGATCGGCGGTAGGCATCTTCGTAACGCATGGCGGTCCTCGTCGCTGCGGCGTGCCCGAAGACTAGAGGAAGACCCCCGGCACCGACGTTGGACTTTGGTCGAATCGGCGCGAGCGGACGCGAAGAAGTGCCCGGACCGATATCGCCGATGCGCGACACGCGCATGCGGACGTACCGCGGAGCGGTACGCCGGATCGACGCAGGGAGACGAGGGACGAGGCGGCCGGCGAGGGCCTGGACGCTTCGGCGAAATGCTCCCCCTGCGCTGGGCAACCGCAGGGAGAGTAATTTCGGTGGGCTCTTTCTTACAGCCTTATGCGACTACAGCGGCGATCCGCGAGGGTTGTCGCCGCGTCTTGCAGGTACTTCTGAAAACGAACAGATCCGCTTACTTCTTCGCGGTCTTCTTGGCTGCGGCCTTCTTCACCGCAGTCTTCTTGACGGCCTTCTTCGCGGCCGGCTTCTTGGCGGCGGCGGTCTTCTTCACGGTCGCCGACTTGGCCTTGGCGACGGTCTTCTTGGCCGCCTTCTTGACCGCGGTCTTCTTCACGGCGGCTTTCTTGGCGGGCTTCTTTGCAGCTTTCTTTACGGCTTTCTTTGCAGTGGCCATATCGCGTCTTAGCTCCTCGTCAGTTGGCAGTTTTTGCCCAGTAAAAGCGTGAAGGAATGCTTCGCACAGCAGATCGCTGTTGGTGGCGTGGCGCAGGTTCTTGACCTGGCGGCGAGTCCGCTCGTCGGACAGCAGCTGAAGAATGTGGAGCGGAATCGACACCGTGATTTTTTTCACTGCCCCCGATTTGGAGCCGTGCAGCACGTAGGGGTCGACGAACCTTGATGCAGCCATGATTCCTTAAATCATCATTGTCACCGGCGCAGAAATTATTCCTGTCTTGCAGTCGTGTCAACAGATTTTTTATGCGAAACAAGGGCTTCGGAATACCCCGCCGGACTGCCGATAACCGCCTCCGCTAGCTCGCCCGGCGCCGTCCTTATCCACATCCTAGGATGGACGTCTAGACGTCTTTACGTCCTGAAGAAAAAACATGGCGCGCGGCGCGAAAGTCGCTAAAACACCGGGGAATACCGCACTTTCAGCGGAATCGCCGGCGCCGCACGACAACATCGCGCACGCAAACGCCGCGCCGCATCGCACCGGCCGAAGCGGCGCGATGCGGCAGGCGAGGCGATGCCGGGAGCTTGACTGCCGTCTGAACGGCGACGGCAAAAGAGGGGCGACTCAGGCGAGCGTGGCGGCCAGTGCCTGGGCGAAACGCTCGATGTCGGCGCTGGTCTTGGTCTCGGTCGCGCAGACCAGCAACGCGTCGCCGAGCTCGGGATAATCCTCTTCGAGCGCATAGCCGGCGACGATGCGATCGCCGGCGAGACGCTCGACGATCTCGCTCGCCGGACGCGGCAGCTTCAGCGCGATCTCGTGAAAGACCGGACGATCGAACAGCACCTGGACGCCGTCGATCGCGGTCAGGCGATCGCGCAGCGCACGCGTGTTGTTCATGCTCGCGCAGGCGACGCGATGCAGACCCTCAGGGCCGAGCAGTGCGAGGTAGATCGTCGCGGCGGTGACCAGCAGGCCCTGGTTCGTGCAGATGTTCGAGGTCGCCTTGGCGCGGCGGATGTGCTGCTCGCGCGCCTGCAGCGTCAGCGCGAAACCTTCCTTGCCATCGAGATCGGTGGTGCGGCCGACGATGCGGCCCGGCATCTGCCGCACCAGATCCTGACGGCAGGCCAGGATGCCGAAGTACGGGCCGCCCGAGGACAGCGGCACGCCGAGCGGCTGGCCGTCGCCGCAGACGATATCCGCGCCGGCAGCGCCCCACTCGCGCGGCGGCTTGAGCACGGCCAGCGACATCGGGTTGACGAGGGCGATCACCAGCGCGCCCTGCGCGTGTGCCCAGTCGGTCAGCGCGTCGACGTCCTCGAGCGCGCCGAAGAAGTTCGGCTGCGGGATCACCAGCGCGGTGAATGCACCCACGTCCTGCTGCGCGAGCGCGGCCGGATCGACCGCACCGGCGTGGACGCCGTCGCGCGCGATGTCGACCTCGACCACCGCGATGTCCTGCAGCTCGACGATCGTCTTGAGCGTCTTGCGATAGGCCGGGTGGACCGAGCGCGGCACCAGGATCCGCCGCGGCCCCTTGCGCACGCAGCGCTCGGCCATCAGCGCGGCCTCGGCCAGCGCCGTGGCGCCGTCGTACAGCGATGCGTTGCTGACGTCCATGCCGGTCAGGCGCGTCAGCATCGTCTGGTATTCGTAGATCAGCTGCAGCGTGCCCTGGCTGGCCTCGGCCTGATACGGCGTGTAGGCCGAATAGAACTCGCCGCGCGAGACGACCTGCCAGACCGCGGCCGGGATGTGGTGCTCGTAGGCGCCGGCGCCGGCGAAGCACAGCGGCGTGCCGTCCTGCGCGGCGCGCTCCTTCATCAGGCGCGTGACGTCCATCTCGCCGAGGCCCTCGGGCACCCGCTCCAGCGCGGAGATGCGCAGCGAGGCGGGGATCTCGTCGAACAGGTCCTCGATGCTGCCGACGCCGATCGCCTGCAGCATCGAACGGACATCGGCTTCGGAGTGGGGAATGAACGGCATGGCGGAATACTCGATCTCGGCGCGGAGGCCAGGGGGACGGCGCACGGGCCCTCAACGGAAACGGCCCGCGCCAGGCGCGGGCCGCCGTCCGGTCGCCCGGCGTGATGCGATCAGTGCTCTTCGTTCTCGACCAGCTCGGCGTAGGCGTCCGGGTCGAGCAGTTCCTGCAGCTCGTCGCGGCTGCTGGCCTTGACGACGAACAGCCAGCCGTCGCCGTAGGCGTCCTCGTTGATCGTCTCGGGCTTGTCGGCCAGCGACTCGTTGACCGCGACGATCTCGCCGCTGACGGGCGTATAGACGTCCGAGGCTGCCTTGACCGACTCGACGACCGCGCAGGCGTTGCCGGCCTGCACCTCGTCGCCGACGCTCGGCAGCTCGACGTAGACCAGATCGCCGAGCAGGCTCTGCGCGTGGTCGGAAATGCCGACGGTGACGGTGCCGTTGTCCTCGACACGGGCCCACTCGTGGGACTTCATGAACTTCAGATCGCCGGGGATCTCTTGCATGGCTCGAATCCTGGGTTGGGCTGCGGCGCATTCTATCAGCGCGCCGCAACGAAGCTGTATAGGTGGGAATCCCGGTGCGAAGCGCGCCGGCGGCCGGAGCGCGCCGGCCGCCGACGGGAGCCGGCAGGCCGATCGGCCGCGTTCAGACGCCCGGGGCGGCCTGCCCGTCGCGCACGAACGGATACTTGACGACGCGCACCGGCACCAGACGGCCGCGGATGTCGACCTGCACGCCGTCCTCGCCGGCAGCGGCCGGCACCCGCGCGAACGCGATCGACTTGCCGAGCGTCGGCGAGAACGTGCCGGACAGGATCTCGCCGTCGCCGGCCGGCGTGGCCACGCGCTGGCCGTGGCGCAGCACGCCCTTCTCGTCCATGACCAGGCCGATCAGCTTGCGCGGCGCGCCGGCGGCCTTCTGCGACTCGAGCACGGCGCGGCCGATGAAGTCGCGGCCTTCGTCGAGCGCGACGGTCCAGGCCAGCCCGGCCTCGTACGGCGAGACGCTCTCGTCCATGTCCTGGCCGTAGAGGTTCATGCCGGCTTCCAGGCGCAGCGTGTCGCGTGCGCCGAGACCGGCCGGACGCACGCCGGCGGCGTGCAGGCGATCCCACAGCGCCACCGCCTCGCCTTCCGGCACGATGATCTCGAAACCGTCCTCGCCGGTGTAGCCGGTGCGCGCGATGAACAGGCCGTCGCCCTCGCAGGCGGCGAACTTGCCGATCTTGCCGGCCCTGGCGCGGGCCTCCTCGGACAGCAGCTCGAGCACCTTGGCGCGCGCGTTCGGGCCCTGCACGGCGATCATCGCCAGATCGCGGCGCTCGCTCACGGCGACCTCGAACGCGGCGGCCTGCCGCTCGATCCAGGCCAGATCCTTGTCGCGCGTGGCGGCATTGACGACGACGCGGAACCATTGTTCGTCGAGGTAGTAGATGATCAGGTCGTCGATGACGCCGCCGCGCTCGTCGAGCATGCAGGTATAGAGCGCCTTGCCCGGCAGCTTGAGCTTGTCGACGCTGTTGGCGACCAGATGGCGCAGGAAGTCGCGCACGCGCGCGCCGCGCAGGTCCACGACGGTCATGTGCGAGACGTCGAACATGCCGGCGTCGCGACGCACCGCGTGATGTTCCTCGATCTGCGAGCCGTAGTTCAGCGGCATGTCCCAGCCGCCGAAATCGACCATCTTCGCGCCGAGCGCGCGATGGCTTGCGTTGAGGATCGTCTGCTGGGTCATCGCCGCGTCCGCCGAAAGGAGGCGCGCATTATCGGTGCGACGGCGGCTGCGGCCAAGGGCCTGCGCAGCGCGCCGGCCCGGACGCGTTACTTGAAGATGTCCTTGTTCTTGGCGTAGCCGATCGCCTGCTGGCGCGTGACCAGGCCGCGCCGCACCAGATCCTGCAGGCACTGGTCGAGCGTCTGCATGCCGTGCTGCTGGCCGGTCTGGATCGCCGAGTACATCTGGGCGACCTTGTCCTCGCGGATCAGGTTGCGGATCGCCGGGATGCCGACCATGATCTCGTGCGCCGCGATGCGGCCGCCGCCGACCTTCTTGAGCAGGCTCTGCGAGATCACCGCGCGCAGGCTCTCCGACAGCATCGAGCGCACCATCGGCTTCTCGCCGGCCGGGAACACGTCGATGATGCGGTCGATCGTCTTGGCCGCCGAGCTGGTATGCAGCGTCGCGAACACCAGGTGGCCGGTCTCGGCCGCGGTCAGCGCCAGCCGGATCGTCTCCAAGTCGCGCAGCTCGCCGACCAGGATGTAGTCCGGATCCTCGCGCAGCGCCGAGCGCAGCGCCTCGTTGAAGCCGTGCGTGTCGCGGTGCACCTCGCGCTGGTTGATCAGGCACTTCTGCGAGGTATGCACGAACTCGATCGGATCCTCGACGCTGAGGATGTGCGCGTACTCGTTCTTGTTGACGTGGTCGACCATCGCCGCCAGCGTCGTCGACTTGCCCGAGCCGGTCGGCCCGGTCACCAGGATCAGGCCCTGCGGCTGCTCGATCAGCTCCTTGAACACCTTCGGACAGCCCAGGTCCTCCAGCGTCAGCACCTCCGACGGAATCGTCCGGAACACCGCGCCCGCACCGCGGTTCTGGTTGAACGCGTTGACGCGAAAGCGCGCCAGGCCGGGGATCTCGAACGAGAAGTCGACCTCGAGGAACTCCTCGTAGTCACGGCGCTGCTTGTCGGACATGATGTCGTAGATCAGTCCGTGGATCTGCTTGTGGTCGAGCGACGGGATGTTGATCCGGCGCACGTCGCCGTCGACGCGGATCATCGGCGGCAGGCCCGCCGAGAGATGCAGGTCCGATGCCTTGTTCTTGACCGAGAATGCCAGCAGTTCCGCGATGTCCATCGAACACTCCCCGTTGCCGATGCGCGGCAGTATAGAGCCAGTCATGCGATTTGAACCGAGAAGTACGGCGCCCGGGCCGGGCATGCGCCGCACCGCCATCGAATGCCCGATCGGCGCCGCGAACGCCGGCCCTCGCGGTGTGCGGCGATGAACGCGGCGGAGACGCCGTACGCCGCAGTCATGCACCGCATCGCAGGCGCGGCCGACGCCGCCGGCCGGCCCGGCGGCGTCGGCCTGCTCGCGGTCAGCAAGGGCCAGAGTGCGGCGGCGATCCGCGCGCTGGCCGCGGCCGGGCAGCGCGCGTTCGGCGAGAACTACGTGCAGGAGGCGCTGGCCAAGCAGGCCGGACTCGCCGACCTGCCGCTGACCTGGCATCTGATCGGCGCGCTGCAGTCGAACAAGTGCCGCGAGGCGGCGCGGCATTTCGACTGGCTGCACACGCTCGACCGCGCCAAGCTGATCGAGCCGCTGGCGCGATATCGCCCGGACGACCGGCCGCCGCTCAACGTGCTGATCCAGGTCGACATCGACGAGGAGGCCAGCAAGTCCGGCTGCCGGCCCGGCGAGATCGAAGGCCTTGCGGCCGCCGTCGCGCGGCAGCCGCGCCTGCGCCTGCGCGGTCTGATGGCGATCCCGGCGCCGTGGCCCGAGATCGAGCGGCGCCGCGAGGCGTTCGCGCGCATGCACGCGCTGTTCGATCGCCTGCGCACCGCATATGCCGGCGTCGACACGCTGTCGCTCGGCATGTCGGCCGACTTCGAGGAGGCGATCGCCGCCGGCTCCACCCTGGTCCGCATCGGCACGGCGCTGTTCGGCGCGCGCCGCTGAGCGCGGCGCCCGCTGCCGGCGGCGGACGACTTGCTATCCTTCACGCCTGACTCGTCGGCGGCGTTCCTGGCATGACCTCATCCCTCCCCGCGGTCGCCTTCATCGGCGGCGGCAACATGGCCTACAGCCTGATCGGCGCGCTGCGCCGCGGCGCGCTCGCCGCGACGATCGCGGTGGCCGAGCCGGACGACGCGCGCCGTGTGCTGCTGGCGAAGGACTTCGACGCGGCCGTCCATGCCGACGCGGCCGCGGCGGCGACCGGCGCCGACCTGATCGTGCTCGCGGTCAAGCCGCAGGTGCTGCGCACCGCCTGCGCGCAGGTGCAGGCGGCGCTCGGCGGGCGCCGTCCGCTGATCGTGTCGATCGCGGCCGGCGTGCGGATCGAGCAGATCGACGCCTGGCTCGGCGGCGGCTTCCCGATCGTGCGCGCGATGCCGAACACGCCGGCGATGATCGGCGCCGGGGCGACCGGCCTGATCGCCAACGCCGCGGTCGACGCGGATCAGCGCGCGCTGGCCGAGTCGCTGCTCGGCGCCGCCGGCCGTACCGCCTGGATCGCGCAGGAGTCGCTGATGGACGCGGTCACCGCGCTGTCGGGCTCGGGCCCGGCCTACTTCTTCCTGCTGGTCGAGGCGCTCGAGGATGCCGCGGTCGCGCAGGGCCTGCCGCGCGAGGTCGCCCGCGCGCTGGCCGCGCAGACTTGCCTCGGCGCCGGCCGCATGCTGGTCGAGGGCGATGCGTCGCCGGCCACGCAGCGCGAGAGAGTGACCTCGCCCGGCGGCACCACGCAGGCGGCGCTCGAGGCGTTCGCCGCCGGCGGTTTCCGCGATCTGGTCGCGTCCGCGGTCGAGGCCGCGGTCCGGCGCGGCCGCGCGCTGTCGTCGACCTCGCCCTGAACGGACACCCCCGATGAGCTACTTCGCCGATGCCGGCCAGATCCTGATCCGTTTCGTGTTCGGCGCGCTGATCACGCTGGTCGTGCTGCGCGTGCTGCTGCAGATGGTCCGCGCCAACTTCTACAACCCGATCTGCCAGTTCCTCTACAAGGCCACCAATCCGGTGCTGATGCCGCTGCGCCGCGTGGTGCCGTCGTGGCGCAACCTCGACGTCGCCGGCGTGCTGCTGGCTTGGCTGCTGAGCGCGATCCAGCTGGCGCTGCTGTTCGCGCTGGCCGGCGTCTCGCCGAAACTGACCGGGCTGGCGGTCATGGCGGTCGCCGACCTGATCGGCTTCGTGCTGCTGCTGTACATGGCGCTGATCATCGTGCGCATCCTGCTGAGCTTCTTCCCCGGCAATGCGCGCCATCCGATCGTGCCGCTGATCTACCAGCTGACCGATCCGCTGCTGCGGCCGCTGCAGCGCATCCTGCCCTCGTTCGGCGGGCTGGATTTCTCGCCGATGGTCGCCTGGCTGCTGATCACGCTGGCGCGCGTGCTGCTCGTGCAGCCGCTGCTCGACCTCGGCGCCGGCCTGGCACGCGGCGCATGAACGCCCGGCACCTCCTCTTCACCGCATCGCTCGTGCTCGGCGCCCCGATGGCCGCGCCCGCCTCCGCGCAGCAGCACGAGACGGCCGGCCACACGATCCTCTACAGCGTGCTGGCGACCGATCAGCTCAATGCCGAGGTCGCGCGCCGCTACGGCATCGAGCGCAGCGACCGGCGCGGCCTGCTGACCGTCATCGTGCGCCGCAAGGATGCCGCGGCCGGCGAT
This sequence comes from Dokdonella sp., assembly GCF_035511235.1. Taxonomy (GTDB): domain Bacteria; phylum Pseudomonadota; class Gammaproteobacteria; order Xanthomonadales; family Rhodanobacteraceae; genus Dokdonella. The sequence goes on from NZ_DATKFQ010000045.1 coordinate 87,467, forward strand.
CCGGCCGTCGCGGCGCGCATCGCCGGCACCGTGCAGTCCCTGCTCGGCGAGCCGCAGACGCTGCGTTTCCAGGAGGTGCGCGGCGAGGATGCGGTCGACTATCTCGCCACGTTCGCGCTGCGCCGGCCCGACACGCTGCGCTTCACGCTCGACGTCACGCCCGAAGGCGGCAAGGCCGAGACGATCCGCTTCCAGCGCGAGTTTCCGGCCGACTGAGATGGCGTCCTTCCGGGTCGCGGCTCAGTGCACCAGCACGGCCTCGATCAGACGGAACGCCAGAGCACGCCGATCGCCGGAGTCGCCGTCCGCAGCCGGCGTCCAGCTGCGGTCGCTGCGGATCCGCAGGTTCAGCGGCGTGTCGGCCCGCGCCCGCAGCGGCAGCCGCAAGATGGCGCGCGCACCGGGTCGCAGCGCATGCTCGGTCCGCTCCGCCCCGATGGCGATGTCCAGCTTCGCCGCGTCACCGATCTGCGGCGGCGTCCAGATCGTCAGCTCCAGCGACCTGGCCGCGCGCGTCGGCACCAGCGTGGCGTCCAGCGCGGGCCCGACCCAGCCGTCCGGCCACAGACCGCTGACGCCGTGCGGCTGCGTGGCGTATCCCTGCAGCGGCAGACGCTGCGCGCCGCGCGCCTCTTCGAGCGCGTGTTCGAGTGCCTGGATCTGAGCGCCGAACTGCCGCTCGCGGTCGTACAGATAGCGCAGCTGCGTGCGCAGCCGCGTGAAGCGCCGCCGGGCATCGCCGACGTCGGCGTCCTGCAGCACGTGGCCGGCCGTCCAGTTCCGCGGCATCGCCTCCGGCACGTAGATCGTGCCGTGCGGCGGCGCGGTCTGCTCGGGCGGGCGCTCGCGCGTGTACAGATAGATCGCGAACGACTTGCGCGACAGGCCGGCGGCCGATTCGGGCAGGTCGATCGCCGAGAAGCCGTGCCAGGAGTTCTCGGTCGTCTCGAACAGCGCGCAGGTATTGAAGGTCGGCGCGATGCGCACGCCGCGGTCGTCGGCGTCGTTCCACGGGTCGGCGTGCAGTGCCAGCTCGCCGCCCCAGGATGCTTCCCAGACCGGGTTGAGGTAGACGATCAGGTTGATGCGCCGGTGCCAGCGCGTGCGCGGGTGGTAGTTGAAGTCCACGTGCGCGTCCAGGCTCTGGCCGTGGCGGTTCTCGTGGGTGCCGCCGCCGACGTAGTCCGGATCGTAGAGCAGATCCGGAATGCCGGTGATCCGCGAGACCACGTCGAGGAAATCCCCGGTCTGCAGATAGGCGTCGAGCCTGCGATACGCCTCGGAGATGTCGCGCACGTCCATGCGCACCGCCTTGCCGCCGACCCGCCCCATCTCGTCGAGCGCATGGCGCGCCTCGAAGCCCGGGAAGTCGGCGAGCAGGCCTTCGCACAGCGCGCGGTCGAGGAAGTCCGGGATCACCACGTGGCGGAACGGCACGGCCGCGGCGAACGTGTCGGCCCAGTGCTGCAGCTGCATGCGCACCCCCGGGCCCAGGCAGGCCGACGCAGCGCGATCGGACGGTGCGGATGTGGCGAGATCGTGCGAAGTCATGAGCGGCATGTCGCGCAGGAGAGAAAGGGGCGTCCAGAGACAGGCGCGGCGCGGGGTCGGTTCCCTCAGCCGGCGCGGCGCGGGTGCGCATGCGCGGCCGCTGAGATCAGCCGGTGCAGCGCGTCCAGCCCGTCGAACAGCGCGGCCGGACCGGGCTGCAGGATGATCGGCGACTTGATCTCGTGGACCTGGCCGCTGGCGACTGCCGGGATCGCGGCCCAGCCCGGCCGTGCCGCAACCTGGGCCGGCCGGAAGCGCTTGCCGCACCACGAGCCGACGATCAGCTCCGGCGCACGTGCGATCACCTCGCCCGGATCGGCGAGGATGCGGTCGCGTGCCAGCGGCTTGGCGGCGCGCTCGGGAAACACGTCCTCGCCGCCGGCGATGCGGATCAGCTCGGCGACCCAGCGGATGCCGGTGATCGGCGGATCGTCCCATTCCTCGAAGTAGACGCGCGGCCGGTACGGCAGCCGCTCGCCGGCCCGGCGCACCGCGTCCAGATGCGCTTCGGCGCGCGCGGCCAGCGCCTCGGCCGCGGCCGCCGCGCCGACCAGCCCGCCGAACCGGCGGATGTAGTCGACGATGCCCTCGACGCTGCGGTGATTGCTGATCCAGACCTCGACCCCGGCGCGGATCAGCGCCTGTGCGATGTCGGCCTGGATGTCCGAGAAGCCGATCGCCAGATCGGGCTCCAGCGCGAGGATCGCGTCGATCTTCGCGCTGGTGAACGCCGAAACCTTCGGCTTCTCGCGCCGCGCCGCCGGTGGCCGCACGGTGAAGCCGGAGATGCCGACGATGCGGTCCTGCTCGCCGATCGCGTAGAGGACTTCGGTCGGCTCCTCGGTCAGGCAGACGATGCGCCGCGGACCGGCCATCACGGATAGAGATTGCGCCGCGACCACTGTCCGTCGCCGCTGCGCTCGTACAGATCGCGGTCGTGCAGTCGGTATTCGGCGCCGAACCAGAATTCGATGCGATCGGGCGCCAGCACGTAGCCGCCCCAGTGCGGCGGACGCGGCACCTCGGCGCCGGAATAGCGGGCCTCGGCCTCCGCGTAGCGCGCCTCGAACGCCGCGCGATCGGGCAGGGTCTGCGACTGCCGCGAGGCCCAGGCGCCGATCTGACTGCCGCGCGGACGGCTCGCGAAGTAGGCGTCGGAATCGGCCTCCGGCAGCCGCTGCACGCGGCCTTCGACGCGCACCTGCACCTGCTCGCGCAGGCGCTTCCAGTGGAAGCACAGCGCCGCCTGCGGATGCGCCGCCAGCTGCTGCGCCTTGGCGCTCTCGTAGTTCGTGAAGAAGCGGAAGCCGGCGGCATCGACCGCCTTGAGCAGGACGATCCGCGCCGAGACGCGGCCGTCGCCATCGCAGGTGGCCAGCGTCATCGCGGTCGGCTCCGGTTCGCCGGCCTGCTCGGCCTGGGCGAGCAGGCCGGCGAAGCCGGCGATCGCCTGCTGATAGAGTGGATCGACGTCGTAGGGGCGTGTGGATTCGGTCATGGCGGCAGATGCTAACACCTGGAATGCGGGCTTCGTCGCGGCGCTGCTGGACCGGCTGCCGCGACCGCAGCGCGGCAGCACGGTGGTCGGACTGAGCGGTCTGCAGGGCAGCGGCAAGAGCACGCTGGCCGGCCAGCTCGCGGCCGCGTCACGCGCGCGCGGCGTCGAGACGCAGGTGCTCTCGCTGGACGACGTCTACTTCGGACGGCGCGAGCGCGGCCGTCTCGCCCGCCAGGTCCATCCGTTGCTGCGCACGCGCGGCGTGCCGGGTACGCACGACGTCGCGCTGCTGCTGGCGACACTGGCCACGCTGCGGCGCGCGAGTGCGGCGCGGCCGGCACGGCTGCCGCGCTTCGACAAGGGCACCGACACCCGGCTGCCGCCGTCGCGCTGGCGGCGCGTGACGCGCCGGCCGGCGCTGATCGTGATCGAGGGCTGGTGCCTCGGCGTGCCGCCCGAGCCGCCGGATGCACTGGCGGTACCGGTCAATGCGCTGGAACGCCGCGAGGATCGCGACGGGCGCTGGCGCCGCTACGTCAACGACCGCCTCGCCGGCGAGCACGCGCGGTTGAACGCGCGGCTCGATTACCTGGTGATGCTGCAGGCGCCGGACTGGCCGGTCGTCGCGCGCTGGCGCACCGAGCAGGAACAGGCGCTGCATCGGCGCGGCGCGCCGCAGGCGATGGACGGCCCGGCGCTGCGGCGCTTCCTGATGCACTACGAGCGGATCAGCCGGCACGCGCTGGCGGTGCTGCCGGCGCGTGCCGACTGTGTCGTCCCGCTCGATCGCCGACGCCGGCCCGGCCCGCCGCGCGTGCGCAGGTGACGGTGCCGCTCAGCTGCCGCGCTGCAGCGCGCGCTGGATCGTGTGGATGAAGCGCGACAGTTCGATCGGCTTGGTCAGGAACGTGCTCGCACCGGCCTTCAGCGCGGCGTCGTGGGCCTCGCGTGAGGCATTGGCCGATACCGTCACGATCGCGCCGCGATAGCCCTGCGCGCGCAGCCGGAACACCAGCGCATTGCCGGACGCGCCGGACAGGTGCACGTCCACCAGCAGCACGTCGGGTGGTTCGCGCAGGGCGGCAGCCTCGCCGGCGACGGCGTTGTCGTGGATCTCGACCTTGAAGCCGAGGTCGAGCAGCAGCGATTCGAGCAGATGCGCGACGTCCGGATCGTCGTCGACGACGATCGCCGTGCGCGCTCGCGTCCACAATTCAGTCCGATCCGGCGTCTCGGCGATCGCGTCGGCGCCGGTCGTCCTGACCTGCTGCGGCAGCTCGACGCGGAAACGACTGCCCTGCCCGGGCGCCGAGTCGAGCGTGATCCGGCCGCCCATCTGCTGGACCAGCCGGCGCACGATCGAGAGGCCGAGCCCGGCGCCCTTGCGTCCGCCCGGACCGCCGCGATTGAACGGCTCGAAGATCCGTTCGCGATACTCCGGCGGGATGCCCGGCCCGGTATCGGCGACGTCGATCGTCAGCTGTCCGTCGGCGAACGCGAGACCGACCGCGATGCGCCCGGCGATGGTGTAGCGCGCCGCGTTCGACAGCAGGTTGACCAGGATCTGGCGCACGCGCAATTCGTCGTAGACCGGCCGGTCCTCCTCGCGGACGCGGATGTCGAATATCAGCTCGAGCCGCTTGTCGTCGGCCAGCGGCCGGATCATCGCCTCCACGTCGCGCGCCAGCGCGATCAGGTCGATCTCGTCCGGATGCAGCAACGCCGCACCGCTGTCGCCGCGGCCGTACTCGAGCAGGTTCTCGGCCAGCGTGAACAGGTACGTCGCATTGCGCTGGATCGCGCGCAGCGCCGGTACCGCATCGGGATCGCGGCCGATCACGCGCTCGAGCAGGTGCAGATAGCCGAAGACCGAAGTCAGCGGCGTGCGGAACTCGTGGCTCAGCGTCGAGATCAGGGCCGACTTCAGCGCATTGGCCTCCTCCAGCTCGCCGCGCTCGCTCTCCAGGTCCGAGCGGATCCGCTTGAGCAGGCCGATCGCCTTGCTCTTCTCCTGTCCGGCCAGGGTTTCCTCGTTGGCGATCTGCTGCTGCGCCTGCTGGCGCGCGTGCTCGGCGCCGGCATCGAGCAGCAGGATGTGAAAGCCATCGCGGTCCGGCAGGCGATGCAGATGCGTGCTGCGTCCGCCCGGCAGCACGATGAACGGCAGCTCGCAGGGCTGGTCTTCGTCCATGCCGATGAACAGGTCGCGCAGCAGGTCCGCGCTGGCGGACGGATCGGCCTCGGCGCCGAACACGGCCGGCTCGCCGCTGCAGCCGAGAAAGCGGCCGTCGGACGCGTAGCTGAAGACGGTCGGATGCAGGCGCGCCAGCACCGTGTGCTGCAGATGGGCCAGCACCGGCGCCGGCAGCGCACTCACGCCGGCAGTTCCGCGGTCAGTGTCGCGAACGCGCGGGCGACGCCGTCGCCGCTGAGCGCGCTGGTCTCGAACACCGGCAGACTGTTGCGCAGCTCGGCCACGGTCAGGGGCTCGATCTCCCAATGCTCGATCAGGTCCAGCTTGTTGAGCATCAGCACGGCGGCCGCCTCGGGCACCACGGCGCGCGCCTGCATCAGCAGATCCAGCGCGGTGCGCAGCGTCGCGGCGCGGGTGCCGTCGGCGACCATCAGCAGGCCGCTGGCACCGCGCAGATAGCTGGCGGCCAGCGTGTCCACGCCGTTGCGGCCGGCCATGTCCCAGACCACCAGCTTGCAGTCGGTGCCGTCCGGCCGCGCGACCTCGCAGGTGTCGACCTTGACGCCGACCGTGGTCAGGTACTTCTCGGAAAACGTGCCGTGGACGTAGCGGGCGACCAGGCTGGTCTTGCCGACCCCGAAGTCGCCGAGCATGCAGATCTTGCGGGCAGTGGCACGAATCATGGGCGCGACGATAGCGCCATGTGGATGTACGCACTGCGCTCCAGTGGGCGATCCTGGAAATCCGGATCGGTATCGCCCGCCACGCGGATCAGGGCGGCCGGCACGCCGCGCTCGATCAGCGCCGAGCGCAACCAGGCGCCGCGCCCTTCGCGCAGGCCCGCGTTGGTGCGGTCGGCGCCGGTCGCGTCATTGCAGCCGACCGCGACCAGGGTGACCTCGACACCGGCCACCGCGGCACGCTGTTCGATGCCGCGCAGACGCTCGGCGAGGTCGTCGACGAACGCCTCCGAGGCCGGCACGGCCGCCACGCCGCGCTCGAACACACCTTTTATTTCAGGCAGTTGGCGGGACAGCTGCTCGAGTTCGGCGCGCGCGACATCGGCCGGAGTCGCCGCAGGCGCGACCTCCAGGCGCACCTCGCGCACGCCGGCGATCATCGGCGCGCGCAGGCGGGCCGTGTCCAGCCAGTCGCTCCCCGCCACGCCCTCGAGTCCGAGCACGCCGCCGCTGACGGTCAGCCGCACCGAGTCGGGCGGCGCCAGCAGCCGCCGCGCGCGGCGCAGCACGATCGCGTCGTCGGCCGACAGATACCCCTGCACGGCCAGCTGCGGTGCGCCGCCGGCCGCGCGCATCGCGGCGAGCAGCGGCTCGAGCGGCGCGGCGTCAGGATCGAGCAGGCCGTGCACGACGACGGCAGGCCGCCGCGTATCGTCCAGCCCGGTCAGGACGAAACCCGGATGCGCGCCCAGATGGGTGCGCAGCGCGTCCATCCGCGTCTCCCAGCTGCGGTCGCGCAGCAGGTGCCAGGCCAGCGCGGTGACCGCCGCCAGGATCACCAGCAGCAGCGGCCACCAGGCGGTACGGCGGCGCGGTTCGGCAGTGGCCGCGTCGCGCGTCAGCGCGGCCAGATCGAGCGCCTCGGCGCTGGCCGAGGCGACCAGCTCGCCGGACGCGCCGTCGGCATCGATCGCCGCATGGATGCGCTCGAGCCGTTCCTGCAGCCGCGCGTACAGCGCGCTGCCCGGCACGCCGCGGATGAAGCAGGCCAGGTTCGCGCGCGGGCCCTGGATCAGCCACAGCACGTGCTCGCCGACGCGCGCCGATTCGAGCGTGTCGCCGCCGTCGCGGCCGACCGAATCGCTGACGAAGTCGGCGATCGCGGTCAGCATGCCGGCGATCGCATCGGCGTCCAGCGCCGGCAGCTCCGGCGCCGAGGCGCGGTGCAGCACCAGGCCCGAGGCGCGCTCGATCAGGAACAGATGATCGACCTGCCAGGCCAGCGTGTGCTTGAGCACGACCTCGGCGTACGGCACGCCGCTGCGCCAGGCCTCCACGCGCCAGGCCAGGCCGCGCAGCGTGAAGCTGCTCTCCAGCGCCTGGTTGATGTCGGCGACCAGGCCGCGCATCGCCTCGCCGACGGCCTTGCGGATGGTCGGGCCGATGATCGGGAACAGGGCGTCGATGATCAGATGGCGGTTGCCGCGCACCGCGTTGCCGAGCGCGGAGGCGACCGGCGCGGCCATCGCGCGCGCGAAACGCTCGCGCTGCGCGCCGGACTGGACCGCCTCGAGCGCCTGCGGCAGGCGCTCGGCAAGACCGTGCTGGCGCGATTCGGCCACGTCCAGGCGCTGCGCGGCCGCCGCCAGCGCACGCCGATCCTCCTCGAGGAGGATCTGCCGCAGCCGATCCAGATCGTTCACGGCGGTGCCGCGCGCGGTTTACTTGGCGACCGGCAGGTCGAAATGGCCCTTGAGCCGCAGCGCGACCTCGGTCATCAGCGCGGCGAGGTCCTCGCGGCCGACCTTTTCGGCGCGCAGGTCGCCGCTGCTGCGCACCAGCGCGGCGTCGAGCTCGCCGGCGCGCCGCGCCAGCGCGGCTTCCAGTTCGGCCAGCGCGGCGCGCAGCCGTTCGTCGGTGGCGCCGAGCTCGTGCTGGAGCGCGTCGATGCCGGCGTTGATCTCGCTGCGCGCGGTCCGCGCGGCCTGCTGGACGCGCGACTCGAGGTCGTCCACCGCGCTGGTGCGGTCCTGGACTTCCTTGCGCAGCTGCTGGGCGAGCTTCTCGAACTGCTCGTCGAGGCGGCGCTCGAGGCGCTTGAGCTGCTCGTTCTGCATGTCCTGCAGGCGGGCCAGGTCGGTGGCGAGCCGCTGGTCGAGCTCGACGAAGCGGCGCTCGTAGTCGCGCATCTGCCCGCCGAACAGGATGTCGCGGATCTGATCGACGTTGCGGTCGGCTTCGGCTGGATTCTTGATGTCGGACATGACGCGATTCCCTGACTGGCCGGTGGTCGCCGTGGATTCCGTGCCGGACCGCGTACGGGCGGCGGCGTCCGGCTGGAGGACGCTGCGGGTGGCATCCCGCTCGCGTACACGCTTTCGCGCTGATCTGGCCATGCGGTTCACCCCTTGTCCTACGGACCCGGTGCGCGCAGGACCGGCCGCCCGCGCGCGGCGCCATCGTAGCGCGTCGGCGGGCCATTGAGCCACCTCATCCGCCAGGCCGCGATTTCCGCGGCCCGGCGGCGCAAGGCGCCCTCAGAGGATGTAGCGCGACAGGTCCTGATCCTCGACCAGGCCGGCGAGGTGGCGATCGACGTAGTCGGCGTCGATCACGTAGCGCTGGCCGCTCTTGTCGGCCGCCTCGAACGAGATGTCGTCGAGCAGCCGCTCGAGCACCGTGTGCAGGCGCCGCGCGCCGATGTTCTCGGTGCGCTCGTTGACCGCGAACGCGGTCTCGGCCAGCCGCGCGATGCCGCTGTCGGCGAATTCGACGCTGACGCCCTCGGTCGCCAGCAGCGCGGAGTACTGCTTGGTCAGCGCGTGATGCGGCTCGCCGAGGATGCGCCTGAAATCCTCGGCGGTCAGCGCCGAGAGCTCGACGCGGATCGGGAAGCGGCCCTGCAGTTCGGGAATCAGGTCCGAGGGCTTGGCCAGCGAGAACGCGCCCGAGGCGATGAACAGGATGTGGTCGGTGCGCACGATGCCGTACTTGGTCGACACCGCGGAGCCTTCCACCAGCGGCAGCAGGTCGCGCTGCACGCCTTCGCGCGAGACGCCGGCGCCGCTCCACTCGCCGCGCTGCGCGACCTTGTCGATCTCGTCGATGAAGACGATGCCGTTCTGCTCGCAGTTGGTGACCGCCTGCGTCTTGATCTCCTCGTCGTTGACGAGCTTGCCGGCTTCCTCCTCGACCAGCAGCGGCAGCGCGGCGCGCACGGTCAGCTTGCGCTTCTGGCTGCGCTGGCCGGCCAGCGACGAGAACATGCCGCGCAGCTGGTTGGTCATCTCCTCCATGCCGGGCGGCGCCATGATCTCGAGGCCGACGTTGAGCGCGACGTCGATCTCGATCTCGCGCTCGTCGAGCGCACCTTCGCGCAGCTGCTTGCGCAGCTTCTGGCGCGTGTCGGCGTCGCGCGTGTCGGCCTGTGCCGGCTCGTTCGCGAAGCCCACGCCCTGGCGCCGCGGCAGCAGCGCGTCGAGCACGCGGTCCTCGGCGCGGTCCTCGGCCTGCGAACGCACGCGCGCCTTGGCCTGCTCGCGCGCCATCTTGAACGCCGCATCGGCCAGGTCGCGCACGATCTGCTCGACGTCCTTGCCGACGTAGCCGACCTCGGTGAACTTGGTCGCCTCGACCTTGATGAACGGCGCGTTGGCCAGGCTCGCCAGGCGCCGCGCGATCTCGGTCTTGCCGACGCCGGTCGGGCCGATCATCAGGATGTTCTTCGGCGTGACCTCGTCGCGCAGCGGCGCGTCGAGCTGCATGCGCCGCCAGCGGTTGCGCAGCGCGATCGCGACGGCGCGCTTGGCCGCCTGCTGACCGATGATGTAGCGGTCCAGTTCGTTGACGATTTCGCGGGGGGTCAGTTCGGACATGGGCTCGGCGTGGTGAGCGAAGGGAGAGGACGGTCGGCGATCGGCGCGTACAGCGGCCCGATCACAGTTCCTCGACCGTCACGTTGTGATTGGTGTAGATGCAGATGTCGCCGGCAATCTTCAACGCCTGCTCGACGACGGCACGCGCGTCCAGGTCGGTGTTCTCGAGCAGGGCGCGCGCCGCGGCCTGCGCGTACGGGCCGCCGGAGCCGATCGCGATCAAGCCGTGCTCGGGCTCGACCACGTCGCCGTTGCCCGACAGCAGCAGCGACACGTCCTTGTCGGCGACCGCCAGCATCGCCTCCAGGCGGCCCAGGCGGCGATCGGTGCGCCAGTCCTTGGTCAGCTCGACCGCGGCGCGGGTCAGATTGCCGCCGAAACGCTCGAGCTTCTGCTCGAACAGCTCGAACAGCGTGAAGGCGTCGGCGGTGGCGCCGGCGAAGCCGGCCAGCACGTCGCCCTTGCCGAGCCGGCGGATCTTGCGGGCGTTGGCCTTCATGACGGTGTGGCCGAGCGTGACCTGGCCGTCGCCGCCGATGACGACGCGGCCGTTGCGGCGCACCGAGACGATGGTGGTGGCGTGGAAGGATTCCATCTGCGATCCGGGGACGAAGGGGAACGGCGGAGGTGGGGGGCCGCGCCGCGCTTTCCAAGTCGCGGCGCTACGGCGCCGGCATGCGGCGGCCACCCCGGCCGGTTCAGCCGCCGCGGCCTATCGTGCAGGTCCGTTCAGTCCCCGGAGCCCCTCATGCCTCTTCGACTCGTGACGCTCGCGGCCTGCATCGCGGCCGGCGTGCTGACCGGCTGCGATGCGCCGCCGCCGGCGACCTCGTCCACTGCGTCGACGCCGCCGACCCCTGTACCGGCCGCACCGGCTGCCACGGCCACGCCGGACGCCACCGCAACCGACGCCTGGATCGGCCAGTGGACCGGTCCCGAGGGCACCTTCCTGCGGATCGAGGGGACCGACGCCCCCGGCCGCTATACGATCACGATCCACGATCTCGACCAGGCGCGCCGCTATGAAGGACGCACCGATGGTCAGCTGATTCGCTTCGACCGCGACGGCATCGACGGAAGCGAGGCGACGATCCGCGCCGGCGACGGCGACGCCACCGGCATGAAGTGGCTCGCCGGCAAGCGCGACTGCCTGGTGATCGCAATCGGCGAGGGCTACTGTCGCGACTGACTGGCGATACGCATCCCCGCCCCCCGTTCCGCCGTTGCTGGCTTAGCTCTTGCTGCTAGCTCTTGCTGCTAGCTCTTGCTGTTGGCTGTTGGTGCGCCTAAAGCGAGCCGAGCATCGGAGGTCGGCCAGGCCGAAGAGCTGCCCCGTGTCTGAGCGCAGCGAGTTGGGGCAGCGTGCCTGGGCGACCGAGAAGCGCAGGGCACCGGCGCGGCGCAGCCGCGTCGGCGCGGGCGGTTTTGGTGACTTTTTCCAAGAAAGAATGTCCGGGAGAACATTCTTGACGTCGCGATAGCGACGGCCCGGAGGGCGGACGCCAGGGATGGCGGTCCGCAAAAAAGTCACCCGCTCGCAGAGCGAGCGGAAGCTCTTGACCTTGATCTTCCGATCTTGATCTTCCAACTGATGCCTGGACTCGAGGCAACAAAGTCGAAGGCGAAATCCAAAGCTGCCGGGCGCCCGGCACTGCCGCAACCCACCCGTCAACCGCCCCCGCGCCGGCGCGCGCGCGGATGCGCCGCGTCGTAGACCTTGGCCAGGTGCTGGAAGTCCAGGTGCGTGTAGATCTGCGTCGTGCCGATGTCAGCATGGCCGAGCAGCTCCTGCACCGCGCGCAGGTCGCCGGAGGATTCGAGCAGATGGCTCGCGCACGAGTGCCGCAGCAGATGCGGATAGACGCGCTTCCAGATGCCCTGCTCCTTGGCGCGGCGGCGCACGCGGGCGCGCGCGGCATCGGTCGACAGCGGCCGGCCGCCGCGGCCGCGGAAGATCGTCGCCTCGTGCGCCGGCGTCTCCTGCGCATGCAGGGCGCGCAAGGCCTCCAGCGCATGACGGCCGACCGGCACGATGCGCGTCTTGGAGCCCTTGCCGAGCACGGTCAGCTGCGCCTCGGCGAAATCGAGGTCGCGCCAGCGCACCGAGACCAGCTCGGCCACGCGCAGGCCGCTCGAGTACAGCAGCTCCAGCATCGCGCGATCGTGCACGGCCTCCGGCGAATCGGGCGGCACGCTCACCAGCGCGCCCATCTCGTCAGCGTCGAGCACCTGCGGCAGCTTGCGGCGGAACTTCGGCAGGCGCACGCCGATCGCCGGATTGACCGCGACCTCGCCCTCGCGCGCGAGGTAGCGGAAAAAGCTGCGGCAGGCCGACACCAGGATGCGCAGGCTGCCCGGCGAGCGGCCGCGCCGGTGCTCGGCGGCGACCAGGCTGCGGATCAGCGCGGTGTCGCAGTCGGTCCAACGGCTGGATCCGGCCGCTTCCATGCGCGCCTGCAGCCGGGCCAGCTCGTCGCGGTAGTTGTCGATCGTGCCGGCCGCGTAGCGGCGCTCGACGCGCAGATAGTCGAGGAAGCCCTCGACGCGTCGGGCCAGCGGCGCGCTCATCTCACGGCGTCTTCGGGAACCGTGCCAGCGACACGGCGACCGCTTCGGCGATCAGCTTCAGGAAGATCGTGCCCATCCCGGGATGGAAGCGGTTCGGATCGGCCGAGCCGATCGCCAGCAGGCCGGCGTCGCCGATCGGCAGCAGCGCCGCCGAGGCGATCTGCGGCGCCTGCTCGCCGAACAGCGCGTCGAGCTTGTCCTGCTGCAGGCGGCCGCACAGCGGCTCGGCGCGCTTGAAGAACTCGGCGAACGCCGGCATCGCGGCGGCGCCGCCCGGCTCGGTGATCAGCCATTCGACCGACGGCAGGTCGCGGGCGGCGCGGAACAGCACCAGACGCACGTGTTCGGAGTGGAAGTCCTCGGTCAGGCTGGCCGCGACGTGGCTGACGGTCTCGGCCGGCGTCGTCGCGCGCATCAGCGACAGCGTCAGCATGTGCACGCGCACGGTCAGCTGCTCGTTGTCGTGCGCGATCTCGACCAGCTCGTGCAGGCGGCGGTTCAGATCGCGGTTCTTCTCGCGCAGCACCTCGAGCTGGTAGCTCGCCAGCGAGGCCGCGTCGCCGTGTTCGCGCGGCAGCCGCAGCGCCAGCGCGATGTCGGGAAACTCGGCCAGGAATTCCGGGTGGCGGCGCAGATAGCTGGCGACCTCCATCGCGGCCAGACCGTCCTTGACGCTGAGTTCAGACATGGCGTGTTCCTCGTCGTTTGCGGCAGGGTAACCGAAGCGGGCGGCCGCGATGCAGCGCGATCGCGAGTGTCCCGACGTCGGCCGGCTCGCGCACCGCGGCGATCAGAGCGCCAGCGCGCCGTCGAACACGAACGCGGCCGGCCCGGTCATCCACAGCGTCGCGCCGGGGCCGGACCAGTCGATGTCCAGGTCGCCGCCCGGCAGCGACACGCGCACGGCCGCGCCGACGCGGCCGCGCCGGTGCAGCACGGCGACGGCCGCGCAGGCGCCCGAGCCGCAGGCCAGCGTCTCGCCGGCGCCGCGCTCCCAGACGCGCAGCGCGATCGCGTCGCGGCCGCGCACCTCGGCGAAACCGACGTTGCAATCGCGCGGGAACGCCACATCGCGCGCCAGACGCGGGCCGATCGTCGCGACCGCCGCCGCGGCGGCGTCGGCCACCTCGATCACCGCGTGCGGATTGCCGATCGACACCGCGCCGAACTCGACGCGCGTGCCGTCGAGGTTCAGCGCGTAGACATCGGACTCGGCCGCCATCGCCAGCGGGATCGCCGCCGGCGCGAAGCGCGGCTCGCCCATGTCGACGCGGATGCGACCGTCGCCGAGCCGCTCGACCGCGACCGGGCCGGCCGGCCCCTGCAGGCGCAGCGGCCCCGGCGGCAGCGCACCTGCGCGATGCAGCCAGGCGGCCACGCAGCGCACGCCGTTGCCGCATTGCAAGGCCGGACTGCCATCGCCGTTCCAGATGCCGTACGCGAACGCGCAGTCCGGATCGCGGGCCGGCTCGATCGTCAGCAGCTGGTCGAAACCGACGCCGCGATGGCGATCGCCGAGCCGGGCGATGCCGGCCGCATCGAGCGGCAGCGGCGTGGCGCGGCAGTCGACGACGACGAAATCGTTGCCGATCCCGTGCATCTTCGTGAACGCCAGCGACCGCGGCACGGCGCTCGCGGCCGGCGCGGCGGCCACCGCGTTCACGGCGTCGCCGCGGCCGGCGTCTGACCGGGACGGACCAGATCGCCCTTGTTGCCGCAGGCGACGAGACCCAGCAGCACGATCGCCAACCAGACCGGGACGAGCAGGCGCGACTTGCGCATGGAACGGACCTTGCGAGCGGGAGGACCGGCGCAGTATAGCGGCGGGCCGATCGGCCCGGCGGCCCGGCGGCGCTGCCAAACGTGCCGGCACTGGGTATGCTGCGCCGATGTCGCTGATGCCGCTGATCGTCGCGCTGTTCGTGCTGGCCGCCGGTTGCCTCGTCGCCGGCCTCGGACAGGCCGTCGCGGCACGTCGGCGCTGGCGCCAGCGCCGGCGCGTCGGTGCCTGCATGCGCGGCTTCTGGAGCGCGGTGTTCGCCGGCCTCGGTGCGGTCGTCGGCGTGGCCGGCCTGGCGCTGCTCGGCTATCACCGCCTGAGCGAGGAGGCGGTGGTCGCGCACGTGGTCACGCGAGCGCTCGGCACCCAGCGCTACAGCGTGCGCCTGGAGCTGCCCGACGGCAGCGCACGCACGGCCGAGCTCGCCGGCGACCAGTGGCAGCTCGACGCACGCGTGATCAAGTGGCAGGGTACCGCGGTCATGCTCGGCGCACCGCCGCTGTACCGGCTGGACCGCCTGAGCGGCCGCTACCGCGACGCCGCGCAGGCGCGCCTGCAGCCGCCGTCGCTGATCGATCTCGGCGGCGACAATCCGCTCGATCTGTGGGGGCTCAAGCAGCGCCATCCGGCGTGGCTGCCGTGGCTCGACGCCGACTTCGGCAGCGCCGCCTACCTGCCGATGGTCGACGGCGGCCGCTTCCTGGTGACGCTGGCGCCGGCCGGCGGCCTGATCGCGCGGCCCGCCGACGAGACCACACGCATGCGCCTCGGTCAGGCCGGCTGGTGATGCGCCGCGCCGCTCAGGCGGTCGGCGTGCGCGACAGCGCCTTCTCGTAGCGCCAGCCGTCCTCGCCGTCCTCGTAGTAGCCCGGCAGCGCGGCCAGCCGGCGGTAGCCGTTGCGCTCGTAGAGCCGCTGCGCGGCCAGGTTGCCGGCACGCACCTCCAGCCGCAGCCGGCGGCAGCCGCTGCGCAAGGCCGCCTGCTCGGCCGCCTCGAGCAGCTGTTCGCCGACGCGACGTCCGCGAGCGTGCTCGGCCACCGCCATCGAGTACAGGCGCGCCAGATCGCTGCCCTTGCGGAAGAACACGACACAGGCGCCGAGCAGGCGCCGCTCGTGCAGCGCGACCAGCACGCGCGCGCTGTCGCTCTCCAGATGCCAGCGCCACTGGCGCGGGCTGATCCGGTCGCTGGCGAAGCTGGCGTTCTCCAGGTCGATCAGGGCCGGCAGATCGCCGTTGACGGCACGGCGGACACGCAAGGACACGAGGGGCATCGGCGGAACAGCTGCGAAGACCGCGCGCAGACTAGGCGCAGCGTCGTGCCGACGCAACCGGTTCGCGACGGCTGCCGCCTGCCGACTGAACGAGGCCTCGCCCTACGGCTCCCGCGCGCTGCCGGCTTGTGTCAGACTTCGCCGCCGCTCCGAAACCCGTCGTCTTCCCCCTGTCCGCGCAGCCGCCCGAGCGACCGGCCACAAGGCCTTCCCACGCATGAGCCGGCTTCTGATCGTCGTCGAAAAAGCCTCCGACTGGGGCTCGTACTACCCGTCCGACAACGTGGTCTCCGCGCAGGACTACCTCAAGCAGCCGCTCAGCGACGAGGACGAGCGCACCCAGGTCATCAACCTGTGCCGCAGCTACAAGTATCTGGGCACCGGCTACTACGTCTCGCTGCTGGCCGAGGCGCGCGGCCACAAGGTGATCCCGTCGGTGCGCACGATCAACGATCTGCGCCGGCGCTCGCTGTACGGCCTGGACATCGAGGACTTGAACGCCAAGCTCGGCAAGTTCCTGCCGGCCGGCGGCCGCGACACCACCGATTTCGGCATCCTGGTCTATTTCGGCGAGACCTCGTATCCGGCACTGGAGGACCTCGCGCGCCAGCTGTTCGAGACGTTTCCGTGCCCGATTCTGCGCATCGAGTTCGAGCGCGAGCGGGTCTGGCAGATCAGCGCGATCAAGCCGACCGGCCTGCACACCCTGTCCGACGAGCAGGAAGACGCCTTCGCGCAGTCGCTCGACAAGTTCTCGCGCAAGCTCTGGCGCAAGCCGCGCGCGCGGCGCAAGTTCCGCTTCGACCTGGCGATGCTGGTCGATCCGGCCGAGGCGATGCCGCCGTCGAACAAGCGCGCGCTCAAGCATTTCATCGAGGCCGGCAGCGAGCTCGGCATCGAGGTCGACACGATCGGCCGCAACGACTACCAGCGCCTGGCCGAATACGACGGCCTGTTCATCCGCGAGACCACCGCGCTCGACAACCACACCTACCGCTTCGCGAACAAGGCGGAGAAGGAGGACATGGTCGTCATCGACGATCCGGGCTCGATCCTCAAGTGCACCAACAAGATCTACCTGCACGACCTGATGCTGTCGCGCAAGCTGCCGATCCCGCGCACCGAGATCCTCTACCGCGACGAGTCCAAGCGCCTGGACGAGCTGGCCACGCGCATGGAGTTTCCGCTGGTGCTGAAGATTCCGGACGGCTCGTTCTCGCGCGGCATCGTCAAGGTCGAGACGCCGGGCGGCCTGCGCGAGGCGGCCGAGTCGCTGTTCCAGCACACCGCGCTGGTGCTCGCGCAGGAATTCATGTTCACCGAGTTCGACTGGCGCATCGGCGTGCTCAACCGCGAGCCGCTGTACGCCTGCAAGTACTTCATGTCGCGCGGCCACTGGCAGATCTACAACCACGCCGCCAAGGGCACTGCCAAGTCCGGCGGCTTCCAGACCCTGCCGATCCGCGAGGCGCCGGCCGACGTCGTCAAGCTCGCGCTCAAGGCCACCGCGCCGATCGGCGACGGGCTCTACGGCGTGGACATCAAGAAGGCCGGCGACCGGCTCGCGCTGATCGAGGTCAACGACAATCCGTCGATCGACGCCGGCGTCGAGGACGCCTATCTCGGCGACGATCTGTACCGGCGCATCATGAGCGAGTTCCTGCGCCGCATGGAGCGCAAGCGGCTCGGCGTGCGCGCCTGACGCCGTAGTGGCCGCCGGCAGGCGGTCTTTAGACGGGCTCACGGTGGTGCCGAACGACGCCGCGCCGAAGCGGCGCCGGCGCCAGCGGCGCGGCCGAATGCTGGGCGCGTCGTCCCGATGACACGGCCCTGGCGGCGCGATGCAGCCGGCCAGTCGATTGCATGCCTTGACGCGTGCTCTAGACTTCACGGCTCTCCCGAATGCGCACGAGACGCAGGATGCATCGATGCTGACGACCGACGCCGCGCAGTCCCGTGTCTCCCTGCTGCTGACCGTGCTGGCGATCGCCGCCACCGCAGCCTTCATCGGCATCACCGGCTGGCAGCTGACCTGGGGCGGTGGCCCGTTCCTCTGGCACATCAGCCACCCCTCGTCCTGGCAGGGCGCACTCGAGGCGGGCGGGCTCGCTGCGTCGATCGTCGCCGGCTTCCTCGTCAACCGGCGCTGGGCACTGCTGACACTGGTCGCGCTGCCGACGCTGCTCGTCCTGCGCCGGCATGGCAGCGACATCCCGCTGGCGCTGGACCTGATCCAGTTCGAGATCGTCATCGGCCTGGGCATGGCGCTGCGCCGGCTGCTGCGGCTTCCCGCGGCCACCGAATCGGCCGACTATCTGCTGGCCTTCCTCGCCGGCTTCGCGCTCTGGAGCGTCGCCGCCTGGACCGTCTCGGCGCTGAACCTGGGCTCGATCAATGCACTGCGCTGGCTGACGCTGCTGCTGGCGATCCCGGCCCTGTACGGCGGCCAGCGTCCGCTGTCGGTCTACCTGTGGCAGCGTCTGCGCGACCAGCCTGCCGCGGGCCGCTTCTGGGGGGCCGTGTTGCTGGCCTGGCTGATATCGCTGTTTGTCCGCAGCCGCTACGCGATCGGCTACGACTCGCTCTGGTACGGCCTGCGCGGGGAATTCGTGCTGGCGCCCGGCGACTCGCTTTTCGAGCCGCTCGGCCTGGTTTCGCCGGTGTACTACTTCCCGAAGATCTACGAAGCGTTCCTGCTGCCATTGAGCGGCCTGGGATCGAGCAGCGTGGTCGGCGGAATGGGCGTCCTGCTGCTGGTGTTGCTGCTGCTGACCTGCCGGCTGCTGATGCGCGCCGCCGCGGTGCCCGAGCGCGCGCAACCACCGCTGCTGGCGGTTATCGCGACGCTGCCGGCGCTGGCCAATTTCTCTTTCGAAGCCAAGCCGGACGTGTTCGCCACGCTGCTGGTGCTGCTGGCCGCGCTGTTCGGCATCGACTGGCTGCGCACGCGGCGCTGGCCGGCGCTGGCACTGATGGCCGCGACCGTGGCCCTGGCCTGCTCGGCCAAGATCGCCGCGATTCCGTTTGCCGGCGTATTGGTGCTGGTGACGCTGGCGGCGGCGCTGCGGCCACGCCAGCCGGTACCGCGCCTCGCACCCGAACGGGGCGTCGATGCCCGGTTGGCCAGCGCGATCCTCGCTCTTGCGCTTACCGCCGCCGCATTCGTGCTGGCACGCACCTGGTGGCTGACCGGCCTGCCGACGATCGGTCCCGACCCGCTGTTCAAGCTCTGGCTGGCCCTCGGCTTCGAGGTGCGCGAGCCGGCCGGCACGCTGAGCTGGACCCAGGTCCAGGACTGGCGCGAGATACCGCCATTGGTGCTGGATTGGCTGCTGCGGCCGCAGCGCCTGCCGCATATCGTGGTGTCGTGGACCGGCAACGTCTGGCTCTGGCTGGCCCTGCTGGCGCTGGCCGCGGCGGCGCTCGGCCGGCGCCGCGTGGCGGCGGTGACGCAGCGTCCCTGGCCCCTGCTCGCGCTGATCGCGATCGGCCTGGTCCTCGCGACAGGCAACCGCTACCTGGTGCGCGGCGGCGACGGCAATTACTTCCTCTACGCCCTGCTGCCGGCGATCATCCTCGCCGGCGGCGCCGCGTTCGGCCGACTTGCAACCATGCCGCGCGCGTTCGCGGTGGCGCTCGCCTGCCTGCCGGCCTTCGCGTTGTTCCAGGCCGGCTACAGCTTCGTCAGCGGCGCCTGGACGCCCGGCACGCGCGCACTCGATCTGAAATTCGACACCCGCTGGCGCGACATGCGCCGCCGCCGCGCCGACGAGCTCGAATGGGCTGGCCTGACCCGGATCGGCCGCCATCTGCGAGAGGCGGACGGCGTGCCACGCGTCACCGGCGCGGTCGAGGCGAATGCGAAGAACTGGCTGCCGGCCCGGTTCGAGGACGTCGAGACGATCAGTTACTCACGCCCAGACCACACCCGCAGCGGCGACGATTTGCGGCGGTTTATCGCGACGCACGGCATCGACTACCTGATCGTGCCGCGCCCTGACATCGACCGCGAACCACCCAGCGTGCCGGCCGCCCTCGCCAGTGCAGCGGCGGACCTGGCGCAGGCGCCGGGCGTGCAGCGCATCGTCGACCGCCGCTACGAATTGCTCGACCTGTCCGGACTGGACGCCGCCGAGCGCGCGCGCCTGCTGCGCGTCGCCGAGCGCTGACCGGGCGGCTGCGCGGATCCGCGCCGCGCGATGCGGCGCGCCGCCGGCCGGCGCAGGCGCACCGCGCGAAACCCCGTACCGAGTGCCGCCAGCCAGCGGCGCCGGGCCAGCCAGGCCAGGTTGATCGCCGGCGCCAGCACCAGCCAGAACGGCAGCGACCAGCCGAGCAGCGGCCCGGGCCGGGCGGCCGGCACCAGCATCACGATCAGGAGACCGGCCAGCGCCCATAGCAGCAGGCGGCGCCTCCGGCCGGCCTCGGTGCCGGCCGGCGGCGCCTCCGGCAGCGGCGGCCTGATCGTGCGCGAAGGCGCGCGACGCCGGGGCGAAGCGATGGCCGCAATGGCCGACCTGGAACGGACCGGCACGACGGCCGGCGGTAGCGACAACGGTGCAAGCAGCATGACGGGAGCCCTCCAGCGTGGGCGTCCAGCCTGAGTCGGCCGCGTCTCAGCGCCTGAGAAATGTCACGATCGTTCAGGATTCTGTCCGGAAGCCAACCGACCCCCATGCAATAATCGCGGCCCGATGCGCGCGGCGGCCGATTTCGTGGCCTGCGACACAGCAGCCCGTGCTGCGGATCCCAGGGACGGGCGCCGATCGCCGACCGCGGTCGCGAGGGAGGCACAGGCTGCGCCCGTGCCGCTCGATCGGACAGGCGGCTGGACACGCCCGTTCCGACGCCCCTTGAAGTCGAGCGCCCGCGCCGTTCCGAGCACCGGTGGCGTCAGGAGCCGGAGCCACCGCTGGAGCCCGCGTGCCGTCCCATCCGTTCCTGCAATACGCCGTCGTCCTGCTGCTGGTCGCGGTGATCGCCGTGCCGCTGGCACGGCGCTGGCGGCTCGGCGCGGTCGTCGGCTATCTGGCCGCCGGCGTGCTGGTCGGGCCGGACGGTCTGGGTCTGCTCGGCGAGAACGACACGATCGCGGAGATTTCCGAGCTCGGCATCGTGCTGATGCTGTTCGTGATCGGTCTGGAGCTCTCGCCGCAGCGGCTGTGGGTGATGCGCCGCCAGGTGTTCGGCATGGGCAGCCTGCAGCTGCTGCTGACCGCCCTCGCGCTCGGCGCGATCGCGGTGGCCTTCGGCCTGCGCTGGAAGCCGGCGCTGATCGTCGGCCTCGGTCTCGCGCTCTCGTCCACCGCGATCGCGTTGCAGGTCCTGGCCGAGCGCAAGGAGCTCAACAGCGAGCACGGCCGCCTCGGCTTCTCGATGCTGCTGTTCCAGGACGTCGCGGCGATCCCGATCCTGGCCCTGATCCCGGTGCTGGCGGCCAAGAAGATCGCGCCCGGCAGCGGCCTGGTCGATGACGTCCTCGACGTCGCGCGCATCGTGCTGGTGATCGGCGCCGTCGTCGTCGGCGGCCGCTATCTGCTGCGGCCGCTGTTCCGCGCGACTGCGGCTACGCGCATCCCCGAGGTGTTCACGGCCAGCGCGCTGCTGGTCGTGATGGGGACCGCCTGGATCATGGACGCGGCCGGCATGTCGATGTCGCTCGGCGCGTTCCTGGCCGGCGTGCTGCTGGCCGACTCGGAGTACCGCCACGAGATCGAAGCGCAGATCGATCCGTTCAAGGGCCTGCTGCTCGGCCTGTTCTTCATCAGCGTCGGCATGTCGGCCGACCTGCAGGTCGTGACCGGCCAGCCGGGTACCGTGTTCGCGCTGCTGGCGATCCTGATCGTCGTCAAGGCGGCGCTGCTGTTCGGCCTGGCGCGCTGGCCGGGCGGGCTCGGCAATACCCAGGCCGCCGCGCTCGCTGCGGTGCTGTGCCAGGGCGGCGAGTTCGCGTTCGTGGTTTTCACGCTGGAGGCCGCCAACGGCCTGATCACGGCGGCCCAGCGCGATCTGCTGATCGTCGTGGTCACGCTGTCGATGGCCTTGACGCCGCTGCTGGTGTCGGCGCGCGGGCGCTGGATCGACGGCGAGGACGCGCCGCGACAGCCGGCGTTCGAGCCGCTCGACGTGCCGCAGCCGCGCGTCGTGATCGCCGGCTTCGGCCGCGTCGGCCAGATCGTCGCGCGCGTGCTGCGTGCCAACCAGATTCCGTTCACGGCGATCGAGCACTCGATCGAGCAGGTCGAGTTCTCGCGGCGGTTCGGATCGCCGATCTTCTACGGCGACCCGACCCGCGCCGATCTGCTGCGTGCGGTGCAGATCGACAAGGCCGAGATCTTCGTCGTCACCACCGACGACCCGGAGGCCAACATCCGCACCGCGCGCCTGGTCAAGCGCATGTATCCGCACGTGCGCGTGTTCGCGCGTGCGCGCAACCGCCAGCACGTGTTCCGCCTGATGGACCTCGGCGTCGAGGTGGTGCGCGAGACCTTCCATTCCAGCCTGGTGCTGTCGCGCGACGTGCTCGCCTCGCTCGGCATGCCCGCGGAGCAGGCCGAGCGGCGCATCGCGCTGTTCCGCGAGCACGACGAGAACCTGCTGCGCGCCCAGCACCTGGTCTACGACGACGAAGCGGCCGTGATGCAGACCGCACGCGAAGCCCGCGAGGACCTCGAGCGTCTGTTCGAGGCCGACAGCAGCAAGGAGACTTCATGAAGGAAAGCCGCGGTTTCGCGGTCGGCGAACAGGCCCTGACCTCGTTCGACCGTCAGTTCTCGATGCGCTGCCGCGTGCAGCGCCCGGACCGCTACCGGCTGCTCGACGCGTTGCCGGCCGACGCGCCGCGCATCGCGCGCGGCTCGGGCGTGTCGTACGTGGCCGCCAGTTTCGGCGTCGATGCGATCACCCAGGACATGGCCGCGTTCGACCGCCTGCTCGCGTTCGACGGCGAGCGCGGCCTGCTGCGCGTGGAGGCCGGCGCGCGCATCGGCGACGTCGAGCGCTTCGCGCTCGCGCACGGCTGGTATCTGCCGGTCGCGCCCGGCCATCCGGCCGCGACGATCGGCGGCTGCATCGCCGCCGACGTGCACGGCAAGAACCCGGCGCGCGACGGCACGTTTCGCGCCCAGGTCGCCGCGCTGGAGCTGTGGCGCGACGGCGGCGGCGTCACCGTCTCCCCCGACCACGGCGGCGACCTGTTCGCCGACACCTGCGCCGGCTTCGGCCTGACCGGCACGATCGTCTCGGCGACGCTGCGGCTGGCGCGCGCGCCGGCGACCCTGGTGGTGCGGCGCATCCCGGTCGAGTCGCTCGCCGAAGCCGCCCAAGTGCTGCGCGACGCGCTCAACGTGCCGCTGCTGTACGGCTGGCACGACGGCCGTCCCGGTGCGTTCGGCCGCGGCGTGATCCGCATCGGTCTGGACACCGGCGACGCCACAGCGGCACCGCCGAGCCGGCTGCCCGATCTGCCGATCGCGATCGCGCCGTCGCGGATCCCGACCTGGAACCGGCTCGGCATCGCGCTGGCCAACGGCATGATCCGCCGCCGCTGGTGCCGTCCCGGCCAGAGCGCGGTGACGCTGGCCGACACGCTGTTTCCGCTCAACGCCGCCAGGCCGTACTTCGCCGGCTTCGGCAGCGCCGGCTTCGTCGAGGCGCAGTGGCTGGTGCCGCATACGCGCTTCGCCGCGTTCGCGGCCGGCCTCGAGGAGACCGTCGCGCGGATGCGGCCGCGGATCAGCCTGATCTCGAGCAAGCTGTTCGCCGGCGAGCCCGACGGTCTCTCGTTCGACGGCCACGGCATCGCCCTCGCGCTGCACCTGCCGGCACCGGCCGACGCCGCGCAGCGCGCGTTCCTCGACGCGCTGACCGAGCTCGCGCTCGCTCACGGCGGCCGGCCCAACCTGATCAAGGATTCCACGCTCGACGCCGCCGCCGTGCGCCGCGCCCTGCCCGGCTTCGAAGCCACGCGCGAACGGCTGCGGCGCTGGGATCCCGACGGTCACGTGCGCTCGGAACTGACGCGGAGAATCGGCCTATGAGCACCGCCAACCCGCTCGCGACCGCAGCCGCGGACACGGCCGTCGTCGTCGGCGCGTCCAGCGGCCTCGGCCGCGCGCTCGCGACCGAGCTCGCGCGGCGCGGCCATGCCGTGCTGCTGGTGGCCTCCGATCGCCGCGACGTCGACGCGCTGGCGGCCGACCTGCAGCTGCGCCACGGCGTGCCGGCGCGCAGCCTTGCGCTGGACCTGGCGCGCAGTGCCGATCCGGGCGCCGCGATCGGCGCCGCGCTCGACGGACTGCCGCCACTGGGCAGCGTGCTGATTCCGGCCGGCTGGTCGCGCCACGACGACGACGGCACGCTCGACAGCGCCGCGATCGGCCAGCTGCTCGCAATCAATCTGCACGCGCCGCTGGCGATCGCCCATGCATTGCTGCCGGCGCTGCTCGAACGCCACGGCACGCTCGTACTGTTCGGCAGCGTCGCCGCCGAGCGCGGCCGCGGCCGCAACATCGTCTACGCCGCCGCCAAGCGGGGTCTGGTCTCATTCGCGCAGAGCCTGCGCCATCGTCACGCCGACGGCGCGCTGCGCGTACAGCTGTATCAGCTCGGCTTCCTGCGCAGCAATCTCACGCATGGCCTGCGCCTGCCGCTGCCGGCGGCCGAGCCGGACGCGATCGCACGCGACGTCGTGGCCGGACTCGCACGCCGCAACGGCACGTACTATCGGCCCGGCTGGTGGGCGCTGGTCGCACTGATCGTGCGCAGCCTGCCGTGGTTCGTGTTCCGGCGCATGAAGGATTGACGGTGCCGCCGCGCGGCGCCGCCCGAGGAAGCCCGGGCCGGCCTGTCGCCGGAGCCGCTCAGCCGAACAGCTTGTTGGCGATCTCGGCGATGTGACGGCCCTGGAAGCGTGCGCCATCCAGTTCGATCGGACTGGGCTGGCGCGAACCGTCGCCGCCGGCGATCGTGGTCGCGCCGTACGGCGAGCCGCCGGCGACCTCGGTCAGCGTCATCTGCGCCTGGTAGCTGTACGGCAGACCGACCGTGATCAGACCGAAATGCATCAGATTGGTCAGGATCGAGAACAGCGTGACTTCCTGGCCGCCGTGCTGGGTCGCGGTCGACGTGAACGCGCCGCCGACCTTGCCGTTGAGCGCGCCGCGCGCCCACAGGCCGCCGGCCTGGTCGAGGAAATTCGCCATCTGCGAGGCCATGCGGCCGAAGCGCGTGCCGACACCGACGATGATCGCGTCGTACTCGGCCAGGTCCTCGATCTTCGCGATCGGCGCGCGCTGGTCGAGCTTGTAATGCGATGCGCGCGCGACGTCCTCGGGCACCAGTTCCGGCACGCGCTTGATGTCGACCGTGGCGCCGGTCTCGCGCGCGCCGGCGGCAACCGCCTCGGCCATCTGTTCGATATGGCCGTAGGCCGAGTAGTACAGCACCAGAACCTTGCTCATGAAGCCGTCTCCGTAGCGGGGAAGTGACCGGGCCCGCCCGCTGACGTGCGGAGCGGCGATGTCGTGCAGCCTAGGCGCGCCGGTGCGGCGCGCCTAGGCGGGGCCACGCATAAGACTGTTCACGCAGCGAAAACACTCGCATGCATTCGTGCGCGTTGGCGCTGCGTCATGTCATGCGATCGCGGTCCGGGGGGCTGCGTCTACAATCGCCGCACCGCCCCGACCGAGCCGCCGATGGACGATCTTCCGCACCGCCTGTCGATGACGATCCTGATGACGCCGGACATGGCCAACTTCACCGGCAACGTCCACGGCGGCACGATCCTCAAGTATCTCGACCAGGTCGCCTACGCCTGCGCCAGCCGCTATGCCGGCCGCTACGTCGTCACGCTCTCGGTCGACCAGGTGATCTTCCGCCAGCCGATCCACGTCGGCGAGCTGGTGACGTTCTACGCCGCGGTCAACTTCACCGGCCGCACCTCGATGGAAATCGGCATCAAGGTCGTCGCCGAGGACATCCGCAAGCAGCTGGTGCGTCATGCCAACAGCTGCTATTTCACGATGGTCGCCGTCGACGATGCCGGCGTGCCGGTCGAGGTGCCGGCCCTGGTGCCGCGCGATGCAGAAGAGCGCCAGCGCTTCGAAGCCGCACAGCTGCGCCGCGACCTGCGCCAGGAGATGGAACGGCGCAGCCAGGCGATCAGGATGGCAGCGGCAACGCCTAAGTAGGCACTTAGTCTGTCGGGCTAGTTATCAGAAGCCAAGCGGTTGTAGCCGTTGTAGAGCGTTGTCGAAGCGGAAGCCTAAACGCAGGTTGCGTGCTCCGCGCACAACTAGGGAGGGGGCCAGCGTTACGCCTAAGGCTGCAACGCAGGCAAGCAGCGGCGCCTCAGCTAGACAGACGCCCCTTGGCGCCCTCGATAATGCGAACCCAGCAGTGCGTCTATTTCCCCTCAAAACCCTCTGTCAGCAGCAAGTTGCGTATCGGATGTTCCCTTGGCACGCGATCCTGACCGACACGCATGAGCACATCCCGGCTGCTAAACCCTGAACTAGATGCCTCGTCGATCTATGATTTATGGAGAACGCGACTGACTTTTGGGTTGAGCACACCTAGCGTCTACCAAGCGAATTCTGCACAAAATCAATCATATACATCGACCATTCCTTATTTATCTCACACAATTGCCCTCCCTCATTCAGAGGAGTGCACGGCCTAATACTTGATAAGAGTGAGAATAATGCCTCTTCATGCGCCGGAGTGGAAGCAATTTTCAAGTGAGCAAAAGGCATATCATCTTTGCCATTGAATAGGAAATCGAATTCCCAAATTAGCTCTCCGCGCCCTTGTTTAGTCCTAGAGAAAGAGGCTGCCAAAGACCCACTTTTGAACTTCTTTAGCTCTCCTCTCTCGGTCATTTCCTCTGGATGATTTCCCACATAGAATGTCGCAAAAGTCTCTTCTTGGTGGATCAATTTGTAAATGGTGTAATCGGCGGGAACTGACATTTCCATGCCCACATCCATTGCTGTACGAAAGCAAAAGCGAGAGGCGAAAACATTGCACGGATATGTCGAATAGTCCTTGGCATGCGCTGGCATACACGCGAGTAGCGATATACTCAGGAGCAAATATTTATTCATCACTCAACCATCCTTTGTATATATTTTTAGGAGAACGGCCGTCCGTCCCGTACTCGTGGCGGTGATTGCGGCCGCTCAGCGTCTCGCTCGTCGTGCGCAGGTTGTCCAGCACGTCGTAGCCGTAGGTCACCACGCGGCCATTGTAGCCGTAGGTCGTCGTCAGCAGCCGGTCGCGCGCGTCGTAGGTCATGCTGCGCGCCAGGCGTCTAGCGCCTAGCAGGCTGTTGAGATTCGCCGATCCGCCCCTTGCGTGATAGCCGGCTTCGATCGATTGCTCGGGGCCGTCGTCGGCTATCGCCGGACGCTCAGGTCGGCGACGGATTCCACCATCCTCCAATTCCGCCGATCCGGATCAGGTTGTATGCCGCGAAGTTCCACGTCGCCCAGGCCCGCACCGTTGCCAGACCAACCACCGGCAGCTTGCGCAGATCGCCGATCGTCTTGACCCAGCCGAATGCCTGTTCGATGCGCTTACGCGCCGTTCGTCCGAAACCATGCTGCGGAGATCCGGCGGCAAATTCCTCAAAGAAACATCTCGGCACTTTAAATACTTTGATACATCCCACCCAGATGAACTTCCCTGATTAATAATATGGCGAAATATCATGAACAAATCTCACTCGACGGACCACATCACACCCCTCGATCTTTCATTTTTTGGACGGCCCTCTTTGCATTTTTGCGCGCCAACCTGGCGGCTCTGCCGCCTTCGACTTGACTGTATTCAGCGATAGCTTTTTCGTACTCTCCAAGATCAAAATAAGCATTCCCTAGATTGTACTTGAGATCGCTATTTTTATTATCTACAGACAAGCCCTTCAGCAAATAGAATGCTGCCATTCTTGGATTGCCAAGATCGGAATAACAGTTAGCTATAGCCATCATGGCTGCTACATCACCCCTTGAATGAGCCAAGGCTTTTTTGAAAGCCATCATCGCTCTTTTTATATCACCAAGACTATAGAGCTCGTCTCCTGCCACATACCAAGCATGATTGAGATCCAAAGAATACGGCCGGCGCACCCTTCCACTTGGAGAAATAAGGATATCCAGCACTTCTCTGTGGTGCCCTTTTGAACTCAATTTATACAAATGATCGAATGTAGTCATGCGTCTTTGGGCAACCCCTCCTCCATTTCTCTAATTAATTCCTGCTGATGTAGCATTATTTCGCAAAGAGGACAAACAAGCAGTGGAGTGCGGAACCGCAAACCACCTTTTGGCTTTATCGAATGCTCCTCTCCCTTCGGATGCTTGACATTCCGTT
The DNA here is from genome assembly GCF_035511235.1 of Dokdonella sp. Taxonomy (GTDB): domain Bacteria; phylum Pseudomonadota; class Gammaproteobacteria; order Xanthomonadales; family Rhodanobacteraceae; genus Dokdonella. The sequence goes on from NZ_DATKFQ010000045.1 coordinate 115,259, forward strand.
CCCTATCTCCACTTGGAACGCGATGTGGAGGCGGCGGTTTCTTATTCGGATTTGGCGGAGCCTTGTATTTCTTTCCAGCGACCATAACATTTTCAGTCGAGGAACCCGAACTAAAATCGTCAGACCCACCTTCTTTTCCAATTCTGGAATTTTGATTAATCAGTTCAACACTATTAGAGCCGGAGCTCGAATCCTTTTCATTAGGGTCATTCCCGTCCACTTTAATGATGATAGTCGTAACTGAATCGCGCAAGGACGGGTGATCTTTCAATGATGCCAAGCGTCCATCCGGATCCGTATATTTGTAAGGATTGTTGTTGGCATACCAATACCGATTGAAGCTCCCCGGACTAGCCGCGACCGGATCGACCGCCAGGAATCTCCCTGCATACGGATCGTAGTAGCGCTGCTGCATGTAGCTCAGACCGGTCGCGAAATCCGTGTAATGGCCCGCATAGCGCAATCCGCGCCCGCTGCTGCCGATGCCCGTCGGCGCGCCCCACGGCTCCCAGACCGGCGCGCCCTCGACCAGACTTCCAGCGGGGTTCGTCCGCGCCAGCAGACTGCCGAGGTGG